>NZ_JAWRXS010000011.1:0-282159 GCF_046534915.1 Burkholderia sp. SIMBA_051 | reverse complement strand
CGCTGCTTTACCCGGAACGATTCAACATCGGAGTCTGAATCTCAACCCGCCTCACACACTAAATTCCGGATACCTCCTTTGGCAACCTCGGAGCCAATGGTTTCTCACAAAATTCGCAGATTTCCGCTCCGGAGGATCGATATGAAGCCGAGGCCTCACATCACGACGGGCGAACTCGAAAGGTCGTCGCGCCGCGGACCGTGAGCTGGAAAGTGTTTTCTCAACAGCTCGGTAACTTGTTCGACACCCCGCAGCGCACCGGACCGGAAATCTCCTTGCCGGAAATGGGCCTCCATGGCTTGGCAAATCGCCTCCCATTCGCGGCCATCCACCTTGGCGTGTATGCCTCGGTCCACAACGATTTCGACGTCGCGGTCCGCCAGAAGCAGATAGATAAGAATGCCGTTGTTGTGCTCCGTGTCCCAAACCCGGAGGGCCGAGAAAACCTCGATGGCACGGTCCCTCGCAGATGTGCCCTTCAGCAAGGCGCCGATGTGCAGCGCCCCCTCTACAGCAAACCTGACTTGACCCACGTGCGCGCGATGACTGGTACGTACAGCCTCTTCAATAGCGATAAGTGCTTGCCGTGAAAATGCGCTGTTGACCCGCCAGTGGGTCGTGAAGAGATGCCGGAAGAGGCGTTTCAGGTCCATGCTCACCACCGTCCCGATGCGCCACCGCCGCCAAAGCCACCACCGCCTCCGCGAAAGATGTCGCGATTCGAATCACTACCGAAACGCCCGCCGCTACCGCCAATGAAGCGCCCGCCAACCGCGCCCATCCCGCCCCCCAGCAACGTGAAGAGCAGCGCCATCAGTCCTGCCGCGATAGCGACAAAAAGCGCCCCCGACAAAACCCACGCGAGTACCCCAACGACTCCGCCTGTAACGGCGGCCCCCGGCAATCTCCCGAGCATGGCGCGCAGCAGGCCGCCGGCCATGACCGTCAGGAGGAAGAGAAGCGGAAGTAACCGTCCGGCGCCCGTGCTTGCCTGATCTCGTCGCTGCGGCGGGGGCAACTGCTCGCCGCTGGTGACGCGCATCATGCCGTCGAGGCCCGCAGTGATGCCGCCGTAGAAATCGCCGTTTCGGAACCGGGGAACGATTGCCTCGTTGATGATGCGATTGCTCGTCGCGTCGGTGAGCACGCCTTCGAGGCCGTATCCGACCTCGATTCGAAGCGTGCGGTCATTCTTGGCGATAATCAGAAGCGCGCCGTCGTCGACGTTCTTGCGCCCAAGCTTCCATTGCTCGACGACTCGCATCGAATACTGTTCGATGGTTTCCGGCGCCGTGGTTGGAACAACAAGAACCGAAATCTGCGTTCCCTTTTTCGCTTCGAACTCTTTCAATGTCTGCTCAAGGCCAGCCTTCTGGTCGCTGGTCAGGGTTCCAGTCTCATCGGTTACTCTCGATGTCAGCGGCGGGACAACGGCGTCCGCGTGGGCGCGAACTCCACCCAACACAAAGAAGGCGAAGACGACGGCCATCGCCAGTCGGAACACGTTCAATTGGAAGCCCTGCCTGCAGATGCCGGCGTCGAGCCGAAGTCGACCCGCGGCGGCCTGGAAATCTCGGCTTCGTTGCTTACCGAGAAGTTGGGTCGTTCCAGATAGCCGAACACCTTTGCAGTCAAATTACTCGGGAACGAACGTACCGTCGTGTTGTACGTCTGGACGGAGCGAATGTATCGATTGCGGGCGACGGCGATACGATTTTCCGTACCCTCGAGCTGCGCCTGCAAGTCCCGGAAGTTCGCATCCGACTTCAATTGCGGATAGTTCTCCGATACCACGAGCAGACGTGACAGAGACGACGTGAGCTGCCCCTGCGCCGCCTCGAACTTTGCGAACGCCTGCGGGTCGGCAAGAAGTTCGGGCGTGGTGCGAATCGAGCCCACTTGCGCCCGGGCCTCCGTCACACTGACGAGCACTTCCTTTTCCTGGTTCGCGTAGCCCTTCACCGTGTTGACGAGATTGGGGACAAGGTCGGCACGCCGTTGATACTGATTTAGAACTTCTGACCAACTGGCCTTCACCTGCTCGTCTTCAGTCTGGATCGCGTTATAGCCGCATCCAGCGAGAGCAAGCATGGAGACCGCCAGTGCGGCCGTCAGAAGTGCGCGGGCCAGACCGCGCCGCGCGGAGATTGCTGCCGATTTTTCCACCATGGACGCGCCTCTGCTCGATATTCCGCGGCATTCCGCTCACGGATGCACTGTCTATCGTAAGTAGCCGGGCGAGCGCAGCGTTGATGCACGTCAATGCTGCGTTGCCGAGCATGCCCGAGGCGATACACCCATCCGGTCGCATGCTCGCTCCATGGCTGTGATTCGTATGACGAATTTGGGTTCTTAATTTTGTTGAGCGACGTCAAGCGGTCGAAGGGGCGCGAGCATAGAGTGATTCCGGAATTCAACCGGCTTTCGAAAACGATGCTCGTGGACCGTCAGGCTGCGCAGGCAGCATCCGGCCGAGAAGTTTTACCTAATATGTTCGGGAAGCGCCCGGCCCAGGTACATTGAAATCAGGCGGCCCACCCACAGCCGACGCTGTGGCGTCTCACTGTACGCAACTGATGTACCGGCCGGCCTCGGTCAATAACCGGAGCGGAACGGCTGAGCAAAGGAGCGTCAAATGAGCGGTCAACCTGGCGAAGACAAGCGTTATCGTCAACGGATTTCCGAGCACGTGTCATCGGGCGGCCATCACGCACACGAGACGGCCAAGCAGCAGCCCCAAGCGATGCCCGAGGGCACTATCTACACGTGCCCGATGCACCCGGAAATTCGCCAGGACCACCCCGGGCAATGTCCGAAGTGCGGCATGACGCTGGAGCCGATTCTGCCCAGCGTCGACGAAGGCGAGAATCCGGAACTGGTCGATTTCCGACGCCGATTCTGGTGGACGTTGCCACTGACCGTCGTCGTTTTCGTGCTGGCGATGTTCGGCCATCGCCTGAAACTGATGGATGCCGGCACCGAAAGCTGGGTCGAGTTCATCGTCTCCACGCCGGTCATCCTGTGGGCCGGCCTGCCGTTTTTCGCGCGGTGCATTCGCTCATTCATGAACCGCAGCCCCAACATGTGGACGCTCATCGGGCTCGGGACAGGCGCCGCGTATATCTACAGTGTCATCGCTACCCTCTTCCCCGGCGTGTTTCCTGAAACGTACAGTGAGCACGGCCGAGTCAGCGTCTATTTTGAAGCGGCGGCGGTCATCATTTCGCTGACGCTTCTCGGGCAGTTGCTCGAACTGAAGGCCCGCTCGCAAACATCCGCCGCCATCAAGGCGCTGCTCGGGCTCGCCCCCAAGACGGCCCGACGCATCAACCCGGACGGTTCCGAGGAAGACATTCCGTTGTCCCATGTACATGTCGGAAACCTGCTTCGCGTGCGGCCCGGCGAGAAAGTCCCCACGGACGGCGTGGTGACCGATGGCTCGAGTTCGCTGGACGAGTCCATGATCACCGGCGAGCCCATTCCCGTCACGAAGCGTGTTGGCGACCACGTCATCGGCGCGACGATGAACGCGACAGGCAGTCTCATCATCCGCTCGGAAAAGGTCGGCTCCGAGACGGTGCTGTCACAAATCGTGCAGATGGTCGCGCAGGCGCAGCGGTCCCGGGCACCCATGCAGCGGATGGCCGACAAGGTGGCTGGCGTGTTTGTCGTCGGAGTCGTCAGCGCCGCTCTTCTGACGTTCTTCGTATGGGGCATCTTCGGGCCCGAGCCCAGCTGGGTGTTCGGCCTCATCAACGCGGTGGCGGTGCTCATCATTGTATGCCCCTGTGCGTTGGGTCTTGCGACGCCAATGTCCATCATGGTCGCAAGCGGCAAAGGAGCCACCAGCGGGATTCTCTTTCGCGATGCGGCCGCGATCGAAAATCTGCGAAAGGTCGATGTACTGATCGTCGACAAAACGGGCACGCTGACCGAGGGGCATCCAGCCTTCGAGCGGGCCGTGGGCACAAACGGATACACGGCCGACGAAGTGCTTCGTCTGGCGGCGAGTCTCGACCAGGGCAGCGAGCATCCGCTTGCTGCGGCCATCGTTGCGGCTGCGCGTGAGAAGAACCTGACTTTGGACCGCCCGGAGAATTTCGAATCCGCGACGGGTATCGGCGTGAGAGGACTGGTCGCCGGCAGGAAACTCGCGCTGGGCAACACCGCGCTGATGCAGACCGACGCTGTCTCTGTCGAGTCGCTGGCCAACGAGGCGGACGGCATGCGCGCGCAGGGCGCCAGTGTCATGTATCTGGCGGTCGACGGCGGCTTGGCCGGGCTGCTGGCAGTCGCCGACCCGATAAAGACGACGACGCCGGAAGCGCTTTCGACATTGAAGGAGAACGGTATTCGCGTCGTGATGGCGACCGGTGACGGCGTGGTCACGGCCAAGGCCGTGGCCGAGAAGCTTGGCGTCGATGAATTCCATGGCGAGGTGCAGCCTGCCGACAAGCTCGACCTGGTGACACGGCTTCAGCAAGCCCGGCATGTCGTGGCGATGGCCGGGGACGGCATAAACGACGCTCCCGCGCTTGCCAAGGCCGATGTCGGCGTGGCGATGGGAACCGGCACGGATGTGGCAATGAGCAGCGCCCAGGTGACGCTGGTCAAGGGCGACCTGCGCGGTATCGCGCGTGCTCGCGCGCTGTCCGAGGCAACGGTCGCGAACATGAAGCAAAATCTTGGCTTCGCGTTCGTTTACAACGCACTCGGGGTTCCGTTGGCGGCTGGGGTGCTTTATCCATTCACGGGGCTGCTGCTCTCGCCGATGATTGCCGCACTGGCCATGAGTCTTAGCTCCGCTTCGGTCATCTCGAACGCGCTGCGACTGCGCAACGCGAAGATTTAGCTTTTCGCGCAGCGTGCGTCGGCATGCGCATCTGCGATCATGCGATTAACCGGCTCGGCAAGCTTGCGCTCCGAGCCATCGCCGATCAATTGAGCTGCGGCACTTGACGATCAAGAGATTAGCCGTTGGCCCCCACGAGACGAGCCCCCGTATGGATCTGCATAGAACGCTGATAGTGGGGAATTCGGGTTCCGGAAAAAGCTGGCTCGCCGAACGAATCGCGAATCGGTTGGCGGCGCCCTGTGTAGATCTGGATTCGATTCATTGGCTTCCGGGCGGATACAGCGTTACTCGGGAGCGCAACGATGCCCTTCAATTACTGCGAGACGCCGCGAAAGCTGATCGATGGGTCATCGAAGGTATTTACGGTTCGCTCGTCAATGAGATCCGCGATGACTCCACCGCGCTGATCTGGTTGTGCCTCGACGAAGCGGAATGCGTTGAGAATATCCGTCACCGCGGTATTCGTCGAGGAGGAGACGCGGCGTCATTCGCCGCGCTGCTGGATTGGGCCTCGACGTATCGAAGTCGTCAGGGATCGAGTTCGTACGTTGGCCACCAGAAATTGTTTGAGGAATACGGGGCCGACAAGCGGATTCTTCGATCACGCGATGACGTAATGGCCTTCCTCCATCGTTGGGACGCGCAGCCTTCGTAGACTCTGCGATGCGTCAATCGGCGACGCCAACTCACCCCGGCGAGTCAAGACGGCGTCGGATATCGCGCGTGAAATGCACTTGATCGCAATACCCACTACTTCGACAAACTCAACTTCTTCAACACCACCGCCCCACTCGCCGGACTCACCAACGAAATCGATTCGACATCCAGATACAACCGGGAAGTCCTCGTCGTGATATCGGTCGGTTCGTCGTTGCTCGGCTCGGCGTGCTCAATGTGCTCCGTCAGATACGGCCGCACCAGTCGCCCGGAAATAGCGATCGCGAACTGGCCATGCGTTTGCGCATACGCGGCCGGCGAAAGGTTCACACGCCCGCGAACGGTGGACTTCCCGCCTTTTCCGGGATCGAGCTCGATGATGTCGATCTGCTGGATATAGCCTTTTGCCTTCGCCTCGGCCGCGATCACGAGCCCTCGCCCACGCTTCCCAGTGATGCTCTTTTTGAGCAGGATGCCTTTGCGGCCTTCGCCGTCGCTGTCGACCAGGTCGACGTCCACCTTCAACACATGCTTCTTCGACTGATACAGCAGCCCGTACGACACCGGCACCAGGAAAGTCACCTCACGATCCAGATTGACCGCGGCCAGGTCGGCGTTCCGGCCATGCTGGTCGGCACCGCCGGGGACCAGGCTGCGGACGCGATCGCTCAGGGACGGGGCCGCGCTTTTGATGTGCTGCTTCTGCAGCGCGTCCCGAATGGCAACCGGATCGTCGCCGACAATCGGCCGCGTGGGTGACGTATCGGGCGACACGGCGGGCGCAGCGCTCGCCGTGTCGCCGACATTGGCGGCCTCAGCACGCATCGCGACTTGCGCCAGCATGATCGCCACGGCGGCAACGCACACGACATTCCGACGACCCAACATGGATTTCCGGTAAAACACGACAGACTCCTGATTATCTGACTGACCGGCCGACCACGCGATCGGCAGGATGAAATTGATGGGCAGCGCGCCAACCGTTCGAGCTCACCGGTCGCCTACGCGACACATCGTAGGTTCAATTGCAGCTCGGCGGCAGGCCAGCACGCCACACTATCGTATTGCCCGGACTACAACAATCCAGCAATCCACGACCGGCGAGCAGCGGCGCGACGTGCGGCAGTCAACGACATGCGGTTGCCCGTCGCGAAGCCGCAACCGCCACCTCCCCGCTACCGATCGTCCCGCCGATACTCCGCCGGCGCCTTCCCCACCAACTTGCGGAAATCGCGCGTGAAATGCGCCTGATCGAAATACCCGAGCGCATGCGCCAACTCCGCGAGATCGACCGGCTCGCCGCCGGCGAGCTTGTCGGCGGCCTCATGCAACCGGTATCGACAGATCACCCACTTCGGCGTCACCCCCACATGGCTGGAAAAGAGCTGCTGCAGCGTGCGCTCGCTCAACCCCGCACGCTCGGCCAGATCACGCACCTGCGTCAGCGCGAGGTCCTGCTGCAGGATCCGCAAAATGGCATGAATGCGCTCGACCTGCGGATCCGCCGGCGGCAGCACGCGCAACAGCAGCGCCTCGGCCGCCGCCACCATCGCGGCATCAGCGTCGCCGCCGAGCACGGCGTGTTCGGCTTCCGCATCGCCGCAATCGAGCAGCGTCGACACCGGCACCACCTTGTCGGTCAGCAGATGCACGGGTTTGCCGAGGAACGCGCGAAACGCACCGGCCCGAAACCGCATGCCGATCACCTTCCCGGCCCCGGCCAGCGTCGTCTCGAACGCGCCCGACACCACACCGAAGATTCCCGTGCGCCGCCGGTCGAACACCAGGTTCACGCATGGATAAGGCAGCGTGCGCTGCACGTACGGCGGCTGGCCGCGCAGATCCCATTCGACGACCCAGTGGTGATCGAGCACCCCGGCCAGTTCGGCACACGGGTAGTAGCGATTCAGGCGGAAGCGCTGGTTGAACGCTTTCGGGCCGACGACGCCCTTGGGCGGGTCGGTCACGTTACGCAAGTCGGCCATGGTGACGAACGTGTGGAAGGATTGCCGTAATGATGCACCGCCACAGCGGATTTTTCCAAGACGGCGGCCCGGAACCCACCTACATTGGAAACCTTGTCCCGAACGCCCACCGGAGCCCGCCATGCCGCAAGACCGCCACCTGACCCTGTTCCACTCGCCGCGCAGCCGATCGGCGGGCGTCCGCATGCTGCTAGAGGAACTGAGCGCCGACTATGAACTGCACGCGTTCGATCTCTCGACCGGCAAGCATCACGAAGCCGCTTACCTCGCGATCAATCCGATGGGCAAGGTTCCCGCACTGCGCCACGGCGACGTGATCGTCACCGAGCAGGCCGCCGTCTACCTGTACGCGGCGGAACTGTATCCGGAAGCCGGCCTGTCGCCAGCGCCGGGCGACTCGCTGCGCGGACCGTACCTGCGCTGGATGACGTTCTACGGTTCGTGCTTCGAGCCGGCCATCGTCGACCGGTCGATGAATCGTCCGCCCGTACCCTACTCGACGTCGCCCTACGGCGATTTCGATACCGTCATCAACACGCTCGAGGCGCAACTGGCAAAGGGGCCGTACCTGCTGGGCGAGCGCTTCACGGCAGCCGATGTGCTGTGGGGCGCGGCGCTGAACTGGATCACGATGTTCAAGCTGATACCCGAGACGCCGCGCATTCGCGCGTACATCGATCGCATCCTGGCACGCCCGGCCATCCAGCGCGCACAGGCGGCTGATGCGGCGCTGGCGGCGGAGCAGGACAAAGCCAAAGAGGCCGCCGCGACGGCGAGGTAGCCCGGCGCCAGGCGGAGCTTGACGCAAGCTCCTCCCCGACGCCGGCCGACCCGCGCGCCGCGCGCCGCCTCCGCCTCCGCCTCCGCCTCCGCCTCCGCCTCCGTCAAAACATCGTATGCAACCCGATCCGCGCCACCGCCTGGGTCGCTGAACTGGACGCCCCATTCGGGTCGAGCACGCCGTTGATCTGCGCGTTGGCGCCGCTGTTCGCGCGTTGATAGTCCCCGGACACATAAACCATCGTCCGCTTCGACAGCAGGTATTGAAGCGCGACGCTGACCTGATGCGCGTGGTTGTCGTTCACGGCTTCGTTGCCCTTCATGTACATGTACTTCGCGCCGAGAAAAACGTCCGGCCTGATGCGCCACATGCCACCGGCTTCAGCCATCCACACACCGGCGTCGTTGAACGAATTGTGGACGGTGGTCAGCAACGCCTTCGCGGTCACCGCGCCGAAGTCATAGTGCATCCCGACGCCCCAGTTGCGCACACTGGTCGACGGTGTACCGGGAGCCGGACGGTACTTTTCGTTCGTATAGGCCGCGCCGATACCGAACGCCCCGACTTCGTAGTTCAACCCGGCGCTCACGGCGTTGTCCGCGCCGATGGAACCGGCCACGCCACCGAACGCGTACATCACTCCCCCTGAGAAACCCGCAATCGTCGGCGAACTGTATTTGACTGAATTCGCCACCGGCTTGCTCCCCGCGGTTCGATCCCAATCGAATGCGCCGGTCGGATTGTTGGGCAGCGCAAGACGCTGGAACGGGCCATTCCTGAACCCGTACAACCCGCTGATATCCATCGAAATCGCGTTCCCCTTCGCAAACAGGGAATCGACCATGAAGTCGTACTGGTTGCCGAGCGTGATATTGCCGAAGCGGTCGCTCTCGATCCCGACGTACGCATTGCGGCCGAAAAACCCGGTGCCGATGATGCTGCCGTTCGCCATCGAGAACTGGTTCACGAGCGCGAACGTCGCACGATATCCGCCGCCGAGATCCTCGGTGCCGCGCAAGCCGAACAGGTTCGGCGTGAAGATGCCGTCGTCGAACTTGACGTTCTTCCCGCCGCCCTCGTTGCTGACATACGAGATGCCGCTGTCGATCAGACCGAACAAGGTCACGCTGCTTTGCGCGTACGCGCCCTGCGCGATGACAAGCATCGCGGCTGCTCCAAACCTCACTTTCATAGTGTCTCCGTCTTTTTTCTGTGAATGCGAACGGCCGCCCACTGTGTCGCGGGTACTCGACCGATGTTTCTTGAAACAACGACTTCCCCCAGCCCGGCTTCTCTTTCATCCGGGTCGGAAAATTAATTAGTTTTACTGATTTGAAAGAATGAATGAAATCCCGCTCATTCCCGATTTCATCCATCTCGATGCGATTGCCCGATCACCCGAACACGGTTGGGCAGCCCCACCTTCCGACTCAAGCGCCGCGACAGACCACCCACGCCGCCGAATCCACCTCGACCGCCACGGCTTCCAGCCCGGCGCCGGAGCACGGCCCATCGATGCACACACCATCGTCGAACCGGAACAGCGCACTGTGATGCGCGCACATCAGCACCTGCGACCGGTAACAGGAAACGTTGCCCGGCACGAAATCGAGCGGAACCGAGAAATGCGGACAACGGTTCACGTACGCCCACACCTGCTCCCCACGCCGCACGACGATGACGGGTCGCCCGATGCCCGCCTCGTCGACAACCCGCGCCCCGCCGTCGGGCACCTCGGAGAAGCGACAGAGTTGCGTGGCGCCCATGGCTCACACTCTCCGCTCGGGATTGCCGAGGCTCCAGTCCCACGGACGCACCTCGACCCGCGAGAACAGCCCTTCTTTCACGTACGGATCGTTGCCGACGAACTGCATCACCGCATCGATGTCGTCCGCCTCGATGACGAGCAGCGTGCCGTTCATCGCATCGCCCTGCGGATCGAGCGTCGGCCCGCCGAGCCGCACATAGACGCCGTGCTGCGCGGCGGAACGCAGGTAGGTCCGATGCGTGGCACGCACGCGGTCGCGCACGTCGCGCATCCCGGGCTGGTCCGTCGCAAACACCGCGAAAAATCGAGCCATGTCGGTCAGCTCCGGTCGAGCACGAAGTCATACGTCGCTTCGCGATACGCGCCTTTCAACCCGAACCGGCGTGCAAGTTCATCGTCCGCCGCACGCGGCCGATAGGCGACCATCAGCGACGGCTTCACACCGAACACGGCATCCGACTTCAGATACGCGTCCTCCTCGTCGAACAGATGCGTGACGAGCTTGCGGTAGCCCGGCGCGTCGATCATGAAGTGCAGGTGCGCGGGCCGCCACGGATGGCGTCCGGTGGCATCGAGCATCTTGCCGACCGGGCCGTCGGTCGGAATCGGATAGCTGACCGGCAGAATCGTCGTGATCGCGTAACGGCCTTCGGCATCGGTCCGGTAGCGGCCGCGCAGATTGCCGTGCGGCTGTTCCTTGTCCTGTCCGGAATACATGCCGTTGTCCGCGGTCTGCCACACGTCGAGCACGGCGCCCGACACCGGCGCACCGTCGGTGGCGAGCACGCGACCCTGCACGACGACCGGCGTGCCGGGCGTGAACGCCATGTTCTCGCCGTACGCACGCTCAGGCATGCCCTCGATGTAGAACGGGCCGAACACGGTCGTTTCCGTAGCACCGGTGGCGAAACGATGGTTGATCGCATCGACCAGCATCGACACGCCCAGCGTGTCCGACAACAGGATGAATTCCTGGCGCACGACGTCGTCGCACATCTGCCCGGTTTCGGTCAGGAAGCGGATCGCGGCCATCCACTCGGCCTCGGTCAGTTCCGTTTCGCGGACAAACGCATGCAGGTGCCGCACGAGGCTCTGCATCAGCACGCGCAAGCGCGGGTTCGGCGTACCGTCGAAGCTGGCGACGACCTGCTCGGTCAGCCGGGTGTCGCCGTCATGATGTTCATTCGTCACGTTCGTCTCCTTGAATGCGGCCGGCCGCTCACTGCGGCGCGTGCCCTTGCCACGCACGCTGAAGCAATTCGCGAATCGGCGCGCGTTCGATCGGCCGCGGATTTGCGTAGGGATTCCGGCATGCGAGGTCGGCGGCTTCGTCGAGGCCCGCTTCCGGCATCCCGATATCGGCAAGCGCCGCCGACAGGCCGAGCTGCCGATTCAACCGGAACAACAGCGGGCCGGCGTCGGCCGCGCCGGTGCCGCCCAGCGCCCGCGCGACCCGGCGCAGCGCGTCGGGCGCCGCGGCATGGTTGTAGTGGGCGGTATGCGGCAACATCGCGGCGTGGGTCTGCGCGTGCGGCAGGTTGAAGGTGCCGCCGAGCGTATGACAGAGCTTGTGGTGCAGCGCCATGCCGACCGCGCCGAGACACGTGCCGGCAAGCCATGCGCCGTACAACGCGCGGCTGCGCATCTCGCGGTCGTCTGGTGTACGAACGATCGCCGGCAGCGCGTCGCCAAGCGCACGAATCGACTCCTCGGCCATCAGGCTGATCACCGGGTTCGCATCTTCCGCATAGAGCGCTTCGACCGCATGCGCCATCGCGTTGACACCGGACGCCGCCGAAATCCCCGGCGGCAGCGACAACGTCAGCGACGGGTCGTAGAGCACCGTACGCGGCAGCACGCGCGCATCGCGCCCGGTGCGCTTCAGCCGGCCTTCCGTGAGCCCGTAGATCGGCGTCATCTCCGAGCCCGCGTACGTCGTCGGCACGGCGAGGATCGGCAGCGACGATTCGAGCGCGATCGCCTTGCCAAGCCCGATCGTCGAGCCGCCGCCGATCGCGATGCAGCAGTCCGCGCCCAGCTCGGCCGCCCTCTCGCGCGCGGCACGGGCCACCTCGATCGGCACGTGCATCACGGCCTGCGCGCATACGCCCGCCGCCCGCTCGCCGAGCACGCCGGCGACCCGTTCGGCAAGCGGCTGCTGCTCGGGCGTCGACAGAATCAGCGCGCGGTGCGCGCCGAGCGCGGACAATTCGTCGGGCAGCCGCTCGAGCGCGCCCCATTCGAACACGACGCGCGACGGCGTTCCCTGATAGACGAAGCGCTCCATCTCGGCCTCAGCGCTTGAAATGCGGCGGCACGTTGCCGTCGACGTTGACCCACACCGAGCGCGCTTCCGTGTAGTCGTGCATTGCCTCGAAACCCATCTCGCGGCCGTAGCCCGACTTGCCGACGCCGCCGAACGGGCTGCCCGGATTGACGCGCTTGTAGCAGTTGATCCAGCACATGCCCGCGTCGATCCGCGCGGCCATCCGGTGCGCGCGGGACAGATCGTTGGTCCAGAGGCCGCTGCCGAGCCCGTATTCGGTCGCGTTGGCGATCGACAGCGCTTCCTCGTCGCTGCCGAAGCGCAGCACGGTGACGAACGGGCCGAACACTTCCTCCTGTGCGACGCGGTCGGCGGCGCTCTTCGCTTCGATGACCGTCGGGCGCACGTAGTAGCCGTTAGCGAGCGCCGCATCCTGCGGCACGCTGCCACCCGTGAGCACACGGCCGCCCTGCTCGCGCGCGACGTCGACGAACGACAGCACGCGGTCGAGATGCTGCTTCGACGTGAGCGGCCCCATCTCGGTGTCCGGATCCAGCGGATTGCCGACGCGGATCGACGACGCCAGCGACACGAAACGTTCGAGGAACGCGTCGGCGATGCGTTCGTGCAACACGAGACGCGAACCCGCGATGCACGCCTGCCCCTGGTTGTGGAAGATCGCCCACGCGGCGCCGTTGATGGCGGCGTCGAGGTTCGCATCGTCGAACACGATGTTCGCGCCCTTGCCGCCCAGCTCCAGCTGCACGCGCTTCAGGTTGCCCTGCGATGCGTCGACGATGCGGCGGCCCGTCGCCGTCGAACCGGTGAACGCGATCTTCCCGACACCGGGATGTTCGGCGAGCCGCTGGCCCGCCGTATGCCCGTAACCGGGGACGATGTTGACGACGCCGGCCGGGAACCCGACCTCGGCCATCAGTTCGACGATACGCAGCGTCGACAGCGGCGTGATCTCCGACGGCTTGAGCACCACGGTGTTGCCCGCAGCCAGCGCCGGGCCCATCTTCCAGCTCGTGAACATCAGCGGGAAATTCCACGGCACGATCTGGCCGACGACGCCGATCGGCGCGCGCTGCACGTAGTTCAGGAAGCCGGTTTCGACCGGAATCACCGAGCCCTGCAGCTTGTCGGCCATCCCGCCGAAGTAGCGGAAGCATCCTGCCGTGCGCGGCACGTCGAGCGCGCGCGAGTCGCGGATCGGGTGGCCGGTGTCCAGCGATTCGAGCTGCGCGAGTTCCTCCGCGTTGGCTTCGATCGCGTCGGCGAGACGCAGCAGCAGGCGGCCGCGTTCGGCCGCCGGCATGGCCGACCACTTCGGGAACGCGCGGGTGGCGGCGGCGACGGCCAGGTCCACGTCCGCCGCGGTGGCGGCGGCGATTGCCGTGATCAGCGAGCCGTCGTGCGGATTGAGCACGTCGATCGTGCCACGCTCGACGGCGTCAACGAAGCGGCCGTCGATGAAGAGTTGGGTTTGCATGAATCGTCCTCGGTATCGCGCGCATGCGCTGCTTAGAATTCGATCGGATACGGCGCAAGCTCGCCGCTCTCGTATCGCTGCGGAAGGTCCGGCGTCGCGTTTTCCCAGACCAGCAGCATCGAGCGCTTTGTCGAGTAGCCCTGGTGCCGGATGTCCGCGGGCATCGCGCAGATGTCGCCGGCCCGCATCGTGATGCGTGCGCGCGGCGCACCGGTGTTCTTGTCGCCGATGTCCCACACGATTTCGTCGGACAGTTGCAGGAACCATTCGACGCGGTCGTTGCCGTGGAACACCGGCAGGATGAATTCCTCGGTGGTCGGGCAGAACAGGCTGCGCCCGCACACGGAGGTGACCGACGGATTCCACGTCACGTCCGAGCGCGACAGGTACTTGAACAGGTTGAACGCGTGCAGCTCGCCTTCGAAGCCGGGCCTCACATGCACCTCCGGCTCGTCCTGGCCGACGTCGCGGAACGCGCGGTTGACCGGCAGTTCGTCGCGCAGCGGCGAGTCGCCTTCGAGGCCCGGCATGCGGCGCGTCGCGATGCGCGTGCGTTCGATCGCCGCGCCGTTCTCGCCATGCTTGCGGCCGAATGCCGTGCCGGTTTCCTCGGGCGCCGCGAACGGGTCGAAGCCCTCGTTGGTCCAGTCGTGCAGCATCGCCTTGAAGGTCGCCATGATCGTCGGCGTCTCGAAGGTCTCGGTGTAGTCGACGCCGGCTTCCTTCAGGATTCCGTTGAATGTGCCGGCATAGACGTCCACCTTGCCGTAGTGATTGCGCGTGCCGAACACGTGATCGAAATTCACCCAGCCGTAGAAGAAGCCCCACGCCACGTCGCGCATCATCGCGCGCAAAAACGCGTCCGCGGGGATCGCATGCGTGCGCGTGCTGCCCTTCGCCGGCCAGCTGATTTTGACGAAGTACTCGTCGCGCTGGAACGCGAACGCGCCGAGGTGGAAGCGGCGGTAGCCGGTGACGGTATCGGCTTCGGTGGCTTGCACCAGATCGGCGGCAAAGCCTGCGGAAAGATCGAGGGTCTCGAGAGTGGCCATCACGTGTCTCCTGGAATAGTCGAATTGGGGGGCGGTCGGATCGGTCAGTGCAGGCAGATTTCGGCCCACTTCTCGACGGACAGTTCGCCGAGCACGGTCTGCACGAGCGCGACGCCCGGCTTGTCGGCGGCGAACCGATACGCGCAGCCGGCCGGCAGCAGCGCCTGATGCCCCTTGCGCAGGACGACGTAGCCCATCTCGCGGCCCGCCGGCTGCGTGCCGGCGCTCACGGTGCCGCGGCCGGTGGTCGGCGGGTTGTCGAGCTTGATGAATTCGATGCGGACTTCGCCGTCCATCTGGATCGCGAACTCGTCGTGCGCGCAGGAAAACCACGGCGACTCGCCGTCGGTGCGCAGCACTTCGATCACGTATTCGAGGTTCTTGCCGGCGACGACTTTCTCGTAAGGGGCCGACTTCGATGCCACCTCGAACACGTTCGAGAAGGCGTAGTGCTGCGCGCTGCCGCTGGTGATTTCGATCTCGCCCTTGGTGTAGCTGTCGAGCGAGCCAAAGACGGTGTGGAATGCCGTGTCGGTCATTGCTGTCTCCTGAGTTGTACCGCTTGTTGGATTCAACTCTAGGGGCAAGGGCGCCCCTCAACAAGGCAACGGAGCGCGACTACGGCATTTGCGTTTCGCGAATAATCGCCCGGCTCAGCGGACCCAGCCGCGCTCCAGCAGCGGACGGTCCCACGGCGATTCGTCGCCGATGTATTCGGCGAGGAATTCCACCAGCGCTTTCACCTTCAACGCCTGTCGCTGCGTTGCGGGATAGACGGCCGCGAAGCTCAGCGGCGCGATCTGGAAGTCGGTGAGGATGGGCACCAGCCGGCCCGCCACGAGCGCCTCGCTCGCGACCAGCGTCGGCAGACACACGACACCGCCACCCGTCAGCGCGTACTCGCGCAGCAGATGCACGGAGTTCGAGCGGATCATGCCGGGCAATTCCATTTCGACGACCTCGTCGCCGCGCGTCATCGTCCAGCGGTTGCGTGATGGATAACCCGAATACAGCGCCGTCGTGTGCTGCAGCAATTCGCGCGGATGTTGTGGCGCACCATGCGCGTCGAGATACGCGGGCGACGCGCAGAACAGACGTCGGACCACGAACAGGCGCCGCTCGATCAGCGATTCGGAAATCGGCGGGAAGATCTGGAACGCGATGTCGAACCCTTCTTCGACAGGGTCCACCACACGGTCGTTGACGATGATGTCGAGCTGGATGCCCGGGTAGCGCCGGTTGAATTCCGCAAGCGGCACGCCGAAGTGATCGAGCGCGAAGCCGGGCAGCATCTGGATGCGCAGCCGCCCGGTCGGGGTCGCGCGCAGTTCGCGCATCTGGTCGGTCAGCTCGTTCACGCGCCCGACCACCTCCGCGCATTCGCGATAGAAGGTCTCGCCCACTTCGGACAGCCGCACGTGGCGCGTGCTGCGATGGAACAGCGGCGCGTTGACGAACTTCTCCAGTTGCTGGATGCGGTTCGTCACGACCGAACTGGTGACCCCAAGCTGTCGTGCCGCTTCCGCAAAACTGCTCGCCTCCGCGACCCTGACGAATGCCTCGATGCTCAGAAAGCGGTCCATGCGGCGCCTTTTCCGGGAAGCGAAACCGCCAGTCTAACCGTACCTGCCGGCCGATTGGAGCATGCGCAAAGCGTCACACTGTCACCCGGCAGGTGTCAATCTCGCAGGGCGCCGGGCGCGGGTGCAGGTGCAGGTGCAAGTGCAAGTGCAAGTGCGGCGGAGCGACACGTTACGGCTGTTCGCCCGTAGTCAGCTCCGGCTGCACGCCCACGCGGCGCTGCAGCACGGCCGGCGCGGTTTCCCGCAGCAGCATGCTGACCACTATGCCGAGCAGCACCGCAATCATCGGCAGCCACAGAATGTTCTGGATCCCGAAGTGCGCGGCGACGTATCCACCCAGCGCCGGCGCGATGCCGCCGCCGAAGATCTCGCCGCAGCCGACCACCACGCCGATCGACGTCGATACGAGGCCGACAGGCGCGGCTTCGGTCGCCACCGGCCCCGACAGCAGCGACACCAGCCCGAGCGTGAAGAACGACGCGACGAACAGGACGACGAACAACACGACCGGCTGCGGGCCGAGCCCGCGGAAAATGTAGAGCATCACCGCCGTGCCGGCGAAGCCGACGATGCTCGCGAGGCGGCGCCCCACCAGGTCGGACAGGCCCGGCAGCCCGAACTGCCCGAGAAAGCCGCCGAAGCCGATCGCCGACACCACGAGGCCCATCTTCTGCGTGCCGAGCGACAGGTAGTCCGTCAGGTACAGCGGCAGCAGCGCGCCGAGCACGAACACGCCGGTCATCGCGCAACAGAGCGCGGCCATCGCGACGAGGATGTTGCGGCTCTTGAGCACATGGCCGAGCGAGGCCGGCGCGTGTTCCGACGCGACCTCCTTGGTGCGCTTCGGCTCGCGGATCACGAAGAACATGACCGCGCCGAGGATCAGCCCGGGAAGCGCCACGAGCGCGAACACCCAGCGCCACGACACGACGTTGAGCAACTGGGTCGCGATGATCGGCGACAGTGCCAGCCCAAACAGCGCGAAGCCGCTTTGCTGCAGCCCGAGGTTCAGGCCGCGCCGCCGCGGGTGCGACGCGTCGGCGGTCGCGGCGAAGCTGGTCGGGCAGAACGAACCCTCGGCCACGCCCATCAGCCCGCGGATCGCGATCAGGCCGAGCAGCCCGCCCGCGAGCCCCGAGAAGCCGGACAGCAGCGAGAACGCGACGATGGCGGGGATCAGGACCTTGCGGCGGCCGATCTTGTCGGAGATGCCGCCCATCAGCGCCGCGAAAATGCCCCACGACAGGCCGAGCACGCCGATGCAGTTGCCGACGTCCTGCGCGGTCAGGTGCAGGTCCTTCATGATCGACGGGAACAGCGGCGCGATGAGCCAGCGGTCGAGGCCGACCAGCCCAAAACCGAGCGCCAGCAGCGTCACCGCCTTCCACTCATAGGAGGTATCCCACTCGTTTGCTTTCATGTCTGTCTCCGTGGATTGGTCCGCCTGCACGCGCCGGAGCGTCGGTGCATGAAGCCACGTCCGTTGTCTTGTGTGCGATGCGACGCGAGTCGCGAGGAAATGGCGGCCGCCTTTCCGGTTGCAGGCGTCGAATTCAATCAGCCGACGCCCGAACGATAGGGGCGCGGCCGCCGATCGGGTATGGAACAACCGGCGAACGCGCCATTCGCGAAACGCAAATAATCGGGAGCGGGAGGTGGGAAGCGTCGGCGGGAAAGCGCCGGGCGAAGGGCCACGGGCGTCGACGTGACGTTCACCGGCGTGTTACGGGGGAATCCCTCATAGACATCATGCGTTCGCGCACATTGCCTGCGCAGGCACGAGTGCGATCCCGTTCGCGTCTTTTCCGATACTGCAACAGGCAGTCGTCGGTCTTTATGTCTGACAAATCGAGTTTTTAAAAATCCACACCTGCTTTAATCGGACAAAATAACGCGACCGCATCCCGTGGTCCACCGAATAATTGTCGAGACAGCATCAATCGCATCCCGACATAAGATTTTTAAAAAATCAACAGATCCCCCAAAAACGCAAAATACTGTTTCTTAAAGACAAATCGCGCGATCTCAAAATAAAAATACATTCTCCGAGCCAGAAAAACTTGCTAATCTCCGCCGCGCGATTTAGCGGATTCCCGCCTTTAACCCTACCGATATTCAATTTCAGATAAATCAGAATTCTGAAACATAGCAATGAGATTAGCGTGATGTCGATAGCAAAAACGCTCCGTAATTTTGCGTCTGGTCTGATTGACGGGAACCCGCGGCCAGTCGATCTCCATTTCGGGCGCGCGCAACGCGCGGTCGGCCATCTGCTGGCGCTCCATCACGCCGATATCCATGAAGGGCTGATGTCCGGCATCGAAGGGCAGCTGACCTGCGTATCCACCCACGACCATCTGTCGCCGGCGCTGTTTCTCGGCCTGCCCGTGTCGGTTCGCGTGACGACCGATCGGGGCGGCGTACGCGCGATCAATGCGATCGTGCGCGAAGTGCGGACCGGTCAATCCGACGGCGAGCTGACCGTCTATCAACTGCAAGTGTGTGACGCACTGTCGTTGATGGAGGGTCGCACGAACGCCCGCGTGTTCCGCTCGCGCAGCGTGCCGGAAATCCTCGTGACGCTGATGAACGAATGGAAACAGCGCAGCTATGCACTCGCGCGCGCGTTCGATTTCGACCTGTCCGGGCTGCAGGCCGATCGCTATCCGGTGCGCGAGCTCACGCGGCAGGTCAACGAATCGGACGCGCGCTTCATCCGGCGTCTGCTGCGCCGGGAAGGCATCACGGTCTTCGTGAAGGCCGAGCCGGTCGGCCGCGTGCACGGCATGACCGACGAGCAGCCGGTTCACACGCTCGTGTTTTGCGACGATCCGCATTGCCTGAAAGAGGCACCGGCCGGTGCGCTGCGCCTTCATCCTCGCGACGCGGGCGCTGCGCAGCGCGACACGGTGACGCTCTTTGCGCACCGCCAGCGCCTGTCGTCCGGCAAGGTCCGCCGTCCGTCGTGGGACTACAAGACGGCTCGCATCGACGATTCCATGGCCGTCACCAGCCTCCATCAGGGTGACTCGGGAAACGATCTGGCCCACCTGCTGACCGACGTCGCGATCGACATCCCGCACGTCGGCGATTCGTGGAGCGACCACGACCGCATCACGCGCGACCGGATACTGGCTCACCAGTTCGAAGCCGAGCGATACGACGGGATCAGCAACGTGCGCGATTTGCCGGTCGGCCACTGGTTCACGTTGACGGGCGACCCGGAGCTGGATATGAAGCCGATCGAGCATCGTCGGTTCGTCGTCACGTCGGTTCGACACGATATCCGGAACAACTTGCCAACGCAGCTCGCGAGCCGGGCGCAGGGACTCTTCGCGGCGAGCCGTAACCTGACGCAAACCGTTGGGCCGACGCCTGCCGATGTTGCCGAACAAGTGGACACGCGCTACGAGAACCGCTTCACGTGCGTGCGGCGCGGCGTGCCGCTCAAACCCGCCTACGATCCGAAGATCGATGTGCCGCCGGTTCACCTGCTGACCGGCACGATCGTCGGCATGCAGGGCGAGGAAGTGTTTTGCGACAGCGCCGGCCGCGTGCGCGTGCGGATCCACGGTTACGATCCGGCCGATCATGCGCACGCGCAAGGCGCCGGAACGAACGGCCGGGCCGGTGACAGCGCACCCATTCGCGTCGGAGCAAATCTGGCGGGCGGCAACTTCGGGACGCTCTTCCTGCCCCGCGTCGGCATGGAAGTCCTGTTGGGATGTCTTGCGGGCGACCCGGACCGGTTGGTCATCATCGGCGTCCTGAGCAATGGCGCGAATCCGCCAGCGACCTTCAGCCATACCGGCGCGCTTCCCGGCAACCGGTTCCTCTCCGGCATCAAGACCAAGGAAATCAACGGCAGGCGTTATAACCAGCTTCGTCTGGACGATACGCCGTCGCAAATCTCGGCGCAGTTGGCGAGCGAACATGCGCATACCGAATTGAATCTCGGGTATCTGACGCAGCCGCGAGAAAACGGACATGGTGAGGCGCGCGGCGAAGGCGCGGAGCTGCGCACCGATGCCGCCGCCGCGTTGCGCGCCGCGCGCGGCATCCTGCTGTCGACCTATGCGCGCACACGGGCCAGCGGTGGTCAGCTCGATCGCGATGAACTGATTCGCCTGCTCGATCAATGCACCGAACTCTTCAAATCGCTCGGCGATTACGCCGGCCAGCACGGCGGGCAGTCCGCCGACACCAGCGGCCAGGACAACGTCGCCCGTGCATTCCGCAACTGGACGCCCGGCGGCGCACCAGCCGGCGCGGCCGACGATGCGTCGGCGCTGCTCGCATTCGGCGCGCAGTCCGGGGCGCTCCACGTCACGCCCAAAACGCACGTGATCCATGCGGGCGAGAACATCGATCAGGTCGCGCAGCAACATGTGCAAGTCACGAGCGGCGAGCGCATCAATCTGCATGCCGGTCGCGGCGTCGCGATGTTTGCGCACGGCGACGGCGTGTCGGCGATCGCGAATCAGGGGAAGGTCACGATCCAGTCGCAGAACGACGATACGCGCGTCGACTCGGCGAAGAACATTCAATTGACCGCGGCGGGCGGAAAGCTCGTTGGCAGCGCCAGTGATGAAGTCGTGCTCGTTACGTCCGGTGGCGCGTATCTCCGGCTGCGCGGCGGCGATATCGAGCTGGGATGCCCCGGAACGTTCACGGTGAAGTCAGCCGGTCATGCATGGGATGGTCCGGCGAGCATGAACGCGGACATGCCGACATTCGCGCAGGACACGCTTGGCCGGGTGCCAAAGCTGGTCCGCTCGACGGACGGCCACGCGGCTGCGGGATTCGAAGGCGAGATTCAAAAGCCGTCCGGGCCGGTATCCAATGTGTCGAGCGACGTGGCCGGACAACTGCCCGCCGTCGATGCCGACCAGTTCGAGAGACTGGCGGTGCGGTTCATCAAGAAAAACATATAGGAATGCGCAGGAGTTTGAATGAGCGATTCATTTCTTGATTCGGCGACGGTAGCGGCCGCGCCTGGCGGCGAACCCGCGACGAAAGCCGATGCTCCCGACGTTCCTGCGCCGCGGCCGGCGCCGCCGCAGATCGTCGTCGGCCGCGGCGAAGGCGTAACGATGTTTGCAAAGAACACGCCGCTGATCTGCATCAAGCAATTGCCGTTGCCCGGCGTCGTGATCTTCGTGCACGGCGTCAACTCGGAGGGCGAATGGTTCGATGCAACGGAGCAAGGGCTGTGCAAAGGACTGAATCGCAGGCTCGGGCGACTGGACGATCAGATGATGTATCACGGCGTCGATGCGGGGCAGCTGACGCCCGCGAAGTATACGGAAAGCGTGACGCCGGATGGGTTCTTGAATCCGAAGCTTTGGTCCGGTGACTACATCAAACCCGAGCCGTCGTTTTCGCCTGTCATTCATTTCCGGTGGGGCTATCGGGCAACAGCGGCCGAACTGAAGGAATACGGCGACAAGATATTCCTGAACGAGAAGGACTATTGGGGAGGCGGTCCGTTCACGAACGGCTGTGCAAGCCTGCCCGATCTCTGGCACGGCGGTCTGGATGATCGAACGATGGGATGGATGACGGTGCAGGGCGTCAATCCAACCAACCGGCCGCTGTACCGCGCGCCGCCTCGCGCGTATGGCGTGCTCGCGGCGTTGCGACTGGCCCGGCTGATCGAGTCGATTCGCCGCATGCAGGCCGATGTACCGATTACCGTCGTGTGTCATAGCCAGGGCAACATCGTCGGCCTCACGGCGGCGTTCTTTGGCGACGCCTTCGCCGATGTCGAAGATCCGTGGGGACGCACCGGACATTGCGTGGCGGATGCCTACGTACTGGCGAATGCGCCGTATAGCCTGGCGAATGCGGACGGCCCGTACAAATCCGACACGTTCATGGATTCATGGTCGCAACGCGCGACGAAAGACGCGAGCGGTCATCGCGGACGGCAGACCTATGCCGCGCGCACGAAGACCTTCGGCAAGTTTCTATCGATCATCGGCACTCGCACAGCATGCGAACTGTCCGCGGACAAGATCGATGAGGACATGGCAAACGAGCGGGTATCGCCCACGAGCAACCGTTCTTATGCAGCGCAAGAGGATCGCGCGCGGCATGGCTTGAATGGGTCGACGTATGGGCGCGTCACCGCGTATTGCTGTCCGCACGATCAGGTGATTTCAGCGGTGACGGTGCAAGGCATCGGATGGCGCGGGATCAGCAAGCACGAACTTGAGGATATCGGTGCGGCGGGCATTCTGACGCAGCGGGTGTTCGCATCGGGTTTTCCGGTCGGTGTGCAGAAACCTTACCGGTATTGGGAAGACGATTGGCGACATGGCAAGCAAGGAACGAAACCGGGCTTCTGGTATCCGCCATCGCCGCCCGCCAAGTTCAATCTGATCGGTGCGATCAAGGGCAATGAGTCTGTCTTGGGCGTGGCCGCTACGCTCGTGACAGCGCCCCTGATGTTCGTCGTGACTGGAATCAGCTCGGCGTTGAACATGCTGCGTGTGAATGCCGATCCGCCGAAAGGCTGGACGGTGGTGGCGGATGCCCCGGCACTTGATGATCCGTTTTCGCCGAAGGCGCTGCGATTCGGCAAGCCCGTCGAAACGAAAGATGGCGACGCGACAAGCGACTTCAACGAAGGCAACGATCCACCGGCCGCGTGGCGCGACGCGAGCAAGACCGATGCGGACAAGCGCACCGACGATCCGTACGACCAGTACCACGCAAAGAACGCGGATAGCGTCGCGCAGGGTACAGCGGAAACGGAAGCCGGACAGCGCTATGAAGATCGCGCGTTGTTGCGAATGGAAGCGCGTCGAACGCTGAACACCGAATGGTTTGATAGCGACGGCCACGTAATTGGTGAGGATGGCAAAAGCACGATACCGGAGGGCTACAAAGAATGGCGCGACAAGCAGATCGTCGACTGGCTCGATCGTGGTTCGACGAATAGCCCGACCAATCACTCTACGACGATGACCAATCCGGAGCATGCCGAGAAGGCGCTTGCGTATGACGTTGCGGTGGGCCTGTGCTACCTGACGGAGGAACAACTCAAATCGCTGCGCATTGAGGCGGATTGGCGGATAGGGAAGGGTATTCCCGAAACCAATCCGAACAAGAAGTACGTCAATTACTTTAAATACGGAACGCTTGATCGAATGTCGATGCACGAATGGGTGCATGCCACGAATAGCGAAGGAAAGATTCCCGAGGCGATCACGGATGAACGTGAAGGCGAGTTTTATCTGAAGGCCGGGGGTTTCGTATGAAGGCACTGATCGCTACCTGGCCGCGACGCGTCGCCGTCGCCGTTTCGACATGGCTCATCACCACCGTGCTCATGGCCTCGTTGATGGCGCATGTCGAACAACCCGACCCGGCACATTTGGAAATAGGAGATTGGATGAAACGATTGTTTGCCGTACCTGGCCTGGCCGCGCTGATGGTGTTTCTGTTCACCACAGCCCTCATGCGCTCTGTACAAGCCGCACCTGTGAATGCACTAGAGAATTCATCACCATCAGCCCAGGAGCCCGCCAAGCCGTTCGTCGCGCAGGTTGTGGGCCTGATGTGGTTGAATCCGTTGCAACGTATGGACTATCCGACCGAATGGCAATTGTTGTGGACACAGGGGCTTGCCGCTCCCAACAAGAATGACGATATGGTCCGCACCGACCCGAAGTCCTTTACCACCCTGCAGTCGGTAGCTGGCATCGCATACGGCAACGAGGGCGAAGAAACATTCAAGGGTTTCTATCACAAGTACGTAAGCGAGTTTCTCGTGTTGATGCGTTCGCGCTACTTCGCGAACGCGAGCTATTTCTACACCGTGAAATCGGAGAATCCCAAAGATTGGCGCGAGCTTGCCGGAATACATATCGAGCTCGCTCTGCCTCCAAGGCTCGATCCGATCGAAGCGAAGACGTACTTTACCAATGAGTTTCTCCAATGCTTCGAAATCGGCCCACCATCACCCAAGACGCTTTGGAGCCGCGACACGCCCCCTGATATCCAGATCACGCAAGGCAATGCAAACGCCGGCTTTACATCGCTGAACAAGGCGTTGGACTACTTGCAGGCAAACCCCGACAAGACCGCCTGGGCAATGAACTGGGACGCCCCGAACTTCCCGCCCACGGATGCGCAGATCAACGAAAACCTCGTCGTGCTGTTCCTAGCCGGCCCGAACTTCAATACCGAGCGCGAGCCGCTCGCATGGATCGGCAAGGCCGCGGCCGGCGACACGAAAGCGTTTTCGCCGAAGGTCGGCACGACGCGCGCCGTCCAGGCCTGGAAGGCAACCATCGCGCAAGCGGCCCGCAATGCGGGTGTCGCGGTCACTGACCTGAACTACATCGTTCACGATGCAGGCCACGGCAGCGATGCTGCGTCGTCACGCGTCGCCGCTCTCGCGCAAACCTTGACCGAAACGCTGCCGGAATACGACCACAAGAAGCAGACATTCAACACCGCCGCCCTGCTCGGCGACATGGGAACGGGCAGCGCATTGACCGACGTCGCGCTTGCGATCGGTCGCATCAACCACTTCGGCGGCAACGCATTGGTCGCCGGCACGACCGACCCTGAACATCCCGTCGCCGTCGTCGTCAGGCCGCCATCGAAGCTCACGCCGATCGACTCAACCAAGGACTGGTTCCGCGCGCGCGGCGGAAACAATGCATACCTGCCGTGGTGGGGACGCAGACACGACGTCGATTACGGCATGCAGGGCTATTCGTGGTGATGCAAACCGGCGCCGGGACGGATGACCGACGATCACTGACGAACGTGAAGGCGGGTTTTATTTGAAGGCCGGGGGTTTCGTATGAAACCCATGATCGCCACGTGGCCGCGACGCGCCGTCGCTGTTTCGACATGGCTGATCGCCACCGTGCTCATGGCCTCGTTGATGGCGCACGTCGGACAGCCCGACCCGGCACAATTGGAGATAGGAGATTGGATGAAACGATTCTTTGTCGTACCGAGCCTGGCTGCGCTCATGGTGTTCTTGTTCACCACGGCCATCGCCCGCTCGGTACATGCCGCACCTGTCAGCGCGTTAGAGAATTCATCGTCATCAGTCGAAGAGCCGGCCAAGCCGTTCGTCGCGCAGGTTGTCGGCCTGATGTGGCTGAATCCGTTGCAACGTATGGACTACCCCACCGAATGGCAATTGTTGTGGGCACAAGGACTTTCGGCTCCCAACAAGAATGACGATATGGTTCGCACCGACCCAAAGTCTTTTACCACGCTGCAATCGGTAGCTGGCATCGCATACGGCAACGAGGGAGAAGAATCGTTCAAGGGCTTCTACGCCAAGTACATCGATAAATTCATCTTACTGCTCCGCTCGCGCTATTTCAGCAACGCGAAGTATTTCTACACAGTAGGTTCCGAGCAGCAAAGTGATTGGCGCGAACTCGCTGGCATGCACGTCGAAGCTGCCATTCCGCCCCGACTTGATCCGGCCTTTGCCCGGTCGCGCATGGGTGATCGGATGATGAATTTTTTCGAAATCGGCCCACCGTCACCCAAGACGCTCTGGAGCCGCGACACACCCCCCGATATTCAGATCACGCAAGGCGGCGCGAACGCCGGTTTTACATCGCTGAACAAGGCGTTGGACTACTTGCAGGCAAACCCCGACAAGACCGCGTGGGCAATGAACTGGGATGCCCCGAACTTCCCGCCCACGGATGCGCAGATCAACGAAAACCTCGTCGTGCTGTTCCTCGCCGGCCCGAACTTCAATACCGAGCGCGAACCACTCGCCTGGATCGGCAAGGCCGCGGCCGGCGACACGAAAGCATTTGCGCCGAAGGTCGGCACGACGCGCGCCGTCCAGGCGTGGAAGGCAACCATCGCGCAAGCGGCACGCAATGCGGGTGTCGCGGTCACTGACCTCAACTACATCGTTCACGATGCAGGCCACGGCAGCGATGCTGCGTCGTCACGCGTCGCCGCTCTCGCGCAAACCTTGACCGAAACGCTCCCGGAATACGAGCACAAGAAGCAGACCTTCAACACCGCCGCCCTGCTCGGCGACATGGGAACAGGCAGCGCATTGACCGACGTCGCGCTCGCGATCGGTCGCATCAACCACTTCGGCGGCAACGCATTGGTCGCCGGCACGACCGACACTGAACACCCCGTCGCCGTCGTCGTCAGGCCGCCATCGAATCTCACGCCGATCGACCCAACCAAGGACTGGTTCCGCGCGCGCGGCGGAAACAACGCCTACCTGCCGTGGTGGGGACGCCGACACGATATCGATTACGGCATGCAAGGCTATTCGTGGTGATGCAAACCGGCTCCGCGGCACAGCGCGAGCAACGCGCGACCCACACACAAATCATTCGGAGGACGAGTCATATGCGAGGAATTATCCGCGTAGGCGACATGCATACCCACGGCGGCCGGGTCGAATCCGGCGCCGGAATCAGCAAGGTGATGGGGCGCGCGGTCGCGCGCTTCGGCGACGCCTGCTCGTGTCCGATCCACGGCGCCTGCACGATTGCAGCAGGTGACCCGGCCTTCAACATTGAAGGCCAAGCCGCCGCGTTCGATGGTGACGAAACGACCTGCGGCGCGAAACTGATTTCTTCACTTCCGAATTCGGGGCGAATTTGAATGCAGAAGACACGACGCATGACCGCCGAACAGTTCCGGCAGTTGCGGCTTCAAGATACCCGCATCAAGCCGGTGAACCAGTGGGCGCTGCACGAGATTTTCGTGAAGGGCCGCCCGCAGCGCGAACTGGCCGGGAAGCTGGGCATGAACCGCTCGGCAATGTCTCAACTCGTTCGCAAGGCGTGGCAGCGGTATCTGGACCTGCCGGGTAACGTCACACGCCTCACCACGGTCACGATCACGATCCCGGCGAAATACGAGCGCGCGCTGCACGCATGGGTGCAGGACGCGCATCGTTTATCGAACCGGTCCGATCAAGACGAGCCGGCCTGACCGACCCGCGCGCCGACGCGCTGACGGCATTTCGGTTTGTCGCAGCCCGGCCCGCGCGCCACCGCGGTGCGCCGCGCCCTAGGGCATCCGTATGACCAATCCCCGAGGCTCCGCCACGCCAACAAAAGAAAATTCATCCCCCAATATCGGATTCAGATAGATCCATATTCCATATCAAGCTAAATTCTCAGCCGCTTTTGGATCCTTTTTCCCCGCCCGACCTCGTATCATTTCTCCCATTCCGAAGAGAAGAGCAAGAGAAGGACATGAGCGATACCACCCCGCTGCACTACCTCGACTACGCAGCCACCACCCCTGCGGATCCCCGCGTGATCGAAGCGATGACGGCCTGCCTCGGCGCCGACGGCATCTTCGGCAATCCGGCGTCGAGTTCGCACGCCGCCGGCCGGCTGGCGAAGGAAAAAGTCGAGCACGCACGCGCGCAGGTTGCCGCGCTGATCGGCGCGCACGCCGACGAGATCATCTGGACGTCGGGCGCCACCGAATCGAACAACCTCGCGCTGAAGGGCTACGCGGAAGCCGCGACCGATAAGCGCCACCTGATCACGAGCCGCATCGAACACAAGGCCATCCTCGACACGATGGCGAACCTGTCGAAGCGCGGGATGACGGCCGCTTACCTGAGCCCCACCGCCGACGGCGAAATCACCGTCGACGCCGTGGCCGCGGCGATCCGCCCCGATACGGGCCTCGTGTCGCTGATGCTCGTCAACAACGAGCTCGGCACGCTGACGGACATCGGCGCGATCTCGCGCATCGTGCATGCGGCGGGCGCGCTGCTGCACGTCGACGCCGCGCAGGCGCTCGGCAAGACGCCGATCGACGTGCGCGCGCTCGGCATCGACCTGCTGTCGATGTCCGCGCACAAGGTGTATGGCCCGAAGGGTATCGGCGCGCTGTTCGTCCGTCGCGACATCGCCGATCGCATCGCGCCGCAGATTCACGGCGGCGGGCACGAACGCGGCCTGCGCTCGGGCACGCTCGCGACGCATCAGATCGTCGGGATGGGCACCGCGTGCGAGCTGGCCGCCGAAAAGCTCGAGCGCGAAGCCGAGCGGATCGCGGCACTCAGCGCGCGCCTGAAGGACGCGCTGCACGCGCTCGGCGACATCACGCACAACGCAGCAGCGGCGCGCCGCATCCCGCACACGTTGAGCATCACGGTGAACGCGCCGGGCTTCTTCCCGTTCATGCTCGGCGATTCGCTCGCCGTGTCGTCGACCTCCGCATGCAACTCGACGAGCGGCGCGCCGTCCCACGTGCTGACCGCGATCGGTCTCGATGCAGAAGCCGCGGGCCGCACGGTGCGCATCAGCTTCGGCCGCTTCACGACCGAGCAGGATGTCGATTTCGCGGTCGCGTGTTTTGCGCGCGCGATCGAACAATGCCGGGCCGCGGCCGCCACCGGGTTCACGGCGTCGCGACAGATCACGCCGGCGGACCTGAAAGCGATCCGCAATGCAGGCTTTCGCGCGGTGATCTGCAACCGGCCGGACGGCGAAGGCGCCGATCAGCCGGCCTTCGACGAGATCGCGGCCGCCGCGCGCGAACTCGGCCTCGACGCGCGCTATCTGCCGGTCGAACGCGACCGGATCGGCGATGCGGAAGTCGACGCGTTCGGCGCGCTGGTCGATGCGCTGCCGAAGCCCGTGCTCGCGTATTGCCGCAGCGGAAGCCGCTCCGGGATGCTGTGGAACCGGCTGACGGCGCGGCGGACGGCCACGGCCTGAGCGCAACGCCGTTTCCGGGCCGGGAAGCGCGGTTCGCGTCGAGCGACACGCCAATTCTCCGCCGCTACTTCGCATACTCCAGTTGCAGCGCCACCCAGTCTGACGTCGCGTCGCCACGTACTTGCGCATCCGCCGTTGCGCCAACATCGCTGCGCGATGTCCGCACCCACGCATCGGCGGTGAGCACCATCGGGGAGTTCGTCGAAGCCGTTCGCGACCGGCCAATCGAAGGTCCGATGCCGCCAGAACGTGACGCGATTCGTCGGCGCAGTCGCAACGGCACGTGCGGTCAACCCGCCCCGGCTGCCGTCGTGCACATCGCTCCATCCATCCGCGCCGACGTTGCGCCCCGCAGCCGAACCCCGCCAACGCATTCACCAATGCAAGCGACGCGCGAACCGACGCGGCCACGGCAGTCGCCGTCATCGCATTCCCCTCCATCACATAACGGCGATCGCCGACCCAAGCCGCATCAGCCCCCCCTCGATGCCCCCGAAAGGTGCATCCGTCCAGACTTTCCGGTGCATTGCCAAAATCCGATAGCGTCGCGAGATTTGGCTTCATACCGTTCCCGCATCGGACCGGAAAGCGACGTGTCATTCACCCATGACGTCGCGTGCCGCCGACGAATTCCAGGGGCGGGCCGCAATGCCGGGCCCGGGCAGCGATGACGGTCCTGCCATGCAGGACATTCGTGACGGAGCGAACATGGACGCGAAAATCCAGCCTGACTCAGGCACCGACAGTGACGTAAGCCTTCTCCACAAGATGGGATATGCGCAGGAGCTGTCGAGACGCATGAGCGGCTTCTCGAACTTCGCCGTGTCGTTTTCGGTGATCTGCATTCTGTCGGGCGGCATCACGGCGTTTCAGCTCGCGTTTTCCGCCGCCGGCGGCGCATCGATCGGCCTCGGCTGGCCGCTCGGCTCGCTGTTCGCGCTGATCGTCGCAGTGTCGATGTCGCAGATCGCATCGGCGTTCCCCACCGCCGGCGGCCTCTATCACTGGGGCGCCATCCTCGGCGGGAAGAAATGGGGGTGGATGACGGCGTGGCTGAACCTGATCGGCCTGATCTTCGTGATCGCCGCGATCAATTTCGGCACCTACGATCCGTTCTTCAAGACGCTGATCGCCCCGATGTTCGGCGTCAGTTCGGACAGCCTGACGTGGTGGCACCAGACCGCGTTCATCGCGTTCATCACGCTGTCGCAGGCGATGCTGAACGCACGCGGCATCAAGATCGCGAGCAAGATCACCGACCTGTCCGGCTACCTGATCTTCGTCGTGACGATCGCGCTGGTCGTGTCGCTGCTGGTCTACTCGCCGGTCGCGTTCGACCTGCATCGGCTCGTTACCTTCACCAACTTCACGGGCGTCGACGGCGGCGCATGGCCGAAACAGACGCTGCCGCTCGCGTTCCTGTCCGGCCTGCTGCTGGTGACCTACACGATCACGGGCTTCGACGCGTCCGCGCACACGTCGGAAGAGACCCACAACGCGGCGAGGAACGTGCCGCGCGGCATCATCGGCTCGGTGTTCTGGTCCGCGGTGTTCGGCTACGTGATGGTGTGCACGTTCGTGCTGGTGATGCCGGACCTGACGGCCGCGATGAAACAGGGCACCGGCTTCTTCGAAGCGATCCTCGCGCCGATTCCGAAGGCCTTGCGCGTATGCCTCGAGCTCGCGATGTTCTTCATCAACTATGTGTGCGGGCTCGCCGCGATCATGTCGACGTCGCGCATGGTGTATGCGTTTGCGCGCGACGGCGGGCTGCCGGCGTCGAAACTGCTGCGCAGCGTGAATCACAACCATCGGACGCCCGGCCCCGCGATCTGGACGTGCGCCGTGCTCGCGATCGTCGTCACGCTGTACGGCGACGCGTTCTCGGTGTTGAGCGCGGGCAGCGCCGTGTTCCTGTTCATCTCGTATGCGATGCCGATCGGCTCCGGGATGCTCGCCGAAGGGCGCACGTGGACCGAAAAAGGCCCGTTCCAGCTCGGCATCTGGTCGAAGCCCTGCGCGTTGCTCGGGCTGGTGGGCGCCTGCGTGCTGGCTTACGTCGGCATCCAGCCGCCGAACGAGAAGGTGCTCTACGTGCTGGTTGCGTTCGTGGTCGTGCTGATGGTGATCTGGTACGGCTTCGGGGTGCGCAAGTCGTTCGCGGGGCCGCCGGTGCTCAAGGACACGCGCAACGACGCGCGCATTCGCGAACTCGAGGCGAACGTCGATGCGTCGGTGTGAAGCGATAGCGACTCGCACCTAGGCTCACAACGCAAAAATCCGGCTCGCACATACACGGCGAGCCGGATTTTTTTACATCGCTTCGGACCGGACGAGGTTCAACCGCCTGAGCAGTGGAACCCGCGACCGGGTGCCCGACTGCAGCGCGTCAGCCGTAGACCGGGAAACGCTGCGTCAACTCCGCGACAAGCCCGCGAACGCGCTCGATCGTCGCCGCATCTTCCGGCGCTTCCAGCACGTCGGCGATCAGGTTGCCGACCAGTTCCGCTTCCGCCGGGCCAAAGCCGCGCGTCGTCATCGCCGGCGAACCCAGGCGGATGCCGCTCGTCACGAACGGCTTTTCCGGATCGTTCGGGATCGCGTTCTTGTTCACCGTGATGTGCGCGGCACCCAGCGCCGCTTCCGCTGCCTTGCCCGTGATGTTCTTCGCGCGCAGGTCCACCAGCATCACGTGGCTTTCGGTGCGGCCCGACACGATCCGCAGCCCGCGCTTGACCAGCGTTTCAGCCAGCACGCGCGCGTTCTCGACCACCTTTTCCTGGTATGCCTTGAATTCCGGCGACAGCGCTTCCTTGAACGCCACGGCCTTCGCCGCGATCACGTGCATCAGCGGGCCGCCCTGGATGCCCGGGAAGATCGCCGAGTTGATCGGCTTCTCGTATTCCGACTTCATCAGGATCACGCCGCCGCGCGGGCCGCGCAGGCTCTTGTGCGTCGTCGTCGTCACGAAGTCGGCGTGCGGCACCGGGTTCGGATACACGCCCGCCGCGATCAGGCCCGCGTAGTGCGCCATGTCGACCATCAGGTACGCACCGACCGACTTCGCGATCTTCGCCAGGCGCTCGAAGTCGATCTTCAGCGCGAACGCCGATGCACCCGCGACGATCAGCTTCGGCTTGTGTTCCTGTGCGAGCTGCTCGGCGGCGTCATAGTCGATGTCTTCCTGCTCGTTCAGACCGTAGCTCACCACGTTGAACCACTTGCCCGACATGTTCACCGGCGAGCCGTGCGTCAGGTGACCACCGTGCGCGAGGCTCATGCCCATGATCGTGTCGCCCGGCTTGAGCATCGCGAAGAACACGCCCTGGTTCGCCTGCGAACCCGAGTTCGGCTGCACGTTCGCGGCTTCCGCGCCGAACAGCTGCTTCACACGGTCGATCGCCAGCTGCTCGACCACGTCGACGTATTCACAGCCGCCGTAGTAGCGCTTGCCCGGATAACCTTCCGCGTACTTGTTCGTGAGCTGCGAGCCCTGCGCGGCCATCACGGCCGGGCTCGTGTAGTTTTCCGACGCGATCAGCTCGATGTGGTCTTCCTGGCGGCGGTTCTCGTCCTGAATGGCAGTCCAGAGTTCGGGATCGACGTTGGCGACGGTGCTGGTAGTGCGATTGAACATGATGATTGATCAGAAGAGAGTGATGGATTGATCCTGGTATGCCGGACTTGCCCGGACCCGCGAAGCCGAGCGCCGGCGCGGCGCTCGATGACGTCGACAACCCTGCCGCGTCGCGAAGCCGGCTGAACGGTGACACGTCATTGCCATTCCAGCAGACGCCACGGCGTTCAGATAGAAGGATTGCGACATTCCGCTAGGACGCATCGCGCGACGCCAGGCCAAAAAAAATCGAAGGTCCGCATCGCTGCGGCACCTTCGACCGAACCTGCCGTTCCCGGAGAGGTCGCGCCAGCCCGTCGGCTTCTTGCTTATATGGGGGCCTAAACAGCGGAAAAACAGTTGTCGACGAACAGCTGGGTGCCGTTGACGAAGCTCGATTCGTCGGACGCAAGGAACAGCGCGGCCGCGGCCACTTCCGACGGCTCGCACAGCCGGCCTTGCTGCACCGCGATGGCCGCCTCGGTCGCGTCCACGCCCATCGCCTGCAGATCCTTCAGCTCGCGCATCCCGTGCGGCGTGCGGATGAAGCCCGGCGCCAGCGCGTTGCAGCGGATGCCGCGGTCGCGGTATTCGACGGCGATCGCCCGCGCGAACATCTGGCATGCGCCCTTGGTCGCGTCATACAGCACCTCGCCGGGCGTCGCGCAGACGGCCGAGATCGACGACGTACACACGATGCTGCCGCGCCCTTTTTCCAGCATCTGCGGCAGCACCGCCTTCGTCATCAGGAACATGCTCTTCACGTTCACGCCCATCAGCCAGTCCCATTCCGACTCCTCGATGTCGAGGAACGGTTTGACGATCAGCGTGCCCGCATGATTGAACAGGATGTCCGCGTTGCCGTACTGCGTGCGGGCCGCCTCGACGGCGTGCTGCACGTCCGGCTGCTTCGACACGTCGGCTTGCAGGCCGATCGCGTGCAGGCCGACATCGCGCAACCGGGACGCGAGCGTGTCGGCCGCGTCGCCGTCACGGTCGATGATCGCCACCTTCGCGCCCTGCGCGGCGAACAGCTCGGACGCGGCGGCGCCGCATCCGCCCGCGCCGCCGCTCACGATGGCGACCTTGCCGGCCAGGCGACCGTCAATCTTGGCATTCATGCGTCGTTCTCCAGTGTGATTCGTCAGAACCCCTCAGCTGAACAGGGTCCGAAGATGATCGTTGAGGAAACGGCCTTCCGGGTCCACGCTGCGGCGCAGTTCGCGGAACGCCTCGGCCTTCGGAAACCAGCGGTCCACGTCGTCGCGGTTCGTGAAGTGCAGCTTGCCCCAGTGCGGACGCGAGCCGTAGTCGCGCAGGATGTCGTCGACATCCTTCAGGAACGGCCAGTAGTCGACGCCGTTCGGACCGCCCGAGCACGAGATGGTCACGCTGTCCTGGTGATTGAACGGGCTGATCCATGCCGGATCGCCCTTCGTGAAGCGGTACTCGACCGGGAAGATGCAGTCCCGATGCTTCGTGAGGATCATGTCGCGCACGCGGCGCAACGCTTCCTTGCCGTGTTCGGCCGGCACCGCGTACTCGAGCTCGTGAAAGTTAGCGACGTAATGGATCGCGTAGACCTCCGAACTGTACGCGATCTTCTCGTGCTCGCCTTCGTGGTACGTGCGCGCGTCGGTCACGTCCATCACCTTCACTTCGCACACGTCGTAGTCCTTCTTCGAATTCGACACCGCGGTGGTGTCGGGCAGGCAGTACAGGTGGCGGCTTTCGGACGTCGGGCACCAGAAGAAACCGAAATGCCGGTGCGTCGCCGCGAGTTCGTCGTAACGTTCCATCAGCGCGTCGAAGTCCTCGCGCCACACGCGGTCGTGCAGCCAGAACGCGTCGGTCACCTGCAGCGTCAGCTCGGAGACCACGCCGAACATGCCGATATTCACCTGCGTCGCGTGCAGCAGGTCGAGGTCCTGCTTGTCGCTCACTTCCATGATCGAGCCGTCGGGGCGAATGATGCGCATCCCGACCACCTGCGACGACAGATTGCTCAGCGTCGTCCCGGTGCCGTGCGTGCCCGTCGCCAACGCACCGGCTATGGCCTGCGAATCGATGTCGCCCTGGTTGACGAGCGAGAAGCCGATTTGCTTCAGATGCTGCGTGACCGCGTTGATCCGCGTGCCGGCCTTCACCGTCACGCGCTTCTGCCGCTCGTCGACCGCGACGATGCCGTGGTAGTCCTTCAGCGACAGCAGCAGGCCGCTCGTCGCGACGATGGGCGTGAACGAATGCCCCGATCCCGCGCAGCGGACGTTCTTGCCCCGGCTCGTCGCGGCATGCACCAGCTCGGCAATCTCCGCCTCGCTGGTGGGCGCCGCCATGTGCGCGGCGACGCACGATTGATTGCCGACCCAGTTCCGCCAGAATCCGCCACGTGGAAGCTCCATCAACCTCTCTCCTGAAGTGCGCGGGCCGGCAACGAAGCGGGAGACTCCCGGTGCCGGCGCGATGCGTCGTGTTCGTGCCAACGATATTTCGCCGGCTGGCTTTGCACTATCGGATTTCGGCAAACGAGGGTTTTCTCCGGGGTTTTTTGACGGGCGCGTGCAGCGACTACAATGAATCGATCCGCCCGCTCCCCTCCCGACTCCGATGACGCCGTCTGCCGATCCGAGCGATTTCTCCGGCGCGCCGCCGCTCGCGCGGAGGGTGACGTTCTGCGCGTTCACCGACGTGGAGGAGCAGGCGCGGATCTTCGACGGCTGGCACCTCAACTACACGCAGATCTCGGGCGGCCGGTTTCATGGCTCGTCGTCCATCGTGTCGCTCGGCGGCATCCGGCTGCTGGTCGAAGACCTCGACAAGGTGATCCTGCAACAGGGCGCGGTGCCGTCGGATCGCGTCGCCGTGGCCGTGCCGCTCGAGCTCGAAGGCCATGCGCGCATGTGCGGCGAAAAGAGCGGGCGCGACAGCCTGCACGTGTTCTCGAGCCAGCCCGTGTTCGAGTTCTATTCTCCGGACCGGCACGTGCTGGTGAACGTCGAAATCGCGCCCGACAAGCTGTCGACGCTGGCGCTGCGCACGTTCGCCGCGTCGCTGCGGGCCCGCACCTTCGCACCGCTGATCCCGATGACGGCCCAGGTCGCGGATCGCCTGCGTCACCTGCTGCGCCATGCGATGGCCGCGGCCGCGAAGAGCACGCCGGCCGACGACGTGACGACGCAGGATCGCATCGAGCTGCTCGAGCGGACCGTGCTGTATGCGATTTCCGAAGCGATGACGGTGCCCGCGCCGGACGCGGACGCGCTCGCGACGCGTTCGACGAAGTACTGGTCGCTCGTCAACGCGGCGCAGGCGCGGCTGCAGGATGCGTCGACGTGCCCGCTGTCGATCGCCGAGCTGTGCGTGCAGCTCGGCATCAGCCGGCGTACCGTGCAATACGCGTTCAACGACACGCTCAATCTGAATCCGATCGCCTACCTGCGCGCCGTCCGGCTCAATCACGTGCGGCGCGAGCTGCGGCTCGGCGGGCCCGTGACGTCGGCCGCGACGAAGTGGGGCTTCTGGCACCTGAGCAGTTTCGCGCAGGACTATCGCGCGATGTTCGGCGAGTTGCCGTCGGCGACGGCGAGGCGATACGCGCAGCGGGAAGCGTGAGCGTCGATCGTGCGAGGCGTGATGCTAGGCGCGTGCCGAACTTCCACGAAGAAGGCCGCGGCACGAACGTGCGCCGCGGCAGGTTGAACGCAGGCCGCCGCCGCGGTTGGGCAGCCGGCACCGAACCGGCACCGGCCGCCTTCCCACCCGGCGACCTCGCTACACCGTCACTCCTGCTGTTCCTGCTGCGCCTGCACCTGCCGCTGCTGGATGAACTGCCGCACATCGCTCATCGTCACGCGACCGGTGTGCTTCGCATCGATCTCGTCGAAGTGCTTCGCGACGAACCCGAGCCCGCTGCTCTGCGCCTGCGCTTTCGTCACCGCCGCGCCGTTGCCCAGCACCGTGTTGCCGCCGAGCCTGGCATCGACGCGCTTCTGCGCCTGCTGCTGCAGCGTCGCGCCGGTCGACGGCAATACCGGCACCGCGCGGGTCGACGGAAAGAACGGACCGTCGACGCCGTGGCCGCCGTGCGGCAGCTTCACCGGCGCCACCGCCTGCGGCGGCAGCGCATAGGCGGCGCTCATCACCGCACCGAGGACGATCAACGAACACATACGTCGCATCAAGTTGATTGGAGACATGATCACTCGCATTCAATGGATGAATAGAGGGTTCCTTTTCGCAAGGAGTCCGTCGTTTACGGTGCCGCCGCCAGCGAAGTCGAGGCCGTCGCGCCCGGCGTGCTGCCGGTCGGCGTGCCGGCCGGATTCTCGTCCGGCCACGGCGGCGGCAGGGTCTTCAGCGTCAGCGCCGTCGGAATCCGCGCGCCCTTGTAGAAGGTCGCCAGGTCGCGCTTCATCTGCGGACGTGCGACGTCATCCAGATACGTCATGTGCCCGCCCTGGAAGAAATTCACCTGCAGCTTCGGATTCAGGCCTTTCACCGTCTGCAGACGGGCGAGCTGCTTCTCCGTGTTGAAGAACGGCGTGGCCAGATCGTGGAGGCCGTTCTCCGCGAGCACGTGGAGCTTCGGATTGAGCTGCAGCGCGCCGAGCAGATCGGGGATCGTGTCGGGCATCGGCTGGCCGTCATGCGAGAAGTCCCACACCTGGATGATGTTGTCGTTCAACGGCAGGTAGGTCGCGTTCGGCGCGGTGTAGCCGAGGTAGTCGGGCATCTGCGTCGCGAGCGCGTTCGTGAACGGCTGCGAGATCAGGATGTCCGACGGGTCGCCGTCCGCCTGCAGCCGCGGATCGCTGTTCGGCAACGACACGCGTCCGTCGTAGCGGCCGATCGTCGTGCCGGGCACCAGGTTCGTGCCGAACGGGTTCGCGTTGAAGTAGTCGCGCAGCGCCTGTTGCGTGAGGCTCGACGGGATCGACCACAGCTTCAGCGTCGCATCGCTCGGGAACACCGGCGTGCCGAGCGCATCCGGAATGCCGAGCTGGCTCAGCACCCACGACTGCGAATACTTCTGCAGCTGGTTGTAGATCAGCGTCGTGAACAGTTCGGTCTGCACTGCATACAGGAATGGGTTGACCGGCGCCCGCGACACCTGGTTGAAGTACGCGGCGACCGCCGCATAGCCGGGCAGATAGCCGGCCACGGTATCGGTGTCGAGCAGCAGCCCTTCGGTCGACTGCGTGATCGCCACCGCCTCCACCGCATCCGCGAAGTAGTTCAGGATCGCCGACTGCAGCACGATACCCGTCAGGTGCACGCCGGCCGATTCGAGCGCCAGCGCGAGCATGTCGGTGCGCGGCGTGCCGTACGATTCGCCGTACAGGTAGATCGGCGACGTGCCGCGGCCGTTCACGTTCAGGTAGCGCTGGATGAAGTCGCGCATGACGTTGACGTCCGCGTCGGAGCCCCAGTACTTCTGGTTGGTGTTCGGCAACACGGCTTCCGACAGCCCGGTTCCCGGCGGGTCGATGAACACGAGATCGGTGGTGTCGATCAGGCTTTCCGCGTTGTCGACGAGCGGATAGTTCGGCCAGTTGTTGCCGAACAGCGGATCGGGCGTCGCGACGCGCGTCGGCGCGAACGAGCCGAGCCGCAGCCAGATCGACGACGAGCCGGGGCCGCCGTTATAGACGAACGTGACGGGACGCGGCTTGCCGTTCGTGCTCGGCGCGGTGTACGCGACATACGACATCGACGCCTCCGCGTTGCCGTTCGCGTCCTGCGCGGTCAGGTGGCCGGTGGTCGTCGTGTAGTTGACCGTCGTGCCGCCGGATTTCCACTGGTAATGCATCACCGCCGCCTTCTCCGACACCTGCCCGGGCGCGAGGCCGTCGGTCGCGTTCATCGAATAGGCAACGGGGTCGACGTAAGGCTGGTTCGCCGCGGGCGTCTGATTGCCCGCGGCCTGCTGCGCGCCGGCCTGCTGGCTGGCGACGGCCTGCGCGAGGCTCGACGCGCCGACCGACGACGAATCGTCGCCGCCGCAGCTCGCGAGCACCATGGTCAAGACGGTCAATGCGCCTAGCCCGGCCAGCCGGCCGCGGCGTTCGCGGCGGCTGCCGGTACTGCTCCTGTCTGGTTGCATGCCTCTGTCCTTGTGGGTCGAATATCGCTTCACACACAGGCCGCCATCGCCGGCGAAAACGCGCAGGCATACCCGCCACTCGCGTTGCACGATCGGCAGACGGCGGTTGGGGATTGGACTTCTTCGAGAGACTGAACTTGATACAGACACAGCAAACTGCTGGCGGAGAATGATGCGGGAACGCCGCCCCCTTGCAGTTTTGACGACTTTTGTATTACCGAAATTTACGACAGAACAAAAATAGGCGGTGTTGCGCCGCGTTGTCAAAGATCATTCCGATATTAAAAAATCTTCAATGATGCGAACGGAGATCAGTGTCTGGATTTTGAAAGAAAATGCGATTGTTCGCATCCGACACGCCATACGAGTCGTTTTCCCCGGAATGCCGCGGCTTTGTCGCATGTCGCACAACCCTTTGTCGAACATTGGCCGCGCGCATGGGATTCCTTCAAATCGACAGGGTTATTCTTTCATTTTAATTACCCGAAGCCGACTGACGCGAATTACTGAATAAAACCCGGCTCTATCCACGAAATACCGATTCCGACGATTTTCAGGATACGCGGCGGAATTATTTACCCGATATCGGAATAAAGCCGCACGGTTGCTGTAATACGCGGGTTATTCACAAGGAAGAAGCAATCATTCGCCCCGCGCATTGCGGATTGCATTGCGGCAATCGCGAATCGGGCACGTGATGCGTGGTGAACGGAGCGGCCGCGCGAGCGAGCGGCGACACTCCCGCTCACGCTCACGCGACGACGTGCGGCAGCGCCGCACGCCATCATCCAAACGCTCGAGCGGCGATCAGCGCCCGCCGCCCGGCAGCGCGATATCGATCAGCACCGGATCGTGATCCGACGAGCGATACGCATCCGGCGCGTAGTACGTCTTCTGCTGCTCGGCCGACTTGTACGCGAGCGTGTACTGCAGCGCGAGCGGCTCATCCGCGTTGATGTGCCATTCGTGCACGGCCTTCACGTGCGACGCGAGCGGCAACGATGCGAGCGCGTGATCGAGGTAGCCGGCTTCGCCGTTGTACACGTAGCTGTACGCATTGGCGCCGATCCAGCGCGACACGAGGTTGCGGTAGCCGCGCGCTTCAAGCAGGCGGATCGGGTCTTCATACGTGTAGCTGTTGAAGTCGCCGATCAGCAGCGTGCCCTGCCCCGCGACGCCCGTCGGCGTGCCGGCGAGCCAGTCGGCCAGCTTCGCCGCCGCGCGCGTGCGCGTCGGGTTCCAGCAGCCCTGGCCGTCGCCCTGGTCGAGGTCGTCGTTCGCCGCGTCCGGGCAGTTCTTCGACTTCAGGTGGTTGACCGCGATCGTCAGCGCCTGCTTGTTGCCGCCGACGCGGCGGAACGACTGCGCGAGCGGCTGGCGGTTCTTGTCGTCGATCGCGAGCGTCGACGCGCGGCCGACCGGTTCGACCGTGCGGCTGTCGTAGATCATCGCGACCGTGATCGCGTCGCCGCCGAGGCGCGACGTGCCCGGATCGACCACGCGCCAGTTGCTGCCGAGCTTCGCCGCGAGCTGGCGCACCGCGCTCAGTTCGCCGTAGCCGTTGTTCTGGATTTCCATCAGGCCGATCACGTCGGCGTCGAGTGCCTTCAGCGCGCTGACGATCTTCGCTTCCTGACGCTGGAATTCCTGGAAGCTCTTCGCGCCGCGGTTGTTCGGATCGTCGAAGCCGCCGCCCATGCCGTTACCGTTGAAGTAGTTGAGGACGTTGAACGACGCGACGCGCAGGTTCGATTTCGGATCGCGTGCCGGTGCGTTGGTGCGCGGGTTCGCGCGCGTGTCGAACGTCGGCGCGGCCGCGCCGGGCAGCGGCTGCACGCGCCATGCGCCGTAGCGCACCTCGAGCACGCCTTCGACGTTGCGCACGGTGTAGCCGGAGCGCAGCGTGTTCGCGGCCGACAGTTCCGGCGCCGGATACGGCACGCTCGCCGGGTTCTGCTTGTTCGAGCCGTCGTCGAGAATCAGCCGGTTGCGTGCGTTCGCATCGATCTGCGTCTGCGCCTGCGACGGCGGCACCACGCTCGTCGGCGTGCGCAGCCGGCCGTTGCTCAGCATCGTGCTGCCGTAGCGGCCGAGCTCGTAGTTGTCGGTGACGGTGAGCGTCTGCGGCAGGCGCACCAGCATCCCTTCATACGCGGCGAACGCGTTCGGGCTGTCGACGGGCAGCGTGAGCGTCGCCGGCGTGACCGTCTGGCCGTTCGCGCACACCGCGATCGCACCCGACAGCGTGAGCTGCGTCTGCCCGTATTTCTCCTCGACCTTGCCCGTCACGTGCACGAGATCGCCGGCCTTCGCGCGCACTTTCGGCGCATAGACGAACAGCCCTTCGGACACGCCCGGCTGGTTGCGGCGCTGCGGGTCGGCCTGCTGGACGAAGAAGCCGCCGAAGCCGTCCGTGCCGCCGAAATCGGCCGTGACGACCGCTTCGATCGACGCGTTCTGGCCGGCGAGCGGCGATGGCGCGCCCGGCCCCTGGATGTCGGCGATCGGCGTCGTGCTGCCGCCGCAGTTCGGGCTGACGGGGGCGGCGGTCGCCGCGAGGACCGGCGCGGCAAGCGTGGGCAGCAGCAATAGCGGGGCAAACAGGCGGATTGTCGAGCGCATGACGGGGAATCCCGGTTGTGAGGGTGGCGAAAGCTTAGCGGCGCTCGGTGACAGTTTTTAGTAACCGGAAGACAGGCATATGTAATTCCCGGTATCGCTGCGCCACCGCGATCCGCCGCGCGCTCACGCTCGAAAAGCGGGAAATCGTCCGACAACCACCGGCCCCGTTCCGACGATTTCCCGCTGCCGGCGTCACCCCTCACCCCGCCGCGACGCTAGACCGTCCCCGGCAACGCGCTCGACACGAGCACGGCCGCCACCATCAGCACGCCGGCGAGCACGACCGCCTCGATCCGCAGCACCGCGCCGAACCCGCGCAACGCGACGACCGGCATCGCGGCCTGCGAATCCTTCAGCGCGGCCAACAGCTTCGGCATCCCGAAGAACCGGTTGTGTCCGCCGAGCGCCGCCGCGATCAGCACGAGCGCGAGCTTGAGCAGCAGGATCTGCCCGTACGTCGATGCGAGCAGGTTGTCCGTCGTATCGACGCCGCGCCATCCGTTGTATGCACCGGTCGCGAACAGGACGGCCAGGGCAACCGTCGACGCATCGGAGAGCGACTGCACGAACGACGCGCCGGTCGTGCGCTCGCTCGCGGGCATCCCGGCCAATCGCGGCATCACGCCGAACGCCGTCACGAGCACGAGCCCGACCCACGCGCTGATCGCCAGCAGATGCAGCCAGTCGACCCACACCGGCACGCTGAACAGCCCCGCGTCGACCGGATGGCCGCCGTTGCTGCGTGCCAGCGCGACGCATGCGAGCGCGGCCCAGATCGCGAACGGAAAGCGCGTATCGGTCACGCGCCGAACGAACGACAGGATCACGACCGCGAGCATGAACACGGCGCCGGCCAGCCACGCATGACCGAACCCCGTGCCGGCGAGCATCGCGCGCACGGACGGCCACGCGTCGAGCAGCGGCACTTCGCTCATCAACGCGCAGTGCGCCCAGAACGCCGTGATGCTCGCGAGCAGCGACACGACGGACGCACCGCGCAGCGTCGCGAGGAGCCGCCGCGCGATGCCGTGCTGCCACGCCGACTCGCCCCGCGCGAGCCAGCGGCTGCCGAGCAGCGTGCCGATAACGACGGCAAAGCCGGCGTTCTGGATCGCCACGGCCGCCAGCCGCAGCATGCCGACGAAGCCTTCGTTCACCCTTTCACCTTGAACGTATAGGTGCCTTTGGTGCGATGCGCGTCGGCCGTCATCGCCACCCATTGCACCGTGTACGCACCCGGCGCGAGCTTCGGCATCGCGACGGTCATCACGCGCGGCGTCGCCGGATCGACCTTCGCGCTGTCGTGCGCGACGGGCTTGCCGTTCGCGTCCGACACCTTCACCGAACTGAAGGTGGGCTCCAGGTCTTCGTTGAACGCGAGCCGCAGCGTGTCGGGTGCGGTGTCGACCGTGCTGCCGGTCGCGGGCGTCGCGCTCTCCAGCTTGCCGTGCGCCCAGGCCGCAACCGGCGCGGCGGCGATCAGCGCGCCGGCCGCGACGAAGCGGACGCCGCGAACGAACCGCGTGAGCATCGTGATCTTCGTGTGCATGTTCCGCCCCGGCATCACGGCTTGCGCAGTTCGACGACGGTCAACGCGCCGTCCACGTCCTCGGCGACGAAATCGATCTTGTCGCCGGCCTTGACCTGCGTGAGCATCGCCGGGTCCTTGACCTTGAACACCATCGTCATCGCGTCCATCCCGAGGTTCTCGAGCGGGCCGTGCTTGATCGTCAGCTTGCCCGCGGCCGTGTCGACCTTGCGGATCTCGCCATGCGACATCTTGCGCGTCGCGTCGGCGCCCTGCTTCGCGTTGCCGCCCATGTCCATGCCGGCCATGTCGCCGGCCGCGTACGCCGCCGTGGAAAATGCCAGCACGCAACCCGTTGCAATCGAAACCAGTCCTTTCTTCATCATTGCCTGCTCCATCCAGAGTGAGTGAAATGAAACCGGCGGCCGCACCGTGCGGCCACCGCTTGCCGCTGTTGGCCGCCGCTCAGCCGTCCGGCAATTCGCCGGTGTATTCGTAGGCGACGGTGCCCTTCGGATGCCGGAACCAGCCCGGATCGCGATAGTCATTGCGGCCGAGCCCCTGCCGGACCTTCAGCACCGTGAACATGCCGCCCATCTCCAGCGGCCCGAACGGGCCGGTGCCCGTCATCATCGGCAGCGTGTTGTCGGGCAGCGGCATCTCCATGCCGCCCATCGCGCCGCCGGTGCTGCCCATCGCCATGTAGTCGGGCACGAGCTTGCCGATGCGCTGCGCGAGATCCTTCTGCGGCACGCCGATCAGGTTCGGCACCTGATGGCCCATCGCATTCATCGTGTGATGCGACTTGTGGCAATGGAACGCCCAGTCGCCGGGGCGATCGGCGGTGAACTCGATCGCGCGCATCTGGCCGACCGCGACGTCGGCCGTCACCTCGGGCCAGCGCGCCGCCGGCGGAATCCAGCCGCCGTCGGTGCCAGCGACCTCGAAGCTGTAGCCGTGCAGATGGATCGGATGGTTCGTCATCGTCAGGTTTCCGAAACGAATCCGCACGCGGTCGCCCGCCCGCACCGGCAGCGGGTCGATGCCCGGGAACACGCGCGAATTGAACGTCCACATGTTGAAGTCCGTCATCTCGTTCACGCGCGGCGTGTAGCTGCCCGGGTCGATGTCGTACGCGGAGAGCAGGAACACGAAGTCGCGATCGACCGGCATCGTCGCGCGGTCCTTCGGGTGCACGATGAACATGCCCATCATCCCCATCGCCATCTGCACCATCTCGTCGGCGTGCGGGTGATACATGAACGTGCCGTGCGCCTCCAGCTGGAACTCGTAGACGAAGGTCTTGCCCGGCGGGATATGCGGCTGCGTGAGGCCGCCGACGCCGTCCATCCCGTTGGGCAGCCGCAGCCCGTGCCAGTGGATCGTCGTGTGCTCCGGCAGGCGGTTGGTCACGAAGATGCGGACCTTGTCGCCCTCGACGGCCTCGATCGTCGGGCCCGGCGACTGGCCGTTGTAGCCCCACAGGTTCGCGTTCATTCCGGGCGCCATCTCGCGCACGACCGGCTCGGCCGTCAGGTGGAACTCCTTCCAGCCGTTCTTCATCCGCCACGGCAGCGTCCAGCCATTCAGCGTCGCGACGGGCGTGTACGGACGGCCGTTGGGCGGCACGAGCGGCGGCTGAGTGCCGGCCTTCGCCATCGTGGGCGCTTCGGGCAGCGACGCGGCGCCGGCCTTGCTGACCATCGCCGCACCGAGCAGCGCGGCGCCCGAGCCGCTGAGAAATTGTCGACGGGACACCATGTCAATGACCTTCCGGATGCGTTGCGGGCGCCGGTTGCGCCACGGGAGAGGGAGCCGGCTGCTGTGCAGCGTCGGGCGTGGAGGCGGCGGGCGCGGCGGTGCGTGGCGCCAGTTGCGGCGCCGGTTGCGAGATCGGCTGCGAGGTCGGCTGCGACGTTGGCTGCGGCGCAGGCTGCGAAGTCGGCAGCCGGCCGCCGACGGCCATCTGCAGATCGGTTTCGGCGAGCCAGTAGTCCTTCAGCGCATCGATGTAGCCGTTGACCGCGCCGACCTGTTCGCGTGCATCGGTGAGCAGCTCGAACACGCTCGCGAGCATCCCGTTGTAGCGCAGCAGCAACTCGTCCGAGATCGTCTTGCGCAGCGGCACGACTTCGTCGCGATAGTGCGTCGCGACGTCGTAGCTTGTCGTGTACGCCGCGTACGATTGGCGCACTTCCGAGCGGGCGTCGATCGCGGTCTGCGCGAGCCGGTTCGCCGACTGCATGTAGACGGCCTCGGCCCGCGCGACCTTCGCGCCACCCCAGTCGAACAGCGGAATCTCGACGCTGATCTCGTAGCCGTGCTCGTGCCCCTTGTCGGTCTCGTAGTTGTTCACGTAGCCGAGATCGACCGCGTTGACGAAGCGCGTCGCCTTGCTGAGTCCGAGCGACGACGCGACACCCTGCGTCTGCAGCTTCGCGGCCTGGATGTCGAGACGGTTGCTCATCGCGTAGCGTTCGAGATCGGGCAGGTCCGGACGCGACTTCGGCAGGTCGGGCAGACGCTCGGGCAGCGCGTAGCGCGTGCGCTCGCCCCACAGCCCCATCGCCCGCGTGAGCTTCTCGCGTGCGGCCACGGCCTGCTGCTGCGCCTTCGCCTGCTGGGCGACCGCGTCCGCATGGAACGCCTGTTCGCGTGCGTAGTCGAGCCGGCTGAAGTTGCCGGCCTGGCGCATGCGCAGCGCGAGTTCGGCGGCGGCGCTCGCGGCGTCGCGCACCTGCCGCGCATAGTTCGCGGCCTGTTCGGCGGCCACGGCCTCGACATACGCGCGGCGCGCGTCGGCCGCGACCTTCAGCATCGCGTCGGCCGTCTCGAGCTTGGTCTGCTCGAAGCGGCGGCGTTCGATGTTCGTCGCGAGCGGCAGGGTCAGCAGCGCGAATACGTTGGCCGAGAACGTGCGCCCGAGGCTCAGCTCGCCGTCGCCGGCCCGCGTGCGGCTGAACGAGAAGCGCGGGTTCGGCAGCCGGCCGGCCTGCACGAGATCGGCCTCCGACAGCCCGAGCGCCGCGTACGACGCTTGCAGGCCGCGGTTGTTCAGCAGCGCGAGCTGCACCGCGTCGTCCATCGACAGCGGTTTCGCGAGCAGTTCCTTCGTGCGCGCGTCGACGGCGTCGCGGTCGGCGTCGGTCCTGACGATCACGGCGTCTTTCCCGATCCGCTCCGATGCGGCGGACGACACGGCGTCGAAGCCGCCGTCCTTCGAGAACGTCGTACAGCCGGCGAGGAAGGCCAGCACGAGCGCGGTCGCGCCGATTCGCGGTGACATCGCAAGTCTCGTCATTGCGCGGCCTCTCCGTGCATCGAATGGGCCGCTCCGCCCGCCGTGTTTTCGGGCTTCGCGCTTCCGGACTTCGCGTGCCCCTTCGCGGGCCGCTCCATCACGTCGCGGTTCAGTTGTTTCCAGCCCGGGCCTGCATCGTCCCGATACCGCACGTAGCCGTCGAACGCGGATGGCACGGCGACGTCCGACACAGGCGCTGCGGCATCGGCCGGATCGGGACGCGGAGTTTGCGCAGGCGCGAGCGACGGCACGAGGGCCGCCGCGCCAAGCAGCGCCGCAATGATCAATCGCATGGGTGTTTCTCGTCGTGTGTCGTGCGACGGGCATCGAATGACCGCCGGCACGGTTTGCGGATCGCGGCCGGTCGGCCGCGGAAGAGGGCAAGGACTAGACGGGAAGCCGGCGCGGCGGCCGCTCGATGCCGCCGGTCAGGAACGACACGACGACCGGCGACGGCGCGAAAGCGACGAACGCGATACCGATACCCGACGCCACGGACGCCGCGGGTGGATCGGCCATGCCGGTGCCGAAGCAGCAGGCCCCGCACGACGAACACGACGATGCATGTCGTGCGTGGTCGTCGTGCGCATGCTCGCCACCCTGCGCGCTCTGCATCGCAAGCGACGCGGCCGGATGATCGGCGCTCGCTTCATGCTCCCCATGCGGCACGGCAGCGGCAGCGCCCGCGCACTGCATCGACACGGTCGCGAACGACTGGATCGGCAGGCTCAGCGCCAGCAGCACGACGAGGATGAATTTGCGCCAGTACGACATGGATGCGGAATCAGGCAGGCTACGACCGGATGAACGGGAGCGACACCGCGACGGCGCGCTCCGGACACAAGACCACCGCAGCTTATCGCCGCCGTCGTGACGACGACATGGCCGAAACATGACCGGTTTTTCATGAAACGCGGGCGTCGCACGGCGAGCGCGCTTCATGACAATTCCGTCATCCGCCGGTCATCTTTCGCGCACGCGCGGCGCCCTAAGCTCACGCGTTACACTGACCGGCTGAAATCACGGATGAATCACGAACGGCCTGCTCCACCATGCGGATACTGATAGTCGAAGACGAACCCAAGATGGCGTCCTACCTGCGCAAGGGGCTGGCGGAGGCGAGCTATACGGTCGACGTGGCCGAGAACGGCAAGGACGGGCTGTTCCTTGCGCTGCACGAGGATTTCGATCTCGTCGTGCTCGACGTGATGCTTCCGGAGCTGGACGGCTTCGAGGTGCTCCGGCGGCTGCGCGCGCAGAAGCAGACGCCGGTCCTGCTGCTGACGGCGCGCGACGCGATCGAGGACAAGGTCACGGGGCTCGAGCTGGGCGCCGACGACTACCTGCTCAAGCCGTTCGCGTATGCGGAGTTCCTCGCGCGCATCCGTTCACTGTTGCGGCGCGCACCGCGCAATGCGCGCGACTTCCTGCAGGTCGCCGATCTCGAGGTCGACCTGATCAAGCGCCGGGTACGGCGCGCGGACAATCGCATCGATCTGACCGCGCAGGAATTCGCGCTGCTGCAGCTGCTCGCGGAACGCGAAGGCGAGGTGCTGACGCGCACCTTCATCACGTCGCAGATCTGGGACATGAATTTCGATAGCGACACGAACGTCGTCGATGCGGCGATCAAGCGCCTGCGCGCGAAGATCGACAACGCTTACGAGAAGAAGCTGATCCACACGATCCGCGGCATGGGCTACGTGCTCGAGGATCGCTCGTGACCGGCGACCCCGCGCCGTATTCGCTGCTCCGGCGCCTGACGCTCGCGTTCGCCGCCGTCGCCGCGCTCGTGTTCGCGCTGACCGGCGCGTACCTGTATCGCTCGCTGTCCGCCGAGCTGACCCGGCGCGACGACATCGAGATCGCCGGCAAGCTCAACCAGTTCCTGCAGCTCGCGCGCGCGAGCGGGTCGACGGCGGCATTGCGCGCCGATCCGGCCGTCTTCCATGAAGTGCTGCTGTCGCATCCGGGCGTCTATCTCGGCATCTACGACGCCGCGAACCGTCCGCTCGTCGAACACACCGACGAAGCCGGCAACACGCTCGCGTCGGTGATCGCGCGGCCGCGGCCGGCCGACGCAGCGGCCGCCAGCCCGTTCACCTGCGCGCCGCCCGGCATCGGCACGTCGCGCTGCGTGCGTGCGCACGCCACACTGCCGTCGGGCGAAACCATCCAGGTCGCGCTGGCGCGCACGGCGACCGATCGTCAGTCGCTGCTGGAAAGCTATCGCGTCGACATCTGGCTCGCGGCCGCCCTCGGCGCGCTGCTGGTCGGCGCGCTCGGCTACGCGGTCGCGTCGCGCGGCCTGCGCCCGGTCGAGAGCCTCGGCCGGCAGACCTCGCGCATCGAGGCACACAACCTGAACGCGCGTCTCGATGCGCGCGGCGGTCCGGTCGAGTTGCACGAACTCGCCACGTCGGTCAACCGGATGCTCGACCGTCTCGAGCGCGCGTTCGTGCGGCTGTCGCAGTTCTCGTCCGATCTCGCGCACGACATGCGCACGCCGCTCGCGAACGTGATCAGCTCGTCGCAGGTCACGCTGTCGCGCGCGCGCACCACCGAGGAATACGAAGCGCTGATCGATTCGAACATCGAGGAATGCGAACGGTTGCAGCGAATGATCGAGAACATGCTGTTTCTCGCGCGCACCGACAATGCGCGGCAGCACCTGAAGACCGTCGAACTCGATGCGGGCGCCGAGCTGCGCCGGCTCGCGTCGTATTTCCAGGCGTTGGCCGACGAGGCCGGCGTGCAGCTCGCCGTGCAGGGCGAAGCGGCGGTCGTCGCGGACGCGACGCTGTTCCGGCGCGCCGTCAGCAATCTCGCGTCGAACGCGCTCGAACACGCGCAAGCCGGCTCGACGATCGAGCTGAACGTATCGACGCGGCCCGGCTACGCGGTCGTCGAAGTCACGAACCGGGGCGCCGCGATTCCGCCCGAGCAGATCGAGCGGATCTTCGAGCGCTTCTACCGGATCGATTCGTCGCGACACGGTGCGGCGCGCAACGCCGGGCTCGGGCTTGCGATCGTCAAGTCGATCATCGAGCTGCACCGCGGCAAGGTCGAGGTCGAGAGCCGCGACGGACGCACGACCTTCGCGCTGTATTTCCCGGTTCGCGCTGCGTAACACACGCGTGACACGCACGTGACGCCCGCGCACGCCGATTGCTTCCCCGCTACGGCATGCGCATCCGCTGTCGCTCGACCTGCCTTTCCGAATGAAAGGGTGTGACCGCACAAGCTTGCCGAAAGCGGCCGGCTCGGCTAGACTGCCCTTCGTCTTTGGGGAGTAGCCTGCTTTCCATCCCCCGGAAAGCGAACACGTCAACATACTCGGCCTGCGGCCGTGGCGCGTTCGGCCGAATCGGTCTGGCGAGACCATCGACGCATCGCGCCGTTCCTGGTCGGACGTCGGCAGATGCGTCATGGTTCGTCCACGTCCGACCACGGAGTCCCCATGTTCCTCGTTGCCTGTCCTTCGCGTTTCATCCGTTCCATGACCGCCTGCATGCCTGCCTGCGGAGGTGCCGCATGACGTTGATGCTCGTCGAACTGGCGTTCATGCTGATCGTCATCCTGGTCGCCGCCGAGTTCTTCACGAATGCGCTCGAACATCTCGGTGAACGGCTGAAGATTTCCGAAGGCGTCACCGGTTCGCTGTTCGCGGCCGTCGGCACCGCGCTGCCCGAAACGATGGTGCCGCTGCTCGCGCTCGCGGGCGGCACGTCGAATGCAGCCGTGAACGAGGAAATCGGCGTCGGCGCGATTCTCGGCGCGCCGCTGATGCTCGCGACGCTGACGACCTTCCTGATGACGATCGCCGTGATCCGCTCGCGCGGCCTCACCGGCACGATCAAGCCCGAGCGCACCGGCTTCGTGCGCGACCTGAACTACTTCATCGCCGCGTTCGCGCTCGCCACCGTCGCGATGTTCGTCCCGCATCACGTGTGGGGCGTCCGCGCGCTGCTCGCCGCGATGCTGGTCGGCATCTACGTGCTGTATGTCGTGATGACGTTCCGCGCGTCGACGCAGCTCGTCGATGCCGGGCACGGCACCGAAGCGCCGCACGCGATGTTCCTGTCGCGCATCGGGCTGCCCACCAACCTCGCGACCATCGCGCTGCAGCTCGCGATCGGCGTCGCGCTGCTCGTCGGCGGTGCGAAGGGCTTCATTCACGGCGTCGAGGGCGTGTCGCACGTGCTCGGCATCTCCGCGCTGCTGCTGTCGCTGATCATCGTGCCGATCGCGACGGAGTTGCCAGAGAAGGTCAACAGCGTGCTGTGGATCCGCCGCAAGAAAGACACGCTCGCATTCGGCAACATCACCGGCGCGATGGTGTTCCAGGGCACGCTGCTGCCGGCGATCGGCATCATGCTGACGCCGTGGGAGCCGCGCCCCGAAGTGCTGACCGGCGTAATCATCACGCTCGCGGCGGCGGCGTGGCTGCGCGTCAATGCCCGCGCGCACGGGCTCGCGATCTGGGCGTTGCTCGCGAACGGGGCTGGGTACGTCGGCTATCTGTTCGTGACGCTGACGCGCTGAAACGCGACATCGCGCACGATCGGGCAACATCGGGCGCATCCACGCGCCCGACCGCGGTTCACGAAGCCGCATCGTGAGCCGCGGCCGTCGCTGCCGGCGGCTGCGCCGCCCGCATTGCCGCGCTTACGATGCCTTCTCGAGCTTGACGATCGTCAGCGTGCCGTTGACGCGCTCGACGCGCACCCTCACCTTGTCGCCCGCATGAACCTCCGCGAGCATCGCCGCGTCCTTCGCCTTGAACGCCATCGTCATCGACGGCATGTCGACGTTCTGCAAAGCGCCGTGCTTCAGCGTAATTTTGCCGCTCGCGGCATCGACCTTCTTCACTTCCGCATCGGTCAGCGCCGTGCCCGATTCGGCCGCGCCGCCGGACGACATCTTCATGCCGGACATCTCCATGCCCGACATGTCGCCCGCGGCAAGCGCGGGTACGGCGAACGCCCCGGTCGCGAGAGCGGCGGCGGCAGTGACGATCAGTTGATTCATCTTCATCGTGATTCTCCAGTGGGGTTGGACGGCACGTTCATGCCGCGAGGAACTGCATCGGAATGCCGCCGGCGGCTGGCGCTGCGCACGCGACGGCGCTGCCGCAAAAGCCATGCGGCGGGAATGACGAACATCGACAGCAGCGGTGCGGTGACCATGCCGCCGACCATCGGTGCGGCGATGCGCTGCATCACTTCGGAGCCGGCGCCGTGTCCGATCATGATGGGCACGAGGCCGGCAAGCACGACGGCCACCGTCATCGCCTTCGGCCGCACGCGCAGCACCGCGCCTTCGCGAATCGCGTCGAGCAGCACGGCATCGGTCAGCGGCTCGCCTACGTCGAGGCGGCGCCGCAGCGCGCCCTTCAGGTACAGCAGCATCACCACGCCGAACTCGGCGGCCACGCCCGCCAGCGCGATGAAGCCCACCGATGTCGCGACCGACACCGCGTGGCCGAGCGCCCAGACGAGCCAGAAGCCGCCGACCAGCGCGAACGGCACTGTCGACATCAGCAGCAGCGCGTCGGCTGCCGAGCCGAACGTGAGGAACAGCAGCACGAAGATCACGGCGAGCGTAACCGGCACCACGGTGCGCAGCGTTGCCGCCGCGCGTTCGAGATATTCGAACTGCCCCGACCATGCGATCGAATACCCGGGCGGCAACGCGACCTGCTGCGCGACCGCCTGCTGCATCGCGCGAACCGCGGTGCGCAGATCGGTGCCGCGAATGTCGACGTACACGTAGCCGGACAGCCGCGCATTCTCGCTGCGGATCATCGGCGGCCCGTCGGCGATCGCGACGCGTGCAACGTCGCCGAGACGAAGCTGCGCGCCCCGTGCGGTGACGACCGGCAACTGCCGCAGGTTCTCGAGCGAATCGCGAATCTCGCGCGGATAGCGGATGTTGATCGGAAAGCGCTCGCGCCCCGCAATCACCTCGCCGACGTCCTCGCCGCCGATCGCCGACGACACGACCGACTGGATATCGGCCACCGACAGCCCGTAGCGCGCGGCCGCGAGCCGGTCGATGTCGACGTCGATGTAGCGTCCGCCGTTGAGCCGTTCCGCGAGCGCGGACGTGACGCCCGGCACGTGCTTCACCACCGCCTCGACCTGCGTCGCGATCGCGTCGATCCCCGGCAGATCCGGTCCGGAGATCTTCACGCCGACGGGCGTCTTGATGCCGGTGGACAACATGTCGAGCCGGTTGCGGATCGGCGGCACCCACACGTTCGACAGCCCCGGCACCTTCACCGTGCGATCGAGCGCGTCGACGAGCTTCTCGGGCGTCATCCCCGGCCGCCACGCGCTGCGGGGCTTGAAGCGGATCGTCGTTTCGAACATCTCGAGCGGCGCGGGATCGGTCGCCGTATCCGCGCGCCCCGACTTGCCGAACACCGTATCGACCTCGGGCACGGTCTTGATCAGCCGATCGGTCTGCTGCAGCAGCTCGCTCGCCTTGTCGGCCGAGATGCCCGGCAATGCGGTCGGCATATACAGCAGGTCGCCCTCGTCGAGCGGCGGCATGAACTCGCCGCCGAGCCGCGCCACCGGCACGGCCGTCAGCAACAGCGCGACGACGGCAACACCGATCGCGAACCACGGGCGCCGCAGCGTCGCTTCGAGCAGCGGCCGGTACACGCGGATCAGCACGCGGTTGATCGGGTTCGCGTGCTCGGGCGGAATGCGGCCGCGCACGAGATACCCCATCAGCACCGGCACCAGCGTCACCGAGAGAGCGGCCGCGGCGGCGATCGTGTAGGTCTTCGTGAACGCGAGCGGCGCGAACAGCTTGCCCTCCTGCCCTTCGAGCGAAAACACCGGAATGAACGACAACGTGATGATCAGCAGCGAGAAGAACAGCGCCGGCCCGACCTCGGCGGCCGACGTCGCGACCAGCTCCCAGCGGCGTGCGGTCGTGATCGGCTCGCCGGGATGCGCATCGCCGTATGCCTCCAGATGCTTGTGCGCGTTCTCGATCATCACGATCGCCGCGTCGATCATTGCGCCGATCGCGATCGCGATGCCGCCCAGCGACATCAGGTTCGCATTCACGCCCTGGTAACGCATCACGATGAACGCAGTCAGCACGCCGAGCGGCAGCGCCACGATCGCGACCAACGCGCTGCGCAGATGGAACAGGAACACCGCACAGACGATCCCGACGATCACGAACTCCTCGATCAGCTTGTCCCTGAGGTTGTCCACCGCGCGCTCGATCAGCTGCGAGCGATCGTAGGTCGTGACGATCTCGACGCCGGGCGGCAGCGAGCGCTTCAGCGCGGCGAGCTTCGCCTTCACCGCGTCGATTGTCGTCAGCGCATTCTTGCCCGAGCGCATCACGACGACGCCGCCCGTCACCTCGCCCTGGCCGTTCAGTTCCGCGATCCCGCGCCGCATCGCGGGGCCGACCTGGATGCGCGCGACGTCGCCGAGCAGCACCGGCGTGCCCGCCTCGTCGGTGCGCAGCACGACGTGCCGAAAGTCGTCGAGCGTGCGCAGGTAGCCGGACGAACGCACCATGTACTCCGACTCGGCCAGCTCGACGACCGAGCCGCCCGATGCCTGGTTCGCCTTGCCGAGCGCGTCCGCGACCGCCGCCTGGGTGATGCCGTACGCACGCAGCTTGTCCGGATCGAGCACGATCTGGTACTGGCGCACCATCCCCCCGATGCTCGCGACTTCCGACACGTCCGGCACCGCCTTCAGCTCGAATTTCAGGAACCAGTCGTTGAGCGCGCGCAGTTGGCCGGGGTCGTGGCGGCCGGTGCGGTCGACAAGCGCGTACTCGTACACCCACCCGACCCCAGTCGCATCCGGCCCGAGCGACACGGTCGCGCCCGCGGGCAGCCGGCTCTGCACCTGGCTCAGGTATTCGAGCACGCGCGAACGTGCCCAGTACGGGTCGGTATGGTCGTCGAACAATACGTAGACGAACGCATCGCCGAACGACGAGTACGCGCGGACGGTTTTCGCACCCGGCACGCCAAGCAGCGTCGTCGTCAGCGGGTAGGTCACCTGGTCCTCGACGATCTGCGGCGCCTTGCCCGGGTACGACGCCTTGACGATGACCTGCGTGTCCGACAGGTCGGGCAGCGCGTCGAGCGGCGTCTGCCGCAGCGCATGGACACCCCACGCCGCAAGCAGAACGGTCGCGAGCAGCACCAGGAAGCGGTTGCGGACGGACCAGCGAATCACGTGCGCGATCATGGCTTGCCCCCCAGCGGATCGACCTTCGTCAGCCGGTAGCCGTCCTCGCTCTGCACGAACGCGAAGCGCGCCGTCTGGCCCGGCTTCACGTCCGGAAACGCGGTCGCGGACGGCTTGCCGAAGGTCATCGTCATCGCGCCCCAGCCGAGCGCGGGCACGGGCCGATGCGAGAACGTGATGTCGTCGGCCGTGACGCTTTCGACCTTGCCGGTGGTCTCATAAGTCGTCGCCGCCTTCGGTGCCGACGCGGGCGCGGCCCCGCTCGCGCCGGCGCCGGCGCTGCTTGCCAGTCGCGGCAGCACGGACTTGAGGCTCGCTTCGGAATCGATCAGGAACTGCCCCGATGCGACGACCGTATCGCCGTCGCTCAACCCGGCGAGCACTTCCGTATCGCTGCCGACGTCGTTGCCGAGCGTCACCGTCACCGGCTGCAGGCTGCCGTCGCCGCGGTTCACGATCACGATCGTGCGCTTGCCGGTGGCGATCACCGCCTCCGACGGCACGAGCAGACGCGGTACCGCCTTCGGGTCGGCGACGCGTACGCGCATCAGCATGCCGGGCGTCAGCTTCAGCGATGCGTTGTCGATCTCGAGCCGCGCCTGCAGCGTTCGGCTGCTCGTGCTGATGCCCGGCAGGATCTCGCGGATGCGACCCGCGAAGTGCCGCGACGGATCGCCCGCGAACGTCGCGTCGACCTGCATCCCCGGCTGCACGTTCAACGCCAGCGCTTCGGGAATCTCGACGATCAGCCACAGCGTCGACAAACCGGAAATCCTCGCGAGCGTCTGCCCCGGCGTGACCATTGCGCCGTCGCGCACGTTCAGCTCGCTGACGACGCCGGTTTCCGGCGCGGCCAGTACGACGTGGGTCTGCACGCGGCCCGTGCGATCGAGACTCGCGATCATGCCGTCCGGAATCGACAGCGCGCGCATGCGCGCGCGCGATGCGTCCAGCAGGTCGCGGTCCATCCCGCCGCGCTTCAGCGCCAGGTATTCCTCCTGCGGCGCGAGCCAGTCCGGCACGTACAGCGACGCGATCGGCGCGCCCTTGTCGATGCGCTGCATCGGCGCCCGCGCGTACAGGCGATCGATGTAGCCCGTCACGCGCGACTGCACGACGTCCGTGCGCGCCTCATCGAACTGGGTGGTGCCGACCGCATCGAATCCGCCGGCCGCTTCCTGACGCCGGACGGCCGCATAGCGGATGCCGAGATTCTGCTGCAGGCCCGGATCGATCCGAACGCCCGACGTGCCGCCGCCTTCGTCCGCATAGACGGGTTGCAGCTGCATGTCCATGAACGGCGACTTCCCCGGCTTGTCGAAGTGCTGGTTCGGCACCATCGGATCGTGCCAGTACAGCACCTTGCGTCCGGCCTTCGGGTCGGATCTGGCCGGCGACGCAGCGGCGGCCTCTGGCGCCGCGCTTGCCGCACGGCGTGCGCCCGCGACGTAACCCGCGCCGACGAGCGCCACGGCGGCGCACGCCAGCAGGACGGCGCGGACGAGCGTTTGCTTCATCATGTCGTTCTCCTTCATTGTGCGGCGGCGAGGGTCGGCGGCACGACCTGATATTCGAGCCGCGCCCAGGTCTGCGAAACCTCGCGGCGAACATCAAGCACCTGCAGTTGCGCATCGAGTTGCGCGCGGCGCACGGCGAACGTGTCGGCGAGCGACCCCGTGCCGGCGCGGTATGCGGCGTCGGCAAGCTGGACGCGCTGCTCCGCGGCCGGCAGCAGCGCGTCGCGCAGGTTCGCGATCCGCGCGCGGCCGCTCGCGAGCGTTGCCGACTGCATGCGGATATCAGCCTGCACCTGGCGCAGCGTGTCCTCGTACATCAGCCCCGCTTTCGTCGCGAGCGCGGCCTTCTCGGCGACGTCGCGGTTCTGCCGGTTCTTGCGGTTCAGCGGCAGCGGGATCGTCACGCCGAAGGACACCATGTTCGAATACGCGCCGCCCCGCTGCTGGTACGCGACTTCCCACGTCCAGTTGGGGCTGCGCTCGCTGTTCGCCACCGCGGTGTCGGCTTCGGCGACGGCGATGTCGCCCGCCGCGGTGATGAGCGTCGGCTGCGACAACCGCAATTCATCCGGCGGCAACGACGATACGAACGATTCCGCGGCCGGCGGCGTTCCCGCGACGTCGTCGACGGGCGCGGCGGTCCAGCGCGACAACGCGATGCGCGCGGTCTGGTAGGCCTCCTGCGCCTTCAGCAGCTGATCCCGGGTCTGCGCGAGCATCGCCCGCGCCTGGACGACGTCGCCCGCACCCGCCTTCGCGCCGCGATACGACGCCTTGATCGCCTCGAGCTCATGGCTCATGTGATCGAGCAACACCTGCTGAAGCGCAAGCGCCTGCTTCGCGTAGATCGCGTTCAGCCACGCCGCGGCCGTCTGCTGACGCACGCTGGCGAGTTGCGCGAGATAGCCGGCGCGCTCGCGCCCGACCTGTTCGTTAGCGAGCGCCGTGCGCAGGCGCCGCTTGTCGCCCGACACCCATTCCTGTTCGATGCCGATGCGGCGCATCGTCATGAAGTCCTGGCCGACTGTGAAACGCTGCCCGCCGTTGACCGGCAGATTGTCGATGCCGGCCTTCAGCAACGGGTCGGGCAGTTGGCCGGCCTTGACGGCTGCCTCGGAACTGGCTCGCACGGAAGCCTGTGCGGCCTGCATCGACGCGGAATGTTCGGTGGCGGACTGCAGCGCGGCGTCCAGCGTGACAGGCGCCAACTGCGCGTGGGCGGCGCCCGCAACCAGCAGCGCCGCGCCAAGCATGGGCGCGCGCCGACGCGCACGCCGCGCGTGCGGCGTGCAGAGATCGAATGACATGGTGTAACCCCAAGTCGGAACCCGAATGGGCTCCACGTCCTGAATGCAGGACGAACCTCACCGCCTCGGCGGTGAACCGGTCAAATCGGGATCAATTGATGCGGGGTGGGCGCCACAACCCGTTCGGGTCGCGGATCGGGACGGACTGCGCGTAGTGGAAGACGATCGTACTGGTGAATGCAGCGGGGTGGCCGACATCGGCACGAGCGGCGGGGTGATAGAGACTGCCGAACTGACACTGGGCGGTCAGCTTGCAGGCCATGCCTTTCGCTTTCGCCTTGGCCTTGGTGCTGTCGGCGGCCGATGCCTTCATCGAATCGCAGCCGCTCATGTCGGCGGACATGCTCATGCCCGCGTCCGCATCCATCGACATCGTGGACTGCATCGGACATTCACCGGTCAGCCCGCTGGCTGCCAGCCCGCTGACGGGCAGCACCGCGCAAAGCAGCAGCAGGATGAAGGTCCGAAGCCATTTCATGGCGGCGATTATAGCGCGGCGAATGGCGGCGGGGCCGGGCGATATGTACGGCTTCGTCCGTCTCCCGGGCCGCCCGGCTCGCTAGCTGGTCAGGCCGTCCGCGGCGAGCACCTGCTGTACGGCCGGCCGGGCCCGCACCCGCTCGTACCACGCACGCAGGTTCGCATGGCGGCTCAGGTCGATATCCGCGTTGTACACCGAGCGCATCCAAGCGGCCTTGCCCCAGCCCGTCACCGCGAACAGGTACGCGTCGGCGATCGTGAATGTGTCGCCCGTCAAGTACGCGTTGCCGTCGAGCTGCCGGTCGATCCACGCGAAACGACCGTCGAGCTTCTGCCGCACCGGCTCGACATATTTCCCCGCCTGCACCGCATATAACAGCGGAATGAAGCCCTTGTGGATTTCGGTGCCGACAAAGTTCAGCCACTCCATCAGCCGATAGCGTGCGAGCGTGCCGTACGCGGGCGCGAGCGCCGCTTCCGGGCGTCGGTCGGCGAGATACTGCGCGATCACCGGCCCTTCGCGCAGCATCGTGCCGTCGTCGAGTTCGAGCAGCGGTACGTAGCCGAGCGCGTTGACGTCATGGAAGTCGCGGCCGTCGTCGATGCGATGCTTGCGCGCGTCGACCGTGACGATCTGCGCGTCGAGGCCCGCTTCGCGCAGCACGATGCGGATCGCCTGCGAACAGCTGCCGGGAGCGTGATAGAGCTTCATGCGCTTTCCTGGGTTGGTTGGTGGTTGGACTATCGATTCGTCGCGACGCGGGCGCTAATATCTCGCATCTGCGCGACGCGCGAAAGACGGCAGTCGTTTGTGCCGTAGTCACAAAAACGTTACCTATCAGGGCCAGCAGCATGAAAACGAGTGCGACAGGATGTTCGGTGGAAGAGGCGATGCGCATGCTCGGCGGCCGCTGGCGACTGCTGATCGTGTCGTATCTGCTCGACGGGCCCAGACGCTTCAGCGACTTGCGCCGCGACATGCCCGGTATCTCGCAACGGATGCTGACGCTCGATCTGCGCGCGCTCGAGGAAGCCGGCTTCGTACGGCGCACCGTGTATCCGGAAGTGCCGGTGCGCGTCGAGTACGATCTGACCGCGGACGGCGACCGGCTACGGCCCGTCGTCGAGGTCATGCGCGAATTCGGGTTGTGGCTGAAGGCGCGCGATGCGCACTGCGGCGTCGCGACGCAAGCGGCCCTGCACAATTGACTCAACATCAGAGAAACATCATGGAACTACACGCCACCGTCGGCGCGGCCACGTCCGACATCGACGACGATGAAAGCTGCGCGAACATCTATTGCCACGACGCGGAGCAAAATTATTGCTTCTCGCTGCTGCGCTTTCCGGAGGAAACCACGATCGAAGTGATGGTGCGCGACCAGCTCACCGCGCACGTGAACGATCTGTCGGTGCGCGTCACGGGCGACACGATCGACGTCGAGCTCGACGCACGTACCGCAGCACGTCTCGACGGCCATACGCATTACGTGATCCATCTCGCGCCCGGCGAGCATGATCCCGTCGCGCTGCGCGCCGCGTTGAAGGAAATCTTCGACGGCAAGAGCGGGTATCGCGACGACAGCGCAAGCGCGTAAGCTGGCCGGCTCGACATACCATCCCGCCCACGCGTTCGAACTCCGCTCATGACACGCACTCCGCGAATCCAACCGCTGCTCCGCCGCTGCGCGCTGCTGATCGCGTGCTGCGCGTCGGCTGCCGCCGCGCATGCGGCCAAACCGCTGCTCACGTTCAAGGTCGACGACGCCGTCACGGCCCGTGTCGAACACGCCGACGGCACGCGCATCACGATCCGCTTTCTGCCGAGCGGGAAAACGCAGGTGCTCGACGTCGGCATCTCCGACGAGGAAGGCCACTACCGGCTTACGTCCGACGACTACAACTTCGACGGCCACCGCGATCTCGCCGCCTATGCGCCGCTCGGGATGGTCAACGAGCGCTCCGGCATCTTCCTGTATGACGCCGCGCATCAGCGGTTCGAGCCGCTGAACCTGCCGGCGGCCAGCATGCCGCACGGCAACTGCGACGATCTGATCAACGTCCAGGCGAAGCCGAACGAGCGCACGCTGTACAGCTCGTGCCGGGGCGGGCCGATCTGGTACACCGACGCGTACCGCTTCGACGGCAACGGCCGGCTGTATCTCCATCAGTCCAGCGACGCGATTCCGGACGATCTGCACGACCTGTTCGACGGCGACTCGGGCCCGCCGTCGATGCTGCTGACCTATGACGCGCACGGCAAGCGCGTCTCGCGCCGCCCCGACGCATACGGCGGCGGCAAGGTCACGTTCAAGGTGCGCCCGGCGCGCCTGCCGTTGCACGACGCGATGAACGACGCGCCGACGCGCCGCTATGTCGTCGCCGGCGATACGCTCGAACTGATCGACGCCAGCGCCGACTTCCAGTGGCTGAAGGTGCTGTATCGCAATCCGCACGGCGGCAGTTCGCAGGGCTGGGTCAGCGCGAAGGAAGCGACCGGCAACTGAGCCACAATGCGGCGGCTGCGTTCTCCGCGCGCACCGCCCTTTCCCACATACTGAGCGCATCACGTCCCATTAATAGGGATGCCTGTCCAAATGTTGACGCGCCTCGCTCCACGGCCCTAACGTTCGCCCAATGCCATTGGATCCGGCCGCACCACCTCGCGGGTGCCCGCCGGCACAGAACACAGGAGACGACCGTGGCCCATTCCGCGTCACGCACGCATGCCAACCCGTCGGCGCAGCCGCACACGCGCGCCGACACAGCACCCGACACCGCCCACGATTCCGCAGCCCGCGCGCCCGCGGCCGCCACCTTCACCGCGCCGCCGAGCCGCAAGCGCCTGATCATCCTCGCGCTGCTGTTCGTCACGGTGGTGATCAACTATCTCGACCGCAGCAACCTGTCGATCGCCGCGCCCGCGCTGTTCAAGGAGCTGAACATCGACCCGGTTCGCGCGGGCCTCGTGTTTTCCGCGTTCGGCTGGACCTATGCGCTGATGCAGATCCCCGGCGGCTGGCTCGTCGACAAGGTGTCACCGCGCGTGCTGTATGCGGGCGCGCTCGCGCTGTGGTCGGCCGCGACGCTGCTGCTCGGCTTCGCCGGCTCGTTCGTCGGGCTGGTCGTGCTGCGGCTCGCGGTGGGCGCGCTCGAAGCGCCGGCCTATCCGATCAACAACCGCGTGGTCACGACGTGGTTCCCGACCCGCGAGCGCGCCAGCGCGATCGGCGGCTACACGTCGGGGCAGTTCGTCGGCCTCGCGTTCCTCACGCCGGTGCTTGCATGGCTGCAAGTGCATCTCGGCTGGCACATGGTGTTCGTCGCGACCGGGCTCGCCGGCATCGTATGGGCCGCGATCTGGTATGCGGTGTATCGCGAGCCGCGCGCGTTTCGCGGGGTCAACACGGCCGAGATCGCGCTGATCCGCGACGGCGGCGGCCTCGTCGATCTCGAGGACCGCGTCGCCGCGCGCACCGAACGCACGCCGTCGACGTGGCGCGACCTCGGCGTCGTGCTCGGCCGGCGCAAGCTGTGGGGCATCTATCTCGGCCAGTTCGCGCTGAACTCGACGCTGTGGTTCTTCCTCACGTGGTTCCCGACTTACCTCGTCAAGTATCGCGGGATGGATTTCATCAAGTCGGGCTTTCTCGCGTCGCTGCCGTTTCTCGCCGCGTTCGTCGGCGTGCTGTGCTCGGGCGTGCTGTCGGACTGGCTGATGCGGCGCGGCGCGTCGCAGGGCTTCGCGCGCAAGCTGCCGATCATCTCGGGGCTGCTGATCTCGACCTGCATCATCGGCGCGAACTATGTCACGTCGACGGGCTGGGTGATCGCGTTCATGACGATCGCCTTCTTCGGCAACGGCTTTGCGTCGATCACGTGGTCGCTCGTGTCGGGCCTCGCGCCCGCGCGGCTGCTCGGCCTCACGGGCGGCGTGTTCAACCTGATCGGCAACCTGTCCGCGATCGCGACGCCGATCGTGATCGGCCTGCTCGTCGACGGCGCGGACTTCTCGCGCGCGATCACCTACATCGCCGCGATGGCGCTCGCGGGCAGCCTGTCGTACGGGCTGCTGGTCGGCAAGGTCGAACGCATCGACGCCTGAGTCGTCGCATGGGCTACGCGGGCAGCGCGACCGCGTCGATGCTGGACGCGCGCAGTAGATCCTCGCCGAACGCGTTGACGATCGGCTTGTCGCTTGCGCTGCGCTTCATCGCGAGATGCAGTGGCACACGTCGAAGCCGAATGTCGTGCCGGCGACGGCCTTCACGAGCCCGCGCTGCTCGACTTGCTCCGCATCATGCGCGGGCAGGTAGCCGTGATGCCCGCGCGACAGGATCGGAATCGTCGCCGCCGCTATGCCGTCCGCGCTCGCGGTCACGCGTCATCTCGCCGATCCATTCGATGTCGGCGTCGCATTCCACGTTGCTCGTCGTTACCCATTTATACTGCGCCGGTATGCCCCCTTCGTTGGGGGACAAGCCGCGTTTTCCGGGGCAGGACGGCTGACAAGACACCTGCCGGTATTTCCCCTGAATGACGATTTCGGCTTCCGGCGCTAGAATCGCGCCCGCTTTTCATCGGCGAACCGCATGCTGCCCGACGTGAACTCCTCCCACCGCGACACCGATCGCTTCAACGTGTCGTTCAAGGCGCTCGGCGAATTGATCGAGACGGTCGGCACGCCGCACTTCGTGCCGCGTCTCGCGCAACTGCTGAACGATGTGGTGCCGCTCGACGTCGCGCACATCGAACGTTCGCGCGTCGATGGCGCGATGCCGACCGGCTACCGCTGCGAATGGATCGGCAGCAGCGGCATCGGCGCGGAGACTGATACCGCCGAAATCTCCGACGTGATGACGCTCTACTACGAGCGCTTTTTCGACAGCGATCCGCTGTTCGCGGGGCTGCGCGGCAAGACGGGCACGATGCTCGTCGTGCGCGACATCGCGGCGATCCCGCCCGGCGAGTTTCGCCAGCGGCTGTTCGACGACGTGCGTATCGGCCACGAATGCGTGCTCGCGCGCGGCACCCGCTATGCGCAGCATTCGATCGCGCTGGAGCGCGGCCGCGACCGCCCGCCGTTCACGCTCGCCGAGATGAGCCGCTTTCGCAGCATCAGCGACGTGCTGTTCCCGTTGCTCGAGCTGCACGCGTCGACCACCGCCGCGCGGCGCATCGCGCATCCGACGCCCGACGTGCATCCGCTCGCGCAGTTCGATGCGCGGATCGCGGCCGACGGCGTGAAGCTGTCGAAGCGCGAATACGAAACCTGCAAGCATCTGATCTCCGGCAAGACCGTGCCGGAGACCGCCGAGATCCTCGGCGTGCGGGTCGCGTCAGCCGAGTCGTACGTGAAGCGCGCGTTCGCGAAGCTCGGCGTGCGCACGAAGCGCGAGCTCGCCGCATGGGGCGCGATCGCTGGCTGAGCGCGCCGATGACACGGTTGCGCAGCGCCATGCGCGGTGAGATCCGTCGATGCGAACGTTGTGACTTCAAGATTTTCGCGCCCGCGTTCACCTCTACCATCGATCGCTTTTCCCCGTACCTGCGCGGCTATCGGCAACTGCGCCACGCGATGCGGGCGATCGATCGACCAGTGCGGCCGTTCGGGCCATTGGCGACGACCGGGTTTCCTCGGCAGCCAGCTGCACGCGGCGCTGTCAGTAACGATGTGCGGCCGCTTCGGCGGCGGTATCGTGGTACTCGGCAAACTTCGCGATCTTCCCGCTTTCGATAGTGAACACGTGCACCCAGTCGTCCTCGTACGTGCGCCCGGTCGACAGGACATGCCAGCGCTGCGTGCCGAGCACGACAACCCGGTTGCCGCTGGCGATGAACTCGAGCGGCTCGAACCGTTCCGCGGTCTGCGTCGCCGCAAGCGCAGCGAAGAACGTCGCGACGTCCCGCGGCCCGCGTCTCCTGCCGACGAACGGTACGACGTCGGCCGGCCCCGGGATGAACCAGTCGACGTTTTCGGACAGCGTTTGCAGGACACCGCCGATGTCGCCCCTGCCGAACGCCGCGTACGCCTCCTGCACCAGTTGCACATTGCTTTGCTCGCTCATCGCGCCCTCCCGCCATCGCCGGTTCGCCGCGTTGCGGCGCGGAAATCCGGCCGCAGACAATTCAGCATAGTCGAATCGCACGGCGGCACGCATAGGGTTCGCGAGCAATCGGGTGGCGTGGATTCGGTATGACGGTATGAGCAATTCGCGGTACCGCTATCTTGCCGCGATGCGCGGCGCGGTCACCGCGCTGGAGCGCGTCGACGTGTTGCTGCCCGGGCCATGCGTAGAACACGTGATCGAGCAGCACACGCGCGAATCGGCCGCCCTCTGCTGAGCCATGAACCGCGCGTTGCACTGTTGATCGACGATGGCAGCACCGCCGTTTCGAGTTTGCATCAATCGGCATTCCATTATTCGGATTCCTCTTTACATTCTTCCACAGGCGCGTGCAGAACCGTCGACAAATCCCAATCCGATGGTGATAACCACCGTGCGGCAGGGTCCGCGCCGATATCCCGCATAATCGGGCGTTGAACGGCGCCGCGGGGGGACGGATTGTGCGAGCGCAGCCACTCGAGACAGGACACCGACACATGGACCGAGCCGAGCATATCAGCATCGAACAGGCGGTCGATCTGCCCGCCGACGAACTGAACGGATGCGACTTCTCGTTCGAGATCGCGTGGGAACTGAATGCGCCGTACCGCGACCTGCTCGACTTGCGCGCGCTGCCCGTGCGACGCAAGGACTACGGCTTCGACCCGGCCGGCTGGGCGCGCGAGGCGTGCGGCGGCACCGCGCTGTTCCGCGCGACCGCGGGCGGGCGCCTCGCGGGATTCGTCGCAATCACCGAAAGCTGGAACGGGATGGCCGAGATCGCGGAACTCGCGGTCGATCGCGCGTGCCGGCGGCAAGGAATCGGCCAGTACCTGCTGGCGGCCGCGGAAGCGTGGGCGCGCAGCCGCGGGTTCGGCTTCATGCGGCTGGAAACGCAGGCGAACAACGTCGCGGCCTGCTGCACGTACGCCCGCGCGGGCTTCGTCGTGGGCGGACACGACCGCTTCCTGTACGCCGACGGCGTGAACGACGGGGAAGTCGCGCTGTTCTGGTACAAGGATCTGCGCGACGGGCAGACGGCGAAGAGCCGGACCGTCGATCCCGAAACGATGCGGCCGTTGTCCTGACGCGAAATCGCGCGCCGCGCCGACCGTCGTCCTACTTTTTCATGACTTCCGCGTCGCGACGATGAACAGTCGCGGGAACGGCAGCAGCACGGCACCGTCGTCGAGCACCGGATAGCCGTCCGGTCCCGCGAGCGCGTCGCGATAGTGCGCGATGAACGCGTCGCGTTCGCTGTCGTCGTCCAGCGCCGCGAGGAACGGCCGCAGCGCGCTGCCCTTGAACCATTCGACGACCGCATCGGCGCCGCCGCTCAACGGATGGTAGTAAGTCGTGCGCCATACATCGACTCGCGAACACATCGGCGACAGCAGCGCGTAGTAGTACCGTGCATCGAACCGCTCAGTACGCGCGGCATCTTTCAACTTGTCCGCCCACGGCCCGGCCGCGGCGACTTCGCGCATCAGCCGGTGCGCGGGTTCGTCGAGGTTGTCGGGCATCTGCACCGCGAGATGGCCGCCCGGCGCGAGCCAGCCGACGAGTGACGGAAACAGCGTGGCGTGCGCGGGCACCCACTGCAGCACCGCGTTCGACAGGATCAGGTCATAGCCGCCCGGATCGCTCCAGGTCGAAACATCCGCCAGATCGAAACGCAGCGCGGGCAGGCGCTTGCGGGCAGCCGCGATCATGTCCGGCGACGCGTCGATGCCGCGGACCGTCGCGGCGGGCGCACGCGCGATCAGCGCCTCGGTCGAATTGCCCGGCCCGCAGCCGATGTCGATCGCGGTACGGATCGGCGTATCGGGCACCGCGGCCAGCAGGTCGCGGACAGGCCGCGTGCGTTCGTCTTCGAATCGCACGTACTGTTTCGCGTATTGATCGGGTGGGGTCGTCATGGTAGGCCTCCTGGTCGGCGTGGACGGCGTCGGGAGATCGACAGCCGTCGATGCAGCACATTCTGCGATTTCGGCGTTCGTCAGTAAAATGAATTCAATATCGCCATTGATTCATATTTCTGATGAAAATCGATACGCTTGGTGTCCAGGCTTTCGTTGCGATCGCCGACGGCGGCAGCTTCAGGCAAGCCGCCGACACGCTGCACGTCACGCAAACGGCGATCACGCAACGGCTGCGCAAGCTCGAGTCGTTTCTCGGCGTCGCGCTGGTCGAGCGCACGACGCGCCGCACCACCCTCACCGAAATCGGCCGACGTTTCCTGCCGCAGGCGCGCCGCCTGCTGAACGAGCTGTCGGATGCGCTGACCGAAATCCGCGAGACGGGCCTCAGCCAGCGCGGCGACGTGACGATCGCGTGCGTGCCCACCGTCGGCGTGCAGTATCTCCCCCGCATTCTGCGCGCGTTCTCCGGGCACCGGCCGCACGATCGCGTGAAGATCCTCGATCACGCGTCGGCGTCGGTGCTGCAAGCCGTGCTGCGGCGTGAAGCGGAATTCGGGATCAGCATCGCCGGCGACCAGCATCCCGAACTTGTCAGCGTGCCGCTCACGCATGATCCGTACGTGCTCGTCTGCCGCGACGATCATCCGCTCGCGAAGCGGCGGCGGATCCGCTGGGCGGCGCTGCAGCCGCATCCGCTGATCTTCGCGGGTGAAGTGAGCGGCAATCGCGGGCTGCTCGACGGTGCACTGAAGACGAGCGGCGTGTCGCTGCATTCGTTCTACGAGGTGCAGCGCAGTTCGACCGCGCTCGGGCTTGTCGCGGAAGGTCTTGGCGCGGCCGTGGTGCCGAAGCTCGCGGTCCAGAAGAACGCGTATCCGATGATCCGCACGATCGAGCTCGTCGAACCGTCGGTGTCGCGCACGCTCGTGCTGGTCAAACGCAAGGCCGCGCAGTTGTCGCCCGCGGCGCAGGCACTGTACGACATGATCGTCGAGCGCGCGACGCCGGGGCGGTGAATCGAGCGATATCGCTCAAAGCGTCTTGACCATGAACACGCGCGCCGCACCCTCCGGCTCGCACGGCACTTCGCCGAATACCTCGTAGCCGTGCTTGCGGTAGAAATCCGGCGCCTGGAACGTGATCGTGTAAAGCACCGCGCGGGCGCAGCCGCGCCGCTTCGCCTCCGCTTCGGCCTCGCGCAGCATGCGGCTGCCGAAGCCGCCGCCGCGCAGCGATTCCGGCAGGTAGAAGAGATCGATGAAGAATAGGCCTAGCGACGTCCGCCCGGTGAGGCCACCCAATACCTCGCCGGTCGCGGGATCGGTCACGTAGACGTCGAGCGCCGCCGTATCGGCGCGGCCCGTCATCGCATGGTTGAATTCGCCGAGCTTGCGGCTGATGAAGTCACGGGCGGCCGGCTGCTCGGTGTCGGTCAGCTGAAGGGAAACAGCGGGATGCGCGGTCATGGAATGAAGGCGTGCGTGAATGGACGGCCGGATGTGCGGAGCGTCCGCAGCCGGTGTCGCACGACTATAGCGCGTCAGGCGTTTGCGCGACGCGAGGCGGGCTTGCGGGCGCGCTGACCACGCGTATGCGTCCGGCCCCGAGCGGCGCTTGCGACGTCCGCGGGGCTTACGTCAATCAGATCGATGATTTCGGAGCCGGAGGCGCGTATGCGAACGAGTCACAAGGCGGCAGCGACATCGTATGCTGTCTCGAGGTACCGCCGGGAAAGATACCTGGCACATCGGGATCGTGTACGACCTGACTCGCGAAGAGGCTCAACGAAATCGACCGAATGAAGTTTCCGAGACAGATATTCCGATACCCACACTGCCGGGCAAGCATTGCGGATAGGTCGCGTTCCACTTTCTTCCCGACAGGAAAATTGTCTCGCAATGGGTTGCTCGCCGGATCGGCGCGCATGTTCCGGACACCCGCTAGACTGGTGAATTTGATGGATCGATCGATGGAATCATGGACATATTGAGCGTGATGCGCCGTATCGTTCGCGAACCGATCGTGGTCGCCGTCGGGCTACTCGGTAGCGCGTGGTGGGTGCATGCTCAGATTCAGAGCTACGGCCCATACCGCGTCATCGGATACAACTTCGCTGATCGCAGTATCTACAGCGTCAACATTGACGGATTTGGTGCAGGTAACGTTCGCGCACACCAACCCGGTGGTGGCGGTGGAACCGTGTGCTGCATGGAAGTCCCGCGCAACAAGAAGACCTGGCACATCAAGCTTCGGTACGAATTGACGCCCGAGCAGTACAGGAACAACCTGCCTAACGACGTTTTCGAAACGGACATCGCCATTCCGCCGCTTCCCGACAAGCACGGCGGGTATATCGAGTTTTACTTCCGACCGGAACATAAGATCGAGGCGCGATGGGCGGCATCCCCGACAGATCCACGCAACCCGAATACAACGGGCAATGCGTTGCCTGCGAACTGAGCGGCAAGAACATCGACATGTTGAATTTTCTTCATCGCCTCATTCGCAATCCGATCGTCGTCGCTGTGCTACTGCTTGGCGGGGCATGGTGGGTACACGCGCAGACCGCCAGCTACGGTCCTTATCGCGTGATCGGCTACAACTACACGGATCGAAGCATTGCGCTTTTTACGATCGATGGCTTTGGAGCCGGAGGTTCCAACGCACATGAATCGGGTGGAGGTGGAGGAACGGTATGTTGCATGAGCGTGCCGCGAAACAGAAAGACATGGCATATCAAGATCGTCTACGAACTGACTCGGGAGCAGTACAAAAAAGATTTGCCGAACGATGTATACGAAACTGACATCCCTGTCCCCTCGTTACCCAATAGGCACGACGGATACATCGAATTCCATTTCCTGCCCGACCGCAAGATCGAAGCCAAATGGGTCGACTATCCGACCGATCCGCGCAACATGAATACAATGAACAAGGCTTCGTCCACGACGAACTGAGTGACAGGAACAACGATATGCTGAATTTTCTTCCCCGCCTCATTCGTCGCCCGATCGCGATCGCCGCGCTACTGCTCGGTGGTGCGGGGTGGGTGCATGCACAAACAGCGAGCTACGGGCCATACCATGTCATCGGTTACAACTATACCGACAGAAGCATCTACAGCTTCACGATCGACGGGTTTGGAGCAGGTGGTTCTACCGCCCACAAACCCGGGGGCGGTGGAAAATCCGTATGCTGCATGGACATACCACGCGGCAAAAAGATCTGGCACATCAAGATCGAGTACGAGTTGACTCAGGATCAGTACAAGAACAACTTACCGTCCGAGGTGTACGAAACGAACATTTCGGTACCGTCCTTGCCGAACAAATCCCAGGGATATATTGAATTCCACTTCCTCCCCGGTCGAAAAATCGAAGCACAGTGGGTCGACTATCCGACCGATCCGCACATCCCATTCGCCCGCCCGAACGCGGCAAACTAACGCAGCCGTCAGCTTGCCCGCATCAAGACCACGCCCAACACCGCGTCAGTTATACCCAAGAATCGCCACCGCCGCGACATCCGGCCGATCCATCGTACCGCCGACGAGCGACGTCATCGGCTCCTGCAGCACGGCCTGATACGACGTCACGCGCGCCTCTTCCGGCGAACCGGATTCGTCCCACATCGGCTCGTCGAATGCGTCGAGGCCAGTGAAAAACTGAGCTTGCGTTTGCGTAAAAGTCATCTCCACTCCTTTTGATATGTCATTGATGTTCTAATTCGCCTGCTTCAACGCCGCCGCATGCACCGTCGGCACGGATGCACCGTCATGCGCGGCCTCCGACCGCGCGAGCTGCGCGCGCGTGCGTCGCGTGATGTGAATCACCGCGAACACGACCGGCGCGATCAGCAGGCCTTCCGCCAGTTCGGGATCGACCGGCAGGTTCATCACGTGCAGCGTCTTGAACGCCGCGGTCGCAAGCGACAGCACGTAGTACGAAATGGCCGCCACCGACAGCCCTTCGACGGCGTGCTGCAAATGCAACTGATTGCGCGCCGTGCGCTCCATGCCGACCAGCAGCCGCGTCACGTCCTTTTCCTGCGCAAGATTCACGCGCGTACGCAGCAGGTCGACTGCTCGCGCGATCCGCGCGGCGATCTGCTCATGACGCGCCCACACGCTGCGGCAGGTTTCCATCGCCGGTGCGAAGCGCCGCTCCATGAATTCCGCGATCGTCGGCATCCCTTCGATGCGCTCCTCGCGCAATTCTTGGATGCGCGCCAGCACGAGCTTTTCGTACGCACGCGACGCGCTGAAGCGGCCGCCGGACCCCGACAGCGCTTCGACCCGCACCGCAAGATGCGTGAGCTTCACGAGCAGGGCCGCGTCGTCGCCGTCGGCGCCGCTCGCGTCCATCCGCTGCATCAGCGCATGCAGCGCCGCGTGAATCTCGTCGAGTTCGCGGCTCATCCGCCGCGCGACCGGCAACGCGAGCAGCGCCATCATCCGGTACGTCTCGATTTCATACAGACGCTGCAGCAGCCGCCCGCCCTGTTCCTCGCGGAAATCCTCGTCGACGACGAGAAAGCGCATGAAGCCGTCGTCGCGCACGTGCCAGTCGCAGAACACCTTGCCGCCGCCGAGCACGTTGCTGCCGACGAGCGCGGGCCCGTCGATCCAGCGGCGCAGGTCGCCGCACACGAGCCGCGCGGCATCGCCCGACAGCAACTCCATGCGCACCGCGACGAAGCGGATGCCCGCGAGCCGCGCGAACCAGGCGGCCGGGATCCCGTCGATCGCGAGATCGTCGAAATAGCCGGTGTCGCGACGCGGCGCGACGAACGTGAAGGTCGAGAATTCGGTGTGGCGCTCCCACTTCAAATGCCAGCCGCACGGCGACTGCACCGCGTAGTGGGTCGCGCCGTCTTGCGGCACGGCGATGCCGGTGTCGCGGCACAGCGCGTGCAGCAGCGTTTCGTGGATGTCGGGCTGGCCGTCGGTGTAGATCGCGTAATGCGTGAGCGATACGGCCTCGGCGAGCCGCAGGAATGGCCGGGCATGCAATTCGGCGGCCAGTGCGGCGCGCAACGGATGATCCATCATCGGTACACCACTCTTCCCTGTTCAACGCCGCATACCGGCACGCCGGCTTGATGGCCCAACCACATCGAACGATACGGCGGGCTCGATTCCACTATGGCAGACACATAGCGACAATAAAAACGCATAATGCTGATCGTTACGTTCAGTTTTCCTGATACCGATGAAGATGCTCGATCACGACGTGCTGGCCACCGTCGTCGCCGTCGCGGAAACCGGCAACATGACCCGCGCGGCCGAAGCGGTGAACCGCTCGCAGTCGGCCGTGAGCATGCAGATCAAGAGCCTCGAGGACGCGATCGGCCGGCCACTGTTCGTCCGCAAGCCGCGCAGCATCGTGCTCACGCGCGAAGGCGAGGTCTTGCTCGGATTCGCCAGACGAATGCTGGCGCTGCGCGACGAGGCGTGGGCGGCCGTGGTGCGGCCGGAAGTGACCGGTAAGGTGGTGATCGGCGTGCCGGACGACTATGCGTCGTCGCTGCTGCCGTCGGTGCTGAAGAAGTTCTCGGCGACCTATCCGAAGGTCGAGATCCAGGTGATCGGGCTGCCGAGCAGCGCGCTCGCGCCGCTCTTGAAGGAGGGCACCGTCGATCTCGTATGCGGCACGCGCATCAAGGGGCTGTCCGGCGACTTCATCCGCCACGAGCCGATGGCGTGGGCCGCGATGACGAACGGGCCGCGCGTTTGGGAAGAACGGCCGCTGCCGATCGCGGTGTTCATGCCGGGCAGCGTCGCGCGCGAGAACGCGATCCGCAGCCTCGAACGCGCGAAGCTGCCGTTCCGGACTTCCTATGAAAGCCCGAGCCTGCTCGGGTTGCTCAGCATGGTCGAGGCCGGCCTTGCGGTCGCGCCGCTCGCGCGCTGCGCGATTCCCGCGCAACTGTCGATGCTCGGCCGCTCGCACGGGTTGCCCGACCTGCCGCCGCTCGAGCTGATCCTCGCGCGCAGCACGAAATCGAAGCGCCCGCCCTGCGACTTTCTCGCGGATCAGTTGATGGAAGACCTGCAGCGGCAAACCGGCCAGGCCGGCGATGCCTGAAGCGCGGGCAGGCGTGCGCCGCGCGAACCGTCACGAATCGCCGGGCCGCGGATGGCCGGCCGCGAGCAACGCGGCGTTGACGATGCCTGCCACCGTGTCGACGAGCGCCTCGAGCGTGTCGCCGTGCACGTGCCGTCCGGCGGGCGGAACGCATTCGTTGCGTCGGCCGCCCCACTGCGACCCGGCCGTCACCGACAGCGTCGCGCCGAACCGGTTGCCGTGCCGTCGACCGAAGATGCCGACGCGCTGCTCGCCCATATACGCCTGCTCGGGCAGAAACAACCGGATCTCGACTGCAACCTGATCGGGATCGCCGGCACGCGTGTTCGCGTCGACGCCCGACTCGAATACCTTCGCGATGCGAAACGTCACATGCGAATCCCACGCGGCCAGCGGGCCGCCGGCCGCGTCGACGCGTTCGATGTCGACCGACCATTGATGGCGATCCGGCAACCGGATCGCTTGGCGCAGCAGCACGTCCGCCGCGCGAACCGTCACCAGCAACTGCCGCGCGAGCTGTCTGCTCGACGGCAGCGTCACCACGCGCACGCGACGGCTAGCGGGACGCGCGGTGTGTACTTCTTCCGTGAGGTACATGGATCCTCCTTGGCGAAGGCAGCGCCGCATTCGACGCGGCGCACAAACGTCCGCTGCGACCGGCCGGCGGAGCCCGGCGGCCGATAAAACGGCGACGAATCGACTGCAAGCAATCGGTGTTCCCGGCCTGACGAACCCAGTTTAGAAGGCACCGCATCAATACCGTGCAAAAAAACGGGGTTGCGGTGCAAAAAACGGCATGCGGGCTGCGCTGCCGGTGCCCGTCAACGCTGACAGGACCACCGCCCACGCTGCGCCGATACACTGTGTGCCGCCTCGATGTTCGGCGTCCGCGATGCCGGACCCCGCTTGCATCCGGCGAATTCAGCCCCGCCCCGATCCGATGGAGTCTCGCTTGAAACACCGGCACCTCACGCTGCTCGACGCACGACCCGACACTGGCCCCGGTTCAGGCAACGCGCTCCCGCAGGCGCACGCCCTGCAGCCGCGATGAGCGCCGGCCTGCGCAATGCGCGGATCGACATGCTGCGCGGCGTGTCGATGCTGCTCGTCCTGCTGCATCACTTCAACATTCCGTATTCGCTGCGCGACACGTCCATCGCGCACATGTTCGGCTGGGATGCCGTGCATGCGGTGGTCCGCAACGGCAACTACGGCGTGACGATGTTCTTCGCGATCTCCGGCTACCTGATCACGTCGAATGCACGCCGCCGCTGGGGCAGCCTCGGCGCGATAGACGTGCGCACGTTCTACATCTCGCGGATCGCGCGTATCGTCCCCTGCCTGCTCCTGCTGCTCGCCCTCGTCAACGCGCTGGCGGCAGCCGGCGTGCCGATCTTCGCGAACCACGCGCCGCAGGGTATCGCCGTGTCGTTCTGGCTCGTGAATCTCGCGTCGCTGACGTTCTGGATGAACGTGCTGATCGGCGCATACGGGTGGGTCAACTATGCACTCGGCGTGCTGTGGTCGCTGTCGGTGGAGGAGGTGTTCTACCTGTCGTTTCCGCTGCTGTGCATCGCGCTGCGCCGCGACGCGCGCCTGTTCGCGTTCTGGCTGGCGATCGCCGCGATCGGTCCCGTGTACCGCTTCACGCATGCGGGCGACGAAGCCGGGTTTCTGTATGCGTATTTCGCGTGCTTCGACGGCATCGCGATCGGCTGCTGCACGGCGTTGCTGGCCGGGCGCGCGGGCTGGCAGCGGCTGGCGGCCGCGCCCGTGCAATGGCTGACGGCGATCGCCATGACCGTGCTTTATCTCGCATGGCCGATTGCGCAAAGCCATGTGCTCGGCGTATCCGCGATGGCGCTCGGCACCGCCGTGCTGCTGATGGGCGCGCAGGCGCACGGCGAGCAAGCGCAGGCTCGCGTGCTCGCGCCGCTGCGCTGGAGCGGCCGGCTCAGCTACGAGCTGTACCTGTTCCACCTGATCGCGCTCGGCGCGCTGCGCACGGTGTGGCCGCCGTCCGCGATGCACGGCGACGACAAGCTCGTGTTGCTCGTCGCCTATCTGGTGTTGTCGGCTGCATTGAGCGCGGTCATCGCGCGCGGCTATGCGACGCCGCTCGATCGCTTCATCCGGCAGGCCGCGTCGCGACCTGCGGCACGCATGCCGGACGCTGCGGCATGAGCCGCATCCGGAAGCACTTGCAGGGTCGATGAAAGGAAGCGCGGTATCACACCGGCATCACGCCACCTCTCCGATGGCGGCGCGGCGCATCGTCACGATGCGCGCGGGCGGAATATTTGCCCACACGATCCGGCTGGCGTCGGCAACAAATGCCGGATCGCCCAGCGGATGACGGTCGGGTGAGCGCAGGTCGTAGGTGAACTGGATCATCACCCCGTCGACCGCCAGCACGCGCTGGCACTGGTTGACGATCGCCGTCACGGCTTGGCGCGGCAGCGTGCGCAGCGGCAGGCACGACACGATCGCGTCGACCCGCGCGTCGCTCGGCAGCAGCCGCTCGAGCTGCCGAGCGTCGCCCGACACGATCGAGATACCGGGAAAGCGCCGCCGCAGGTGCTGGACGAACGCCGGCGACCGCTCCACGACGACGAGGCGCCGCGGCGCGACGCCACGCTCGAGCAGCGCGGCGGTGATCGCGCCGGTGCCGCCGCCGAGCTCGACGACGAGCCCGTCGCCATCCGGCACCACATCGGCCATCTCGCGCGCCAGATGCCGCGAACTTGGGCACAACGCGCCCACCGCGGCCGGGCGGCCGACCCACTCGCGTACGAACAATGCCGAGACGCGCAACGCGTTCGGCCAGATCATCGGCCCACCTTGCGCGGTTGCGCGTTCAGCTTCGACGTGCCGATGAGCGTTGGAAACAGGGGTACGACGACATCGGGCATTTTCACGTGCATCCTCCTCGACAAATCGATCCGCCGCGGCGAAGCGGCGATCAATCGATTCTAGGAAACGCAAACTTAAGGCGACATGAAGATTGTGCCTGATTGCGCCATCGAGGCGGGTATGCCGCCGCCGAACACCCACTCAGCGGTCGACGCGCTGCTGAAGCTGCGCGGGGTAGCGCTCGCCGACGTGCTGCTGCGCGTGCGGGCCGCCGTCGCCGATCTCGACAACGCGCCGAACGACGCCGCGATCGCCCGCAACCGGTCATCGGGTCGGATCCGCCATCCGCCGGCCGCACTGCGACTGTTCGTGCAGGCCGTGCGCGAATGGACGGCTGCCGGGGGCGACACGTTGACCGACTGACGGTTCGCGCCGCCCCGCCACCTCACCGCAGGTTGGTCCGCGCCAGCTCGACGATCTCGTCGCCGCGCCCGCTCAGGATCGCGCGCAGCATGAACAGGCTGAACCCCTTCGCATGCGCGATCTCGATCTTCGGCGGCATCGCGAGTTCGTACTTCGACGTGACGACGTCGACGACCGCCGGCCCGTCGTGCGCGAACGCGGTGCGCAGCGCGTGCTCGACGTTCTCCGAATGCTCGACGCGCACACTGAAGATCCCCGCGCCCTTCGCGATCGCCGCGAAGTCGGTCGGGCTCAGGTCGACGTTCGTGTCGAGATAGCCGGCCGCCTTCAGCTCCATCGACACGAAGCCGAGCAGGCTGTTGTTGTAGACGACGATCTTGATCGGCAGGTTGAGTTGCCGCGCGCTCAGCAGATCGCCGAGCAGCATCGACAGCCCGCCGTCGCCCGACAGCGACACGACCTGCCGCCCCGGATGCGCGCCCTGCGCGCCGAGCGCCTGCGGCATCGCGTTGGCCATCGAGCCGTGATTGAACGAGCCGTGCAGCTGGCGCTTGCCGTTCATCGTCAGGTAGCGCGCGGCCCACAATGTGGGCGTGCCGACGTCGGCCGTGAAGATCGCGTCGTCGGCCGCGACTTCGTCGACGATCTTCGTCAGGTATTGCGGATGGATCGCGCGGCCCGGCGGCTCCGCCACCGCGAGATCGTCGAGCCCCTTTCGCGCGGCCGCGTAGTGCTTCAGCGCATTCTCGAGGAAGCGCCGCTGCGTCTTGCGCGTGAGGCGCGGCAGCAGCGCCGCGATCGTTTCCTTCACGGTGCCGACGAGCCCGAGCGCGAGCGGCGCGCGATGGCCGAGCTGCGAGCCCTTCCAGTCGATCTGCACGATCTTCGCGTTGGCCGGATAGAACGGGCGGTACGGGAAATCCGTGCCGAGCATCAGCAGCGTGTCGCACGATTCCATCGCGTGATAGCCCGAGCTGAAGCCGATCAGCCCCGTCATCCCGACGTCGAACGGGTTGTCCCATTCGACGAACTGCTTGCCGCGCAGCGCATGCACGACCGGCGCGCCGAGCGTGTCGGCCAGCGCGACCACTTCGTCGTGCGCGCCCTGCGTGCCGCTGCCGCACAGCAGCGTGACCGCGTCCGATGCATTGAGCAGCGCCGCGAGCCGGTCGAGATCGGCGTCGGCCGGCAGGATCGACGGCGGCGCCGATTCGCTCCACGCGGGCGCTTCTTCGGGGCCGTCGCCGAGCGCGATGTCGCCCGGCAGCACGATCACCGCGACGCCGCGTTCCTCGATCGCCGTGCGCATCGCGCGGGCGAGCACGCGCGGGAACTGGGACGCGTTGGTCACGAGTTCCGCGAAATGGCTGCATTCGCGGAACAGTTCCTGCGGATGGGTTTCCTGGAAGTAGCCGAGACCGATCTCGGTCGACGGAATGTGCGCGGCGATCGCGAGCACCGGCTGGTGATTGCGGTGGCAGTCGTACAAGCCGTTGATCAGGTGCAGGTTGCCGGGGCCGCAGCTGCCCGCGCACACCGCGAGCCGGCCGGTCGATGCCGCATCCGCGCCGGCCGCGAACGCGGCGCTTTCCTCATGGCGCGTATGCATCCAGCGGATCGAGCCCATCTGGCTCAGGCTGAATGACAGCCCGTTCAGGCTGTCGCCCGTCACCCCCCAGATGCGCTCGATGCCCGCTGCCGCCAGCGTCTTCGCCAGGTATTCCGCCATCGTCTGTCTTGCCATCATGCCCTCGCTCGTCGTTCGGTCGTTACACGATTGATCCGGCAACGGCAGCCGTCATCGCCGCTGACGGAACGAGCATACGCGATCGTTCGAAGCAACGTCGTGATGACGCAATCGTGCCCGGAAGCGCTGCCGTTCGCCCGTTTTTGGCGCTGTCGGGCAGGCGTCATCGTTGCGTCGCCAGCCGCGCCGGCAGGTCGATTCGCGCCCGGCCCCGGCCGGTTGGCGGCTCGTCGGGACGGCGAGTGCGAGTCGCGCCGCCGAAGCTACAACGGCAGCGCATGCGTCGACAGGATCTCCTTGAGCACCATGAACGAGCGCACCTGCCGCACGCCGGGCAGGTACAGCAGCTGTTCGGCGTGCAACCGGTTGAAGCTCTCGTTATCGCGCGTGCGCACCAGCATGAAATAGTCGAACTCGCCGGTCACCACGTGGCATTCGACGCACCCCGACACTTTCTGCGCGGCCTTCTCGAATGCGGCGAACGCCTCCGGCGTCGAACGATCCAGCACGAAGCCGATCACGACCAGCATCCCGGCACCGAGCGGCTTCGGATCGAGCAACGCGACGATGCCGCGGATCAACCCCATTTCCTTCAGCCGCTCGACGCGCCGCAAGCACGCCGGCGCGCTCAGCTTCACCTTCGCCGCGAGGCTCACGTTGGAGATCGACGCGTCCTGCTGCAGTTGCCGCAGGATCGCGCGGTCGATGCGATCGAGCGCCGGTGCGGCGTCGGCCGGCGATGCACTGCCTCGATCTAATTTCATTGCGTCATCCTCCCGCTCAACGAATCAAAATTGTCTAAGACGTTTCCGTATCGTCGATAACGTAGGCTACCGCCATTTATTTCGCAAGCTCATTTCCTGCGCTTCTGCCTATCATTTTTCTCATCGGAACACGGCCTGCCGGCCGCGCCCGAACGATCCGATTTCCCGCCCCGTCCACTGCCTTCCGGAGCCCGCCGATGAACCTGCAACGTTTCTCCCGTTATCCGCTCACGTTCGGCCCGACGCCGATCCAGCCGCTCAAGCGCCTGAGCGCGCATCTCGGCGGCAAGGTCGAGCTGTATGCGAAGCGCGAGGACTGCAACAGCGGCCTCGCGTTCGGCGGCAACAAGACGCGCAAGCTCGAATACCTCGTCCCCGACGCGCTCGCGCAAGGCGCCAACACGCTCGTGTCGATCGGCGGCGTGCAGTCGAACCAGACCCGCCAGGTCGCGGCCGTCGCCGCGCATCTCGGGATGAAGTGCGTGCTCGTGCAGGAACACTGGGTGAACTACGAAGACCCCGTGTACGACCGCGTCGGCAACATCCAGTTGTCGCGCATGATGGGCGCGGACGTGCGGCTCGTGTCCGACGGCTTCGACATCGGCATTCGCCGCAGCTGGGAAGAAGCGATGGAGAGCGTGCGGCAGGCGGGCGGCAAGCCTTACCCGATTCCGGCCGGCTGCTCGGAGCATCCGCTCGGCGGGCTCGGCTTCGTCGGTTTCGCGGAAGAAGTGCGTGCGCAGGAGGCGCAACTCGGCTTCAAGTTCGACTACATCGTCGTGTGCTCGGTGACGGGCAGCACGCAGGCGGGGATGGTCGTCGGCTTCGCGGCCGACGGGCGCGCGGATCGCGTGATCGGCATCGACGCGTCGGCGACGCCCGAGCGCACGCACGAACAGATCAAGCGCATCGCGCGGCACACCGCCGAACTCGTCGATCTCGGCAGGCCGATCACCGAAGCGGACGTGGTGCTCGACACGCGCTACGCCGGCCCCGAATACGGGCTGCCGAACGACGGCACGCTCGAAGCGATTCGCCTGTGCGCACGGCTCGAAGGCATGCTGACGGATCCGGTCTACGAGGGGAAGTCGATGCACGGGATGATCGACAAGGTGCGGCGCGGGGAATTCGAGCCCGGGTCGAAGGTGCTGTATGCGCATCTCGGCGGCGTGCCGGCGTTGAGCGCGTATAGCGGGATTTTTCGGGAGGGTTGAGGCGATCGGGCGGGGTTGCTCCATGAACTCATGGCTGTCCTGCAAAGCAGGCACCTGAACCTCCGAAGTTCGATCGATAGTGGCGCAATCCTCCTGCCGACCTGTCTGGCAAGCAGATACGACCAGCACGCATGCGGCCAAAACGGATCTACCGTGTGTCGAACGCTCCCTTTCGCCGAATCAACCGGGACACATACGCGCTCGCCAGCATCACCAGGAACCTGCTGTTGGTCGACAGATAGCGGCTCCACATCCAATGGATGCAGCGAAGCGGACTGGAATGGGCATTCCGTGTGATCCAGGCGACCGCCGCGTGCCCGGCGACACGATCGGCCGCCCGATCATCTTCGATCCCGGCCAGACGGCGCCGGCCCGTTCCTGCAAAGCGCCGGCCGCATTGCCACCGTCAACCTGCGCGATGTCATGACCACTGCATCGGGCCTGCCGTATGGCATGCCGATTTCCGTCGGCACACTTACCCGCATCAACCAGCACCAGCGTGCAGGACAGGGCGTGGCACGCCGCCCTCGCCGCCGTATTCGAGATACGGGCCGGCGCATCGAACATTGAACCAACTGGGCCCGCGCGGATGCTGCATATCGGTCCCGTCCTGATCCTCGGCGTCGTCACCCGGTCAGCGAATCGCATCAAAATTCAAAAAATCCGACAAAACCGACGAATCTTCGTACTTCGCTCGTACTTGTTCAATATTCACGGGCGGCACCGATCCGTAGCATCCCCGGCATATCAATCGACCGGGGCGGATATCCACGCACCGGCTCGCGCAGGCCAACGCATCCGAGGTGGAAAATCCGCTCAGTCCGCTCTGTCATCGCCTTACGCGGCGTCCGTGACGAACCCACACAGGCACACGCATCGCACGCTGTCCGCTCGCCATCGCTTCGCGGCCCGACCGGGCGGCGCGCCGGCCCGCTCACCCGTTCGGCGATCCGGGCGGCATGCGCGACCGGCGCCGCCCTTTCGCTGCACGGCGTGGCGCATGCGCAATTGCCGGGCGCGGGCCAGTCGTTGCGCGACGTCGAAACGGTTCGCCCGGCATTGCCGGCTCCGGCCGCGCCCGATCTTGCGATTCCGGCCCGGCGCGACGAGCCGGCCCCAGCCGCGTCCGAAGCAGGCCCGCGCGTGTCGGTCCACGCGTTCGACATCGAAGGCAACCGGGCGATCGACACCGCACGCCTGCGCACGCTGCTCGACGATCTCGTCGGCCGCGACCTGAGCTTCGCCGAGCTACAGCAGGCAGCCGGCCGCATCACCACCTATTACCGCGAACACGGCTACGTCCTGGCGCGCGCGTACCTGCCGCACCAGGACATCGAAAACGGCGTCGTGCGCATCGCCATCTCCGAAGGCCGCTACGGGCACATCGAACTGCATAACCGCTCGCGCGTGCTCGACGGCGTGCTGGGCCAGCCGCTCGGGGCATTGCAGCCGGGCGCCGTCGTGCGCGGAGCCGATCTCGAGCGCAGCCTGATGCTGCTCGACGAGCTGCCCGGCGTCGATGCGCGAGGCACGCTGCGCGCCGGCGCTCAGCCCGGCACGACCGATCTCGTGATCGACGCGGAACGCGGCCGATTCGCCACCGGCTCGGTGGAACTCGACAATTTCGGCGATCCGCTCACGGGCCACTATCGCGCAACCGGCAGTCTCACCGTTAATTCGCCGCTGACACTCGGCGATCAACTCACGCTGCGCGGGCTGACCAGCAATACGAACCAGCGTTACTACCGCGCGGCTTACCAGCTCCCGGTCGGCCCGGCGTCGACACGGGTCGGCGTCGGCTATTCCGAAATGGCCTATCGGCTCAACGGCACGTTCCGGCCGTTCGGCTATCACGGTCGCGCGAGCGTCCAGAGCGCGTTCGTGACGCAGCCGCTGGTGCGCACTCGCCGCGCGAACGTCACCGCGCAAGTGCTCTACGAAAACAAGAACCTCCACGACGACTACGGCGTATTCGAATTCGTCGGCGACAAGAACGTGGGCCTGTGGTCGTTCTCCGTCAGCGGCTACAACGAAGACGACGCATTCGGCGGCGGCCGCAATTCGTTCTCGGCCACGTTGGGCGTCGGCCGCATGCGCGGCAACGATCCGCTTGAAATGAATACCTTCGCGAAGACGCACGGCAGCTTCACGAAGCTGAGCCTGAATGCGCTGCGCCTGCAAGCGCTCGGCGCCCGGTTCCAGTTCTATACACAGTTCAGCGCACAGCTCGCATCGCGCAATCTCGACGCATCGGAGAAATTCACCCTCGGCGGCCCCTACGGCGTGCGCGCCTATGCCCTCAGCGCGGGCAGCGGAGACCAGGGCTGGCAGGCCACGGCCGAGCTTCGCTACCTCGCCGCGCCGGGCTGGCAACTGAGTACGTTCGTCGACACCGGACGGATGCAGATCAACAAGCAGCCATGGCGCAGCAACGAGCTCAACACGCTGCAGCTTTCCGCCACGGGTGTCGGACTGACCTGGTATGCCGCGAAGAGTCAGGTCAGCCTGACGGCAGCGTGGCCGCTCGGTACGGCCGACGACGTACCCACGGTCACGCGAGGGCCCAGCGTCTGGTTACAGGCCGCGCAGTATTTCTGAGCGGCCGCAAGAGCTGTCCGGCGACGAGCCTCACTCCGCCGGATAGTAGTGTCGGGCGGCCTCAACCGGGCCGGCCTCACTCCGAACGGGCGATCATTTACGACCGCCTCCATCGATTCATCAGGTATGCAGATCATATCCACACACATACCGAATCGATTCAACCATGAGGAAACAAGAACGATGAACAAGACCTATGCACTGGTATGGAACCAGACGCAGCAATGCTGGACCGCGGTCGGGGAAACCGCGCGACGTCGTGGCAAGACCGGTAGCGGCAAGCGTCTCGCCGCCGCCACCGCCTCGCTGCTCGGCCTCGTCGCCCTGCCCGCCTTCGCGCTGCCTTCCGGCGAAGCCATCACCTCCGGCAAAGCCGACATCGTGCGCACCGACGACGGTCGTACGATGAACATCAACCAGCACTCCGACAAGCTCATCACCAACTGGCAGGACTTCAGCGTCGCCAACGGCGAGCGCGTCTCGTTCCACCAGCCCACCGACAAGTCCCTCGCGCTGAACCGCGTGATCGGCGGCAATGGCAGCCAGATCGACGGCCAGATCTCCGCCAACGGCCGCGTCTTCCTCGTCAACCCCAACGGCGTGATGTTCGGCGCCGGCGCCCAGGTCAACGTCGGCGGCCTCGTCGCATCGACCCAGAACCTCTCCGACGCCGACTTCCTCGCCGGCAACTACCGCTTCTCCGGCGCGTCGAAGCAGGCCGTGATCAACCACGGCACGCTCACCGCCGCCGACGGCGGCAGCATCGCGCTGCTCGGCGCGCGCGTGACCAACAACGGCGTGATCCAGGCCAAAATGGGCAGCGTCGCACTCGGCGCCGGCAACGCATTCACGGTCAACTTCGACGGCAACGGCCTGCTCAACGTGCAGGTCGACGGCGGCGCGGTCGACGCACAGGCCAGCAACGGCGGCCTGCTGAAGGCCGACGGCGGCCAGGTACTGATGACCGCGCGCGCGGCGGGCAATCTGCTCGACTCGGTGGTCAACAACACCGGCACGATCGAGGCACGCGGCCTGAACGCGCGCGGCGGCAAGATCACGCTCGACGGCGGCACCGTGCAGGTCGGCGGCAAGCTCGACGCGAGCACGGCCGAATCCGGCGCGCCGGCCGGCTCGGTCACGACCCGCGGCGAACGCGTGAACGTCGCGGGCGACGCGCAAGTCGATACGCGCGCAGGCAACGGCGCAGGCACGTGGACGATCGAAGCTGCCAACGCGGGGGTGGGCGGCGCCGACCAGTCGATCGCGGCCGACACGCTGTCGCGCAACCTCGGCACGACCAACGTCGCACTGACGAATACGCGGCAGGACCTGACGGTCGGCGGCCCGGTCGCGTGGAACAGCGACAACGCGCTCACGCTGACGTCGAAGAACGGCAGCGTCGATCTCCAGCAGGCCATTGCCGCAACCGGCGACAACGCCAGCCTGTCGGTCAACGCCGCGAATCGCATCGACGTGAAGGATGCCATCAAGCTGACCGGTCGCCACGCGCATCTCGAACTGAATTCGCGCAACGGTCACTCGCTCTCCAACGACAAGGCCGTCGTGACGCTGTCCGGCCAGAACGCGTCGTACAGCTCGAACGGCCAGGACTACAAGGTGCTGCACACGCTCGACGACCTGCGCAACGTCGACACGAACCTGAAGGGCCGCTACGTGCTCGGCAATGCGATCGACGGCGCCAACGCAAACTTCCGCAGCATCGGCGGCAATCGCTACTTCACCGGTGCGTTCGACGGTCTCGGCAACACGCTCAGCCGCCTGAACGTCACGAACCCCGGCAATATGGCGGTTGGTCTGTTCGCGATGAACATTGGATCGATCGAGAACCTGAAGCTCGATGCCATCACCGCGAGCACGACCGCGGGCGCCTACAGCCCCATGCTCGGCGGCCTCGTCGGCATCAACATCGGCGGCCTGATCCGGAACGTCGATGCGAAGAACATGACCGTCGCCAACAACGCCGGCGAGTACGGCATGGTAGGCGGCCTCGTCGGCCTCAACCGCGACGGCACGCTCGACAACCTCCGCTTCGACGGCCGGGTGTCCGGGCGGCCGGAAACGCTCAGCATCGGCGGCCTCGTCGGCGAGAACACGGGCAAATCGACCATCACGAACAGTCACGCCAACGTCGACATCTCGCTCGCGCATGCCAGCTATCCCGCAGCCAATGCGCAAAGCATCGGCGGGCTCGTCGGCAAGAACAGCGCGACCATCGAGAACTCGTCCAGCCGGGGCCGGGTGGACGGCGGCGGCTACATGAACGTCGGCGGCCTCGTCGGCAGCAACTACGGCACGCTGTACAACGTGTCGGCCAACGTCACGGCGTCGGGGGGCCCGGGGAGCAGTATCGGCGGCCTCGTCGGACGCAACTTCGGCACGATCGAACACGCGACGGCAAGCGGCAAACTGTCGGCGAGCGGCAACTACACGACGCCTCTCTCGATGATTGGCGGCCTCGTCGGCGTCAACGAAGCCAAGGGGCGCATCGAGTACGCGTCGTCGTCGGCAACGATCGCCGGCACCCAATCGGCTGTCGGCGGCCTCGTTGCCGCCAACTATGGCGCGATCCGTCATTCGACGTCGACGGCGACCTTCACCGGTAATTTGCCGTTCGTCGGCGGTCTCGTCTGGTTTAACGACGGCAGCATCGAATCGAGCTCGACCTCCGGGCCGGCTGCCAACGTCATGACGATTGGCACCAATAGCCCGAACGGCACGATCGACGGCAAGAAGATCATGGGCCCCGTGAAGTAACGCCCCCGACCCGCAGTCAGCGGCATGGGTTCGCGGTTCATCGCGAATCCGTGCCGCCCCCTCGATCTGCCGGCCGTTCTTCTTGTCGCTGCGCACTGGCGAAAACCCGTCGTACCCCTAAACCAATTGTTTCGACATCCGGGGCGCGCCGGCCCTCGTCGAGCGATCGACTTCGATCCTCTATTCGAAAAATGCCAAATCGTTTCACCCACCCAACGTTAAGGAAACGAGAACGATGAACAAGACCTATGCACTGGTATGGAACCAGACGCAGCAATGCTGGACCGCGGTCGGGGAAACCGCGCGACGTCGCGGCAAGACCGGTAGCGGCAAGCGTCTCGCCGCCGCCACCGCCTCGCTGCTCGGCCTCGTCGCCCTGCCCGCCTTCGCGCTGCCTTCCGGCGAAGCCATCACCTCCGGCAAGGCCGACATCGTGCGCACCGACGACGGTCGCACGATGAACATCAACCAGCACTCCGACAAGCTCATCACCAACTGGCAGGACTTCAGCGTCGCCAACGGCGAGCGCGTCTCGTTCCACCAGCCCACCGACAAGTCCCTCGCGCTGAACCGCGTGATCGGCGGCAACGGCAGCCAGATCGACGGCCAGATCTCCGCCAACGGCCGCGTCTTCCTCGTCAACCCCAACGGCGTGATGTTCGGTGCCGGCGCCCAGGTCAACGTCGGCGGCCTCGTCGCATCGACCCAGAACCTCTCCGACGCCGACTTCCTCGCCGGCAACTACCGCTTCTCCGGCTCGTCGAAGCAGGCCGTGGTCAACCACGGCACGCTCACCGCCGCCGACGGCGGCAGCATCGCGCTGCTCGGTGCGCGCGTGACCAACAACGGCGTGATCCAGGCCAAAATGGGCAGCGTCGCGCTCGGCGCCGGCAACGCCTTCACGGTCAACTTCGACGGCAACGGCCTGCTCAACGTGCAGGTCGACGGCGGCGCGGTCGACGCACAGGCCAGCAACGGCGGCCTGCTGAAGGCCGACGGCGGCCAGGTACTGATGACCGCGCGCGCGGCGGGCAATCTGCTCGACTCGGTGGTCAACAACACCGGCACGATCGAGGCACGCGGCCTGAACGCGCGCGGCGGCAAGATCACGCTCGACGGCGGCACCGTGCAGGTCGGCGGCAAGCTCGACGCGAGCACGGCCGAGTCCGGCGCGCCGGCCGGCTCGGTCACGACGCGCGGCGAACGTGTGAACGTCGCAGGCGACGCGCAAGTCGATACGCACGCAGGCAACGGCGCAGGCACGTGGACGATCGAAGCTGCCAACGCGGGGGTGGGCGGCGCCGACCAGTCGATCGCGGCCGACACGCTGTCGCGCAACCTCGGCACGACCAACGTCGCACTGACGAATACACGGCACGACCTGACGGTCAGCGGCCCGGTCGCGTGGGACAGCGACAACGCGCTCACGCTGACGTCGGCCACGGGCGACGTGAACCTGCACAACAACGTGTCCGCATCCGGGAACGCTGCGCGCCTGCAGGTGAACGCCGCGAAGCAGATCCGGATCGACGACGCGGTCAGCCTCACCGGTCGCCACGCACATCTGGAACTGAATGCGCGCGATGGCCATACGCTCTCGAACGACAAGGCCGTCGTGACGCTGTCGGGCGAGGACGCGTCGTATCGCTCGAACGGCGAGGACTACACGGTGCTGCATACGCTCGCCGACCTGCGCAACGTCGACACGAACCTGAACGGCCGCTACGTGCTCGGCAATGCAGTCGACGGCGCCAACGCGAAATTCCGCAGCATCGGCGGCGACAACGCGTTCTCCGGCGTGTTCGACGGGTTCGGCAACACGATCCAGCGGCTGTCGATCTACAACGGCACGGCGAACGTCGGGCTGTTCGCCGCCAACACGGGGCAGATCGCCAATCTGGCGCTCCGCGACATCACGGCAACGGCGGGCGGAACGGGTGGCACCGTCGGCGCGCTGGCGGGCTACAACACCGGCACCGTCACGAACGTCGCCGCACACGACGTGTCCGTTCATGCCTACAACCTCTCGGCCGCAGGCGGCCTCGTCGGCGCGAATCGCGGCGGCACGCTCGAGCACGTCAGCGCGTCCGGGCAGGTCTATGGCGATAACAATACGGCGTCGCTGGGCGGCCTCGTCGGCGAAAACGTCGGGCAGAACGGCAAGGTCGCGACGATCCGCGACGGCCATGCGAACATGCGCGTCACCGTCGACGGCACCGGCACGGCAGGCGGTCTCGTCGGCGACAACGACGGCCTGATCGACGCCTCGTCCAGCGCCGGAAACGTGATCGCGACGGGTGACTCCGGGATGGCGGGCGGTCTGGTCGGCATCAACGAAGGCAACGGCGTCATTTCCAACTCGTCGTCCCGTTCGTCCGTCACGGCGCGCAACAACGCCGGCGCGGGCGGCCTCGTCGCGCTCAACTTCGGCGCCGTTCGCAACGCCCAGGCAAGCGGCAAGGTCACGGTCGGGAACGATGGCGTCGCGGGCGGATTCGCCGGCTACAACTTCGGCGAAATCGACGCGTCGAGCGCCGACGGCGATGTGGTGGCAGGCGATCGCGCACGGGTCGGCGGCTTCGCCGGCTCGAACAGCAGCACGATCGGCGCGTCGCAGGCGCACGGCAACGTCTCGGCGGGCCGTTCGAGCAGTGCCGGCGGCTTCGTCGGAAACAACACCGGCATGCTCGATACGGCAACCGCGACGGGCAACGTCAACGCAGGCGACGACAGCAAGGCCGGCGGCCTCGCCGGCATCAACACGGCGCAGATCCATGCGGCACAGGCGCACGGCAACGTGACGACCGGCCGCCGCTCGTGGGCCGGCGGTCTGGTCGGCTGGAACAGTGGCAACCTCGATACGGCATCGGCCGAAGGCAGCGTCAACGCGAACGACGACAGCATCGTCGGCGGGCTTGCCGGCTTCAACCGGGGCAAGATCGACGCGTCGCGCGCAACCGGCAACGTGCACGCGGCCAACCGCAGCTCGGCCGGCGGGCTCGTGGGCACGAACGACGGCGGCACCATCAACGCGTCGCGTGCATCCGGCACGGTTCTGGCCGGCGACAACGGCCTCGTGGGCGGCCTCGCGGGCGACAACCGCGGCACGATCCGGCAATCCCAGGCATCGGGCGACGTGACGACGGGGAACAACGGCGAGGCCGGTGGGCTGGTCGGCCACAACACGGGCACGATCGCCGCGTCCTCCGCAACGGGCAAGGTGCGAGCCGGCCGGTCGTCGTCTGCGGGCGGACTGATCGGGATGAACGCCGGACAGGTGACGCAATCGAAGGCCGCCGGTAACGTCGAAGCGGGCGCAGACAGCGCGGTTGGCGGGCTGGTCGGCCAACTGGCCGGCACCGTCACCGACTCCAGTGCCACCGGCAACGTTCATGGCGGCGATTTCAGCCACGTGGGCGGCTTCGCCGGCAAGCACTACGGCACCATCCTGCGCGCGTCGTCGAGCGGCACGGTGTCGGGCGGCGTCTCGGCGACGCTCGGCGGGCTCGCCGGAAGCAGCTTTGGCTACATCGGCCAATCGTCGACCGGCAGCCGGATCGTGGTCGCGGCGAACGCCGGCCAGAACTACGGTGCACTGGTAGGCTTCAACGCGGGCACGCTGATCGGCAACACCGCGTCCCAGCGCGATCCGTCGATGCCGCTCGTCGGTTCGGGCCGCAAGCCGATCAACTGATCGACGAAGACCGCGGAAGTCGCATGATGCGCAACTGAATCATGCCGGCTTCCGCGGCTCCTTCGTCGATCGGAAAACCATCCGATTGCACAGTGTCGGGCAACGGCGTACGACCCGTCTGCCCGACATGCGTGCCTCGCCACGCCTGCTCGTCGCATCGATCACGAATCGCTGTGTCCCGGCTTCTGCCCCGCCGTGTCCAATATCGCCCGCCCGGACAGGTGTCGATAATCGACCCGGAATCGTCAGGCAGCGCGCCACCGCCCGACGCGACATCGAACGATGGCCCGTCAGCCTTTGTCCGCGGTCAGCCGGTCGAGCGCCTGTCTCATCCGGTCCCGGAAATCCGGCCAGTGCGCGCCGAGCGCATCGAGAGCCCGGTCTTTCCCGGCCACGGCCTCCATCGCCGCGCAGGCATCGCGCGCCACCGTGTCGCCCACCAGCGCGAAGCCGCCTCGTAGCGAATGCAGTTCGATCCAAATCGGATCGAGTCCACCGGTCAGGCGACGACAGCAAGGCCGGCGGGCTCGTCGGCGTCAATACGGCGCAGATCCGCGCGTCGCAGGCACACGGCAACGTGACGGCTGGCCAGCGCGCGTGGGCCGGCGGCCTCGTCGGCTGGCGCGTTTTCAACGGCGTCGGCAGCACGACGCCCGAGCGCGATTTCAGTATTCAGTCGAATGGTTCCGACGGGGATGTCGGGATGCCGCGCTTCAAGCGCCGGCCTGCGCGGCATCAGTGACGCAGCCGATCCAGCGCGCGCGCGATGGCGCCCTGGAAATCCGGCCAGCCGGCCTTCACTGCATCCACCCCGCCCGCATTCACGGCCGTTTCCACATCCGCACACGCGTCTCGCGCGTCGATGTCGCCGGCGATCGCGAAGCCGCCGCGCATCGAATGGAGTTCGATCTTGATCGAATCGGCGTCGTCACGCTGCAACGCATCGCCGATCACCGCCAGCGAATGCAGCGTCGACGCGCGCAGCTTCTGCCGGATCTCCTCGGTGATCACCAACTGCTTGCCGTGATCCGTGGATGATCCGCCCCGCTCGCCCCGCAGCGCATGCCGCCTCAGCACCGCGTCGAGCGCATCGATCGACAGCGGCTTGAGCACGACCTCCGCGACGCCCGTCTGCGCGCAGCGCCGCCGATCCTCCTCGGTCGCATGGGCGGTCATCGCGATCACCGGCACCTTCGCCCCCTGCTCGCGCAGGAAGTTCGCGAGCGCGAAGCCGTCGAGTTCCGGCATGCCGAGATCGGTCAGCACCACGTCGAACGGATGCGCGAAGAACGCGCGCATCGCTTCGACACCGTTCGCGACGAGCATGGCGTCGCAATGCAGCGCATCGAGCTGATCGCGCAGCAGCGCGCGGCTCGCCGGATGATCCTCCGCGACGAGCACGCGCAGCGGAGTCTCGTCGTCCGCGTATGCCGGCAACGGCGACGCGGTGGATTCCGTCTCGTCGAACGCGACGCGCCATCCGGACGGGGCGGCGGCCAGCGGCAGCGACACGATGAACGTCGCGCCCTGGCCCGGCCGGGTCTCGACCGCCAGGTCGCCATGCATGAGCCGCGCGAGGCGCCGGCACAACGGCAGCCCGAGCCCCGTGCCGCCGAAGCGCCGGTAGATCGACGCATCGGTCTGGACATACACGTCGAACAACGTCGGCAGGCTCTCCGGCGCGATGCCGATACCGGTGTCGCGTACCACCACCTCGACGCCGCGCGCTTGGCCGACGGCGCCTGTCGGTCGCGCCTCGATCGTCACGCTGCCGCGCTCGGTGAACTTGATTGCGTTGCTGACGAGATTCGACACGATCTGACGCAGGCGAGTCGGGTCGCCGACATAACCGTCGGCCAGTTGCGGGTCGATCCTGCATTCGAGCGCGAGGTGCCGGGCCGCGGCCAGCGGATGGAAGATCGCGGCGACGTCGCGCACAACCGCACGCAAATCGAACGGCACGGCCTCCAGCACCATCTGGTTCGATTCGACCTTCGACAGATCGAGCACGTCGTTGATCACGCGCAGCAACGCATCCGACGACGACATCACTGTCTGCAGGCGTCGCTGCTCCTCGGCCGGCAACGGCGCGCGCTCCATCAATTCCAGATTGCCGACGATCGCGTTCAGCGGCGTGCGGATCTCGTGGCTCATCGTCGCGAGAAACGTCGACTTCGCCTTGTTCGCATCGTCCGCCGCCTCCCGGGCCTCGCGCAGCTTGTCTTCCATCTGCTTGCGCGCGGTGATGTCGGTCAGCGTGCAGAGCAACACATCGACGCCGCGATAGCGCGTACGGACGATATGCGCGGCGAGATAGGTCGTCCCGCCGCCGGGCAGGCTGACCGACAATTCGTGCGTGACGACGCGCGGCGCCCGGCCGCCCGAGATACTGCGGTGATAGGCCTGCCAGATGCGCTTGCCGAGCGACGCCGCCGCATCGGTGTCGCCGTAGGCCTGCGCGGCCTCGTTGCGCACCATGGTGTCGCCGTTGGCGAGCGACAGCAGCATGAGACCGGCCGGCGCCGTGCGAATCAGCGTGCGGTTCAGCGCCTCGCTTTCGATCAGCCGGATTGCACGACGGTTCGCCGGGCGCAGCGCGCGTCGGTCGAACATGACGATCGCGAACCACACCGTTCCGATCGCCAGCAGCGCGAGACCGATTGCGACCCCCAGGCGGCCGGCCATGTCATCGAACAGGCTGCGCCACGAGAAGGTCGCGGTCAACACCTCGCGAAACCCCGGCATCCGGTTGCCGATAACGATATTCGTGCCGACGCGATGGGCGGCCGCCCGTTCCCTGCCCGCCTTGCGCGCATAGTCGAGCGCACGGGCCGTCAGCGCGGGGTCGATCTCGCGGCCGGTCAGAACCTGCCCGGCCGGGCTGACCAGCGCGTAATCCTTGCCGGCGGACGAAGAACGCAGAAAATCGTCGATCTCCGGCCGGCTGACCGCGACGAACCATGCGACCGGCTTGCCCTGCGGATCGCGCACCGCCTGTGCGAACCGCAGCGTCGAGCGTCCGGTCAGCGGGTCATCGCGCCGATCGAGCAGAACCTCCCGGCTATCCGATGCCGACGCCATCGACACGAAGTCGGGCGGCGGTTGCAATTGCCGAATCAATGCCTTGATGTCGAAGCCGGCCGGCAGCGCCAGCGCCTGCTTGACCAGCGGGTACCCCGTCACAATGACAAAATTGCCGTCCGGATCGATGATGTACGCGCCCATTCCCGGATCGCCGGCCTGTTGCGGCGGCATGTTGCCCGTGACCTCGCCCTGCGCGAGCAACTTGAGAAGCAACGGCGCGTAGGCCTTCTCCGGTTGCGATGACGAAGCGAGCGCGAAAGCCGCAAATGCCACACGCCCCGCGTGGCCGACGGCAACCATCCTGCCGTGATCGTCGACAAACCGCCCGAGCGTATCGGGCGACACGCTCGCGCCATGCTTGGCGATCAGCTCGAGGTTTTCGACGTAGCGAACCTGGAGTGCCCTGACCACCTCCATCTCGGCCAGCAGTTCGGCCTTGCGTATCAGGAACCCCGACCGGTACTGCGCAAGCGATTCCTGCAGGTCGAGTCGCGCGACAAGTGCCGTGCACACCAGCACGAACACCGTGATCGCCGCGCCGCTTGCGTACAGCAGCCATTGCTGCTGCCGGCGCACGCGCCCCGGCTCGAACGGCTTGCGTCCCGCGGTGGCGGTGGCGTTCGCAATCAGCGCTTTCAGTTTGGTGGGCATACGGATCGTCGAAGTCGACTCGGCGCCGGCACGGCGTCATGCGCCGCCCGGGTCACGCAGTGCTGCCCGCCGGTTACCCGTCTACGCATCGGTCCCGGGCATTTCGGGCAGTTGGCCCTCGCTCGCATAGCGGATCAGGTCCGCGTCGCGGACGATGCCGAGCTTCTTCATCGCGCTCGACTTCTGCGAGCTGATCGTCTGCTTGCTCCGGTGAAGCTGAACGGCGATCTCGCCAACCGTCAGGCCGGCGCCGTACAGTCGCACGACCTCGATTTCGCGGGCCGTCAGCGTGCGCGTGCCCGGCGACGTCTCGGTGCCCTCCAGCAATTGCTTGACAAACGGCGACAGATAATTCGCACCGACATAAGCCGCATGAACCGCGCCGACCAGATGCGAAATCGCGTCAGACTTGCTGAGGATGCACCCGACGCCCTGCCGCTGAATCGCGCGCAGCACGCTCGGATTGTCGATCATCGTGATCGTCACGAGATGAAGCGCGGGATAGCGACGCTGCAGAAACGACAACAACGCGAGACCGTCGCCATACTTGCCGCCCGGCATCACATAATCGACGACGAGCACGTCGCTCTGCTGTACGTCGAGCATCGCCACCAGGTCGGTCGAATTGGACACGGTGCCGAGCAGCTTGATCGTGCTGCTGCCCGCGAGCGCCTGCGACATCCCGAGTGCGGACGAAGGATGATCGTCCGCCACCATCACTCGCACAAAAAATTCATCCATCTATATTCTTCTCCCGATACACGCGGCCCGACGTGCGATGTTGTGCGACGCGCCGGGATTCGAATCCATCTCGCGACACGGTCGCGTTGCGATGTTCTGCGAATCGGGCGGTGCGCAGCGTAATTTTAAGATAATAGACGGGTTCCGCGTCGCCGCGAGAAATAGACGTGCGGCCGCTTGCGCCGGACCGCGCCCGCCGGGCTTCGACAACCGCCGGCGCGCCGTACGCTTGGCCCGGACACGGCATCGCAACGGCGGCGGCACGTGCGCCGATTCGCCGCCCACGCACATCCGATCGACGGCCTTCCCCATACCGTCGATCCATCCCGTCCCGCGAAACGGCCTTGGCCGCTTCCTAACGTTTGGCCACGGACTTGTCCGGTTCGCCCGACCCGTCATCCGCGACATGCTGCCACTCGGTGATGGCCCGCCGCTTCTGCGACGGCGACATCATCATGAATTCATTCAGCTTCGTGAGGAAATCCCGTCTGGATTTCTCCGGCAGCGTCGCAAATCCAAGCAGCAGCCCGAACACCTTTCCCATATAGCGCACGGCCTTACCCTTCCTTCTTCAGTCGAAATCACGCGGCATCTATGCGATGCGGCGTGTCTGCCTTCCCCGTTTTGAACGCTGGGCGATCTATGCCGCCATGACGTCGCTTTTTTTATCTTCCCGGCCAGTGGGCCACCGCGGCCGCCATTGCTCTCGACGCTGGCCGTTCGTCCGCCGCGGCGGCAGAAAACGCGATTCCGCGCTGTCGCGCGACGCGCGCGAGCGCGCGACGCAGGTCGGCCAACGTCACCGGCTTCGTCAACACGCACTCGACGTTCGATGCGGCGTAACGCTGCGCGTCGTCGGGCGCCAGATGCGATGCGACGACGATCATGTCGCACGGCAGCGCGCGCGCATGGACGGCTTCCGCCAGTTCCCCGGCCGACATGTCGGGCAAGTCGGCGCCGAGCAGCAGCACGTCCCATGCACCGTTCGCGAGCGTATCGAGCGCGGCCCCCCCGGACGACACGCACCGCACCGTGCAGCCGAGCACGTCGAGCTGCTCGCGAAAGATCGACCCGTTGACCGACGCATCGTCGGCGACCAGCACGCGTGGCACGCGCGCGCCGGAAGCCGTCTCGGGTTGCCCATCACCGGCTTTGCCGGCAGGCGCGGGCCGCTGCTCGGCAGTCGCGACGCGCGCCTGCTCGATCGCCGTGCGCAGCCCGTTCAGCGAATAGCTCGACACGCGGATCGTGCGACCCGCGACGTCGGGCTGCAGCGGACCGTCCGGCGTGGCGAGCACGACCGGCGTGCCGCCGCCAAGACTGTCGAGCTCCTCCCGTCGCCATTGGTCCGAATCGCCGAAGAGTACGATCGCATGAGCACGCACGAGGCACCCGGCGGCTATCCCGATCGGACTTGGATGCATCGCGACATCGAAACCCCATGCACGCAGATGCGGAAAGGCGAACGCGCGCCACGCGTCCTCCGGCGACACGACGATCAGCGTCCGCCTGTCGCCGGCAACCACCGGCGATTTCGGCACGATGCCCATGCGCAGCGGCAGGCGGACGGTGAACAGGCTGCCGATGCCCGGCGCGCTGTGGACCGAAATCGTCCCGCCCATCGCCGCGACCAGCCGATCGCACAGCGCGAGCCCGAGCCCCGTGCCGCCGTAGCGCCGCGTGATCGACGCGTCGACCTGCGAGAACGGCTTGAACAGCCTCGCATGTTGCGCGGGATCGATCCCGATGCCCGTATCTTCGATGCCGATCGCGAGCTCGGGCCTCCCGCCCACGTCGTGGCCCACCGCCACGCGCGCGACGATGCGGCCTTCGCTGGTGAACTTGATCGCGTTGCCGAGCAGGTTGCCGACCACCTGCGCGAGCCGCGTCGGATCACCACGCATACGCTGCGCCGCGCTCGCATCGATATCGGCGAACAGCGGCAACCCTTTCGCCCTCGCGACGGGCGCGAACGCCGCCAGTTCGCGCTCGATCACCGCGATCACGTCGAACTCGATCGACTCGACCGTCATCGCGCCGGCCTCGATCTTCGAGAAATCGAGGATGTCGCTGACGATCGCGAGCAGGCCCTCGGCCGATGCGCGCAGCGTCTGCACGCGACTCTGCTGCGACGCATCGAGCGCCGTGCGCTCGAGCAACTCGAGGTTGCCGAGGATCACGTTGAGCGGCGTGCGGATCTCGTGGCTCGTCGCGGCGAGAAACGACGACTTGGCCGCATTCGCCGAATCGGCCGCGCGCACGGCTTCCTCGAGCTGATGCACGAGCCGGCGCTGCGCGGTCGTATCGGCGAAAATCGCGATCAGCACGTCCTCGCCCTGGTAACGCGCGCTGTGCGCGATGACCTCCAGGTGCAGCGGCGCGTCGCCGTGCGCATCGATCACGAGCTCGGTCATCATCGTGCGGCCCGAGCCGCCGTTCGCGACGAACGCGTCGTATTGCGCCAGCGCCTGCGCGGCCAACGCGTGGTGATCGCCGCCGTGCGGGACGAGCATCTGCGCCAGCACGTCGCTCGCGAGCATCACGCGGCGGTCGGACAGCGACACGAGGCCGATGCCGACCGGCGCCATCGCGATCACGCTGCGGCACAGCGCCTCGCTCTCGAACACGCGGGCCGAACGCGCGTAGACCGGCACGAGCACGCGCCGGTGGAATCGCACGAGCAGCAGCCACATCACGACGATCGCGACGAGCGTCGACGCCGCGAGCGCGCCGGCCTGCACGCCGATGCCGGCCGCCACGTCGGCCCACGACAGTACATAGGCGATCGTCCAGCCGGTGGCCGCGAGCCGCGAGCGGAACACGATCGCGCCGTCGCGAAACAGCGGCTCGTCGGCTGCCCGGTCGGCATGCGCGACATCGAGGTTCAGCAGGCGCTCGGTCAGCGCGTTGGTCCGCTCGACGCCGGGATCGATCGCGATCAGCCGGTTGTCCGCCGACGCGATGAAGAACACGCCGGCCGGCCCGCGCCCGGGCAGCCACGACAGCAGGTATTCCGGTGCGTATTCGGTGACGAGCACCGCGAATGGCCGGCCGTCGGCGCGCGCTTCGGCGGCGATCCGGATACGCGCCTGCCCCGTCACGGGATTGATGTAGGGCGGCAGCCAGCGAACGTGGGGACGACCGTCGGTCGGCGCCGGGCCGTCGAAATCGACGTGCAGCGCCGCGAGGACACGCGCGCGCGCGTCGGGCGTCGCGAGCGCGGGATTGTCACGCGACAGATGCGGCACGAAGCCGAACATGCCCGTGCGCGTACTGTAGTGGTAGCCCTCGAGCGTGCGCCCGCGATTGAGTGAACTCGCCGCGCCGATGCGCGACAGCAGGAACGACAGCGCGAGATAACGCGCCACCTCGTCGCGCTGCCCGGTTTGTCCCGGCACGCCGACCACGAGCGACGGATACGGCTTGATCGCGAGCTGCTGGCCGTTGGCGAAAAACTCATTCACGACATCGGGAGGCGCGGCGCCGAGCTCGTGCCAGATCAGCTGCGTGTTCGCGACGCCGTTGCGGAACGACGTCTCGGCCACCTGCACCTCGTCGACCGCCTCTTCGACGCCGTTCAGGAAATTGCGCCGCTCACCGTCCAGATAGCCGTAAACGATCGACGTGATCCCGAGCCCGCAGGCGATCAGGATCAGGATCGTGACGACGATGCCGCCACCGAACATCGAAATGCTCTGGTAGCGGCGAATGGACTGAAGCGTGCTGTATGGCATGGCTCGGCGTGACGGCGCCCGGGGATGCGGACATGCGGCAGATTCCCTGCCGGGCTGGGCGTCACGATGAATGCATTCGGGATAGAGACATCCCGATCATGCCAAACGACACTGCGAAAATCAGTTGTGTATTATCCTTTTAGTACATGTCCGATTTGTTTCAATGCTTGTTTTGAACTCGAACGAATCCTAGCGACGCAATCCCCCATAACGTCTTGTCCCCTCGGACAAGTCGTGACATCGCTCCCGGTCCGCGCGCGCCAATACAATTGCGCCGGCAAGCCGACGGCACGAGATGCAATTCAGGGGCGATGCGGCGCATCCAACGTACCCGGTTCGGCCCGCGCGGAACGCCGGGCAAGGAGCGGCCCGCGCGATGCGCGCCGGGTCGGCAGCGCCCGCTCAGTTCTGCGTGAACGGATTCAGCGTCGTGCACAGGAAACCCGTGCAGTTCGCCGGCTTGAAATAGAAAGGGGCCTGCTGCATTGCCGCCGGCGGCACGCAGCGCCGGCCCGGAACCTCAATTGACCTGCAACTGGCCGCCGCGGCCGAGCCCGCCCTTGACGTCCTGCGCCTTGTAGCTGCGCAGTGCGACGACCATCTTGTTGTACGCGTCGATGAACGCGACGACGGTCGCCTTGCCTTCCGGCGTCGCCGAGAAGCCCGACAGCGCGCCGCCCACGCCACCGCCGAATCCGCCCAGCGCCGCGCCGTAGTTGGTCGCCGTCGAGCTGCCTTCCGACGCCGCGATCTGCACGGCCGAACGCACGTCGAACAGCGTCAGCGTCACGACGGATGCCTTCGTCTGCAGATGGCCGGCCACGGCCGCGACCGCGCTGTTGCCGATCAGCCCGCCGATCATGCTGCCGATGCCGCCGACCGCCGAATCGTTGATCACGATCTGCGGTTCCATGTAGTAGTCGGCGGCGACGCGCTGGCCCTTCTGCTGCTTCGAGCCCGCACGGTATTCGCCCGAGTTGCGCTGCAACTGCGTGATGCGCGACAGGCGCGCGTCGCTCTTCTGGTTGCCGATCGACGTGATCACGAAGCAGTTCGACTGCTGCACGGCCAGGCGCAGCAACGGGTCGATGGTCGTCATCTTGGTCGCGCTGCCGAACGGGCCCCACCAGTCGGCGTTGCGGCCGTCGTCGACGGCGATCGTGCCGAGCGGCGACGTGCAGCGCTGCAGCGTCGTATCGGCGCCGGCGCTCGCACCGCCCGCCGCGGCGCCGGACACGCCCGCGTTCTGGCCGCCGGGCGTCACCACGCCGCCGCAGCCGGCGACCGACGCGCAAAGCGCTGCAACCAGCGCACCTTGAGTGAGACGTTGGGAAAGGTTGGTCTTCATGTCGTTATCGATCGATAGAGTCGTTGTTCGGCTTATATGTTCGTGCGAACTTCGATAAGCCCCCCGGCGTGGCTGCGCGATGGTGGTCTCCCCGCGGCAGCTCCCCGTTGCGTTCGGTCCGGTCAGTAGTACCAGTACGTCTGGTTCCAGACGCCGTAGTACGGATAGCCCGAGTACCAGTAGCCGTAATAGACGTCACGCCATTGCGTACGCCATTTCCAGTCTTCCTCGTCTTCCTTCTTGGCCTTGCGGGCGAGCTCGAGCAGCTTTTTCGATTCCTTGTCGCCGCGGCTCGCCGCGATCGACAGCCACTTGTCCGCTTCGCGCGGATCGGAGCCCATCTCCTCGAGGCCAAACAGGTAGAAACTGCCGAGCGCCTTCTGCGCGTTCAGGTCGCCGCGCTCGGCGGCGTCGCGCATCCACTTCAGTGCCTGATAGCTGTCCTGGCGCACGCCGTCGCCGCGGAAATAACGCAGGCCGAGGTCGTAGGCGGCCTTCGGCTGCGCCTTCGCGGCCTGCTTCAGCGCGACGATACGCGGATCTTCGCGGTCGTCCGCATCGTCCCTTTTTTGATAGGACACCTGATCTTTAGGGCGATCGGAACAACCTGTGTCATCGCAGATCCGCACGGTGTTGCCGGTAACGGACGGATCCTGCGCGCACGCGGCCAACAGCAACAGCAGCCCCGGTGCCAGCAAACGGCGATACATGTGTGCGTTCCCCACGTTTTATCTGCGCCGCACTGCTTCGCGCTATCCCACCCCCGCGAGCGCGTACCCGGTTTGCGTGCGGCGAGGCGAATACAATTCGCCAACGCCGACACGCAGTCCAAGGCTCTCTCAGGCTCTCTCTTTGAATCGTTCAGTCACGCTCTGGCTGCCGCTTTTCGCCAGATGACCGTGTTCGATACCGGCCTCCAAACCTGACGCGACAAACAATAGTGACGTGGTGAGCAATAATAATGGAGAAATATGGCATGTCAAGGTCAATCGCGATTTCAAAGTTTGCGTATCGCGTCACTTTTGAATATGCTCTTCGTCGCTAAAACCCAGGAGACCCTTTCGAGATGTCCACTAGCGAGCAGGCCAACGTCGATCTCATCACCGCCACCAAGGTGCGCGATCTGCTGACGCGCAACGGCATTCCGCCGCGCAGTCACAACACGACGATCGCGAACGTGCTGGGCCTCAGTTTCTCGGTCGTCACGCGCAAGATGAAAGGCCTGATCCCGTGGAACCTGTCGCAGTTGCAGGACATCGCGACGCACTTCGGCGTGCCGCCCGCGATCCTGCTCGACGACAAGGGCACGCAGCCGGCCGCCGCCGAAATGATCGACGCGACGCTCGTGATCGAATCGCGCCGCTTTCGCTGCCGCGCGGCGATCTCGGCGAAGGCCAGCAGCCAGATCGAAACGGACTTCGTCGCGCTGCAATGGCAGGGCGAATGGATCGTCACCGAACGCGAGCATGCGCGCGAAGGCCGCACCTATCCGGTCGACGTCATCGAGCTGCGCTCGAGCCAGCCGACCGTCTATGCCGCGCGGATCGCGGTGGTCGACGATTCGCAGGACGTCGCCGAAACCGTGTGCGAATACTTCATCGAAAAAGGCGTGAACGCGGTGCCTTACTTCGACGGCGCGTCGTTCCGCAAGGCGCTGGAAGTCGAGGACTTCGACGGCTACATCCTCGACTGGATGCTCGGCGACCAGACAGCCGCCGAACTCGTGCGCGGCATCCGCTCGAGCGAGAACGGCGGCGCGCCGATCTTCCTGCTGACCGGCAAGATCTCCACCGGCGAGGCGAGCGAGGACGAGATCGCGCACATCGTGTCGCACTACAACGCGCGCTGCGAGGAAAAGCCGGTGCGCCTGCCGATCCTGTTCGCCGAAGTCGCACGCGAACTGAAGATCGCGCTGCCGGCCGCCGCGAGCGCCGCGGGCGCCGCCGTCGCGAGCTGAGACCACAACGAACAACCACCATCACACGAACACGAACCTGAACACGACCGAGGGGAAACACATGCGAATCTCGACGATCTGGATCAAGAGCCTGGTCGCGGCCGGCCTGCTCGGTATGGCCGCCGCGAGCTGGGCCGCGTCGTTCACGTTCACCGTCGACGGCAAGATCGGCCGCAGCAACCAGCCCGGCAACACGACGTTCGTCTTTTCCGAGCAGGCGCTGATGGCGCTGCCGCAGTACACGATCGTCACGTCGACGAGCTGGACGCCGAAGGCGACCTTCACCGGCCCGCGCCTGTCCGATGTACTGAAGACCGTCGACGCGCAGGGCACGCAGATCGAGTTCCGCTGCATCGACGAGTACACGTTCACGATCCCCGTGTCGGACGCCGACAAGTACGGCGTGATCCTCGCGCGCACGATGAACGGCAAGGTGCTCGGCAACGACAACTACGGGCCGCTGTGGATCATGTATCCGCGCGACCAGTATCCGGACGAGCTGAAGACGCCGCTCGGCGAAGCCAAGTTCGCGTGGCAGATCATCGGCCTGACCGTGAAGTAAGCGGGCGACATGAAGCGCGGGCGGTGGAAGAACAGAAAGATCATCCTGGTCCTGGGGTCGCTGTGGATCCTGGGATTCGCCGCGTGGGCATTCCTGCTGTGGGACCTGCTCGCGACGTCGGTCAACGAGGGCGTGCTCGAAGGGCCGCGCGAAGGCGTGTTCTGGACCGCCGCGCAATACCGCAACGTCTACACGCGCTTCGACCGCCAGCTGATTCTCTACGCGACGCACGTGGACGACGACTACGACCACGTGCAGATGCAGCTCGACAGCCTGTCGGTGTCGTTCGGATTCCTGCAGCGGCCGTCCGAGGTGTCCCAATACTGGCTGCGCATCCCGCGCGCGCGCGGCGAGATCGCGGCGCTCGGCGAATTCATGGCGCGCCTGAAGCGCGACGTGCCGCCGTTGCGCGACGCACCGAACGACGCACAGCGCGTGATCGACGAGGTCAATGCGCACTGGCCGAAGGTCAACGGCCTCGCGAACTACTTCCGCGCGATCGAGATGGCGCAGCGCGACTTCACGTTCCATCAGCTGAAGGAAAAACAGCGCGCGATCCTGTCGCTCGGCATCATCCTCGGCGTGATCCTGTGCGCGCTGTTCCTGCTGCTGTTCTATACGATGCGCACGCGCGACGACCTGCTCGAGCGCCAGGATGCGGCGCTCGATGCGGAGCGCAAGGCATCCGATCGCGCGTTCGAGATGATCGAGGCGAAGAACGCGTTCCTCGGGATGGTCAGCCATGAACTGCGCACGCCGCTGCAGGCAATCTGCGGGTCGATCGAGATCCTGCTCGCGCGGCCGCAATCCGACGCGAACCTGAAGACGATCCGGCGGCTGCAGAATTCCGCGTCGTCGCTCGAGGCGCTGGTCAAGGACCTGACCGACTACATCAAGCTGCGCTCGACCAAGCGTCTCGCCGAAGCGGAAACGGTCGGCATGGCGTCGCTGCTCGCCGAGGTGCTCGATCCGCTGCGCGCGAAGATCGCGGCCAAACGGATCGCGATCTCGCAGCTGGTCGAGCCGCACGACCTCGCGATCCGCTCCGATCGCAAGCTGTTGCGGCAGGTGCTGTCCAACCTGATCGAGAATTCGGTGAAGTACACCGTCGACGGATCGATCCACGTATCGATCCGGCTCGTCGACACGCCGGCCGGCCGGCAGTTGAAACTTGCGGTGCGGGACACGGGCGCCGGTATCGCGAAGCAGCATCTGCCGAAGATCTTCGAGCCGTTCTACCGTGCGAACGACGCGGTCGGCCTGCATGTGGACGGCATCGGGATGGGGCTCGCCGTCGTGCGCGAGATCGTGACGACGCTGCGCGGCCATGTCGACGTGCGCAGCGCCGTCGGCGAAGGCAGCGAGTTCGTCGTCACGCTGCCGGCCGAGGCGCCGGATGCCGCCGACACGGCCGTCGACGCGCCCGCATGGCCGGCCGTCGACGTGCATCGCAACCGCCGCGCACTCGTGGTCGACGACAACGACAACGCGCGCGAAACGCTCGGCGCGATGCTGTCGGCGCTCGGCCTCGACACCGATCTGTGCGGCACCGGGCACGAAGGCGTCGCACGTTTCCGCGACGCGCGGTACGACCTCGTCGTGCTCGATCTCGAACTGCCGGACCTGAGCGGCTTCGAAGTCGCGCGCCGCATCCGGATGGCCGCGCAACCGGACGACGACGGCCGGTTTGCGTCGATCCTCGGCGTCAGCGCGTACGAATCGGCCGCGTTGCGCGAAAACCAGCGGGAGTTCGACGCGTTCCTGCCGAAGCCCGTTCACCTGCGCGAACTCGGCGCGCTCGTCGATAAGCTGCTCGGCTGAACGCGGCCGCGCTGCGTCACGGGCCGGCCTGCCCGTCCGTTCGCGCGCCCGCGCTCATTCGCCGATCAAATGCAGCACGATGTCGCGCCGATGCGCCGCGCGACGATGCTCGAACAGATAGATGCCCTGCCAGGTGCCGAGCACCATGCGTCCATGCTCGACCGGGATCGACAGCTGCACCTGCGTGAGCGCCGTGCGCAGATGCGCGGGCATGTCGTCGGGCCCTTCGGTGTCGTGCTCGTAGCGCGTGGCGTCCTCGGGCGCGAGCGTCGCGAAGTAGCGTTCGAGATCGCGCTGCACCGACGGATCCGCGTTCTCCTGGATCAGCAGCGACGCGGACGTATGGCGGCAGAACACGGTCAGCAGCCCGGTGCGGATCGCCTGCTGGTCGACGAACGCACGCACCTGCGAGGTGATCTCGACGAGGCCGCTCCCGTGCGTTTCAACGCCGATATGCGTGATGGCCTGTTGCATGATGGCCACCTCAGGCGAGTGCGGCGAAGCCTTCGGCTTCGATCTGCTTCGCGTCGGCGGGGCGCACGACGCGCGCGACTTCGACCCCGTCGCGCATGAATATCAATGTCGGCCACAGCTTCACGCGGAACGACCGGCCGAGCGGCCGGCCCGGGCCGTCCTCGATCTTCAGATGCCGCACGTCAGGATGCGCGGCGAGCGACGCGACGATCGCGGGCTGCGCGCTCGCGCAGATCCCGCACCAGTTCGCGCCGAATTCGATCACGGTATTACCGGCCAGTGCGTCGACTTCCGCGCGCGTCGGCGCATTGGCGGTGTAGCGTTGCTCAATGTCCATCGGGGCCCTCGTGTGCAATGCAATGGCGGGACGTGGCCGCCGCGTGCCGGCGTGGGCGGCGGATGCGGCCGGTGATCTCCTACTCTAGCGGAAAAGCCCGCGCGATGCCGACGGCGGCGGGCAGCGCGGTGCGGCTCACCGGTACACCGCGGCTGGCCGGATGACGATCGGATAAGATACGGCCCGATTGGCCCATGACCGAACCGACGGAGTGTTTCAGTGATTCAACCGACCCAAGTATTCAAGGACAACCTCGCGCAACTGCCGGCCATCGACGGCATTGCACGCATCGATCTCGTCGGCGCGAACGGCGACGTGGTCGCGAGCATCGAGAACCAGCCGGGCAAGCAAGGCTCGCTCGCGGTGTATCACTACCTGAAGCAGGCATTCGGCACACTTGATGCGAAGGCCGCCGAGCACGGTCTCGCCGTGTTCGCGGAGCACACCGCCGACGCACGCAACCGCCCGGGTGCGCATCCGAACGTCGATCGTCTGCTGGCGATCGTCGACGGTGGCGAAGCACTGCGGATCGACGTGATCGCGCAGGGCTGAGCCGACGTGCGCCGCATCGCTGCCCAGCCGTTGGCCCGCCGCGTCGCATCGCTCGCGGCACTCGCGTGCGTCATGCTCGGCGGCGCGGCGTCGGCCGAGGCCGAGGCGCTGCGGACCGCTTCCGATATCGCCGGCGCGTCGCTGGTTGCGCTCGGCGCGCTGCCGCGTTCGCCCGAGAACGGCACGCTCGACGCGTTTTGTGCGCAATATCGCGCGAAGACGGCGACCGCGGCCGGCCGCGACGTCGCGAAGCTCGGCTGGATCGTGACGTCCGAGGCGCCGCTCGGCCGCTATACGGTCGTCACGTTCGCGAGCGGGTTCAAGCCGGGGACCAGCGCGATCTGCTTTGCGCGCAACGCGAACATCGGCGTCTTCGACGGCACGACGCTCGTCGCGCTCGGCTATACGGCGCGCGCGGCCGGCTGGCAACTCGGCTCGGTCGAGCCGCTGGAAAGCGGCGCGCTGCTGGTCTGGGGCGGCGATGGTCCGTCGGCGCCCATCGGCGAGCTGCGCGAAGAGCATGGCGGCTTGCGACTGACCGCGGTCGCCGCGGAACGCACGTACTGTCACGGCCGTGCCGTCGTGCCCAACGTGTACGGCAAACCACTCGACAAGGCACGCAAGATCCTGATCTCGCACGGCTGGCAGCCGCTGCGTCCGCACGAAAAACCGAACGAGATGGATGGCGCGGCGACGCTCGCGAAGCACGGGATCATCGAAGCCGAAGCATGCTCGGGCACCGGCATGGGGTATTGCGCGCTGCGATATCGGAGCGCGGCCGGCGTGCTCGGCGTGACGACGGCCGGCGGTGAGCCGGACACGCCGTCGGCGAATACCGTGATCGATTATCAGGTGGCTTGCAGGAAGTAGTAACTGGCGCGACGGCGCGTGCGCTCGATTCGCGCGTGGCGCGCCTGGCATGAGTTCGTCGGCGCGCCGAAAACGGAGCGAATCCGTTGGCCATCGGCTGTGCCGGCACATCGAATCATCGGCCGTTCGGTCAATTGACCCGCGCCGGACGCGCTCCTACACTGATCTCCCTTTCACGCCGCTCCGGCACGACGGGACTTCCATGATCGACCTCTCCACGCTCGCATTGTTCTCCGGCGCGTGCCTCGCGCTGACCGTCACACCCGGCCCCGACATGCTGCTGATCGCATCGCGCAGCGTGAGCCAGGGCCGCCGCGCCGGGTTCGCCACGCTCGCAGGCATTCAGGCCGGCACCTACTGCCATGCACTCGCGGCCGCGCTCGGACTGTCGCAGCTCTTCGTCGCGGTGCCGCTCGCCTATGACGCCGTGCGCTTCGCGGGTGCCGCCTATCTGCTTTATCTCGCGTGGAAGACGTTCCGTTCGGATGCGACCGCGCTGTCGCCGGTCGCGTCGCCGCGCCGCCATTCGACCGCCGCGATCTTCCGCCAGGGCCTGACGACGAACCTGTTGAATCCGAAGATGGCGCTGTTCGTCCTCGCGCTGTTCCCGCAGTTCGTGCGCCCCGAGCACGGCTCGATCGCCGTGCAGATCCTCGTGCTCGCGACGGTGCTCAACCTGATCGGGCTCGTGGTCAACGGCGCGGTGATCCTGTCCGCGAGCCGGTTGAGCCAGCGGATCGGCGCGCGCCGCCGGCCGTCGAAGCTGCCGCAGTATCTGCTCGGCACGGTATTCGTCGGGCTGGCCGCGCGGCTTGCGGTGGCGGGACGGAGTTGACTCTGCCGGCGCTTCCAAGCTGCGCCATCTGAGCCGACACCGAATCGCACACCTCGCCCGATTCAGGTCGCCCGAACCTGGTCGGGTACCGCCTTCCTGATCGACCTCCCCGATAGATGTAACGACGCTTCGAACGTCCGCCCGGCCGCCTGCATCCGCAGTCGCGGCCGAACGCTCCACTTGCATCGACATAACATATTTGTTACTGTGCTACCTAACTCGTACGAAATTCAGTTCTTCAATGCGCGTGTGGAGACGGGAGTCGTCACGTTACCGACGACGCTGCTTGCCCGTTTTTTTGCACTCGCTGATCGCATGGAGCAGTACGGCCCGAATCTTGGCGAACCGCACACGCAGTCAATGGGAAACGGGCTGTATGAAATGCGACTGAAGGGTGCCGAAGGTATCGCGAGGGTGTTCTACTGCGCGATCGTCGCCCGGCGTATCGTCATGCTGCATTGTTTCGTGAAGAAGACGCAAAAGACGCCGCGGAAGGAACTGGAAATCGCCCGCCGTCGACTCAAGGAGATTCAAGATGGCAACGTATAAGGAGCTGCGCGAGCGCGCGTTGTCGAACCCCGACGTGCGCGCCGAATACGAACGGCTGAACCGCGAAGAACTCGCCCTGCTCGACGTGATGCTCGCTGCCCGGCGAGACGCCGGCCTGTCGCAAGCCGACGTGGCCGAGCGCATGGGGACGAAAGCACCGGCGGTGACAAGACTCGAGCGCGCGCTCGCAACGGGCCAGCATTCACCGTCCATCGATACCCTGCGCAAATACGCGGCAGCTTGCGGCAAGAAACTCGTGATCTCGTTCGCTTGATGCGTCGTACCCGGCCGCCCGTCGTTTGAGCGGCCTACCCACCACACGCCACCGTCGTTCAACACCCGGAACGTGCCGCGTCAACGGTCATACGCGCCGTCGATTTCCGCATCTTCCGAACCTCGCGGCTCCCGCGCGCCGGCATCGCGCCCACGCGTATCCATCACCACGCGCAACTCACTGCTGTCGAGCAAGCTCGCCGGCGTCACCGTACGGCGCTGCCACGGAATCCGGCCGAAATACCAGATCCTCCAGAACCCCAGCGGATGGTCGGGATTGCGGCGCAGCAGCGTATCGAACGTCTCGACGTCGCCGAGCACGATCCGCGTCGCATCGCGCACCACTTCGCGCACGAAACGCGAGCAGAACTGCCGGCGCGACGCGAGATTGAAGCCCGTGTCGTAGATCACGCCGAGCCGGCGCATGGCCGCGTCGACGAGCCGGCGCCGTTGCGCGGCGTCGAGCGGCTGCTTCAAGCGCGCGATCACGCACGCGCCGCGATCCGAGCGCGCGAGAAACCGCGACATGGTCGTCACGCGCGACAGCGGAAACGTGCTCTCCGCGACGAGCGGCTCGCCGCCGCGCTCGCCGACGACGATCCCCACGTGATTCGTCCACGAGCGCGTCGCGCTCGCCACTTCGAGAAACGGCCGCACCGTCACGCGGATGAAGACGATGTCGCCGATCTCTGGTTCGGCCGGCAACGACATCGTGTCCGGACCAGCCGTACCCACAGCGAAAAGGCGCCGCCTGCGCACGCCTGGCCGGCATATCGCCGGCGACCGAGAAACCGTGTCGATGAACATGCGAACCTCACGCGAGTGGACATGGCGCGAGCATGTCAGCCGCGGCCGCATCGCGCATCCGCGATGTGCGTGAGTGGATCCATCCGCGCCGCCGGGTAGCGGATTCTGGTACCGGCGCGTAATGCGCGGGCGTTCGCGTCCGCGTGCGCGATCGTCAGCGATTCGCGCCGAGCGCGACGCGCAGGCGCTCCATCAGCCGCGTGTAGTGCAGCACCACGTCGGCCTTGTCCGTCACGTTCGCGGTCGAGAACCGCTCGGCCCACGCCGCGTTCCATTCGTACGTGCCGTGCACGCTGCGGTCGCCGTCCGGCGCCTGGATCAGCGAACGGATCCGCGCGTCACGCCCCGGCCCCGTATGCATCTCGAACAGCGCGTGAATGAACGTGTGATACGCGTCGTACACGTCCTCGTCAAACAGGTAGCGATAGATGTGAAACGTGCGGTCGAGGTCGCGCTTCGCGCGGATCACGTCGTCCGGCGAGATGTCCTTCCAGTAGCCGATCCACGTGTAGAAGCACAGCAGCGCATTGAGCTGCGGCGCGACCGTGTCGTACAGCGTGAGCCGCTTCTCGATCAGCCGCTGGTTGGTCCACTGCACGAGCTCGAGCCGCTTCAGCCGGCGCGCGACGAGCCAGCCGAGGCACGCGACCGACAACGGCGTCAGCACACCGAGCACAAGCTTGACGATTTCCAGCGAATTCCATGGCGTGTTGAATGGCTGCATGAACGACTCGACCAGAAAAAGGCACCGCCCGGCGGATCGCGTCGCGCGCAGCGCGCCTGTCCGATCGCCTTGCGGTTGACCGTTAGTTGCTAGAGCATCGAAGGCGCACCGCGATGCAACGGTGCGCGGCGAAGCGGCTTGTTCCGCCAGTGTATCGGCGGATCGTCACTGGCTGGTGACGATCCGCCGAATCATCGTCGCGCGTTCGCGCCGCGTTACGTCGGCAGCGCCGACGTGAGCTTGACCTTCTGCATCGGGATGTCGGTCTTCACGCTCAGCACGCCCGGAATGCGCGTCAGGTATTCCATCTGGAAGCGCCGGTAGTCGTCGATGTCGGCCGCCACCACGCGCAGCAGGAAATCGCAGTCGCCGGCCATCAGGTGGCACTCGACCACTTCCGGCATCTGCTGGACGGCTTCGGCGAAGCGGTTCACGGATTCCGCGTCCTGCCCCTTCAGCCATACGCGCGTGAAGATCGTCAGCCCCTTGCCGACCTTCGCCGGGTTCAGCACGGCCACGTACTTCTCGATCACGCCCGCTTCCTCGAGCAGCCGCACGCGCCGCAGGCACGGTGACGGCGACAGCCCGACCTCGTGCGCGAGTTCCACGTTCTGCATGCGGCCGTCGCGCTGCAGCGCGCTCAGGATCCGCCGGTCGATAGCGTCGAGCTTCATTGGCATCAAATTCCAAAAAAATGGCAAAACACACGTTCAATGCCAAATTCTCCGGAAGATCTGGCCACAACGCAACCCGATTCGAGTCAAAAAAGCAGACAATCCTCGTCCCCAAGGAGGAGTAATGAGCAGTAGCGTTTCAACGTCGTCCGGGCTTCGCGACAAGTCCGCCCATGTCGCCGAGATGGGTCGCGGATTGCGCGCGGCGCTGCCCGTCATGCTGGGTTTCGTGCCGTTCGCGCTGGTGCTCGGCGCGCAGGCCGCGCAAAAAGGGCTGAGCCTGTTCGAGGTCCCGATGATGACGGGCCTCAATTTCGGCGGCGGCTCCGAATTCGCCGCGATCCATCTGTGGACGTCGCCGCCGCACATCGCGCTGATCGTCGCGATGTCGTTTCTCGTGAATTCGCGCCATATCCTGATGGGCGCTGCGTTCGCGCCGTATATCCGGCGCCTGCCGCGCCGCCGCGCGTTCGCCGCGCTGTTCTTCATGTGCGACGAAAGCTGGGCGATGTCGCTCGCCGACGCGCGCTCTCGCTCGGCCACGCACATCAGCGTCCCGTATTACGCGGGCGTGTGCTCGGGGCTGTACCTGACGTGGATCTCGATGACGACGCTCGGCGCGGCGGTCGGCCCGACCATCGGCAACGTCGAGCAGTACGGCTTCGACATGGCGTTTACGGCCGTGTTTCTGGTGCTGCTGCGCGGGATGTGGAAGGGCATGCGCGCGAGCCGTCCGTGGTTCGTGAGCCTCGTCGTCGCAGCCGCCACGCACCTGGCCGTGCCCGGCGCGTGGTACGTCGCGGCCGGCGCATGCGCGGGGCTGATCGCCGCGCTGCTGTGGGAGCCGCGCGATGCTGCCTGATTTCGCGACGGTGGCGACCATCGTGCTGATGGCGTCGACGACCTACCTGTCGCGCGTGCTCGGCTACGTGCTGCTGCGCAACCGCACGCTGAGCCCGCGGATGGCCTCGGTGATGGAGAACGTGCCCGGTTGCGTGCTGATCTCGGTGATCGCGCCGGCCTTCGTGTCGACGCGCCCGGCCGACCTGCTCGCGCTCGCCGTCACGCTGGTCGCGGCCACACGCCTGTCGATCCTGCCGACCGTGATCGTCGGCGTCGTGTCGGCCGGGCTGCTGCGGCATCTGCTCGGGTAACGCGGTCCGGCCCGCCGCGCAGGCGGCACACATCGAACCCACGAACGGGCGCGTCATGCGCCCGTTTTCGCATGCGCGCGCAGGGCGCGGCACTGCACGGCACGACACGCATCACGACGCAATGCTAGCCTTCCGGGTGTACCCGCGATGCCTTTCCCCTCTCATTACCTACCTGCGAGGATCATCCCGATGCAAGAAACCCGCCCGCTGTTCGACCGCGTCCTGCTCACCAACGACGACGGATTCGACGCCCCCGGCCTTGAAGTGCTCGAACAGGTCGCCACGCAACTGGCGCGCGAAGTGTGGATCGTCGCACCGGCGGAAGACCAGAGCGGCACGTCGCATTCGCTGAGCCTGCACGAGCCGCTGCGCGTGCATCGCAAGGGCGAGCGCCGCTTCGCCGTGCGCGGCACGCCGGGCGATTGCGTCGCGATCGCGGTCAGCCACCTGATGAAGGACGCGCGGCCCGACTTCGTGCTGTCCGGCGTGAATCGCGGCGCGAACCTCGGTACCGAAACGGTGTTCTCCGGCACCGTCGGCGCGGCGATGACGAGCATGCTGGTCGGCGTGCCGGCGATCGCGCTGAGCCAGGCATTCAGCGATCGCAACGCGGTGCCGTGGAATACGGCGCGCACGCACGCGCCGGACGTGATTCGCCGGCTCGTCGCGGCCGGCTGGGACCGCGATGCGTGCCTCAACGTGAATTTCCCGCCGCGACCGGCCGACGACGTGCGCGGCCTGAAGGTGACGAACCAGGGCGCCGGCACGTTGCAGGGCGTCGACATCGTGTCGGGGCGCGATCCGCGCGACATCGAATACCACTGGCTGAAGCTGACGCGCGCACCGCGCGACGACGATGCGGATTCGGAAACGGTCGCGCTCGGCGAAGGCTACATCGCGGTCACGCCGCTGAAGTTCGAACGCACGCACGACCACGCGCTCGCGCGGCTGCGGGCGAACCTTGGCTGAACGGTGCGATCGCGCCGGCAAGCGTTGGCCGCCGGCGAACGACGGCGGATCGAGACCGCTCGGCGGCCTCGCCGCGCCGCCGGATCACGACGTTACCGCACCGCATCACGTCAGGTTCATTCCCCCGTCGAGCATCACGATCTCGCCTGTCACGTAGTCGGACGCGACGAGCATCGCGACCGTCTGCGCGACGTCGTCCGGCGTCGCCGCGCGGCGCATCGGCGCGCGCTCGCGCCAGAGCTGCTGCGCTTCGGTCCAGTCGGCCGTCAGCGGCGTATCGACGAGCCCCGGCGCCACCGCGTTGACGCGAATCGCCGGCGCGAGCGTGCGCGCGAGCAGGCGTGTCGTGTGATTGAGCGCTGCCTTCGCCGCCGCGTACGGAATCGACGCGCCCTTCGGCCGCACGCCCGCATGCGAGCTGACGTTGATCACGCACCCGGCGCGCCCGCTCGACGCCGCTTCGAGCAGCGCGGGCTGCGCCTCGGCGACGAGCCGGAACGGCGCGATCACGTTGATCTCGTGCATCTCGCGCCACACGTCGGGCGTCGCGGCGGCGAGATCGTCGTGCGGAATCACGCGGCTCGCGCCCGCATTGTTGACCAGCACGTCGAGCCGCCCGTGCACCGCGAGCGCATCGCGGATCAACCGCACGCGTTGCGCATCGTCGGCGAGATCGGCGTGCACGTAGCTCGCGCCGAGCTCGGCCGCCATCGCGCGACCGGTGTCGGCGGAGCTGCGCGAATGCAGGATCACCGCATAGCCATCCGCCGACAGCCGCCGTGCGATGGCCGCGCCGATCCCCGACGTCGATCCGGTGACGAGCGCGACAGGCCGATGCACGCGCGACGCGCGTGGCTCGGCGATGGTTTCGGTTTCAGGTTCCGTTTCGGAAATCGGGGCATTCATCGGCGGATGCGGCGCGTCCATGGCGTGGAATCCCGTGAGTAGCGTTCCTGCATCATAGGCGCGGCGGCGGCCGATGCGAATGTGTGCCGTTTACGGCCGTTTCGGCAGATCGACGAAATCCTCGAGTTCGCCGGCGATGTAAAGCCGTTTGCCGATTCTCGGGTATTCGCACACGTCGTGCTCGAGGCGCTGGCCGGCGATGAACAGTTGCAGCGGCACGTCGCCGGTATTCTGCAACGTGTGTGCATCGCCGCCGCGCGGAAAGCCGAGAAAATCGCCCGGCCCGATGTCGAAAGCGCGTTCACCGATCGTGGCCGTGCCGGTGCCGGACAGCACGTACACGCATTCTTCCTCGTACAGGTGACGGTGATATTCGGCCGATTCGTGACCGGGCATCAGCGTGAGCAGGTGAGCGCCGATTTGCGTGAGGCCGGTCAGGTCGCTGAGCTGCCTTTTGAGGCGAACGGCATTGGGATTCAGCGAATGCACCGCGCGCGTCGGTTCCATCTTCGCGATGTCGGCAGCTTTCAGCAGTTCCCGGGGAGGTGTCGTGGACATGGGGATCTCGTCAGCGTGATGCAGCGGTTGAACGTGCCGCCCGGGCCGGCGCGGCGCGCATGCCGCGTTATTGTCCGGCATTTTCACGTGGATGAGAAACGCGTATGCGCGCGTCGGCGCACGCCCGCATACCCGGCCTTAGCCACCACGAGACAGCTTCTTCCGCGGGTTGGCGACGCATGCGCGACGCAAGCGCCGCGCCAAGGTCGCGCACGTCGACGCCGCCGCTCAGCCCACGTGCGCGCCGCGCAGCTTCGTCAGCAACGCGACGAGACGATCGATGTGTTCGTCCTCCGTGCGCCACGACGACACGCTGATCCGGAACGCCGGCCGCCCCTGCCACACGGTCTGCCCGAACCACACATCGCCCGAATCCTGCGCGGCCTGAAGGATCGCGGTCGTCTCGTCGTCAGTGCCGGCGCGCACGAGCACCTGGTTCAGCACGACGCGGTTCAGCACGTCGTAGCCGGCCGCGCGCAGGCCGTCCGCGACGCGCGCGGCCTGCGCGCAATGCCGCTCGATCATCGTCGCCACGCCGGCGCGGCCGAGCGCACGCAGCGCGGCCCACACCGGAATGCCGCGCGCGCGCCGCGAGAATTCGAGGTTCAGGTTCTTCTGCGCGTCCTGCGCGCCGCTCAGGTAGACGGCGTCGCTGTTCATCGCGGTCGCGAGCGCGGCCGCGTCGCGGCAGATCACCATCGCGCCGTCGTACGGCGTGTTGAGCCACTTGTGGCCGTCGGTCGTCCAGCTGTCCGCGCCATCGATGCCGTTGGTCAGCGCACGCTTGGACGACGCGCGCGCCCACAACCCGAACGCGCCGTCCACGTGCACCCACGCACCGGCGGCCTTCGCGGGCGGGATCAGCGCCGCGAACGGATCGAATTCGCCGGTGTTCACTTCGCCGGCCTGCACGCAGAGGATCGTCATGTCGTCGAGCGGCGGCAACTGCGCGGGGTCGATGCGGCCATGCGTGTCGACCGGCGCGACGATGACGCGCTTCATCCCGAAGCCGAGCACGCGCAGCGCCTTCTTCACCGTGACGTGCACGAGCTCGGAGACCACCACCTTGACCTCGGGCGCACCGATCAGGCCGTCCTCGTCGACGTCCCAGCCCTTGCGCGCGAGCAGCGCACGCCGCGCGACGACCAGCGCGACGAGCGTGCAGGCCGTCGCGCTCGTGCCGAAGCCGACCGCGCTGCCCTCGGGCAGCCCGAGCACGTCGACGATCCAGCGCGCGGCCTGCCGCTCGATCGTCGCCGCCACCGGCGAATTGGCGAACGACGACGCGCACTGGTCCCACGCGAGCATCAGCCGCTCGGCCGCCGCCGCGGCCGGCAGCGTCGCGCCGATCACGAAGCCGAAGTAGTTCGGGCCGTTCGACGCGACGGTCGCGGGCGTGCCGCGCTCGTCGAGCAGGCGCAGCACGTCGTCGGCCGGACGGCCCGTGTCGGGCAGCGGCTCGTCGAAAGCCGCAAGACCGGCGAGCGCGGCCGCGTCGGGATACGCGCGCCGTTCGTTCGTCGCGGCGAGATACGCATGCGCGCGCCGGTCGGCGTCGGCCAGCAGGGCGAGTTCATCCATGTCGATTGCCTCGGTGAAGGTCAGAGTTGCAGGAGATCGCGGCCCAACTGATGCAGCGCATCGTCGATCCGCCTGTAGTACGTGAACTTGCCGACGCGCGTCGCCTGCACGAGCCCGGCATCCGCGAGGATGCGCATGTGTCGCGTGGTCGTGGCCGGCGCGATGCCGAGCTTCTCAGTGATGTAGGTGCAGCACACGCCGAGTTCGTCGAAGTCGCCGTGCGGCTGCGGCGGAAAATGCTCGCGCGGCTGCTTGAGCCAGCGCATCACGGCCAGACGACTTTCGTTGGCCAGTGCGCTGATGCGGGTGACGTCGTCCATGGGTTGCGGTTTCGTTTGACGTTTCGAATATTAGCTAAATGACGAAACGTGGACAACCGGTCCGCCGGGGCGATTTTTGCGTTCGTTGTCGTGCTGGCAGCGGCTTCTTCCGCCATCGCACCGCATCCGACGTCATCACGTCGCGGCCGGCATCGAGAGGCATCCGGCGCGACGCGATCCGGTTGCGATCATTCCGCTGCTGCCAGCGCTTGCGCCAGCCGCTCGATCAGCGCCCGCACGCGCCGCGGCTGCGCGGCGCCGCCCGGATAAACGATCTGCAGGTCGACTTCGCCCGGCGAGAAGTCGCGCAGGATCTCGACGAGCGCGCCGGACGCCAGATCCTGCTCGACGTCGAGCAGCGACTTCAGCGCGATCCCGTGCCCCGCGACGCACCACGCGCGCACGAGCGCACCGTCGTTGGCCACGCGCCGGCCGCGCACCATCACGCGCTTCAGTGCGTCGTCGATGCGGAACGGCCACTCGGCATACAGTTCCTGACCGAAACGCATCACGATGCAGTCGTGCGCGGCGAGTTCGTCCGGATGCCGCGGCGTGCCGTGCGCGGCGAGATAGGCGGGCGCGGCGCACACGACGCGGCGCGACCGGCCGAGCGAGCGGCTGCGCAGCGCGCTGTCCGCGAGCGTGCCGCGCCGGATCGCGAAATCGAGGCCCTGCCCGACGAGATCGACGTAGCCGTCGCCGAGATGCAGGTCGACCGTGACGCCCGGATGCTCGGCCAGGAACGCGTCGACGACGGGCACGACGCGCGCCTGCCCGAGGTCGGCCGGCGCGCTGAGCCGCACGGGCCCCGACAGCGTCTGCGCGCCGAGCCGCACGCGGCTTTCGAGCTCGTCCGCTTCGGCCAGCAGGCGCCGCGCGCCGGCGACCAGCGTGCGGCCCTCGTCGGTCAGGCTGATCGCGCGGGTCGTGCGCGTGAGCAGCGCCGCGCCGTAATGGCTCTCGAGCGCCGCCAGCCGTTCGGAGACCGTGGCCGGCGACAGGCCGACCTCGCGGCCGGCCGCGGCCAGCCCGCCCTTTTCCACGATGCGCAGGAACAGCGCGAGGTTATCGAGCAGCATTCTTCGCTTTCTCCGAATGATATTTTCGAAGTCTGCCCAATTATCCGGTTGAACCGCAAGCGCTAGAGTGAGGATCCACCTTGCCGGCGCCCACTCGCGCCGGCGTCCGATCCAGAGAGGGCACACGACATGGAATACCGCACGCTCGGCCGCTCCGGCCTCAAGGTTCCCGTGCTGAGCTTCGGCGCAGGCACGTTCGGCGGCACCGGCCCGTTGTTCGGCGCATGGGGCAACACGGGCGTCGACGAAGCGCGCCGCCTGATCGACATCTGCCTCGAAGCCGGCGTCAACCTGTTCGACACGGCCGACGTGTATTCCGACGGCGCCTCCGAGCGCGTGCTCGGCGCCGCGATCCACGGACGGCGCGACCAGGTGCTGATCTCGACGAAGACGGGCCTGCCGACCGGCGACGGGCCGAACGACGCCGGCACGTCGCGCGCGCGCCTGATCCGCGCGGTCGACGACGCGCTGCGCCGGCTCGGCACCGACTACATCGACCTGCTGCAGCTTCACGCGTTCGACGCGGCCACGCCGGTCGAGGAAGTGATGTCGACGCTGGACGACCTGATCCGCGCGGGCAAGCTGCGCTACATCGGCGTATCGAATTTCGCCGGCTGGCAGATCATGAAGTCGCTTGCGGCGGCCGACCGGCACGGCTGGTCGCGCTACGTCGCGAACCAGGTCTATTACTCGCTCGTCGGCCGCGACTACGAGTGGGACCTGATGCCGCTCGGCGCGGACCAGGGCCTCGGCGCGCTGGTGTGGAGCCCGCTCGGCTGGGGCCGGCTCACCGGCAAGATCCGCCGCAACGCGCCGCTGCCCGAAAGCAGCCGCCTGCACGACACGGCCGGCTTCGGGCCGCCGGTCGACGACGAACGGCTGTACGACGTGGTCGATGTGCTCGACGCGATCGCGGAGGAAACCGGCAAGACCGTCCCGCAGATCGCGCTGAACTGGCTGTTGCAACGGCCGACCGTGTCGTCGGTGATCGTCGGCGCGCGCAACGAGGAACAGTTGCGCCAGAACCTCGGCGCGGTCGGCTGGTCACTGACCGACGCGCAGATCGCGACGCTCGATGCGGCGAGTGCGGTCGAAGCGCCGTATCCGTATTTCCCGTATCGCCGGCAGGACGCGTTCGCGCGCGTCAATCCGCCGATGCGCGGATAAGCGCTACCGCGGGCCGTCGCGCTCCGACGCCATCGGAACGCGGCGCGACGGCCGTCACCGCGCGGCCAGCACGCGGTCGATCATCTCGCCGATCCGGCGCGCGAGCGCGTCCATCCGCTCGGCCGGCACGCCGCCGTAGCCGAGCACGAGCCCGTTGTAGCCGTGCGCGGTGCCCGGCACGCAGAATGTCGACAGCGGCCGCAGGATCAGCCCATGCGCCTGCGCGACGCGGCTCAGTTCCGTGTCGGCCACCGGCACGTCGAGCCGCGCGGACAGATGCATGCCGCCGGCGCCGCCCGACACCGTCAGCCGCGTGCTCAGCCGCCGCGCCAGCGCATCGTGCAATGCGTCGCGCCGCTCCGCATAGACGCGCCGCATGCGCCGCAGATGCCGCGTGAAATGCCCCGCGTCGATGAAATCCGCGAGCGCGCGCTGCTCGACCGCGCGGCCCTGCAGCATCAGCGCGCCCGCCGCGTCGCGCAGCGGCTGCGCGAGCGCGAGCGGCACGACCATGAAGCCGAGCCGCAACGCGGGAAACATCACCTTGCTGAAAGTGCCGAGATAGATCACGGGCGCATCGTCGGCGAGCCCCTGCACGGCCGCGTGCGGCGTGCCGTGGTGGCGGAACTCGCTGTCGTAGTCGTCCTCGACGATCCACGCGCCGGCCGCGCGCGCCTGTGCGACGAGCGCGAGCCGCCGTTCGAGGCTCATCACCGCGCCGAGCGGATACTGATGCGACGGCGTGATGTAGACGAGCTTCGGCGCACGATCACGCCAGTCGTCCGGATGCGGCGCGAGCCCCTGCGCATCGACGCCGATCGGTTCGACGCGCAGGTCGGCCGCGAGAAACGCGTTGCGCGCACCTTGATAGCCGGGGTTCTCGATCCACGCGACATCGCCCGCGTCCGCCAACGCGCGGGCGCACAGGTCGAGCGCGCCTTGCGTGCCGTCGGTGACGATCACCTGCGCGGCGTCGCAGCGCACGCCGCGCGACGCACGCAGATAGCCGGCGATCGCGTCCCGCAGCACCGCGTCGCCTTCGGCCGACTGGTAGCCGAGTTGCGCCGGCCCTGCGGTGCGCCATGCCCGTTCGATGCAGCGCCGCCACTGCGCGAGCGGGAATTCGTCGACGGCCGGCGCGCCCGGCATGAACGGCAGCGACTCGTCGAGGCCGCTCGTCGCGCGCTCGGCCCGCGCGACGCGCCGCGACAGCACCGCCGTATCGCCGGCGGGCGCCGCGGCGGCGACCCGCGACCCGCGCAGGCCCATCCGCGCGACCACGGTGCCCTGCCGCGAGCCGGTCACGAACCCTTCCGACGCGAGCCGCTCGTACGCGTACAGCACCGAGTTGCGCGCGATGCCGAGTTCGTCGGCGAGTGTGCGCGACGCAGCGAGCCGCGCGCCTTCGGCAATCCGGCCGCCCAGGATCGCATCGCGCAGGCATGCGTACAGCCGCTGCTGCTGCGACATCCGCGTGGCCGCGTGCGGCCCCGACTCGCGCTCGAAGGTCGACAGCAACACGGCGTAATCCATCGTGGCTCCAGAATGTGTAGATGTCATGGGTCTACACATGGTGCCACGAACTTTCTATCGTAACGATCTGCTCCCGTTGCCGGCCGCGCTGGCAACGCTTCATTCCAACATCATCGACGAGGTTCGCGACCATGAACGCTACCGACGCCGGCCTGACCGTACGCCCCGTGCGGGAAGACGATTTCGACAACTGGCTGCCGCTGTGGGACGGCTACAACCGCTTCTACGGCCGCTTCGGCGACACCGCGCTGCCGCGCGAGATCACGCAGCTCACGTGGTCGCGTTTCTTCGACGGCTACGAGCCCGTGCATGCGCGTGTCGCGGAACGCGACGGCCGGCTCGTCGGGCTCGTGCATTTCCTGTATCACCGCAGCACGACGCTGGCCGGACCGACCTGCTATCTGCAGGATCTCTTCACGCTCGACAGCGAACGCGGCAAGGGCGTGGGCCGCGCATTGATCGAAGCCGTGTACGACGCCGCGCACGCGCATCGCGCCGAACGCGTGTACTGGCAGACGCACGAAACGAATCACACGGCGATGCGGCTGTACGACTCGGTCGCGGAAAAGAGCGGATTCGTGATCTATCGGAAGGTCCTGCCGCGCTGATCGTGCGGCATGCGGCGCGGCCGCAACTGCGTCAATCCAGCGGCCGCGCCTTGATCCACAGGAACAGCGGCACGCGCGACCACTGCTTCAGCGTGTCCGTGTCGGCGCGGTCGGGCAGCGGTTCGCGCAGCGACACGATCGCGAAGCCGGCCGACTCCAGCGCATCCATGTAGGCCTGAAGCGGCAGCGACCAGCCCGCGAAGTGCATCGACAGCCCGTCGCGCGTTTCCACGCCTTCGAAATGCTCGCTGCCGAAATACGTGCCTTCCAGCACGAACGGCGCGTCGGGTTGCGGCCCCGCGAAACGGCCGCGATCGCGGAACGGATGCACGAGCGACACGAACAGCAGCCCGCCCGGCTTCAGCACGCGGCGCGCCTCGCGCAGCGCGGCGGCCATGTCGTCGAGGTCCATCAGCACGTTGTATGCCATCACGACGTCGAAGCTGGCCGGATCGAACGGCAGCGCTGCGGCGTCGGCGAGCGCGTAGCGGTGCGCGGAATCCGCGCGACGCGCGGCGTCGAGCATCGCGGGCACCGCGTCGCTCGCGGTCACGTCGTAGCCGAGCGCCTTCAGCTCGCGGCTCACGCGGCCCTCGCCGCAGCCGATCTCCAGTGCGCGGCCGGCCCCGCGGCCGAGGTAGGCGGCCAGCCCCTCGCGATACTTCCAGAACGCATCGTGGCCCGGCCTGCCGGCCCAGTCGATCCATTGGTCGGCGACGTGCGTCCAGTGCGCTGTGATGGCTTTCGTGTCGGTCATGTTCGATCTCGATCGGCGGGGTCGTTCCGGCCCACGTGCGCATGGTAAGCCGAAGTGGCGGAGCGCGTGAGCGGGGCTTGGCGCTGTCCGGGTCGCTGGCATCGCTGGCATCGCTGGAGCCGCTGGAGCCGCTGGCGTCGCCGGAGCCCACCTCGGCCGGTTTCCGTTTCCGGCCTCGGCGTCCTACAGTTAGGAGCAACATCATGCACCGCCACGTATCGGCCCCATCCGCCGATACGCACCCGATTCCGAAGGAAGTCCATGCCGAGCATCGTCGCCGGTCCCGCCCATCTCCCGCCGAGCCCCGTCGCCGCCGAAACGCGCATGGTGCACGACGTCGCCACGCTGCAGCCGGCCGACTATCGTTCGGCCGACGGCGCATCGTGGGTCATCGCCACCATCACGCCGGCCCCGGACAGCGGCGAAAACGTGACGGGCACCACCTACTTCGATACCGCGAAACAGCAGACCGTCGCGGTGCCCGATGCACGGCGGCGCTACGCGAACCGCGGCACCTGGCAGGTCGTCGCGAGTTCGAGCCCATCGGTGCCAGCCACCGGCCGTTACGACTGGCTGACGCTCGCGTGGCTGCCGATCAACCGGCGGCCGCTGCCGCAAACGGCCGAGCACCTGTATTCGCCGTTCATTCACGGCGGCACGATCGTCTACCGGTGGAATCCGGCCGCGCCAGGCGGCGAGCAGTTCGGCAACGTGCGGATGATTTTTCCGGAGTGGCAGCAGCAGGTGGCCGACGTGCTGCGGGCCGCGCCCGGCGACGACGCGCAAGCGGCGGCCGCGTCGTCGGCGTCGGCGCTCGATCGCGTGAAGCAGGACCGCAATCCGATGGCCGCCGTGCTCGACTTCGGCGCGGCGCTGCATGACGAACCGGCCGACCGGATCGCCGCGCGCCTGCCCGATTTGCTGCGTGAGAACGACCTCCACGAAGTGTCGGCGATCGTGTTCCAGTGCATCGCCGCATCGCGTGAAGCGGACCGGCCGCGCTTCGTCGAAGCGATCAACGGCTCGATCTTCGCGATCGACGACGGCGCGCGCCTGCTCGCGATCGCCTACGGCGCATTCGCGGCCGGCCGGGCAAAGCCGCATCCGTTCGGCGAGGCCGCGCAGGCCGCGCGCATCAACGACGTGTTCACCGCGTTGAAGCAGCGCACGTCGGCGCTCGGCGTGCCGGTCGCGCAAGGGTCGCCGTGGTACGAGTTCTTTACCGCGTATCGGCTGGGCGGTGCGGTATCCGGCCACGGACGGTAATCGCGCGTCAATCGCCGGCGCCGCGATAGCAACGGCCAATCTCCGGCACGCGTCATCGCTCACCGCGCCGCGGATCATTCATCGGCGCATCGGCGCCCCGGTGAACAAATGCCGAACCGATTCGCGATCTTTCCCGTCAATTCGACGAATTGAATCGAATTGCCCCATGCTAGATTCAGTTCCGGCTACCAAGCCTGTTCAAATAACCCCAATCAAAAGACCAAACCTTGACGTCCTCACCCGCCTAAAGGCAGGTGATTCCCACACCTGGCGATGCACGTCCGCATCGGAGAATGTTCAGCGCAGCGTTGATATCACGATCATGCTCGACACCACAGTCACTGCAGGCCCATTCTCTTACTCGCAGTCCCGCGATACCTTTCGGCCGCGTCGTGCTGTCTTTCGACCGGCACGCCGAACAGGACTGGGTGGAACCGCTTTCGTCGACTTCCTCGAACGTTGCCCCGTGCGCCATCGCCTTGTAACGGAGCTTTTCTCGGAAGGACGACCAGGATGCGTCGTAGACGCTTTTCGCCATCCTGGTTCTAGCGAGTTTGGCGGCCGACACGTTACCGACCGCCATGTAGTCAAAGCGTCGCACCAGATCGAGCGCGAGCTTGTGCTGAAAATCAGCACGGGCATTCGCGACCTTGGCGTGCAACTTCGCGATATGCCGCTTGTGCTTTCGCGCCCGTTGTGCTTTCGCCAGTTTCTCCGCCGCGCATCGGCCGAATCGGTCATTGGGCAGCTTCTCGCCGGTCGAAAGTGTGGCGAAGTCTTTCAGGCCGAGATCGATGCCAACACCGGAACGGACCGGGCGGGCCTGAACATCGGGCATCTCGATCACGATGTTGAGAAACCAGTTGCCGCGTGCATCCTGCGCAAAGTTGGTCCCGTCCTTGATCTTGCCTTCTGGAAGCGGTCGGCTGTTGAACACGCGGAAGGCATTGCCGGCAAAGCGGAACGCGTCACCCTCGCGCTTCAGGTCACGCCCCTTCAGCGGCACCCAGCCCAGCGATTTCCTGCCCCGATAGCGCAAGTAAGGTCGCCGGTGCTGACTGCGCGACTTCGCATATTGCTCGCACGTCGCGTTGATCGTGCCGGAGTGGATACCGAGTTCCTTGCTGCTGCCGGTCGTCAGCACGTTCAGATCAAAGCCGGTCGGCCACTTTTTGCTCCACTTGAGCGCGTGCTTCTGCGTGTCATTGCAGAAGTTCCAGACGTAGTTCACCGCACGGCTCTGCTTGTTGAGCAGTCCGTTGAGCGACTTCACGCGGTAGCGGTAGACAAGAATCATGCCGGTGATCCTAACCCGTGGAAGAAGCTGCCTGTCAACAGCACTCCTTTCCTTCCCGCCATCCGCCCCGAAGGAAGTCCCCTTGGGGGAAATGGCGGGGTTTCTCGGAGCAAATTCTGATGAAATCTCTTTTCCGTCATGCCGCTCTGGCACTGGTGACCATCGGCTTCCTGTCGGGCTGCGCAAGCAGCGTGACACGCGATACGAGCAATTCGGCGGGGGCGCCCGTGACCGCATCGACCGCCCACTTCGGCACGAAACCCGTGATCGTGAAGGTCACGCTCGACGATACCGCGCGGGAAGAGTTGAAAGACAACCTGAAGTTCGACGCGAAGAAACTGCAGGAGAAAATCGAAAGCGCACTGGACGCACGCAAACTGCTCGCCAAAGCAGATTCCACCGATGCGATGCACCTGAATGTCGAAGTCACCGGCATTCGCGTGCGGTCGAGCTTTTCCGCGGTCATGTTCGGCTTCATGGCGGGCAACGATCATGTCAACGGCACCGTGACGCTCGTCGATGCCGACAATCATCCGGTCGACCGCTTCAAGGTGTCGGCGTCGTACGCGCTCGGCGGCATCGCCGGCATCGACAGCATGCGCATGGACTGGCTGTACGAGAAATTCACCGAGCAGACGCTCGCAACGCTCGATCCGGCAACGGCTGCGAAGCAGGCTGCCACGGCACCGGACACGTCGAAGAAGCTGTAAGGTCCGACGCCCGGCGGAACGCCCAATCACGGCCCGCCGGGCGGCGGTCGCCGTGCGCATCGTCGGGCGACGCTGCCGGTTCGTCGCCCGACGCACTTCACCAGGCATCACGAAAGAAATCGCCGCCGGGTGAGGCGTGCCCGTCCGAGGAATCCGGATCGTCGAAGGTGACACGCGCCGTCACGGCCGCCGCGGGAACCCCGCGCACGATGTCGGGTCGAAATGCGACATGCCATTCGACCGTGCCGTTTTCACCGGCCGCCCCTCCATCCTCATCGTCTCGCTTCCATGTTGAGCATCGGTCCCTTCTCGATCCGCGTCATCGCTGTAGCCGTCGCCGCGCTGATCGCATGGCTCGTCGCCCGTTTCATGCAGCGCCGCCCGCCGGACGGTCAGCACAAGAGCGCCGCGAGCCTGATCCTCGACACGCTGCTGCTCGGCCTGATCGCAGCGCGTGTCGGTTACGTCGGTCAATGGTGGTCCGAGTATTCAGCCGCCCCGCGCTCGATCGTCGCGCTCGGCGACGGCGGCTTCGACTGGCGCATCGGCGTCGCCGCCGCGCTCGTGTTCGCCGGCTGGCGACTGCGCCGCCTGCCCGCGCTGCGTCGCCCGGTGATGGCCGGCATGCTCGCGGGGCTCGCCGCATGGGGCATCGCGCAAGGCACGCTCGCGACGTTGCAGCGCAGTGCGCCGCCGCTTGCCGCGCTGCGGCTCGAAGCGCTCGACGCGACGCCCGTCGCGCCACAGCGCTTTGCCGGCAAACCCGTCGTCGTCAATCTGTGGGCCACCTGGTGCCCGCCGTGCCAGCGCGAAATGCCGATCTTCGCACAGGCGCAGGAGGATCATCCGGACATCACGGTGCTGATGGTCAACCAGGGCGAAGACGCGCAGACCGTGCGCGCGTTCCTCGAACGGAAGGGGTTGCGGTTCGATCACGTGCTGCTCGATCGCACGCTGCATACGATGAAGGCCTACGGTTCGCGCGGGCTGCCGACGACGCTGTTCTTCGACGCGAACGGCAATCTCGTCGAATCGCACATGGGCGAGATCACCGCCGCGCGGCTGAAGGACACCGTGAGCGCGGGCTTGCATCCCTGACCGCCGCACTTGGCGCACGAGTGCGAATGCACGTCGCACGACGCGAATGACATCCTCGTGCGACTTGCGGCCGACGTGCCGAAGCGTTCGACCGACACGGTTTCTGACACATCTGCAACGAATGGATGATTCGGCCAGCCAGCGCGGTTCCCCCGAAATCAACGGGGCGGCGGGCAAGCAAGGCATCGGCCGACGACCCGCGCCAATGAAAGCGCACCTGATCAGCATCTGACAGCGGCCAACCTCGGCTAGAGTGGTTGCACGTTGTCGCGTGGAAGATCAGTCGCGGCAATCAGCATCACCCCCTTTCAGTACTTCGTGTCGGATGAAACGCTCGTATTAGAAGCGTAGACGACACCGATCTTCATCGGACGGGTCTTACATCGAGCCCGCTCTCCCCTCGCCCCTACCCCGACGTTTCGTTGTTTCACCGCGCAGGCACGCGCAACGAAATAGTACTTGTCCTATCTGTTTTCTTCGGCGGACGACACGTTGTCTGATGGTTCCGAGATGGCCCCCCCCATAAACTCGGTTTCTTCCTTGCCAACTGTCATTTTTAAATATCGATGTCAGATCTGGTTCACCCCGATACGCCAGCGATCAGTCCATGCCGCAACACCGGATTGACCGTGCGTCAAGCTGAATGAACATAGGTATGAAACGCAAGCAGGAAAAAGGTAGCGCAACAAGAGCCATATGCGCCGTCGATGTCCTCCTTATCATCGTCATCGCGGGCATCACGCACCCAGGTTCGATGTGGAATCTCGCCGCAGTCCGAACCGAATGGATCCTGATCGGCGCCAGCGCGCTGCTCGCGGCGTTCGTGTTGCGGCTGGCCGACATCGGCCTCGACGGCCGGACGCGTCCGGCCACGCGTTACGCTCTGCGCACACTCGCGCTTTGGTTTGTCGTTCAAGGCTTCGTTCTACTGACGATGATCGCGCTGACGTCCGTCACGATGACGTTGCTGGTCTGGCTTTTCTGCTGGACGCTCGGCGTCGCGATCGCGCTCGCCGTGTTCCGGCTCGGGCTGAGCGTCGCACGCCACCGTAGCCTCCATGTGCCGTGCACGCCATCCCGCGTCGCGATCGTCGGCGGCGGTGAATGGCTCGAACGCCTCGCCGATTCGATCGACACGGCCGGCGCGTCGCGCTACCGGTTCGTCGGCGCGTATCGCACCACCGAGCACGCGGCCCCGTTCGGCGAAGGCGCTTTCGTCGCCACCGATCTTGCGTCGTTCGCCGCCCTTGCCCGCACCGAACGCGTGGACGAAATCTGGATCGCGCTGCCGCTCGACGACGACGCCACGATCACCCGCGTGATCGACGAATTCCGCCACGATTTCGTCGAACTGCGCCTGATGCCGGACGTCAGCAAGCATGCGCTGTTCGGCAGCCGTGTCGAGGACATCCTCGGCGAACCGGCGATCTCGCTGGCCGCACCGCCGCTGTCGCGCGGTGCACGGTTCGCGAAGGCTATCTTCGACCGTGCGTTCGCGGCCGTCGTGCTGGTCGGGCTGATGCCGCTGCTGCTCGTCGTCGCCGCGGTCATCAAGCTGACGTCGCCGGGGCCCGTGCTGTTCACGCAGAAGCGGCGCGGCGCCGATGGCCAGACCTTCGACATCTACAAGTTCCGCACGATGCGCGTGCATGCCGAACCAGCCGGCACGGTCGCGCAAGCCACGCGCAACGACCCGCGCGTGACGAAGGTCGGCGCGTTCCTGCGGCGCACGAGCCTCGACGAGCTGCCGCAATTCGTCAACGTGCTGTTCGGCGACATGTCGGTGGTCGGTCCGCGCCCGCATGCGGTGGAGCACGACGCGCAGTACCGCACGCTCGTCGACGGCTACATCCACCGATACCGGATCAAGCCCGGCATCACCGGCTGGGCGCAAGTCAACGGGCTGCGCGGCGCGACCGAACAACTCGAAAGCATGCAGTCCCGCGTCGAGTACGACCTCTACTACCTGCGCAACTGGTCGTTCGCGCTCGATCTGCGAATCATCGGTGCGACGGTGTTGCACGGATTCGGTCATCAGAACGCGTACTGAGTGCCGCATACAGATCGTCCACCCGCTTCACACGTCCGAATAGGCTCCATCTTGAAGTTATCTCTGTTCCGATCCTTCGGCGGTCGCCGCCATCGCACGTCCGCGAACGCCCCATCGCCTGCGCGTGGCACCGTGCGCGCTTGCGTCGGCGTGCTTTGCTGCGCGGTGTTGTCGGGCTGTGCGCTCGCGCCCGGGATGAAGATGCCTGCCACGACCGGCCTGCCTGGTTCGAACGGCAACGCGCCGGCACCTGCCGCGACGCCGCCGGTACCGATCGCCGAAATCGACGCGACGCTGATCCGCCAGTTGAAGGCCGACGCGCACGCGGCGGCCGAGAACCAGGTCGATGCGCTGCTCGGCCGCCCCGCCGCCTATACGCTCGGCGCGGGCGACGTGCTGCAGGTGACCGTCTGGGACCACCCGGAGCTGACCATCGCGCAGGGGCCGTTGCAGCAGACCAACGTGCGGCCGTCCGATCCACCGCAAGGGTTCGTGATCGACGACGCGGGCAACGTGCAGGTGCCCTATGCCGGCAACGTGCCGGTCGCGGGCCTGACCGTCGACGGCGCACGCCGCGCGATCTCGGCCGCGCTCGCGCACTACTTCGTCGCGCCGAAGGTCACGGTGCGCGTCGCATCGTTCCGCGCGAAGCATGTGCATGTCGACGGCGAGGTGCGCACGCCCGGCACGGTTCCGGTCAACGACGTGCCGATGACGCTGTACGAAGCGGTCGGCCGCGCGGGCGGCTTCCTGCCGGCGGCCGATCAGAGCCGCCTCGTGCTGGTGCGCGGCGGCGTCTCGTATCCGCTCGACCTGCCCGGCATGCTGGCGCGCGGCACGAATCCCACCGGCCTGCTGCTGCGCGACGGCGATCTGTTGCGCGTACTGCCGCGCGAGGAGAACGGCGTCTACGTGATGGGCGAAGTGGCCCGTCCGGTCACCGCGCTGCCGTTGCGCACCGGCCGGCTGACGCTGAGCGACGCGCTGTCGCAGGCAGGCAGCTTCAACAGCGCGAGCGCCGACGCCGCGCAGCTCTATGTGATCCGCGGTGCGTCGAGCGATGCGCCGCGCGTGTTCCACCTCGACGCGCGCTCGCCCGTCGCGATGGTGCTCGCCAATCAGTTCGACCTTCAGCCGAAGGATGTCGTCTACGTGGACAGCAACAGCCTCGTCCGGTTCAGCCGCGTGCTGAATCTGTTGTTGCCGGCGATCAATGCCGGGTTGACGGGCGCGATCGTCACGAAATGACCGAAAGCCATCGATACGGCATTCACAACAGAAAAGCCGGAGGAAAAATGATTCGAACCATTCTCGTCGTGTGCACCGGAAACATCTGCCGCAGCCCTATCGGCGAGGGGCTGCTGCGGTCGCGACTGCCGGGTATCGAGGTGGTCTCCGCCGGCACGTCGGCACTCGTCGGGGCCCCGGCGCACGCGCTCGCGTCATCCGTGTCGGCCGAAGCCGGGATCGACATTTCCGCGCATCGCGCGCAGCAGCTCACCGCGGCACTGGTACGTCATGCGGACATCGTGCTGACCATGGAAGCCGGCCAGCAGCGCGAGATCGTCGAGCGCCATCCATTTTCGCTGGGGCGCGTGTTCCAGCTCGACGGACGGAACGGCATCGATGTGCCCGATCCGTACCTGAAGCCCATCGATGCGTTCAGGCATGCCTATTCCCTGATCGACCGAGGCGTGAACGCGTGGGTGCCGAAGATCCAGGCACTGAGATGAGCATCGAATGATGAACGGAATTTCCATGAACAAAGCACCGAACCCGTTACCCGAAGCAGACCTGGGCGACGAGCCGGAACTCGTGCGGTATGTCGATCTGCTGCTGACGAACCGTTGGCTGGTGGCCGGCATCGCGGCGGCCGTGTTCGCCGCGGGCGCGGCGTATGCGTTGCTGGCGCGCCCGATCTACGCGTCGAATCTGCTGATTCAGGTCGAAGACAGCACGGGCGGGGCCGACTCCCTGCTCGGTAGCGTGTCGTCGCTCTTCGACGGCAAGATCCAGGCGGCGGCCGAGATCGAGATCCTCCAGTCGAGAATGGTCGTCGGCCATGCCGTCAAGAACCTGCGCCTGTATATCGACGCGGCACCGAAGCGCTTCCCGTTGATCGGCAAGGCGATCGCCGCGCGCGCACACGGCCTGTCCCGGCCCGGGCTGTTCGGGTTCGGCGGATACGGCTGGGGCACCGAGTCGATCGAGATCGGCACGTTCGACGTGCCGAAAACCTTCGAGGGCGACCGGTTCGAACTGACGGCGCTGCCCGATGGCCGCTTCCGGCTGGAAAACGGCGATCTCGACCAGCCGATCGAAGGCGCACTCGGGCAGCTCGTCGAATCGACGCAGGCCGGCGGCACGTTCCGGATCCGCGTCGATGCACTCCATGCGCGGCCCGGCGCGGTGTTCCAGGTGGAACGTCATTCCGAACTGAAGACGCTGCAGCGGTTGCAGAAACACCTGACCGTGTCGGAGATTCGCAAGCAGAGCAACGTCATCAACGTGTCGCTGAAGGGTGAGGATCCCGACACGGTGGCGAACATCCTGAATACGATCGGCACGGCGTACGTCGCGCAGAACGTCAAGCGGAAATCGGCCGAGGCGGAGAAGTCCCTCGCGTTCCTCGAGAACGTGGCGCCGCAACTGAAACAGAACCTGGAACAGGCCGAAGCGAAATACAACGCGATGCGGCGCAAGCGCGGCACGTTCGACCTCGGCATCGAGGCGCAGGCCTACCTGCAGGACAGCATCGCAACCCAGGCAACGCTGCTGGCGTTGCAGCAGAAGCGCGCGGAGGCGTCGACCCGGTTCGCGGCCGGCCACCCCGAGATGCAGGCGCTCGATCGTCAGATCGATGGCGCGAAACAGAAGATCGACGGGCTGTCGGCGCGCCTGCGCGCATTCCCCGATATCGAACAGGACGAGCTCCGGCTTCGTCGCGACGTCGAAGTCGGCAACGAAATGTACGTCGGGGTGCTGAACAATATCCAGCAGCTCAGGCTGGTGTCGGCCGGCAAGGTAGGCAACGTTCGCGAAGTGGACAACGCGCCCGTCCCGGAAGAGCCGGTCGAACCGCGCAAGGCGTTGATTCTCGCGCTCTCAGCCATTCTCGGCGTGATGCTGGGCGTCACGGCGGCGGTCGCGCGCGAGTCGCTGTTCGGCGGTGTGAAGGACTCGAGCGACATCGAGCGCCGCACCGGATTGAGCGTCTACGGCACGATCCCCGATTCGCCGATGCAGCGGACCGCCGCCGCAACGGCCGCGCGGCGCGGGTACATCCCGTCGCTGCTGGCCAACGAGAGCCCCGCCGATGCCGCCATCGAGAGCCTGAAAAGCTTGCGCACGGCCCTCGGCCTGACCCTGCTCGACGCGAACAACAACCGGGTGCTGCTGACAGGGCCGAGCCCCGGTGTCGGCAAGTCCTTCGTGTCGGCCAACCTGGCTGCCGTGATGGCCGCCGCCGGCCATCGCGTGCTGCTGATCGATGCGGATATGCGGCGCGGTCATCTGCACGATTCGTTCGGCGTGCGGAGCGCACCCGGGCTATCCGACCTGCTGACGGGCCGCGTCTCGTTGCCGGACGCCACGCGGCACGGCGTCTCCAAAGGATTGGACTTCATCCCGACGGGCGCCGCTTCGCAATCCACGTCGGAGCTGCTGCTGGGTGAATCGACGACCCGGTTGCTCGACGAGATGAGCGCCGCCTACGACGTCGTGATCATCGACACGCCGCCGGTACTCGCGGTGTCGGACGCCAGCATTCTGGCGCCGCACTGCGCAACGACCTTCCTCGTGACCCGCGCGAGACAAACGACGATCGACGAGATCGCCGAATCGGCGAAGCAGCTGAACAGGATTTCGTCGGGCTTGCTCGGCGTCCTCTTCAACGGCATCGACACGCGCGCATTCGGCTATCGCACCCGATACGGCGCGTATCGATATGCGCCATACGGTGCGACCGAAGCGAACGACGCGCCCGCAACGCGCGAGCGGGAGGCGTCATGAAGATCGTGCATGTCGTGGAAACCTGGGTGGGCGGTATCGCCACCTATGTCGGCGCGCTGGCGCGCGAGCAGATCGCGATGGGCAATGAGGTCCTGCTGATTTGCGATCCCGACAAGATGACCGGCACGCCCGGTGTCGAAGGGCTGACGCTGATCGGATACCGGTCGAGCCGGCATCCGGCGCGCATCGCCAGGGTCGCGCGCGAGATCCGCGCGTTGCTGAAGGCCATCGGCCCGGACGTGATCCATTGCCACAGCACGTTCCCCGGCGTGTACGTGCGCCTGCGCCGGCATCGACACGCGAAGGTCCTGTACACCCCGCACGCGTGGGCGTTCCTGAAGAAGGACGTCGGCTCCGTGACGCGGCTGGGTTACGCGCTGACCGAGCGCCTGCTGGCGACTCGATGCGATCGGATCGTCTGCATGTCGCTGGAAGAATTGCGCGCGGCGCGCAAGTACCGGCTGCCGATGTCGAAGGTCGACCTCGTCTACACGGGCATTGCGGGCGACGAGGCCAGGACCGCCCTCGATCGTCCGTCCGGCAGCTCGACGATACGCGTCGGCTATTTCGGCCGCCTCGATTACCAGAAGGGTTTCGACGTCGTACTCGACGCGGTGCCGGCGCTGAAGCCGGACATCGAGATCAACGTGTACGGCATGGCAGTGCGCGGCGGCGTCGCGGCGGAGCGGGCAAGCGACGACCGGATCGTCTACCACGGCTGGGTCGATGCAGCCGCGACGAAGAGCGCCATGCAGGCGATGGACGTCGTGATCGTGCCGTCCCGCTGGGAAGGGCTCGCACTCGTGCCGATCGAGGCGATGCGCGCCGGCAAGGTGCTCGTCGTCTCCGGCGAAAGCTCGCTGCCCGAGCAGGTGATCCATGGCTACAACGGGATCATCCTCACCGAACTCACCGGGCAATGCCTCGCCGACAACCTGAACCGCCTGACGGTCGACAAATGCCGGCGCATGGGTGAGAACGCCCGGCACGTGTTCGACCAGACCTTCAGGCAGGAACATTTCCTGAAATCGCTGATGCGGATCTATGAACAAGCCTGACGTTTATCTGTTGCACGCATACAGCTCGCGAAACAGCGGCGACGGCCTGCTGGTCAAGTTGAGCCTGAAGGCGATCCGCGCCGCCGGCATCGACGGCGTCGTCACGATCGTCTGCCTCGATCCGGCATCGTTCCGCGGCTATCTCGACGACGCGAACATCCGCCTCTGGTCGCTGGCCCGTTTCTGCATCGAATCGGTGCGCCGCGTCGGCCGCGCGAGGCCGGCGCTGTTCTTCGGCGTGGGCGGCGGTTACCTGCGTGCGTCCAGCGGCATGGAGGGCTGGAAATCGCTGGTCGCGCACGGCAGCCAGCTGGCCTGCACGGCGTTGCGGCGCTCGAAGCGATCGATCTATCTGCCGCAGAGCATCGGTCCGCTGAAGTCGCTGCCGGGCACCCTGCTGGCGGCGTTGGTCCGGCGTTGCGTGGACGTCGTGTTCCTGCGCGACGACCAGAGCGTCGACGAGCTTGCACACCCGCACGGCATTCGCACGGGGGACCTCGTCGTGCTCGAGATCGGCCGGACACCGCGCCGCCAGCCGGACGCGGAACGCACTGCCGAACATCCCCGCCCGATCCGGTTCGTGTTCCGCGACCTGAAGGGCAAACCGTATCGCGACGACTACGTCACCCGTCTGCGTTGCGTCGCGAAGCTGCTGCCGAACGCGGGTTTCGCGCTGCAAAGCAGCGGCCGCGGCAACGGCGACGACACGTTCTATCGCGACACGTTCGATGTCGGGCAGGTCGACGATCTGGCGACGCTCGTCGCGCGCGAGCGCCCGGTGGTCGTCTCCGTCCGGCTGCACGGCAGCCTAGAAAGCGTGCTGGCCGGCGTGCCGAGCATTCATATCGCGTACGAGCGCAAAGGCCAGGCGGCGTACGACGACCTCGGCCTGTCGCGCTACGTGGTGCACGCCAGCGACTTCGACACAGGCCGCGTCGCCGCGCTCGCTCGCGAGCTTGCGCACGACGACAGCACGTACTGGCAGGCGCTGCGCACGGCAGACGCGACGCGCTACAACGAGATGATCGAAAGGATCCGACATGAAATCGAGCAGTTCAATCACCTTTGTGATGGACGGTAATTTTTCGCGCGTCGGCGACGAAATCTACAGTCCTCATATGGGCCACGAGAAGTTCGCGAACCGGTTCGCGCAGCATTTCGACGCGGTGCGGATCGTCGCTCGCGCGTTTCCTAAAGACCGGCCGATCGGCTCCGTCGTCACCGGGCCGAGCACGTCGTTCGTCGACCTGGGCGCAATTCGCGGCCGCCGCTGGCTGACGGGCTTGCCGCGTACAGCGGTACGGCTGTTCCGCGTCATCCGGAGCGCGCAAACACTGATGATCCGCTTTCCGGGCAATGTGGCAACGCTCGCACTGCTGCTGTGCTGGATCACGAGAAAGCCGTTCTCGGCCGAGATCGTCGCCGATCCGGAGGATTACTTCAGCAAGGATGCGTCGACCCATCCGTTGCGCCGCGTCGCGAAGTGGATCCATTGCAGCTCGACCGCGCTCGCCGCGCGGCGCGCGCAAAGCGTGCGATACGTGACGGAAACTTATTTGCAGGCGAAGTATCCGGCGCGCTCGCGCGCCGATTCGTTCGGCTTCAGCGATGCCTACCTGCCGAACGGGCTCTTCGCGGCGCGCGACGCCGACGCGCTCGCGCGATCCGGGTCGTTGCGGCTGATCAACGTCTCGATGATGCACAACCGAAGCAAGGGACACGTGGCGCTGCTCGAAGCCGTGTCGCGCCTGAAACGCAAGAACGTGCCCGTCGTGCTGACGCTCGTCGGCGACGGTGCGTTGCGCGGAGAACTGGAGGCGCTGGCCCATACGCTGGGCATCGCCAACGTCGTGGCATTCCGCGGACAGGTCTCGTCGGAAACAGCCTGCGCGACCGTCGCCGAACACGATCTGTTCGTGCTGCCCTCGCTTCAGGAAGGGATGCCGCGCGCGATGCTGGAAGCGATGGCAGTCGGCACGCCCGTGCTCGGAACCGGCGTGGGCGGCATACCGGAAGTGCTGCCTGCGAGCGACGTGATTCGGGCCGGGTCGGTCGAAGCGATCGTCGGTGCGGTCGAGGCGGTCGCACGCGACCGCGCCCAGCTCGTCGACATGCGCATCCGGCAGCAGGCGAAAGCCGCCGCGTTTTCCCGTTCGGCGCTGCAGGCAAAGTACGACGCGTACTGCCGTTACCTGGTCGAGCGATGCGCCGCCTGAACGCCGACTTGATCCATGTCGTCGCCAGCGCCGGCTTGCCGGCCCTGGTGAATTTCGTCGTGGCCGCACTGGCGCTGCATCTCCTCGACCCCGTGCTCGTCGGTCGCTCGTATGCGTTGCTGGCGCTGTTCTACGTCGCCATCGACGCCTTCAACTTCGGTTCCGCGCGCATCTACACGATCGATCGCATCCGGGCACGGTTTCCGAACCTGCTTCGGCTCGACTGCGTCAGCGCATTCGGTTCGACCGTGCTGTTCTGTCTGGCTTGCGCGCTGCTGGGCCGAACCGGCTCGATCGCGCTGCCGAACTGGACCGCCATGCTCGTCCTCGCGCCCGTTTGTTACGGGCTGTCGCACTTTGCGCTCGGATTCTTCCGGGTGACCCGGCGCAATGGCGTCGTGCTGGTCATCTCGACGATCTCGGCGCTTTCGCGGCTGGCCGTCATCGCGGTGCTCGCCGAATATCACGGCTTGCGCGGCCATCTTCCCGATCTGCTGCTGCTGGTCGAGGCCGCGTATGGCGCGCTGCTGCTGGCTGCCTACCTGTGGGTGACGCGTCGCGGCACGACCGGTCCGGAACCGAGCCGATATCCGCCCACCGTGCGCGGCGGGCTGCGTTGGTATCGCGACTTTATCGCGCAGGCGCGCGGCGAAATGCTGAGCAGCTGGTATGCGAACGCGGTGCTGTCCGGCGCCAAGCACCTCGACGTGCTGATCGTGTCCGCGGTGGCCGGGCCCGCCGGCGCCGCGCTGTATCGCGTCGCCAAAGGCTTCAACAATCTGGCCTTCAATTTCGGACAATCGGTTTCGCTGGCGATCAGCGGAAACGGCGGGCGGGCGCTTCGATTGATCGGCGGGACCGGGTTCGCGCGCAAGCTCGCGGCGAGCCTGTTGGCGGGGTTGATCGTTCTCGCCGCCGCATCGTATGCATTGCTGGAGATACGGTTGTTTCCGGTGCATTCGCTCGGCGGCCGGGCCAGTCAGTTTGCGTTCGTGTTCGCCGTGCTGCTGGGCGCCTGCCTCGTGTTTCTCTGCAGGATCCTGTCGCTGTGGCTATATGCGCGGAGCCGACGCGCGTTCGTGAAGATGGCGTCGTTCGAGGCTGTCCTCACGCTCGCGCTGGTCGCGGCGTTCGGCTGGAAGTTCGGCGCCTATGGCGCGATTTGCGGCGTCGGCACGGCGGCGTTCGTCATCCTGTCGTCGTCATGTGTCCTGCTGACGCGTCACGCCACGCTCGCCGCGCCGCTTCCGGCGACCGCCGGGCGGGAGCAGTCATGAAACGACGATCCTTCATCACGACGACGGTCGCGACCGCGCTGGCCCCGGGCGGGCTGCTTCGCGCGCGTACCCGCGAGACGAGCGACGCGCCAGGCACTCGCCGGGTTTTCGCACACTACATGGTGGCGTGGCCGAGAGGCGGAAAGACGGCCGGCCCCGAACAATATGCGCAGGAAATGCGTGACGCGATGGCGGCCGGCATCGACGGCTTCGCACTGAATTGCGGCGGGTGGCACGCTTCCGAGCCGTACTACAAACGGCGGGTCGAGATGATCTACGGCGCGGCCGACCGGTTCGACGGGGCGTTCAAGCTGTTCGTGTCCGCCGACGGTAACGCGCAAGACGAACTCGCGGACATCATCCGGACGGTTCGCGGACGCCGCGCGCAGTTGACGGTGGACGGACGACCCGTGCTGTCCGCGTACGCGCTGGGCGGCCGGCACGGCACCGGCGCACGATCGCTGATCGAGACCACCAGACGCCTTGGTGCGTATTTTGTCCCGCATCTGTCTCCGAGCACCGGAGAACGGGAAATCGACGCAAGCGTGGCGGCCGAGATCGTCGGAAAAATCCGTTCCGCGGACGGCTATTTCTATTTCGGTGCGGCGGGCGCGCCGTCGCTGCTGGCCCGCTCCACGCGCGCACTGGCTCCCGCGTTGCGCAACGCCGGCAAGGTCTTCATGGCGCCAGTGACGCCGTACTACCGGGGTTTGCCGCAAGGCACGAACTATCGCGCGTTCGAGACGCGCGGGTTCGCCGGCATGGCGGAGGAATGGCGCGCGGCGATCGAGTCCCGCGCGACCTGGGTGCAGATCGTGACCTGGAACGACTGGGCGGAATCGACGTATGTCGCGCCGACCGGGGGAGCCCGGCAGGCCTGCGTGTATGACGCGCGCTTCGGCCCGATCCTGAACCACGAAGGCTATCTGCGCGCGTCGCGTCATTACATCCGCTGGTTCAAGACGGGCAGCGAACCGCCGATCGTGCGCGACGAGCTGTTCTTTTTCTATCGTCCGGGCCTGGCGGGGCAACGCGAAGCGGCAGCCTATGGTCCTTCGGCGTCGACATACGGGTCGCCGCGCATGCCGCACGGGCCGCTCGTCGATCGCATTTTCGTGTGTGTATTCCTGACCGGCCCCGCTTTGCTGACGATCGGCCAGAACGCACGCGAGGACCGCCGGCCGCTACCGGCCGGAATTTCGTTCGTCGATGTCCCGAGCACGTCCGGTCTGCCGACCTTCTCGATCGTTCGTCGCGAGCGGGTCGTGCTCGAGTGTGCCGGCGAGCTGGCGGTGACAGAACCCGGCGGCAGCGGCCAGTACGGCTACTACAGCGGTTGGGCGCTCCAGGAACATTCTCGATGAATTCCTTGCAATCGAACCTCGAGGTGCGCCGAAAAGGCGACCACCGGCACATGATGTGGATGACGTTCGCCGTCGGCGCACTTGCCGCGATCGTCGCGACGCTGCTGATTACCCAGCGCATGCATGGCGTGCTGCTGCTACTGAACGTCGCGCTGTTGCTGGCGATCGCCGCCATTCGTCCGAGAACCCCGACCGTACGCTGGTTCCGGATCTTTCTGTTCTTCATTCTCGGCGTGTTCCCGCTGTGGCAACTGCTGGCGGTAGACGAGATCTATCTGCGACTGTTGCCGCAAGACGATCCGGCCGTCGCGCTCTGGTATTTCCTGAGCCTCGCCGGCGTGCTGGTCGTCAAGCTGACGCTCGACCTCAACGCAAGCCGCCTCGGCAACGCCGGCTTGCCGTTCGAACCCGGCATGCGCGTCAGCAGTCTCGCCTATCTGTTCGCGCTGCTGTCGCTCGGCGCGCTTGCGTTCATCTACGTCAAGCTGGGCGGTTACGCACGAATCGTCGAGTTGTACGACACGCGTGTCGAGCAAACCGGCACCGATAACGATCCGTTTCGCGGTTTGGGGGTCATTCAGGCGCTGGCCAACACGTCGCCGCTGTGGATATTCGTCTGCCTCATGATGCGACGCCGTCGCAGCGTCGTGCTGACGGCCGTGGCCTTCGTTCAGCTCGGCGTGCTGGGCTGGCTGTCGTCCGGCATCGCGGGGAGTCGCCAGGGTGTCGTCTTCGTGCTGGTGTTCGCACTGTTCATCCATCACAGCTTCATCGCGCGAATCAGGCCGCGCACGATCCGGATCGCCGGTATCGGCGTGGCACTGACCGGCCTGCTGTTGATGCCGTTGAAATTCGGCCTCGGCTACGACGACATCGCGAATCTGTCGCAGCGGTTTGCCGAGCAGCGCGATCTCGAGTTGAGCATGGGGCCGGTCAGCGTGTTCCTGTTTCGGGACCTGTCGCGCTTCGACGTGCAGGCACTGGCGATCGATACGGTCACGCAACCGGCCTATGCGTACCCGATGGGACGAAGCTTCGTCGGTGCGATCGCGTCGATCGTGCCAAGTGCGCTGTGGAGTGATCGCCCCGACACGTTCGCGCTGGAAAAATCCGAGATCATGCGCGATTTCGAGCGCACCGCGCTCGACAAGACAACCCTGTTGTTCGGCATGCCGGGGGAATTCCTGGTGAACTTCGGCATCGCCGGGTTCGTTTTGTCGTTTGCGATTCCCGCCATTCTGCTTGTCGTGCAAAACAACACGGGAATCCGCTCTCGCAGATGGCTGCCCCTACAGGCCGTGATGTGGCCGCTGCCGTTCCTGTTCTTTTTGTTCGACTCGAACGTCATGGTGTACTACACGGTGCGATGGATTCTGCTGTTCGGCTTGCCGATGGCGTTCGTGCTCAGGCAACCGCGACGATCGCGATAGACCGCCATCGACATGCTCGCGCCGCCGATCCGATGACGATCCGGCGTCGCGGCGTACGCCTTCGATCTCAAGGCCGCGACAACACCATCACCCGCCCCGACACGCGCTGCAGCTTCAGCCACCCGGTATCGGCTGTAAACCGAAGCTGCTGCAACGGAAAATCGAACCCGGCCTTCTGCGCCGCGCTGACCACCGCGTCGGCGATCCAGCGGATCAGTTCCTTGCCTTCGTCGGTGGTCTGGTGACCGTTCTGAACGCCATAGAAATAGCGATTCCCGGCGTTGACTTCGTTCTGCAGCTGCATCCAGTGTCCCGGCAGGCCCGGCAGCGTTCTGAACAGGTCGGCCACGCGCTGCGTCGTCAGGCCGCGCGCCCACAGTGCGCCATTCACCGCGGGCCGCGCCAGGTTGTGACGGTCTGCTTCCTGGGCCTGCTCCTTGATATCGCCTTTCAGAATATCGGGTTTCGTCATCGCACTGTCCTCGTGAGGGCCCCGCAATGGGCCGGTTGAATCAAAAAAGCGCCGAACATCGGGCGCACGCGTTGCGTGCACGATACCGCTAATCTCGAAATTGATCGCCTGTCAGGTATGTCAGGCCGGCGCGTTGCGATATTGCACGCAAGAATCAGCCTCGTCCGATAGGCGCCGCGACGGCGGGTCGATATGCTTATCGGGTGTGGTGCCGGTGGAATGTCTTGTTCAAGTTCGGAGTGAGCTGGTCATCTAACCTTCGCCGGCGCCGCACACCCCTCCCGTTGCGATCCGGCTTCGGTGTGGGCGTTCGGTGGTGGCCGGTGGGCGCGGCCACGACAGAGAAGACGATGTTGAAACAACACGCTGCCATATGCGAACGCCGAGCGCCTGCTCCGAAGCCGGATCCTCCCGCCATTCCCGCCTGCGCCGCCCATCATTCAATAATTCGCGACATGCATCGATATAATTTCGCGATTATGTCGATCGACAATCAATCGAATTCACGCCATTAAATCGAACTGTTTCAGCTTTCGATTTTCTGAACAATTTCCATTCCAGGCCGAATATTTTTCTATTTATTTTTCGCCATGCTGGCCGAGCCGTGTTTAAAACAGCAAACGTTTGCGCGACGCGGTGAAGTGCCTTATCCATCGATCTTCAGGAGGAAACATGGCCGACAATCAAACATCCTCGAATCGCGCCGGCGAGTTTTCGATCCCGCCGAACACCGACTTCCGCGCGATTTTCTTCGCGAATGCCGCCGAGCAGCAGCACATCAAGCTGTTTATCGGAGACAGCAAGGAACCGGCCGCTTATCACAAGCTGACCACGCGCGACGGCCCGCGCGAGGCCACGCTGAATTCGGGCAACGGCAAGCTCCGCTTCGAAGTGACGGTGAACGGCAAGGCGTCCGCCACCGATGCGCGCCTCGCGCCGATCACCGGCAAGAAGTCGGACGGCTCGCCGTTCACGGTCAACTTCGGCATCGTCGTGTCGGAAGACGGTCACGACAGCGACTACAACGACGGCATCGTCGTGCTGCAGTGGCCGATCGGCTGACCTGACGCGCGCTTGACGACCGACCTCGGCCGGCGCGCGGGAGGAAAACCCGCGCGCCGCTGTCGAACCCGCGATGGCGCCGGGGCCATCCACGCATTGCGAATCGATTCAATCGAGCAGTCATTTGCAGTCCCACGCTGTACTCCGTGCGCGACAACGGCGGGACCACTCGCCGGCCGCGCGACGCGAGACCTATCATCGAGACGAGGACGACATGTCACAACCGTTTACCCATGACGATCTTTACGCACTGCTGCAACTCGCCGGCAACGATGCAACCGCCGTACAGGCGAACGGCGACCAGGCGGTGCTCGACCGGATGCGCCAGTTCATGACCACGCAGCTCGTGGAAAAGCTGCCGCAATACGATGTGTTCGTCGACATCGCGACCATCCCGTACAGCTTCGACGTCGGCAGCTGGCAGAACAAGGTGAAGGCCGATGCGGCGGGGCAGGTGATCGCCTGCACGGTCACGTGGGCGGGCGCGCCCGGCGTGCTGCCGGGGGCCGCGGCAAAGTTCGGCGTCGGCGCGGTGGTCAATTACTTCTCGAAGGCAACGCCGCAACCGCAGCCCACCCAGCCGGGCACGACGACCGGCGGCGGCGAACGCGACGGCATCTTCAACCTGCCGCCGAACATCGCGTTCGGCGTGACGGCGCTGGTCAATTCGTCCGCGCAGCAGACGATCGAAGTCTATGTCGACGACAACCCGAAGCCGGCCGCGACGTTCCAGGGCGCGGGCACGCAGGACGCGAACCTGAACACGCAGGTCGTGAACTCGGGCAAAGGGAAGGTGCGCGTGGTGGTGACGGCGAACGGCAAACCGTCGAAGATCGGTTCGCGTCAGGTCGACATCTTCAAGAAGACCTACTTCGGGCTCGTCGGGTCGGAAGACGGAACGGATGGCGATTACAACGACGGCATCGCAATCCTCAACTGGCCGCTCGGCTAAGCAGCCGCGTCCTGCCAATCATCGCCACGCCGCCCGGCGTGGCGGTTCGCATTGGTACGCAGCATAGATGTGCGCGCCGCCCCCCCCGGCGGCGACCGCCCCAGCTCGACGGTCAGCCGTCGCTCGGTGCGCCGTGCTGCGACATCGCGAGCGACGGCGCCAACGTGGCCGCAGCCAGCTGCGTGCGCGCGGCGTGAGCCACGCGATTGAACGCGACCCGCTGCTCGCCCTTCAGTTTCGCCGCCCTGGCCGCCTGCACCAGTTCGATCGGATTCATGAGGCGGGCATGTCGCCGCACCTCGAAGTGCAGATGCGGGCCGGTCGCGGTGCCGGTGCTGCCGACCGCGCCGACACGCTGGCCGCGCACGACCCGCGCGCCGGTTCGCAGCGTCGGCTCGAACGCCGACAGGTGCGCGTAGTACGACGCATAGCCGCCGTCGTGCCGAATCACCACGTACTTGCCGTAGCCGCCCGGCTCGGTGCCGATGAAAGTCACGACCCCGCGCTCCGACGCGTGGACGGCACGGCCCGTGGGCGCGGCCAGATCCACACCGGAATGGACGTGACGCGCGCCCGTGACCGGATGCACTCGCGCGCCAAATTGCGAGCTGATTCGCGTCGCGTTGACCGGCATCGCAAACTGCGCACCGGCGAGCGGCATGCCGTCGAGATCGTAGTACGCGCCTGGCGAGCCCGCCTGCGGCGCGAACCACACGGCCGCGACACGCTGGCCGCGAAAGCGGATGTCGAGCGCAGTCACGCGCACGCGGCCCGGCACGGCTGCGCTGTCGTCCGGTTCGAAGGCGACGCGGAAGGTATCGCCAATCGCGCCGCGCTGCGTCGAATCGATCCGCCCGGCCAGCATGCGCGTGACCTGCGCGGCGACGTCGGCGGGCAGATCGGCGCGCGCGAGCGACGCGCGCAGGCTGCCGGTGATCACGCCGGCTCGCGTGCCGTTCCCCTGCTCCGCGAGCACGAACGGCTCGGCGGACGCCAGATCGACAGCACGCGCGTCGAGCGCCGGCGCAGCGCCGATTGCCGGAAGCGGCGACGCAAAACCGTACGCGAAGCGGGCCGCGTAATCGCGCTCGATTGCATCGCGCGCCGCATCGCAGAGGACGACGTACGGCGCACATGCACCGGTACGCATCGTGAACGTGACCGAAGCCGCGTCCGTGCGCGTGCTCGTCGCATGCGGCTCCAGCGCGACACGCGGCACGTCAGTCGATGCCAGCAAGCCGCCCCAGATGGTCCGGGCGGAATTGAAAAAAGGCACGTCGACAAGGTCGGCCGCTTGCGCAGTCATGGGCGAAAACGGCATGGCATCGGAAGATGCCCACGCCACCGCACCCTGCATGCCGGCAAGCGACGCCGCGGCAACGACACCGCGCACCAGCGCGCGGCGAATCGGAAAGCGGATGGCGCCGCAGCGCGCGGGCCGACCTTGTTCGCGTGCGAGACGTAAACACAGGTCAAGCCGCATTGCGTCGTCACTCGCTATCAATGAAAAAGGAGGGGGAAACCGGTTATCGCGGAGGAACGATCATCGCGATCCGGTAGCCTGGAAGCGAGTGTATCGGCACGGCCAACATAGCTGAATAGGACGAGTCCGATTTGTTTGAATACTCGATTAGTACACACACCAAATCGCGATTTTCACGGCGCTGACGCGTGAGATCCGGCCCCCATGCATTCGCGCGAACTACGCCATGGCGTGTACAGTCGAGGGCGGCCGACGCACGAGCGGATGCCCGCCCGATCACGGCGGACGACGCCACCCGTCGTGCCTTCTGTCCTCAAACCGGAATCCCGTCATGTTTCTCGATCATCTTCATCCGGAACGCTGGACGTTCCTGTGGAACGCGTTGTCCACGCTTTCGCTCAGGCTCTGCGCCGCCCTCGCGCTACTCGTCGCGGGCTGGTGGCTGTCGAAGCGCATCGGCAACTGGCTGAGCCGGCTGCTCACGAACAAGGAGCGCGTCGACGACACGCTGCGGCCGATCCTCTGCGACGTCGCCGTGTGGGGCATCCGCATCGTCGCGATCGTCGGTGCGCTTTCACAGCTCGGCATCGAAACCGCGAGCATCGTCGCGGTGCTCGGCGCGGCCGGCCTCGCGATCGGGCTCGCGCTGCAAGGCACGATGCAGAACATCGCGGCCGGCATCATGCTGTTGCTGCTGCGCCCGTTCAAGGTGGGCGACTATATCGACGGCGGCACGGGTGTCGCGGGCACGGTCGACGAGGTCGGGCTCTTCATGACGCGGCTGACGAAGCCGGACGGCATCTGCGAATACGTGCCTAACAGCGCGCTGTGGGGCAGCGCGATCCGCAACTACACGCGCAATCCGACCCGCCGTCTCGATCTCGAAGTGGAAGTGTCCGTGCACGACGACATCGATCGTGCGCTCGATGCGCTGCGCGCGCTGGCCGAAGCCGATCCCGACGTGCTGCAGGATCCCGCGCCGGACGTGATGGTGATGCGCTTCGACGACAGCACGGCGGTCGCGAACATGCGCGTGTGGACGCACACGGACAAGTTCTGGGCGATGCGCTGGCGCCTCGCGCGCCAGGTGCGCAAGACGCTCGCCGACGCGGACTGCGCGCTGCCGATCCGCACGCGCGAGCTGCACATCGTGCACGACGTCGAACGGCAGCCGCAGCAGATCGAGCCGCGCCGCGTACAGGCGTCGTGACACGTCGGGGCGCACCACCGCGCATGCCGCGCGGCGCGGCGCCCCCCGCCTGCGTTACATCCTGACGATATCGAGCAGCGCCTTCCTGCCGCTCCTGTACGTGAACACCGAGATCGCGCCGTGCTTCAGGTCGCCCTGCGGCGTGAAGCGCGTTTCGCCGATCACGCCGCGATAGTCGGTCGCCGGCATCGCGGCGAGCACCCTGGCCGGGTCCGTCGAATTCGCGCGCTGCATCGCGTCGACGATGATGTACACCGCGTCGTACGAGAACGGCGCGTACACCTGCATCGGCTGGTGGTAGCGCGCTTCGTAACGCTTCACGAACGCCGCGCCGCCCGGCATCTTCTCGAGCGCGATGCCTGCTTCCGAGCACACGACATTGTCCGACGCCGGACCCGCTAGCTTCGGCAAGTCGGTCGAGCACACGCCGTCGCCGGCAAGGATCTTCGAGCGCAGGCCGAGCTGGCGTGCCTGCTTCGCGAGCGGGCCGCCCGTCGCATCCATCCCGCCGTACATGATCGCGTCGGGGTTCTCGCCCTTGATCTTCGTGAGGATCGCGCGGAAGTCGATCGCCTTGTCGTTGGTCGCGTCGCGCGAGATGACCTTCATCCCGGCCGATTTCGCCGCCTTCTCGAACTCGGTCGCGAGGCCCTGCCCGTACGCGGTCGCATCGTCGACCACGGCGACCGTCCTGATGCCCAGTTGCTTCGCCGCATACATCGCCAGCGCGGGCCCTTGCTGCGCATCCGTCGCGACGACGCGATAGGTCGTCTTGAAGCCCTGCTGCGTGTACGTCGGGTTGGTCGCGGCCTGCGAGATCTGCACGACGCCGCCGTCGCGATAGACGCGCGACGCCGGAATCGACGTGCCCGAGTTGTGATGGCCGACGACGCCGACCACCTTGTCGTCGACGAGCCGCTGCGCGACCTGCGTCGCGGTGCGCGGGTCGCCCGCGTCGTCCTGCGCGTCGAGTTGCAGCGTGACTTTCTTGCCGCCGATCACGAGCCCCTTCGCATTGATCTCCTCGACCGCGAGCCGCGCGCCGTTCTCGCTGTCCTTGCCGAGGTGCGCGATCGCACCGGTCAGCGGCGCGACGTGCCCGATGCGCACGATCTCGTCCGCGTGCGCGGGCAGCGCGGACCATGCGCCCGCCAGCGCGGCCGCGATCGCGCATGCCATCTTGTTCCGATGTCGATTCATGTTCGTCTCCTTCGTTGTCGCGCTTCGTTCGTGACGGGATCGTCGTTCATCAAAGGCAAGGCGATACGGTCACGCGCGCCCTTCGAAACCGAGCAGCACGTTCACCGCGTTGATACCGATTTCCTCGACCATGTAGCCGCCTTCCATCACGAACAGCGTCGGCAGGTCCAGGCGCGCGAGCGCTTCGCCGACGCGCAGGTAGTCGGGCGAGCGCAGCCGGAAATGACTGATCGGGTCGTGCTCGAACGTGTCGACGCCGAGCGACACGACGAGCAGGTCGGGCGCATGTGCGGCGATCGCAGCGGCCGCGTGGTCGAGCGCCGTCGCGTAGGTGTCCCACTGCGTGCCCTTCGGCAGCGGCAGGTTCAGGTTGAAACCCTCGCCCGCGCCGCTGCCGCGCTCGTGCGCGTAGCCGGAGAAGTACGGATACGACACCGGCGGCTCGCCGTGGATCGACGCGAACAGCACGTCCGCGCGGTCGTAGAAGATGTCCTGCGTGCCGTTGCCGTGGTGGAAGTCGACGTCGAGCACCGCGACGCGCGACGCGCCGCTCGCGATGCCGTGCTGCGCGGCGATCGCCGCGTTGTTCAGGTAGCAGTAGCCGCCCATGTACTCGCGGCCCGCATGGTGGCCGGGCGGGCGGCACAGCGCGAACGCCGCGCGCGCGCCGCCGTTCGACAGCAGGTCGGCGCCCGTGAGCGCCGAGTTCGCGCTCGCGCTCACCGCGTCCCACGTGCCGGCGTTGATCGGCGCGCCGGCGTCCATCGCGAAGAAGCCGAGCTTGCCGTCGATGAACTCGGGCAGCGTCGCCGACGACGGCATCGCGCGCACCGGCCACACGAGCGGCAGCGCCTGGCAGGTGCGGCCGGTCGCGGTCCATTCGTCCCACGCGCCGGCGAGAAACTCGACATAGCGCGCGCTGTGCGCGCCGGCATAGCACGCGCGGTCGAACGCGCGCGGCGCGATCACGTCGCCGAGGCCGGCCGCGCGCACCTGCGCGAGCACCGTCTCGGCGCGCAGGGGGTTCTCGAACGACTCGGTGATCGCGCCGTCCTTCAGTTCGACGCCGCGATGCAGACGGTGATCGCTGCTGTAGACCGTGAGCATGGTTGACCGTTGCAGTGAAGGCTGTGAGGGGTGAAAACAGTCTATTGATGCCGGCCGGCAATAACTTTGCTTTCCACCCCTTCGTTTCGTACAATTTTGAGAAAACCGCCTACGGAGACCCGACAATGAGCAAAAATCGCGCTTCGGTGGAACTGGACGGCGTCGACCGCTCGATGCTTCGCCTGCTGCAGGAAGACGGCGCGCTGTCGAACGCGACGCTCGGCGAGAAGCTGTCGCTGAGCGTCACGCCGTGCTGGCGCCGCCGCAAGCGGCTCGAGGACGAGCACGTGATCACCGGCTACCAGGCGAACCTCGACCGGCGCGCGCTCGGCATGAACGTGTTCGCGTTCGTGCAGGTCACGTTCAACATGCATTCGGACCAGGATCCGGATCACTTCGAGGAGGTGATGCGGCGTCACGACGAAGTGACGTCGTGCCACAAGATCACCGGCGCGGCCGACTACATCCTGCAGGTCGTCGCGGCCGATCTCGACGCGTACGCGGAATTCGTCGAACGCGTGCTGAGAAAACAGGCCGGCGTGTCGTCGATCCAGTCGAGCCTCGCGCTGCGCGAGGTCAAGTTCTCGTCGCGCGTGCCGGTGCCGGATGCGTGATCGTTCGTGTTGTCATGCGCCCGCGCGCGGGCATCCGCTGTCGATCGTCACTTCATGGAGCGCTACCTATGAAACGTCTTCTACCTTCCGCCTCGCTTGCCGCAACGATCGCCTGCGCACTCGCATTGGGCGGCTGTGCGGCGCAATCGTCCGCACCGGCCGCTTCGTCGACGCCTGCCCAACCTGCCACGCCGGCCGCCCCGCCGATGGTCGGCGGCGATCGCGACGCGCACGGCTGCATCGGCTCGGCCGGCTATTCGTGGTGCGAACAGACCCAGCAATGCGAACGCCCGTGGGAGCTCGCGAAGCAGAAGGGTTTCGCGAATTCGGCGCAAGCGTACGAGCAGTTTTGCCACAACAATTTCGCGAAGTGACGTGACCTGACCTGACGTAAAGCGATCATGTCGCGGCGCGATGCCGCGACATGACGCGCCCGCATTCCATCCCGCTGCCGCCCGGTTATCCACATCTTTTCCGGTTCCGGCGACCGTCGTTCCGGAATCCCGGACACGCAAAAAACCCCACAAAAACAAGGGCATTTTTCGTTTGTGACACAGCAAACGAGTTCGGTTACATTACGCGCCCCTTGCCATACCGCCCCCGCAAAACGCGTCGCGCGCGGCCTCTTTCCACGCAGCCCGAAGCGCCTTCCGCGCAGGCTTGCAGCGAGGGCCCCGGCGCGTTGCGCGCCATCGCGACGCACGCATTTGCCTGACTGCGACAAGCCGATCCGAAGGTGTCCTTCGCGACGGCTGCGCGTGCGCAAATGCAACGGCGAACACGGTCGATCCGGAATTCCGGATTCGCGGTCCGGATCTCCGGATGCGCGAGCCGGTTGCGGTTCCGCATCGGCCGGGCGGCATGGCAAACCGATGCATTCAAGTTGAAGAGGGATCTGTTGTGATCAAAACGTTACGGGTAATACTGTCGGCGCTCGCGCTGTGCGTCGCCGCGTCGTCCGCGCACGCCGCCGATACGAAGAAGGTCGACGTCCTGCTGGTGGGCGGCGGCATCATGAGCTCGACGCTCGGCGTCTGGCTGCACGAGCTCCAGCCCGACTGGTCGATGACGATGGTCGAGCGCCTCGACGGCGTCGCGCTGGAAAGCTCGAACGGCTGGAACAACGCGGGCACCGGCCACTCGGCGCTCGCCGAGCTGAACTACACGCCGGAGAAGGCGGACGGCAAGGTCGACATCTCGAAGGCGATCGAGATCAACGAGTCGTTCCAGATCTCGCGCCAGTTCTGGGCCTGGCAGGTCCGCCAGGGCGTGCTGAAGAACCCGCATTCGTTCATCAACTCGACGCCGCACATGAGCTTCGTGTGGGGCGACGACAACGTCCGCTTCCTGAAGAAGCGCTACGACGCGCTGCAGGCGAGCCCGCTGTTCCGCGGGATGCAGTATTCGGAAGACTACGACCAGATCAAGCAGTGGGTGCCGCTGATGATGGAAGGCCGCGACCGCTCGCAGAAAGTCGCCGCCACCTGGACGCCGATCGGCACCGACGTGAATTTCGGCGAGATCACGCGCCAGTTCGTCGGCTACCTGAAGACGCAGCCGAACTTCACGCTGTCGCTGTCGAGCGAAGTGCGCGAGATCTCGCGCAACGCGGACGGCACGTGGCACGTGTCGTGGGTCAAGCTGCACTCGGATGAACCGCCGCAGGCCGTCGACGCGAAGTTCGTGTTCATCGGCGCCGGCGGCGGCGCGCTGCACCTGCTGCAGGCGTCGGGCATCCCCGAGGCGAAGGACTACGGCGCGTTCCCGGTCGGCGGCTCGTTCCTCGTGACCGACAACCCCGAGGTCGTGAAGCGGCACCTCGCGAAGGCGTATGGCAAGGCGTCGGTCGGCTCGCCGCCGATGTCGGTGCCGCACCTCGACACGCGGATCATCGACGGCAAGAAGATCATCCTGTTCGGGCCGTTCGCGACGTTCTCGACGAAGTTCCTGAAGAACGGCTCGTACTTCGACCTCGCGAAGAGCACCAACCTGCACAACGTCGCGCCGATGATGCGTGTGGGCGTCGACGAATTCCCGCTGGTCCAGTACCTCGCCGGCCAGCTGATGCTGTCCGACGACGACCGTTTCAACGCGCTGAAGGAATATTTCCCCGACGCGAAGAAGGAAGACTGGCGCCTGTGGCAGGCCGGCCAGCGCGTGCAGATCATCAAGCGCGACCCGAAGAAGGGCGGCGTGCTGAAGCTCGGCACCGAGATCGTCAGCTCGCAGGACGGCAGCATCGCGGGCCTGCTCGGCGCATCGCCGGGCGCGTCGACGGCGGCGCCGATCATGCTGAACCTGATGCAGAAGGTGTTCAAGGACAAGGTCGCGACGCCCGAATGGCAGCAGAAGATGCGCCAGATCGTGCCGAGCTACGGCACGAAGCTGAACGACAGCCCGGCGAAGGTCGTCGAGGAATGGACCTATACGAGCGACGTGCTGCAGTTGTCGCCGCCGCCGAAGATCGATCTGACGACGCCGTCGCAGGCGACGGGCGCGGCCCCGGCGCGCCCCGCGAAGGCCGCGGCCGACATGGCGCTGTAACGCGTCCGGCCCCGTTTCATCGCATCGCACGGCCGCCCTCCGGGGCGGCCGTTTTACATGGCCGATGCGGGCGAGGCTGCCGCGCACCGATCGGCGGGGCGTACTTGCCAGTTGCCGACAGCCGGCCCGGGGAGTGCCGATGGACCGCTGGCGGCCCTCCGCCAGCGACACCGGCATCCCGCTGCCGGCCCTCCGCCGCTGGACGGCCGCCACCGGTCGTCCGCCACCGGTCGTCCGCTACCAGCCCTCCGCTACCGCCCCTCCGCCGCCGGCCGCCCGCATCCGCTAGAATTGCGGGCACGCGCGACGCTGTCGCCCCCGATCCACCACCCGCATCGACGCGGTCCACGCGACCGCCGGTGCGGCCCGCGCCCGAACCGCGCGAGCGCCGCACCCCGTTGCCGCGCCCGCCGGGCGCGCCACCAACCGAATTCAGCTGGAGAATGACCGTGTTTACCTGCAGAAACCAGAGCTGCGGCACGCAGTGGGAGACGTCCGACGTCGTGATCAAGGACGAAGGCCAGGGGCTGCTGTTCCGCTGCCCGCTATGCGGCGCGCGCAACTATCTCGAGCGCTTCGACGCGGAAGACGGCACGGTCGTCTACGAGCAGATGGCCGGCCGCCCTTACCTCGGAGACGTGGAATGACCGAGCCGACCGCCACGCCCTTCAGCGCGCTGCCGCTGACGCCCGCCGCGCTCGCGAACCTCACGCAGCTCGGCTACGTCGACATGACGCCGATCCAGGCCGCGAGCCTGCCGATCGCGCTGGCCGGCCACGACCTGATCGCGCAGGCGAAGACGGGCAGCGGCAAGACCGCCGCGTTCTCGCTCGCACTGCTGGCGCGCCTCGACACGCGCCGCTTCGACGTGCAGGCGATGGTCCTGTGCCCGACGCGCGAGCTCGCCGACCAGGTCGCGCAGGAAGTGCGCCGCCTCGCGCGCGCCGAGGAAAACGTGAAGGTGCTGACGCTGTGCGGCGGCACGCCGATGCGCCCGCAGGCGCAGAGCCTCGAACACGGCGCGCACATCGTCGTCGGCACGCCCGGCCGCATCATGGATCACCTCGACCGCGGCAACCTGAAGCTCGACGCGCTGAACACGCTCGTGCTCGACGAAGCCGACCGGATGCTCGACATGGGCTTCTTCGACGACATCGCGAAGGTTGCGCGGATGTGTCCGACGACGCGCCAGACGCTGCTGTTCTCGGCGACCTATCCGGACGGCATCGCGAAGCTGAGCCAGCAGTTCCTGCGCAATCCGAAGGAAGTGAAGCTCGAGGAGCGCCACGACAACAGCAAGATCCGTCAGCGCTTCTATGAAGTGGCGGAAACCGAACGTCTGCACGCGGTCGGCCAGCTGCTGAACCACTACCGGCCGGTGAGCACGATCGCGTTCTGCAATACCAAGCAGCAATGCCGCGACCTGCTCGACGTGCTGCACGCGCAGGGCTTCCACGCGCTCGCGCTGCACGGCGAGCTCGACCAGCGCGAGCGCGACCAGGTGCTGATCCAGTTCGCGAACCGCAGCTGCTCGGTGCTGGTCGCCACCGACGTCGCCGCGCGCGGGCTCGATATCGCGCAGCTCGAGGCGGTGATCAACGTCGACGTGACGCCCGACCCCGAGGTGCACGTGCACCGCATCGGCCGCACCGGCCGCGCGGATCAGGAAGGCTGGGCGCTGAGCCTCGCCAGCATGGACGAGATGGGCCGCGTGGGCGCGATCGAGCAGGCGCTGAAGCGCGAAGTCGAATGGCATCCGCTCGCGGAACTGAAGCCGGCCGGCAACGACACGCTGCTGCCGCCGATGGAAACGCTGCAGATCCTCGGCGGGCGCAAGGACAAGATCCGCCCGGGCGACGTGCTCGGCGCGCTGACCGGCGATGCAGGGTTCGACGGCAAGCAGATCGGCAAGATCAACGTGACCGAGTTCTCGACTTATGTCGCGATCGAGCGCGGCGTCGCGCACGACGCGCTGCGCAAGCTCAATGCGGGGAAGATCAAGGGCAAGCGGGTCAAGGTCCGATTGATGGACGAGGAGTGATTTCGAGCGGCGCGACTGTCACGGCAGCCGCGCCGCCGCATCACGCCAGCTCGGGATACCCATGCGCGGCCGCGTCCCGCGCGAACCGGGCAATCGTGTCGTACGCGCCCGGCGGCAGGCGCTCAAATCCCTTCAGCCGCAGCACGTTCGCCCGTTCCGGATCGACCGCGACCGCGTGATCGAGCGCATCCCGCAACGCCTCCACCCGCTCCCATTCCAGCGTCTTCGACGCAATCAACGGCAACCCCGGCGCCGACGCCGTCATGCCGATGATCCGGATCTCGTTCAACAGCTCGGGCAACGCGTCGCGCACGTACGCGAACGTCACGCAGTCGATCGCCGCGCAATCGGCGTCGCCGGCCGCCAACGCGCGCAGCACGTTCAGGTGCGAGCCGAACGACATGACCGAACCGAAGAAACGTCCGTCATGCGCATGCGGCGCGACCGCATGCCGGAACGCGTTCATCCCGCTGTGCGAATCGTCGCCGTTGAATGCGGCCCGCAATCCGCGACATGCAGCCAGCGTCGTCGCGCCGCCCGCATGCACGCGCGCCGACACGGCAAGCACGCTGCTGTAGCGCGCGCCGTCGCAGCCGGGCGCATCGAAGGCCGGCGTCGCGATCAGGTGCACGGCATCGCGCAAGCCGAGCATCCGGTACGGATAGCCGCACGTCTGCGACAACAGCAGGTCGTTGCGCCACCACAGCGCGTGCAGATCGCCGAACGGTTCATCCAGCAGCACGACGTCGGCAGGCCCGCCGGCGCGCGCGAATGCATCGAGCGCGTCACGCAGCAACGCACGCCACAGTGCGGCGTGGCGCGGCGTCACGTTGTACATCGGCAGTCCGGCGATCCATTGGCTCATTCGTGCATTCTACGCATCGGATGTGCCCGTAAGAAAGCCGGTTCGCCCACATTTCCGCGAGGTTCGGCACCGGGCGGAGACTGCCAATGCTTATCGGCCGCGCGGCGATAAGCAAATGCGAATTGCTTGGTTGGTCTGACGATGCAGCCCGGTTAGCGTTCCACTGTCGCAACGCGGTCGCATGCCGCTGTAGCGGTCGATCGCGAGCCGCGACGCCTGTCGGCCCATCGCATCACGCCCCGCACCGGCGCGCTCGCCCGCTTCCCGCATCGCCCGCACTACCCGTTTCATCCCGCCTCAGCACCATGGCCGAATACTTCGACGTCGACCACGCGCGCGCGATCGCCACGCTCGACGCCCGCTTCACCGCCCGCACCGAGTGGCCGACCTGGCTGCTGGTCGTCGCGATCTACGGCGGCTGGCTCGCCGTGCTGCTGCTCGTGCGCGCCGAACGCCTGCCGCTCGCGGCCGCGACTCCGCCGCTGATCCTGCTCGGCGCGTGGCACATGTCGCTGCAGCACGAGCTGCTGCACGGCCATCCGACGCGTTCCGCGTTCGTGAACCGGCTGCTCGGCTATCCGCCGCTGACGATCTGGTATCCGTACACGCTGTACCGCGACACGCACCTCGATCATCACCGCGACGAGGACCTGACCGTGCCGGGCGTCGACCCGGAAACGAACTATGTGTCTCGCGAGCAGTGGGCGCGACTGCCGCGCTGGCGTCGCGCACTGACGGTTGCGCGCACCACCTTCGTCGGACGTCTCGTGTTCGGGCCGCCCATGAGCGTCGTCGCGATGTTCATCGACACGTTCCGCACATTCCGGCGCGGCGACTTCCGTTATCTGCGGATGTGGGTCACGCACGCCGCCTGCGTGATCGCGCTGCTCGCATGGCTGCAATGGGCGATCGGCGTGCCGTGGTGGTACTACCTGCTGGCGGTCACGTGGCCCGCGCTGTCGCTCGCGATGATCCGTTCGCTGTTCGAGCACCGCGCGGCGCGACATCCGAAGGCGCGCATCGTGATCAACGAAGCCGGCTTCGCGATGCGGCTGTTGTACCTGAACAACAACTATCACCTCGTGCATCACGACCTGCCGAAGCTGCCGTGGTACGACCTGCCGCGCGCGTACCGGATGCGGCGCGACGCGTATGCGGAAAAATGCGGCGGCTTCGTGATTCGCGGCGGGTATCGCGAACTGCTGGCGCGCCATGCGTGGACGCCGACCGACACGGCCGTGCATCCGTTCGACCAGGGCACGGCGTCGCTGTCGACCGGCAGCGGCGCGACGGTGGCCGCTATCGACGGCTATCTTCAGATCAGTACGTGATGCGCGCTCGGGCCGTGCTGCATCGTGACGCCGCCCGAGTCGAACGCGCATCCGCAAGGCCGTCCGGTCGGCTCGCATTCCTTACGAATAGCCGACAATATCGCTCCTCATCGGCGAATTGCCAATTCCATCGGCAATGCGCAGAATGACGGCTCGTCCGGGGCTTCCAACAATCATTCGCCCCGGCTCAGCCTCCGGCCGCGCGCCGCATTCCCCTACGACGATGCAACCGAACACCTCGCCCGGCGCGATCCGCTCGATCGGCAACGACTGGTCCGTCTCCGCGATCACCGCGGGCTTTCTCGCGGTGCTGATTTCCTATGCAGGCCCGCTCGCGATCTTCTTCCAGGCGTCGCAGGCCGCGCATGCGTCCAACGCGATGGTGACGTCGTGGGTCTGGGCGATCTCGATCGGCGCGGGCGTGTCGGGGCTGTTCGCGAGCTGGAAGCTGAAGGTGCCGGTCGTGACCGCGTGGTCGGCGCCCGGCACCGCGCTGCTCGTCGGCCTCTTTCCGCAACTGACGCTGAACCAGGCCGTCGGCGCGTACATCACGGCCGCGTTGATCATCCTCGTGATCGGCATCACCGGCTATTTCGACCGGCTCGTGCGTCACATTCCGCGCGGCATCGCGTGCGGGATGATGGCCGGCATCCTGCTGCCGTTCGGCATGCACGCGTTCTCCGCCGCGACCGCGCAGCCGGTGCTCGGGTTCGGAATGATCGCGGCCTACGTGATCTTCAAGCGCCTGCTGCCGCGCTACAGCATCGTGCTCGTGCTGCTGACGGGCGCGGCACTCGCGACGCTGCTCGGCATGACGCAGCTCGGCAGCGTGTCGCCGAGCATCGCGCGGCCGATCTTCATCGCACCCGAATGGACGCCCGGCACCACGCTCAGCCTCGCGCTGCCGCTCGTCGTCGTCAGTCTCACCGGCCAGTTCCTGCCTGGCATGACGATCCTGCGCGTGTCGGGCTATCACACGAGCGCCCGGCCGATCATCACCGCGACCAGCGTGATGTCGCTCGTCGTCGCGTGCTTCGGCGGAATCACGATCGTCGTCGCGGCGATCACCGCGGCGCTCTGCACCGGCAAGGACTCGCACGAGGATCCGGACCGGCGCTATATCGCGGGCCTCGCGAACGGCGTGTTCTACCTGATCGGCGGGCTGTTCGCGGGGACGATCGTCACGCTGTTCTTCGCGCTGCCGAAGGCTTTCGTCGCGATCCTTGCGGGCCTCGCGCTGATCGGCGCGATCGGCGCGAACGTGCACGGCATCTTCGAGGACGAGGATCATCGCGAAGCATCGGTGATCACGTTCCTCGCGACCGCATCGGGGATGACGTGGCTCGGGCTCGGTTCCGCGTTCTGGGGGATCGTGATCGGGTCCATCGCGTATGCGGTGTTGAGCAGGGTGCGGCGGCCGGCGTAACGCGCATCGCGCGCCCTTTCGGCCGCCGCGTCGCTCACCGCGCGTGTTCGCGCACCAGCGCGGCGAGCGCCTCCGCCGGTGTCGTCGTGCCGTACACCCGCTCCGACACACCGGCCTCGACATCGATCTGCCCCGCGTTGTGCACGTCGTACAGATCGACGATCAGTTGTGCGTGGCGTTCGCTGAGCCCCGCGCGCAACAGCGTCGCGGTCCATGCATCGCGCGGCAGTTCGCGCGCGACGATCTCCCGATTGGCTTTCGCGGCAAGCGTGTCGGCGATCTCCCGCACACTCACGCGCCGCGGTCCTTCGATGCTGACGATACGTGCCCCGTTGCCCGCTTCGGTCCGATCGAGCAGCAGCCGCGCCGCCGCGACGCCCACGTCGGGCGCCCAGACCGTCGGGAACACCTTGTCGACCGGATGATGAAAGCTGGGCAGCACGCCGGTACCGAGCGCGACGGGCAACACGCGTGTCCAGTTCTGCAGGTGTTCGGCCGAGCGCAGCAGCGTGAGCTGTGTCGGGACCGTTTTCAGCCGCTCCTCCAGATAGTGAAAGAGCCGCGTGATGCCCGTGTTGCCGTCGCGCTCCGCGCCGTAGTCCGACAGCGCAAGCAGCGCCGGCGGCGGATTCGCGACGAGCGCACCGGTCACGATGTCGATCGTCCGCGCCATCGTCGAGGCCGGGTCGCTGTCGGCGACGGGCACCGGACACAGCATCTGCACGGCTTGCGCGCCGTCGATCGCCGCGGCGACCGCGCGAGCGTCCGTCAGGTCGGCGATCGCCACGTCGCAGCCAAGTTGCGCAAAGCGTTCTCGCTGGCGTGCGTCGCGCAGCACCGCGCGCACGGGATGGCCTGCCTGGCGCAGGGTCGTCACGGTCGACAAGCCGACGTTGCCTGATGCTCCGAAAATCACGAACACGATCCGCTCCTGGGGGATGAAGGTGAGGTGATTGTCGGCACGCGCGACCAACGTGGCGCGCACAGACGGATGCCCCGGACAGGAATGGATGACGGTTTTGGCGATTGCCGACGATGTCCGCTGCATGGCAGGACCCGGTAATTGTCCAACAGGCCGTTGGACAATCGGCTTGGATTAGAAACTAACCTGGTGTTGCCGGCCAAGCTGGAGCGGTCCTACGCCTGACGGAGCGTAGACTCGCCGATCGGCGTCCGGGCGGAGAACCCGTCTCGCGCGACGGTCGATCAATGGTCCTCGCCATCGTAAGCGAGCCGCAGCCCGCCGCGCGCGCCCGACCGCGCGATCTCCGTCGGCGTCGCACCGAGCACGCGATTCATCCAGCTCGCCATGTGGCTCTGATGCGCGAAACCCGCTTCGAGCGCGATCTGGCTGATGCCGAGCCGGCCTTCGAGCAACAACGCCTTCGCGCGCTCGACCCGGCGCCGCACCACATACTGATGCACCGGCATCCCGAGCGTCTCGCGAAACAGCACCTTGAAATGCGGCACGCTGATCGACACGAGCGCCGCGAGTTCGGCGAGCGTCATGCGGCGCTCGAGGTTGGCTTCGACATAGTCGATCACGCGCGCCGCCGCCTTCGGCGCGAGCGTACGCCGGTGCTCGCGGAACGCCGGCTGGCTGTCGGCCAGTCGCGCGACGAGTGCGGTGCACAGGCTCTCAGCATAGAGCGGGTCCGACGCGTCTTCCGCTTCGAGTTCGGCGGCCATCGCCCATGCGATGTGCTGCAGCCGCGGATCGCGCACCTGCAGCCGGCGGCGGATTTGCGCCTGCGACGGCTTCAGCTCGAGCTGGTCGAACGTGCGCCGCACGAACGTATCGCTGAGCGCGATGTGCAGGATCCGGCAGTCGGCACTGTCGGTCCATTCGCCCGGCAGGCCGGCGGGAATCACGTCGACGTCACCATGCGCCTGGATGCGTGACACACGTGCGCCGTCGCACACGCAATCCGCGCGCACGGGCGAACCGATATGCACGCCGATGCGGTGATGCTCGGCGGCTGGAATCCGGTACGTGCCCGCGCGAATCTCCAGCAGCGACGCGCCGAAGCCGTGCCAGCCAAGCCCGCGGCTCGAGCGCAGGCTGACCGGCACACCGTTGTCGGTCGGCGCGGCGAGAATCGGATCGCTCATGGTTCTGCTCCACCAGTCGTGGGTCGAACGCGCATTGTGACGCGTTTTCCGGCCGCTCGCCGGGCTTGCACGGCCATTCCCGCGCCACGCGGAAAAATGATCATCCGTTTCTGCTCCGGCCCATCCTTGCGTGCGCGCCGACGGGCGCGGCGCCGCTTACGATGGCCGCATCCGACACCTCCGGAGACCGTCATGCCCCATTACTGCCCGCACCGCGCGGCGTTCACCACCGCTTCATCGTCCCGCGGCGCCCACCGCGCTGCCCGCCCCGCGCCCCGTCACGATCGGATCGCTATCGCGTCGTGGTGCCTGCGCATGATCGGCTGGTACCGGCTCGAACGGCTGCTCGCATCGATTCCCGACAGCAACGACGACTTCGGGCTCGTCTGACGGTCGACATGCACGGCGCCACGCGCTCACTTCATCCGCCTACTTGCGCCGCCGCTCGTGCGACGCGACCGTCGCGCCGTCGATCACCGGCGCGCCCTGCTTGATCAGGAAATCGCGAAACAGCCCCGTCACCTGCGAGATCCGCCGGTCGGCGAGCGTGATCACGTACCACTCGCGCACGATCGGATTGCCCGGAAACGGCAGTTGCCCGAGCAGCCCGGTGCGCAGCTCGAGCGCACACGCGTGCAACGACAGGAACGCGATGCCGAGCCCCGCTTCAGCCATCTGCTTGATCGCCTCGTTGCTCGACAGTTCGGAGCCCACATGAAAGCGGTAGCCGGACGTCTTGAACAGGCTCTCGACGGTCGAGCGCGTACCTGCTCCGCGCTCGCGCACGAGCAGGTGCGCGGATTCGAGATCCTTCAGCGCGACGCGCTTGCGCTGCATCAGCGGATGGCCGGGCGCGGCGACGAACACCATCGGATGCTTCGCGAACTCGACCGCGTGCGTGCGCAGCTCCTTCGGCGCGCTGCCCATCACCGCGAGATCGATTTCATGCGTCGCGAGCATGCGGATGATGTCGTCGCGATTGCCGACCTTGAAATACGTCTTCACGTGCGGGCGCGTCGCGGTGAACTTCACCAGCAGCGGCGGGATCAGGTACTCGGCCGTCGTGATCGCTCCGATCCGCAGCGTGCCGCCGAGATCGCCCGTCAGCGCGGCCACTTCGTCGCCGGCCTCGCTCCACAGATGCAGGATCTCGCGCGCATAGCGCGACACGATTTCTCCGGCCGCGGTGAGCTGCACACCGCGCCCCACCCGCTGCAGCAGCGCGGCGCCCACCGCCTGCTCGAGCAGGCGAACCTGCAGCGACACGGCCGGCTGCGTCAGGTTCAGCTCCTCGGCCGCGCGCGACACGCTGCCGAGCCGCGCAATCATGTCCAGCGCCTTCAGCTGCCGGAACGTCGCGGTCTTTCCTATAAGTGAATACATATGAGTCGCTTATAAACATTGAATTGTTCTAGTAGGTTCGAAACTATATCGTCGGTTCTTGAGCAATGTCATCCGAATCGTCATCAGCGGGAGCCACAACATGGACAACATCACGCCTACCCTTGCAACGGATCGCGCCCCGCGCGTGCCGCGCATCGTGATCGTCGGCGGCGGCGCCGGCGGCCTGCAGCTCGCCACGCGCCTCGGCGACACGTTGGGCCGCCGCGGGCAAGCCGACGTCGTGCTCGTCGACCGCTATCCGACGCACTTCTGGAAGCCGCTGCTGCACGAAGCCGCGTCCGGCCATCGCGATCCGGCCTCGCACACGATCGAATACGCGGCGCAGGCGAAGCGCCACGGCTTTCGCTTCGTGCAGGGCGCGCTGCATCGGGTCGACCGCGCGGCACGCACGGCGACGATCGCCGCGGTGCAGGACGCGGACGGCACGGAGATCCTGCCGCAGCGCGCACTCGGCTACGACGATCTCGTGCTGGCCGTCGGCAGCGTGACGAACTTCTTCAACGTGCCGGGCGCCGCGCGCCACGCGCTGCCGCTCGAAAACCTCGACCAGGCCGAGGATTTCCGCCGCAAGTTCCTCGCCGCCTGCACGAAGGCGAACCACCTGGCCGAGCAGCAGCCGGCGCGACCCGCGGCACCGATCTGCATCAACGTGATCGGCGCGGGCGCGACGGGCGTCGAACTGGCCGCGGCGCTGCGCCACGCGATCCAGCAGCTGACGACGTATCGCTTCAAGGCGCTGGTGTCCGCACGCGACGTGCACATCCGCCTGATCGAAGGCGGCCCGCGCATCCTGCCGGCGCTCGACGCACGGCTGTCGGCCCGGATGCACGCGCAGTTGCGCACGCTGAACGTCGACGTGCTGACGGATACGCGCGTCGCGGAAGTCGGCGCGGATGCGGTCACCACCGCGACCGGCGAGCGGCTCGCGAGCGACATCACGATCTGGGCGGCCGGCGTCGCGGGCCCCGCGATCCTGCGGGAACTCGGCGACATCGCGCTCAACCGGTCGAACCAGGTGATCGTGACCGATACGCTGCAGACGCCCGACGATCCGCATGTGTATGCGTTCGGTGACTGCGCCGCGTGCCCGTCGGCCGATGCAAGCGGTTTCCTGCCGCCGCGCGCGCAGGTCGCGCACCAGCAGGCCGTGTACCTCGGCGAAGCGCTCGCGCGGCGCCTCGCCGGCAAGCCGGTCGCGGGCTTCACGTTCCGCGATGCGGGCACCGTCGTGTCGCTCGGCCAGGCCGGCGCCGTGTATCAGGGCGACCTCGGCGTGCGTTCCCGCTCGCTGATCGTCGACGGGCTCGCCGCGATCGGGCTGTACAAGTTCCTGTACCGCAAGCATCTGTTCAGCGTGTACGGACTCAAGCGCGCGCTGTTCCAGTCGCTGAGCCACTGGCTGCAAAGCCGCAACCAGCCGTCGATCAAGCTGCACTGATCAGCGGTCGCACGCGACATCGCATGACGGCGTATCGGGCGCACCTCGCCCGATACGCCGTTTTCTCTGATGCACATACCCGGTGCATTCATCGTGCGCGCACCTTTGGTGCATCACGTTCAAGCCCGTCGATACGATGCAAATCGTGCGGAACACATCGCATCGCGCGCCTTCCACGCCGGCTATGGCTCGCCACCCCATTCATTAGGCGAATCGTATGAGTCGGACATAAATATTAATTGGTCGCCTATTCCGGATCGACGCTAAGGTGTGTGGCATTCCCGTCCGCGAACGGATCGTCACGTCTCAGGAGAGGAATCACCGTGGTCATCGAAGCCATCGTCACCCGTCTCGACGCCGCCTTCGCGCAGATCGAAGCGACACCGGATTCGCACGAATCGCGCAACCAGCGCGATGCGATCATCCAGTGGCTCGACAGCGCGTCGGAGCATGGATACCGGCTCGGTCTCGTCACGACGCTGCCGGCCGCCCGGCTCAGCGACATGTTCGAAGGCCAGTTCGGCCGTGCGAACCTCGACCGCTTCTCGGTCGTCGTGACCGACGCCAATCAGCAGGATTCCGTATCAAATCAGCATCCGTTCGACGTCGCGCTGCAGGCGCTGGGCGTGCCGCCCGAGCGCGCGGTGGGGGTCGCGAGCAGCGAACCGGAACGCCGCGAAGCCGAGACGTTCGGCCTGTCGCGTTGCGTGCGCATCACCGACACGGTGCGATCGATCGCATCGGCAGGCGTGCACTGAACTGAGCACCTGCACACAGGCCGGCTCACGCCGGCCGATCGCAATCCGGCACGATACCGACGATTGCCCGACCAAAGCCTGACATTCTGCTGTCAAAGTCGCTTGCAACACTTCCGGGTTCGACCCAATCCGCCCGGAGACGGGACGACGCGCTTCCCGCGTCGTTCCGCCCGTTTCAAGCCACGATGACACGCCCGACCCGTACCGCCTCCGCCATCGCTGTCCTCTGCCTGCTGCTCGCCGCGTGCGGCGGAGAGGCGTCCAGCACACCCGCCACGTCGGCGGACAACAGCGGCACGCAGCCGACGCCGCAGCCTCCGCAACCGAAACCCACGCCGGAACCCGCGACCTACTACCAGACGAAAACGCCGTATCGTCCGCAGCAGGACGCGGCGACCTACGAAGCGCCGCCGGCCGGCTACGCACCGGTCTACACCGAGCTCGTTGCACGGCACGGCTCGCGCGGACTGTCAGGGTTCAAGTACGACGGCGCGATCTATTCGATGCTGGTCAAGGCCGAGGCCGACGGCGCGCTGACCGCGCTCGGCGCGCAGCTGAAGGCCGACACGTACGCGATGATGAAGGCCAACGCACTGCTCGGCTACGGCGTGCAGGGGATTTCAACGCCCGGCTACGGCAATCTCACGCAAACCGGCATCCGCGAACACCAGCAGCTCGCCGCGCGGCTCGCGCAGCGGCTGCCGGCGCTGTTCGCGTCGGGCGGCCGGCAGATCGTCGTCGTCAACTCGGGGCAGGACCGCGCGGTCGACAGTTCGACCTACTTCTCCGCCGCGCTCGTCGCCGCGCAGCCGGCACTCGCCGCCGCGATCACGCTGCCGGCCGCGCCGTCCGGCTATCCGGCGAGCGCGCCGGTTGCGCAGCCCGCCGGCACCAACCGCTTCCTGCTGTATTTCCATTCGCTGAAGCCGGCCACCGATCTCGTGACCGATACGTCCGATCCGTATTACGCGACCTATCAGGCGAGCCAGGCATACCAGGCCTATTCGAGCGATGCGGCGGTCGCCGACAAGCTGAAGACGATCAAGGCGGCGCCGCAGGTCGGGGAAGTCGCGCAGACGGTGCTGTCCGCGCTGGTGTCGCAGGCCTTCATCGCGAAGCTCGGCACCGACGGCTACACGTTCGCGAACACCGGCACCTACGCGTTCACGTCGTCGGACGGCAAGTTCACCAACACGCTGAAGGGCGACGGCAAGACGAAGATCGCGTCGGCCGTCGATGCGGTGAACGTGCTGTACAACCTGCTGCAGGTCGCGCCCGCGATGACAGCCGAAACGGGCGGCGTCACGATGGAGAAGTACCTGGGCGCGGAGCAGGCGCAGACGCTCGCCTACCTGCAGGACGCGGAGGACTATTACCAGAAGGGGCCCGGCATCCAGGAAGCGAACCCGGTCACGTACCGGATGGCGAAGGTGCTGCAGGACGACTTCTTCAACGAGGTCGACGCGATCGCGCGCGGCGACCTGACGCGCGCCGCGAAACTGCGCTTCACGCATGCGGAAATCGTGATTCCGTTCGCGTCGATCATGAACCTGAAGAACGTGTTCGTGCCGACGCCGCAGGCGCAGACCTACTCGTATGCGAACAACCCGTGGCGCGGCGACCAGGTGTCACCGATGGCCGCGAACATGCAATGGGACGTGTATCGCAACGGCTCGCGGCTCGTCGTGAAGATGCTGTACAACGAGCGCGAGACGGATTTCCAGGCCGCATGCGACGACGCGAAGATCGCGCCGGCGAGTCACTACTATGACTACGCGGGATTGAAGCGCTGTTACGGATATCAGTGACGCGTCAACGCTGGAGCGTTGCAATCGTGTGTGCAGCCGGCGCGGCCTTCGGTTTCGCGACGGCGTGCACCTTCGGATCGGCGCTGGCCGCATGTTGAACCTTGCGCGGCTTCGCGGGCGCCGCGTGTGGCTTCGACGCGGGCTTCGCGTCGGCATGCGCCGCGGCCGGCGCCTTCGACGGCGAACGAACGGCTTGCCGCGCCGGCTTCACGGCCGTCGCGCTGCTCGTCGCGACGGGCGCATGCTTGGCGTGCTGCTGCGCGTACGCTTTGACGTCTTGATCGTTCATCCACGATTCCGTGTAGGCAGCGGCTGCGGGCTGCGACAGATTGAGACAGGCGATCGATGCCACGAGAAAGGCACGAAGATGCGTGCGACGATTGAATGCGGTAATGACGAATGCTCCTTGCGATCTGGCTTGACGCGCCGTATCGAACTTGCCGGCGCCGTCGTGGCGGCACGATAAATGAGCGCATTCCACATCGCAAGCGTCCGGCTGGTGATCCAAACGATTCTTGACGTTTGATCGGCCGCCGGCGATCTCGAACTCCGGTTCGCCGACGGTGTCGAACGTGCATCGCCGGAGAGTCATATGAAACGCGCCGCCCCTTTCGCCATCCTGATCGCGCTTGCCGCCGCCAGCTTGCCGGCGCTCGCCGGCAGTACCGCGTCGCCGCTTCCGCAGCAAGCGAAAAACTGCGTACCGTCGTCCACCTCCGCCTCTGGCGGCACGGCGCCCGGCTCCCGCGCCACGTCGAAGGCCCCGCCGATCCGCGTGTGCGTCGGCGATTCCGACACGCAACTGAACCTGCCGTGGTTCCTGACCGACATCCTCACCGCCGTCGACACGCACCAATCGCCGCGCGACCTGTTCCACAAGATGCGCAACGATTTCTGAAGCGCGGGCGGCCCGACGGCGCGCCAGTCATGCTCGGGTATTCCCCAACCCAGAAGGAAGACCCCCACATCCCGCAGGTTGAACGGCGTTGACAGCAAATTACCGAGAGATCGCGGCGTCGCACCGTTGCGCGAATATTTCCCGTTGAGAGTCAATCACAAAACTACACCATTTGTTGACGAACAATATTTCGCAATCGTGCGTCGCGTCATATACTTGCCGCGCACCATCCTCGTGCCAAGAGAAGGTGTTCTTCTGTCCCGGCCGCACACCGATGCGGCCGGGTTTTTTTTCGGTGCGCGACGTCGATATCTATACATAATGAATGCATGGATAGCGATGCGCGTCGAATCCCGTGACTCCGTCGCGATGCGTTGGCTTGCGTACCGCAAGCATAGAATCGATTTGCGTCCAGATCTCGGCGCGAGCCCGTTGCCCCGGCCAGGCACGGCAAATGCTTCGCGCCAATCCCTCGACCGGTTCGACCTGCATTGCCATGCATACAACAACAAGCGCGATCGGAGAATCAGCCCCGCCGGGCTCAAAACCCGCATTCCAGCGCAGCGGTGCGTGGCCGCATATCGTCTTCTCGCTTGCGTTGATCATCTGCATCCTCGTGCTCGCGATGGCGCTCATCGTGGCCGAACGCCTCGCACGCGAATCGGTAGCCGAGCACGAACGCGTCGTCGCGAACGACATCGTGATCTCGGTCGACCGCATCCTCGACGGCGTGCGCTCGCGACATCCGGCCGAATTGACCGCGCTGGTCGGGCGACCCTGCGCGACGGTCTTCCGGACCCTCGCCGAAGTAGGCACTCACCTGCGCTATCTGCGCGCCGTCGCGCTGGCCAACGACGGTCGCGTCACGTGCTCGTCGGCGCTCGGCTCGATCGACGTGTCGCTGGACGCGTATGTGCACGCGCCGCCACCCGGGATGACGGCCATCACGCTGCTTCGGCAGACCCCGTTCCAGCATCGCGTCCCGGTGCTGGCGGTGTTTCGTGCAACCGCGCCCGCCTCGGGCGTGCTTTACCTGATCGAAGGCGACTATGTGGCCGACATGCTCTCGCACGGCGCGCGCTTCGGCGCGGAAACCGCGATGCTGTCGGTCAACGGCGCGGGCGGTCTCGATCAGCATGGCGAGTTCGTGCCGGCGTTCCACGCGGCCCCGTCGGCCGGCAGCACGATCGCCTCGGGCGCGTGGCCGTTCACGGTTTCCGTCACGTCGTCGGAATCCTATGTTCAGCAGGTGCAACGGCACTACCGGCTGATCTGCGTGACGATCGCGCTGCTGGTGAACGGCCTCGTCGCAGCCGCGTACCTGCTCGCGATGGCGCCGCGCCGGCTATTGCTGAAGGCCGTTCGCAATGCGTTGAAGCGCAACGAGTTTCATGTGGTGTACCAGCCGATCGTCGACGTCGAAACGCGCAGGACCGTCGGCGTCGAGGCGCTGCTGCGCTGGCACCATCCGAAATGGGGGCCCATCAGCCCGGCCGTGTTCGTCCCGCAGGTCGAATCGAGCTCGATCCTGCCGAAGGTGACCGAATTCGTGCTGCGCACGGCCGTATCGGAACTGACCACGCTCGAGCCGGCGATGCCGCTGCGCATCGCGATCAACGTCGCGCCGAAGGATCTCGAGCGTCCGCGCTTCGTGTCCGTCGTGGAAGAGACGATCCGCGCGCTTCCGCCGGGGTTCACGCTGGTGCTCGAAGTGACCGAGCGCATCCTGCTCGAAAAGAATGCGCGCACCACCGCGATGTTTGCCGCGCTGCGCGCGACGGGCGTGAGATTCGCGATCGACGACTTCGGCACGCATCACAGCAACCTCGACATGCTGTCGCGCTTTCCGTTCGACTACGTGAAGATCGATCGCCAGTTCATCTCGCAGCTGACGACCGGCAATGCCAGGCTGATCGAAGGCATCGCGGCCGTCGCGCACCACTACGAGCTGAAGATCATCGCCGAGGGCGTGGAGACGGAAGAGCAGCATCGCGCGCTGCATGCGGTCGGGATTCAGTACGCACAGGGCTACCTGTATCAGCGGCCGCAGCGGCCGACCGACCTGAAGCGGGATTTCGCGCCGATGCCGGCTTAGGTGTCGGCTCAGGTACCGGCTTAGGTATCGGCTTAGGTATCGGCTCCGGTGTCGGCTCCGGTGTCGGCCGGCGCGCCCCGGGCGCGGCCGGGCGCTTTGATCCGGCGCCGTTTCACGGCTATGCTCTCTGCGATGCTGACCGCCGCGCGACCGGGTATGAATCCATCGCGCCATAATGGAATTCGCAGCGCGATCGACAGGTTCAACGAGTTTTCCGATCATGACGCCAGACCAGCCGCAGCCCATCCCTTCGGACCCACCGCCGGCCCAGCACGAGCAGCCGCTGCTCGACCGCTATGCGGAGTTCCGCTTCCAGACGGTCGTCGCGTCGATCACCGACTACGCGGTGTTCATGCTCGACCCGCACGGCAACGTCGCGACATGGAACGCGGGCGCCGAGCGCATCAAGGGTTTCCGGACGGACGAAATCATCGGCAGCCATTTCTCGCGTTTCTATCCAGCCGATGCGATCGCGGCCGGCCGCCCGGCGCACGCGCTCGAAGCCGCCGCCGCGTACGGTCACTTCCAGGACGAAAGCTGGCGCGTACGCAAGGACGGTTCGCGATTCTGGGCCAGCGTGACGATCACGGCCGTACGCGACGAGTCGCACCAGTTGCGCGGCTTCATCAAGATCACGCGCGACATGACCGAGCGCAAGCGCGTGGAGGAACTCGAAGCGGCCACGCGGCGGCTGGACGTCTTCATCGCAACGCTCGCGCACGAGCTGCGCAACCAGCTCGCGCCGCTGCGGCATACGATCGGCATCCTGCAAGGCCTGCCGGCGTCCGAACTGGGCCCGGCGCTCACGCAATGCAAGGACATCGCGGATCGCCAGATCGAACAGCTCGTCCGGCTCGTCGACGATCTGCTCGACATCGGACGCATCAAGTCCGACAAGGTGGAACTCAAGAAAGCGCCGGTGAACGTGCGCGATATCGTGTACCGCAGCGTGCAGGGCATTCAGCCGAAGGTCGACGCGCGCGGGCAGCGGATCATCGTGCGGCTGCCGCCCGCGCCCGTGATCGTTCACGGCGACGATGTCCGGCTCGTCCAGGTGCTGTACAACCTGCTCGACAATGCGTCGAAGTATTCGCCGAACGGCGAGCGCATCGAGCTCCACGTGCGCACCGAGCAGAACGTGGTTGCGATCGAGATCGTCGATTACGGGATCGGCATCGTGCCCGGCGCGCAGGAATCGATCTTCGACCCGTTCGAGCAGGAGCATGCCGCGGAGCGCCACGCGCCCGGCGGGCTCGGGCTTGGGCTCGCGATCAGCAAGAAATTCGTCGACCTGCATGGTGGCGGCATCACGGCCGACAGCGCCGGGATCGGCGCGGGGTCGACGTTTACGGTCCGGCTGCCGATCGCGGAATCGAATCGTGCGGTCGAGCACGTGCAAAAGGCGCCGGCGCCATCTTCCACGCATGCGCTGCGCATCCTGATCGTCGACGACAACCGCGAATCGGCCGACACGCTCGCCATCCTGATGCAGATCAAGGGCCACACGTCCCGTGTCGCGTACCACGCGCGCGATGCGCTGCCGCTCGCCCGCGAATTCGCGCCGCATCTGATGCTGATCGACCTCAGCATGCCGGACGTCAGCGGGTTCGAGCTGCTCCACGCGTTGCGCTCGACCGGCGCCGCCCCCGATTCGTACTATGTCGCGCTGTCCGGACATGTGCGTTCGTCGGACCGACAGGACACCACGGACGCAGGCTTCCACGATCATTTCGCGAAGCCGATTCCGATCGAGGCGCTGGACAGCCTGCTCGCGCGCGTGGAGGACGATGCGCGGCGCCGCGGTCGGCTGTGACGATGGGCACGGCCACCGCGGAGCGACGCGCGGAAGCCGCGAGAGGGGCTAAAATCCGCCGCCTGAGCATCCATACGAGCAAGCGTTTTGACGGAGTTCGAGCAGGGTTTCATCCTCACCCGCCACTGGCGGGACACAGCGTCCGGCATCGAGATCGAGTTCTGGCTGGCAACCGAACACGGCCCGCGCCGCGTACGGTTGCGCCCGCAGGAAGCCGTCGCGTTCATGCCGGCCGAGCAGCAGGCGCTCGCCGAACGCACGCTGGCCGGCGAACGTGATGCCGAACTGCGCCCGCTCGCGCTGCGCGACTTCCGCCAGCGCGCCGTCGCCGGCCTCTATTGCCGCCGCTACCGCAATCTGTCCGGGCTTCAGAAACGCCTCGCCGCGGCCGGCGTCGACGTCTACGAAGCCGACATCCAACCGCCCGACCGCTACACGATGGAGCGCTTCATCACGGCGCCCGTGCTGTTTCGCGGCACGGCCGGCCGCGACGGCACGCTGACCGACGGCGAACTGAAACCCGCGACCGGCTATCGCCCGACGCTGCGCTGCGTGTCGCTCGACATCGAGACGAGCGTCCACGGCGAGCTGTATTCGATCGCGCTCGAAGGCTGCGGGCAGCGGCAGGTCTACATGCTCGGGCCGCCCAACGGTGACGCGCCGGCCGTCGACTTCAACCTCGACTACTGCGACAACCGGGCCGAGATGCTCATGCGGCTCAACGACTGGTTCGGTGCGCACGATCCCGATGCGGTGATCGGCTGGAACGTCGTGCAGTTCGACCTGCGCATCCTGCATGCGCACGCGGAGCAATACGGCGTGCCGCTGAAGCTCGGGCGCGGCGGCAGCGTGCTCGAGTGGCGCGCGCATGGTCAACAGCCCGACCACTTCTTCGCGGGTGCGGCCGGCCGCCTGATCCTCGACGGCATCGACATGCTGAAATCGGCGACGTGGTCGTTCCCGTCGTTCAGCCTCGAATACGTGTCGCAGTCGCTGCTCGGCGAAGGCAAGGCCGTCGACAATCCGTATCAGCGGATGGACGAGATCCAGCGCCGCTTCGATCACGACAAGCCCGCGCTCGCACACTACAACCTGAAGGACTGCGAACTCGTCACGCGCATCTTCGAGAAGGCCGACCTGCTGTCCTTCGCACTCGAACGCGCGAGCGTCACGGGCCTCGCGGCCGATCGCACCGGCGGCTCGGTCGCCGCGTTCACGAACCTGTACCTGCCGCGCATGCACCGGCTCGGCTACGTCGCGCCGAACCTCGGCGACGTGACGGGGCAGAACAGCCCCGGCGGCTTCGTGATGGATTCGCGGCCCGGGCTGTACGATTCGGTGCTCGTGTTCGACTACAAGAGCCTCTATCCGTCGATCATCCGCACGTTCCTGATCGATCCGGCCGGGCTGATCGAAGGGCTCGCGCACCCGAGCGACGACGCGTCGGTGCCGGGCTTTCTCGGCGCGCGCTTCTCGCGTACCGCGCATTGCCTGCCCGACATCGTGCGGCGCGTGTCCGAAGGCCGCGACGAAGCGAAACGCCAGCGCAACGCGCCGCTGTCGCAGGCGCTGAAGATCATCATGAATTCGTTCTACGGCGTGCTCGGCTCGACGGGCTGCCGGTTCTTCGATCCGCGCCTCGCGTCGTCGATCACGATGCGCGGCCACGAGATCATGCATCGCACGCGCGAGCTGATCGAGGCGCAGGGCTACGAAGTCATCTACGGCGACACCGATTCGACTTTCGTGTGGCTCGGGCGCGAGCACGACGACGATGCCGCCGCCGCCAAGGGCCGCGCGCTCGTCGAGCAGGTGAACCGCTGGTGGCAAGCGCACCTGCGCGATCGCTTCGGGCTGGAAAGCGCGCTCGAACTGCAATACGAGCGGCATTACCGCCGCTTCCTGATGCCGACGGTGCGCGGCGCGGAGGAAGGCAGCAAGAAGCGCTATGCGGGCCTCGCGGTCGCGGCGAACGGCGACGATGACCTCGTGTTCAAGGGGCTCGAAACGGTGCGCACCGACTGGACGCCGCTCGCGCAGGTATTCCAGCGCGAGCTCTACCGGCGCGTGTTCAAGCGCGAGCCGTACCAGGACTTCATTCGCGACTACGTGCGCCGCACGCTCGCCGGCGAATACGACGCACAACTGATCTATCGGAAGCGCGTGCGCCGGCCGTTGAGCGAATATCAGCGCAACGTGCCGCCGCATGTGCGCGCCGCGCGGATCGCCGACGAATTCAACCAGGCGCGCGGCCGGCCGCTGCAGTACCAGCGCGGCGGCTGGATCAGCTACGTGATGACGACGGCCGGCCCGGAGCCGCTCGAGACGATGCGCTCGCCGATCGACTACGCGTTCTATGTGAGCCGCCAGTTGCAACCGGTCGCTGATGCGATCCTGCCGTTCCTGCGCGACGATTTCGAACGCGTGATTTCGGGGCAGGGGCAGTTGTTTTGAGATTGGAGGCGGGGGGACGGCAGGCGCTGTCTTTGCGGCGCATGCGCGCGACCGTCTGCCCGGCCGGATGACCGGTCGCGCCCCCGTTCCCTCCCCGTCCTCACGTAACCGGCCCAGCGCCGTCCCGCCTTTTCCGCTCGCCCTGGCGCGGTCACGCGGCTCGCGGCCACGCATCGAAACACCGAAGGCCGGCGGCGCCACGCCCATCCGGCTAAAATACCGCCCTGCCGCGCGTCCCGCCGCGGCCGGAGGATACTCACATGACCGCACGTCGCGGTGCCGCGGTCGCCATCGCGCCCGGTCACGAGACAGCCAGCCTGTCGAAAGCCCAGAAAACGTTCAATACGCTCGTCAAGCAGATCGAGAAGCGGCGCGAGCGTCTCGGCGCGTGGGACGCCGTGATGCCGGCGTTTCAGAAGAAGTTCGTCGACGCGCTGTTGCCGCTCGAACAGGAATCCACCGCGCTGCGGATCAAACTGCTGCACCTGCTCGACGACGCGTTCCTGCAGAAGGGCTTGAGCAAGGCCGAGCAACGCACGCTGTCCGACCTGATCGTCGATATGGCGCGCGATTTAATGCAGGTTAGCGACCACGCGGCGCTGAAGGTCATTTACAACCGGCATGTCGGATCTGGGAACGTCGGCAACGCGGCGGCTGAGCCCGATCCCGAGCCGACGAAACCGGAACGGGAACCCGACCCGCAATCGCCGGAGGATCTCGACGCACTGTCCCCCGACGAGCTCGCCGAGCGGCTGCAAGCCGAACTCGACGCGCAGTTCGAGCGCGACATGGCCGCTCACGCAGCCCGGGAAGCCCAGCGCGCGAAGCGCAAGAAAGCGCCGAGGCAATCGGCCGCGCAAGCCCGGATCGAAGCCGAGCAGGCCGAATCGAACAAATCGATCCGCGAGATCTATCGGAAGCTCGCCAGCGCGCTGCACCCCGATCGCGAAACCGATCCGCGCGAGCAGGAACGCAAGACCGTGCTGATGCAGCGGGTCAATCACGCTTATGCGAAGGGCAATCTGCTGCAGTTGCTGGAGTTGCAGCTGGAGATCGAGCAGATCGACCGGCGTGCGATCGACGGGCTCAGCGAAGCGCGGCTCACGCGCTACAACGGCATCCTGGAAGAGCAGATCCGCGAGCTCGACCAGGAGATCCAGCACGTCGAGAACGATTTCCGGCGCACATACGGCATCGCGTCGTCCACCAAGGTTGCGCCCGATACCGTCATGCGCATACTCACGCGCGATACTGCCGGCATGCAGCGCGGCAATCAGGATCTCGCCGTGGCGCTGCGCGAGTTCGAGGATCCGGACAAGGTCAGGGACTGGTTGAAGGACATGAAGCGCCGGCCTGCGTCGTCGCGCTTCGATGACGATTCGTTTTGACGAAACGGCGGCGCACCCCTGCGCGCCGCCGCACTCACGCGACCCGCGTTACGCCTTGTGCCCCGAGATCGGCCCCGCCTCGCCCGTCGAGTTGAACACGCTGTCGATCCACGCAAGAAACGTCGAGAACGTGAAATCCGACCACTGCTGCGTGCGCAACGCCAGCATCGCTGGCGTATCGGCCGCCGGTCGTCACACGGCCGGGTCTTCCACATAGCCCTTGCGCAGCTTCTCCGCCACCAGCTTGTCCATCTCGCGCCGCGCACGTTCGACGGTTTCGAATTGCTTGAGGTTCGCCTGCCCGGCCGATCCGATCCGACCATAGGTCACGTTCAGCTCCGTGCCCCGCAGGCTGGCACGCCAGAACTTGCTGGAGGTGCCCTGCTCGAATCGCAGCGATCGCACGCAATCCGTCGGCACGCCGGCGGCCGCCACGGCCTCCGTCTGCGCAGGTGCCGGTCCAGGTGCCTGAACAGCCGGCATCGGCAATTCGATTTCCTGGTCGAATGCTCGGTCTTCGCCATCGGCAAGCATGGCGTCGATGCGTGCAAGCACCGCGGCCGAGTCATCCAGCCAGTCCTTCCCGGGGATGTCCAGCACGCGCCAGCCGAAGCCACGCAGGATGCCGGGCCGGAATACGTAGCGCTCTGCCGTATCGGCCACGACATGAGCCGGGTTGTCGAGCAGGATGGCGAGCGCATAGTCCCGCTTCGACGAACCGACGATCGCCAGATCGCAGCGGAATTGCGAACGACCGACGTCGATATCGACCTGGTGACCGCGTGCGCGCAGGGCTTCGGCCAGTGCATCGCGAATGGCGTCGGATGACGTCCGCCGCGTGAACGCATCGCGGGCGCCCTGATTCAGCGCGCCGAGCACCGCCTGCGCGCGGTCGAACTGACCTGTGGCGCTGGCCTGCGCAAATTGCAGGAATGCTCGCAACGCGGCCGCGCCGTCGTTGTGCACGTTGGTGATCGCATCGGCGTGAATCGTCGAGACTACGGCCATCCGGTGCCGCGCGCGGCTGAAGATGACGTTCAGACGCTTCTCGCCGCCACGCTGGTTGATCGGCCCGAAATTCATCAGCATCTTGCCGTCGGGACCGGGCGCGTAGCAGATGCTGAGGATGATCACATCGCGCTCGTCACCTTGGACGTTTTCCAGGTTCTTGACGAACAGCCCGTTGAACTGGTCGTCGTCTTCGCGCACGTACTCGCGCTCGAGCCTCGCGGCGAAATCGGCGTCTTCGGCCGCCAGCGCCTCCAGCGCTGCTTCGATCGCGCTCTGCTGCGCCTCGGAAAACGCGACGATGCCGAGGCTCAGGCCCGTCTCCCGGCGCAGCATCTCGCGTACGAGCAACGCGATATAGCGCGCTTCGGGCACGTTGCTGCGTTCGACGTACACGCCGTCGTCGAGCCGGTGGAAACTGATCGGCCGAGCGAGCAGCGCATCGGCGCCCACCATGCCGGCGTCGTCCTGGCTCGATCGCACCGACCACCCGTCCCCGTCGGCACGCTCCAGCACGCGATCGGGAATCGTAACGAGACGGCCATCGTAGAACGCCGCATTGGAGAAGCTGATCAACGCTTCGTGCCGGCTGCGGTAATGCCACGCCAGCAGGGTCGCGGGCAGGTTGCGCGCCGCCTGATTCAACAGGCTGTCGGAATCGAGATTGATGGCGATGCGCTCGCCCTCCTCCTCGATCACTATCTCGTCCCCGCCTTCCGTGCCCGCTGCCGTGAAAAAGCTCGTGGGTGGCAGTTGCATCTCGTCGCCAACCACCACGACCTGCCGGGCACGGCTGAGCGCCGGCACGGATTCCTCGGTGGGTATCTGGCTGGCCTCGTCGAAGATCACCACGTCGAACAGGTCGGGCGACAGCGGCAGCGTGTCGGATACGGACAGCGGGCTCATCAGCCAGATCGGTTTCAGGTCGTTGACGACCATGCCCGTTTCGTCATCGGCAAGATCACGGATCGAACGGTGGCGCATGCTCTTGCCGAATTCGTGTTCGAGCTCGCGCCGGCCGGTTGCGTAGCGCTTCTTGAAGGTCTTGCCGTCGGCATCGAGTTGCGTGGCCGACAGTGAGGACTGGCGCACGTGGTCGGCAAACTGCCGATGCAACGTCGCGCTGACGACCTGGGCATTCACGGTCAGCAATTCGCGCTGGATCCGGGCCCCAGCGCGCGCAGCTTGTGCGAGCGCCGCGCCGCCGAATCGGGCGAGCACCGGATTCTCGCGCTCCAGGCGGCGCAACGCCTCGTCGGCAATCAGCGCCTCCAGCTCCGTGGGCGCGAGGTCGACGGACCGCAGCGTCGCCGCATACGCGGGGTCGGCCGCGTGCACTGCACGCAACAGCGGCAGCAAGTCAGGCAAGTCGTCCAGCCCCTCCCGAAGATCGCGCAGCACTTCGGCGATTTCGGCCAGCGACACGTCATCGTCCATGACCAGGTTGTCGCGGATGCGATGCGTGAGCTTGTCGAGCGCCTCGCGTGCGCCGGCATCGATACGCAAAGCAGCAAGCGGATCGACCGCCTGACGCAGATGCGCGATCCGTTCACGCAGCTCGCCGTCCGACGCCAGCCGTGCCTCCAGCTCGGCCAGCGCGCGCAGGAACGCCGCCATTTCGTTCACGCCATAGCGCTTGCGGCAATCGACATCGGCTGCGTTGAGTGCGGCAGCCGCCGCCTGCTCGGTGGCAAGCTGCTCCAGCACTTTGACGTAGCCGGGATGTACCGCATGCTGCGCGAAGTCGTAACGACGCCGGAGCTCGCCGCGCAACCGCCACCATGCCGGCTGCAGCCATCGCATCGAGGTCGCCTCGAACCGGCGCGCGATTGCGAGTGCCGACGCAGTATCGCCCGGCGACAGCTTGTCTCGCCAGTGCACGGCGGCAGCCTGCGCGGCCGTCAGCGCGTCTGCGTGCGCGGACAACGCGTCGCGAACTTCTCGCAATGCCGTCTGCGCGGACGACTCGGGATCGAGCACGTCGAGATGCGCAGCGAGGCCGGTATCGATCAGCCACTGGCAGTCGGCGGCGATCGCGCATGCACGCGACAGCGCCGTGTCATGTCCGATCGACGCCACCGTGCTGTCGAGCACCGGATCGAGAGCGTCGAACAGCGCGTCGGCGTCCTGACACAATTGCTCGACCCGCCCGAATGCCCGCTCGTCGGCCAGCAGCGCCGCCGACAGCCGCGCGAACGGTTGCGAAGCCAGGCTGTTCGCGCCGAATCGTTCGCGCATCGCACGATGCACGCGCTGGGTCAGCTCGCCATGGCGGTCCCATACGGCGAGCGCCGGCAGGCGCTCGCGCAACGCCAAGCCGACGTCCGGCGCCACCGGCTGCGCGGCCAGCCGGCGCAGCAAGGTGCGCACGCTGGCACCCAGCGTGTCGGGTGTCGCCGCCATCGCCGCTTCGAATGCATCGATGCGTCGCTGCTGTACGTCGAGCGCATCGATCAGCGCCGCCCGTCGTGCGTGCAGCGCGTCGCTGTCGTGCGGTTGGGCGATCCATCGCTCGTAGCAGGTCTTCAGATCGGCGATGAACGCCTTCTTGTCCGCCTGGGAATCGTGGATGAGGCAACACAGCGCATCCAGCCCGCTCTGCTTGAGCCGGTGAAACACCACATCCAGCGCCGCGCGCTTTTCGCACACGAACAGCACACGCTTACCGCGCCCCGCGTAATCGGCGATGAGGTTGGTAATGGTTTGCGACTTGCCGGTGCCGGGCGGCCCCTGAATGATGAAGCTGCGCTGGCTGCGCGCCAGGCTCACCGACGCATTCTGGGTCGCATCGGAAGCCACCACGTTCCACTGCTCGCCCGCCGGCAGCGGCGCGGCCGCGGAAGTTTCCACCTCGCGCGGCTCGATCGAGAACACCCGGTCGAACGCGGGATTCACGCTGGTTTCGTCGAGCAGTTGCGCGTAGTCGCGCACCAGCGACATCTTCCTGTAGTTGAAATTGGCCAGCGTCACCTGCGTGAGGTCGAGATCCCACGCGTAGCGATGCCCGTCGGATTCCTGCAGGACGTAACCCTGCCGCTCATCGGCGGCCTCCGCCGCGGCATCCGCCATCTGCGGCCGACGCAGGCTGGCGCCAGGCGCGGCGCCGGCCTCGAAACGTTGGGGCAGCTCGCTCGGCCGCACCCACTCCTCGAACAACGCGCGGCCGAGTGGCCGGTAATCGTCCTGCGCATAGCTGAACGAAGGCAGCCGGCCGCCGTGCGAATCACCTGCCCCCGCAGCGGGCTTGCGCCGTCGGTATTGCTGCATGCGCTGCTGCGCCTTCTGGCGCACCAGCCGAACGGACGCCTTGTCGACGAGCCGAAGCTCAACCGACGGTTCCGAACGCCGGATCTGCGCCAGGATATCCGCATGAATCTCGGCCAGCGTGATCTTGCCCAGGTCGACCATCTCGGGCAACCGGATGTCATAGAGCTGGCTCAGGTGGTGGCGCAGCACCGGATTGAATTCGGCGTCGCCGCCGGTGCACTGGATCACGTACTGATCGCGCACGCCCTTGCGCTTGACCAGTTCGACCGGCAACCAGAGCAGCGGCGACACGATGCGCTCGTCGGGTGCCTCCTTCAGGTTGTGCCAGCGCAGGAACGCGACCACGAGACGCAGGTTGCTGAAGCCGAATTCGGCCCGTTCGCGACGCGTATCGGCGATCAATCGGTCCAGCGACGCGGGCAGGTACGGTTGATCGTCGAATCGCAGCCATTGCTGCAGCGGCACGGCCTTGCCGGCCACGACGTCGGCCGCGAACGGTCCACCCCACGTGCAGATGTGTTCCGGGCGCACGCTTTCGATTTGCAGCATCAGCGGCACGCTGGCCACGGTCAGGTTGACGGTCGCCGCGGTCGGGCGGAAATGCAGCAGCCGGTTCCGACGCGACAAATCGAACAGCCGGTCGCGAAGGTGCGTCAATACCGCACCGCGGCGCGACGCCGCGCCCGTCGCCCCGGCCAGCGCGCGCTCGACGTCCACGCTGAGCGGTTGCTCGCGCCAGGTGCGCAGGCGCATCGCGAGTGCTGCCACGTCGGTCGCGCGGTCATGACGGTTCACTTCCGTCATTTCGACGATCGCCGCCGCGACGATCGGATGCAGCCGTTCGTGAAGCACGAACAGATTGCGTCGATGTTCGACGAACGCGCGCAGGTCGCTTTCGGTTTCGAAGTTCAGCCCGCATGCGAGGCTGGCCAGCACCATCCCCAGCATGAACACGTCGGTGATCTCGTCGTGATGGCCGATGGATCGCTCCCAGCTCGCGTACCCGGGCAAATAAACGGGACGCTCGACCGGCGCCGCCGCGTCAAGCTGCAATGCGAGATCGGTCTGGCTGTGATGGCCGTCGGGCGCGTGATCCAGCTGCAGCGCGCCGACGATGTTCAGGCCCGATGCGGGGTGCGGCTGCACGCCATGCACCGCGCCGACATCCATCTGCGGCGTTTCGCCGTCAGGGCGTCGCAGCGCCAGCCCGCCCCCTTCGCCGATCACGATGCTGTCCGTGTCGAGCGCCGCCACCTTGCCGTGCGCGTGCAGTTCCGCAACCTGCCCGAATAGCGGCAGCACCAGCACGAGCACGTCGTCAGTCGACAATGCCGCGCCTGCCTGCGCGGCTATCAGCGTACGCAGCGTGCGCGGCGCACCGTCGGCGATCCTGTCGTTCATGCATCCTTCTCCTCGGCCAGCTGCCGCTTGTAACGTTCGAGATCGCGCTTGCCGAGGCCCGCGTCGCGCCGGAGGTTGAGCTGCAATGCATCGAGACTGCCGAGCGCCCGGGCAACCTGCCCGGCGCGCAGCAACGCCACGTCGCGCTGATCGGGGTCTGCCAATGCAAGATCCATCATCAGTGCGTTCAGGTAGCTGCGCACGCTGTCGTCGATACCAGCAGCGTTGAACGCTTCCGGGCCGGCAACGGGTTCGTTCTCGCGCCAGTCCGGGAACAGCATACGCACCTGGGCCAATACGGCATCGCTGGCCAGCGACGCGCCATCGAGATAATGCGCAAGAAACCCGCGCGTCAGTGTCTGCAGACGCGCCTGGCTCGGCAGGTCGAGCCGCTCCAACGAAAGCGGGCCGTGCAGGCGCGTGTCGATCCAGCTGTCGAGACTCGCCTCGCCGTCCCACCACAACGCAAGCGCACGGGCACGGATGAATGTCTCGGGGTGGCTCAATGCCGCACTGGCACCCGATTCGTTCGATTCGATTTCGGCGGCCTGACGCAGATAAGCCTGGGCATCCACCGTGCTGATGCCCGTCTGCACCTTCACGAGTGTCGAAACGGCGGGCGCCACTGCACCCGCAGCCAATGCGCCGCCCCGATCGGCAAAGAGTTCGGTGTGCAACGCATAACGTCGAAACGTCTCGCGATGACTGTAGGATCCGCCCGGAGCGGCCACCGCATCGTTGAGGATCCGGTCCGCTCTCAGGAACCGGCCGTCGTCGAGCGACCACAGCAGATAGTGTGCGAGCTCGTGGCCCAGGATCGCTAGCAGTTCCGGCGGCGCCAGCCGCTCCAGGACGGGGCCCTGCAACAGGATGTGGATCTCCCCCGGTACGAATACGAGCGACGCATTCATCTGGGTGCCCGGCGACTGATAGAGCGTGGCCGGCACGTCGACGATCCCGAGTCGTTCCATCGCCAGCGCCAGGGCGCCATGGACATCGCCATGCGCATCGGCGTCGATCCGGTAGGTCTCGCGCAGCAGCGAAGCGCGCAGCGATTCGCGCTGCTCGGCAAGCGTCGTGCGCTCACCGGTCCAGCGCCAGACGTCCGGCTCGTGCCGTTGCAAATAGTCGGCCACGGCTTCGTGGTACGCGAGAGGCGCCAGCGCGCCGCGATTCGGGGCGTGAGAGTCCATGCGAGGCACTCCGGTAGGGAAGTACCGATTCTACCGACGGAATACGTTGCCGCAACTGTCGAAAAGCGCCCTATCGAGGCCGCTTCTCAGTACTACGCGCGTGGCTCATCGCCTCGACGGCGATATTCGCACGCGTGGCGTCCCGTCACCGCCCCTCCCCCATCCCACCCATCAGCGTCATCAACTGCTCCCGCAGCCACTGACTACCCTGGTCCTGATCGGCACTGCGATGCCAGTAGCAGAAGTATTCAAGCCCGGGCATCTCGAACGGCAGTTCGAGAATCCGCGCCGGATAGCGCTGCAGCAGCCGCAGCGGCGCGGTCAGCGCGAGATCGCCGCGCATCGCGATCAGCGGCGCGACCATGTAGTGCTGCACGCGCATCTGGATGTTGCGGCGCAGCCCGAGCCGCGTCAGCTCCGCGTCGACGTGCCCGCTGCCCTTGCGGCGGCTCGACACGTGGATGTGCCCCATCGACAGGTAGTCGTCCATGGTCAGCGTGTCGCCCTTGAACGGGTGATCGTCGCGGATCATGCACGCGTAACGGTCGCGCACGAGCAGCGCCTGGTGCAGATGCGGATCGCCGATCAGCGGCGCGTCGATCGCGATGTCGACCGAGCCGTTCGCGAGCGCGGTCGCGACTTCGCGCCGGTCCATCGTGTAGCTGCGCACGTGCATGCCCGGTGCATGCGTCTGCAGCAGCTCGCCGAGCGCGGGCAGCAGCAGCGCTTCGGTCAGGTCGCTCATGCTGAGCCGGAACACGCGCTCGGACGAGGCCGGATCGAACACGTCACCTTCGTGCGCGCTCGAATCGAGCAGTTGCAGCGCCTCGCGCACGCGGCCGACGATGTTCTCGGCCATCGGCGTCGGCATCATCCCGGCCGGCGTGCTGACGAACAGCGGATCGTTCAGCGTCTTGCGCAGCCGCGCCAGCGCGTTGCTGACGGCCGGCTGCGTGAGGTTCAGCACCTCGGCCGCGCGCGTCAGGTTGCGCTTGTTGTAGATCGCCTCGAATACGACGAACAGGTTCAGATCAATCTTCGAAAGGCGCATCGCCGGGTCTCCAGGGGCCTGTTCCCGCTCATAACGGGCTTGCGAACGCGCCTTGCCGGTCGTAGTGCAAGGAGAGAGGAGCGCCGTTTGGCCATGCCAAACAAGCGACGATCGACGCCGCAATACGGCCGGCAAGGCGCGTTCCCCTGTTTGGAAAAAATCATTCGCGGGGCTGGCCGCCAGAAGGGCCGATCGCTGCGTCATGCTCCTTGCGAATACGTCGAGTATTCGCTTCGTCGCAATCCTTGCGCTCGGCCCTTCTGACGGCCAGCGCAAGCCCGTTATGAGCGGGAACAGGCCCCCCATGTTACGGCGTGCACCATCTGTTCGTCCATGCCGCCCCCGCGCGTCGCGGCGCGAGGCTCAGCCGCGCGGCGGCCGCGTCAGGTACGGCTCGGTCGAGCCGCGCACGCCGTCCTTGATCTCCATCCGCGCGATCGCCTGCAGGTGCACCTCGTCCGGGCCGTCGGCGAAGCGCAGCGCGCGGCCCCAGGTCCACATGTCGGCGAGCGGCGTGTCGGGGCTCAGGCCCATCGCGCCGAACACCTGCATCGCGCGGTCGCATACGTCCGTGTACACGGTCGGCACGAGCGCCTTGATCATCGAGATTTCCTTGCGCGCCGCCTTCGCGCCAACCTTGTCGATCATCCACGCGGCCTTCAGCACCAGCAGGCGCGCCTGGTCGATCTCGATGCGCGACCGCGCGATCCATTCGCCGACCGTGCCGTGACGATTCAGCGGCTTGCCGAACGCCTCGCGCGACTGTGCGCGGTCGATCATCAGCTCCAAGGCCAGCTCGGCCGCGCCGATCGAACGCATGCAGTGATGGATGCGGCCCGGGCCGAGGCGCGCCTGCGCGAGCGCGAAGCCGCTGCCTTCCTCGCCGAGCAGGTTGCGCGCCGGCACCCGCACATTGTCGAACGTGATCTCGCAGTGCCCTTCCGGCGCATGGTGATTGACCACCGTGATGTTGCGCACGATCGTCACGCCCGGCGTGTCGCGCGGCACGAGGATCATGCTCTGCTGCTGGTGCGACTCGGCATCGGGATCGGTCTTGCCCATCACGATGAAGATCTTGCAGTTCGGATGCGCGGCGTTCGTGATGAACCACTTGCGGCCGTCGATCACGTAGTCGTCGCCGTCGCGCCGGATACGCGTCGTGATGTTGGTCGCATCCGACGATGCCACGTCGGGCTCGGTCATCGCGAACGCCGACCGGATCTCGCCGCGCAGCAGCGGCAGCAGCCACTGTTCGCGCTGCTCCGGCGTCGCGAACATGTGCAGCAGTTCCATGTTGCCGGTGTCCGGCGCGTTGCAGTTGAACACTTCCGACGCCCAGCTCACGCGCCCCATGATCTCGGCGAGCGGCGCGTATTCGAGGTTGGTCAGGCCCGTGCCGGGCTCGTCGTCCTTCAGGTGCGGCAGGAACAGGTTCCACAGCCCTTCGGCCTTCGCGCGTTCCTTCAGCTCCTCCATGAACGACACGGGATACTGGCCCGCGTGCACTTCGTCGTTCCACTGGCGGATGCGCGGCACGATGTGCGCGTCCATGAACGCATGCACGCGTTCGCGCAGCGCTTCCACTTTCGGGGTGTAGCCAAAGTCCATGATCGACTCCTCGAGATTGCGTGTTCGGTTCGGTCAGAAGGCCGAGACGCCGCCGTCGACGGCGACGGCCTGCCCGGTCAGATAAGTGTTTTCCTTCGCGCACAGCATCAGCATCGTCGCGACGATTTCGTCGGGCCGGCCGAGCCGCTTCATCGGCGAGCCCTGCGCGAGAAAGTCCTGGCGGTCGCCGATATCGCTGTCGGTGACCATCGGCGTCGTGCTGTAGAACGGGCACACCGCGTTCACGCGAATGCCGTGGCGCGCGTATTCGAGCGCGGCCGTCTTCGTGAGCCCGACCACCGCATGCTTCGACGCCGCGTACGCGGCCAGCTTCGGCGCGCCGCCGAGCCCGGCCATCGACGCGACGTTCAGGATCACGCCTTCGCGCTGCGCGAGCATCTGGCGGATCTGGTGCTTCATCCCGAAGAACACGCCCTTCGCGTTCACCGCGAAGCTCAGGTCGAGATCGGCTTCGTCGGTGTCGATCAGCGCCTTCATCGGTGGCGCGATGCCCGCGTTGTTGATGCCGACGTCGAGCCGCCCGAAGCGCGCGGCGGCCGCCTGCACCAGCGATGCCACGTCAGCTTCGACGCGCACGTCGCAGCGCTGCGCGATCACGTCGGCGCCGGCCGCGCGCAGCGGCGCGGCCACGCGTTCGAGCGCGTCGTCGTTCAGGTCGCCGAGCGCGAGCCGCGCGCCCATCGCGGCCAGCTCGCTCGCGAGCAGCGCACCAAAGCCGCTCGCGGCGCCGGTGATCATCACGGCCTGCCCCGCATAGCTGTCGAGTTTCATCGCGCGCTCAGATCGTCAGGCCGCCGTCGACGACGATGCATTCGCCGTTCGTGTAGCTCGCCGCATCCGACACGAGATACAGCACGGTGCCGGCCATTTCGCGCGGCTCCGCGTGGCGGCGCAGCGGGATCTTCGCCATCCAGCTTTCGTAGATGTCCTTGTCGGCGAACAGCGCGCCGGCGAACTTCGTCTTCGTGAGGCCCGGCAGCAGCGCGTTCACGCGGATGCCGAACGGCCCGCATTCCTTCGCGAACGCCTTCGTCATGTTGACGACGGCCGCCTTCGTGATCGAATAGATGCCCTGCCGGTCGCCCGGCTGCAGCGCGTTCACCGACGCGGTGTTGACGATCGCGCCGCCGCCCTGCGCCTTCATCAGCTTGCCGGCCTCGACCGACATGAAGAAGTAGCCGCGAATGTTCACGTCGACGGTCTTTTCGTACGCGGCGAGATCGGTATCGAGGATGTGCCCGAAATACGGGTTCGCGGCCGCGTTGTTCACGAGGATGTCGAGCCGGCCGTGCTTGCCGCGGATCGTCTCGAACGTCGCGGCAATGTCCTCCAGCCGCCCGACATGGCAGGCCAGCGCTTCGGCGCGGCCGCCCGCCGCAACGATCGCGTCCGCGACCGCCTGGCAGTCGTCGAGCTTGCGGCTCGACACGATCACGTGCGCGCCCTGCTCCGCGAGCAGCTTCGCGATTTCCTCGCCGATGCCGCGGCTCGCGCCCGTCACCAGCGCGATCTTGCCCGTCAGGTCGAACAGATTCGTTGCCATGTTGCTGTGCTCCTCCATGTTGTATGTTGTCGTGCCGCCGCTCGGCGATGTCAGCGATGCGCGTCGATCACGCCGACGGCCATTTCGGCCAGCCGTCCGGTCATCGCGCCCACGCGCAGCGCCTGCTCGCTCGACGCGTTGCCCTGCAGCGCGCGCGCCTTCACGCCCTGCGCGATCGCCGCGAGCCGGAAGAAACTGAAGGCGAGATAGAAGTGCCAGTCGCGGATCGGCTCGATGCCGCGCAGTTCGCAATAGCGCGCGACGATCGCCGCTTCATCGGGAATGCCGAGTTCGGCACGATCCTGGCCCGCGAGCCCGCGCACCTGTCCGCCCGACGGCAGCCGCAGGCACATGCAGAAGTACGCGAGATCGGCGAACGGGTTGCCGAGCGTCGACAGTTCCCAGTCGAGCACGGCCTGCACGCGATAGTCGTCGCGCGCGAACATCACGTTGTCGATCCGGAAATCGCCGTGCACCAGCGCGGGCCGGCCGGCGTCCTCCGGGCACGCCTTCGGCAGCCAGTCGATCAGCGCCTCCATCGCGTCGAGGCGCTCGGTTTCGGCCGCGCGATACTGCTTCGTCCACACGCCGATCTGGCGCTCGAAGTAGTTGCCGGGGCGGCCGTAGTCGGCGAGGCCCACCGCGTCGACGTCCACGTCGTGCAGCGCGGCCATCGTGCGCAGCAGTGCGTCGTAGCAAATCGCCCGATCGGCTTTCGGCAGTTCCGGCAGCGCAGGATCCCAGAAGATCCGGCCGTCCTCGAAGCTCATCACGTAGAACAGGCTGCCGATCACGTCGCGGTCTTCGCACAGGTGATACGGATGCGCGACCGGCACCGCGGTGCCCGACAGCGCGGTGAGCACGCGGAATTCACGATCGACCGCGTGCGCGGATTTCAGCAGTTCGCCGGGCGGCTGGCGGCGCAGCACGTAGCGGCCGCTCTTCGCATGCAGCAGGAAGGTCGGGTTCGACTGGCCGCCGGCAAACTTCTCCATGTCGAGCGGGCCTTCGAAACCCGGCACGTGCGCTTCCAGATAGCGCGTGAGACGGGCTACGTCGAGGGGCTGGGAAGGGTTCGTCATCGTCGCGATCGTTCGTAGGTCAGCCGTAGGTGCGCCACGCATGTCGTTCGGGATCCTCGAGATGCGGGATGCCGTTGAACGACGCCAGGTGGAACGCTTCGGCGTTGAAGAAAAACTGCGAAAGACTGCTGTTGCGGATCTGCAGGTTCAGCGCGATCGCGCTCGACGGCGGCGCGGCGAGCACCTGCTGCACCGTCACCGCGATCGGGCCGCCGGAACTCACCGCGAGCACGCGCTGGCTGCCGCCGTCGCGGATCGCGGCGCGCGCGTCGGCGACGCGCTGCTGGAAATGCGCCCAGGTTTCGGGGGCGGTGTCGCCTAGCTTGTCGTCGGCCCACAGGTGCAGCACCTGTCGCAGCGCGCGAAAGTGCTCCTTCATCGAGCCGGCCGCGAGCCGCGCGATCTCCGGATAGTCGCTGGCCGCCGCCGCGAACAGCCCGTGGAAGTCGTATTCGTTCAGGCCAGGATGGCGGTCGACCGGCGCGCCTTCGCGACCCATCCCGCGCAGGATCGCGGCGACCGTCTGCGCATGCCGGTTCATCGTGCCGCAGATCACGCGGTCGAACGTCAGGCCCTGCCGTGCGAAGTATTCGCCGAGCCACACGCCCTGCTGCTCGCCGCCAGCGGACAGCCGGTCGTAGTCGTCCGTGCCGAACGACGCCTGCCCGTGCCGTACCAGAAAGAGTTCAGCCATTGCCTGTCCGCCTGAAGGGAACCGAAGGCCCAGCATAGCGATCGCGCTTACATTTTTGAAATTTATTTTCTGAATCGGTTGGTATTCATGGAATGAATTCCACCGATTCAGACAATGCGCTTTCAGAGAGTTTCGAGTTGCCCAGTGTCGCGGCACGCGAATTGCGACAGCAGGCACCGTCATATCACCACTCAGGAGGGTGCGATGCTCGGTACGATCCTTATCATCGTTCTGATTCTGCTGCTCATCGGAGCATTTCCTGCATGGCCCCACAGCCGGAGCTGGGGCTACTGGCCATCGGGCACTCTCGGGCTGGTCGTCGTCATCGTCGTGATACTGGTGTTGCTGGGGCGGATTTGAGCGGGAAGGCGCGCGTCCCGGTTGAACGCCCACGCGCGCCTTCCCCTGTCGCCGCCATCACTTCTTTACAAAGGCAAGCGATGATCGGCACCTCCGTAGCCCGTGCGGACGGCATCTGATGCCGTCGACCCACGCGGGCGGGATATCGCTGTCCGTTGCTCGCGCACCGATCCGCTCCAATTCAGGAGAACGTGTTTCCCGCCGCCCTCGAGCAACGCCGCGCGTACGTCGCGCATTAGCAGGGAGGATCGTCCTCCCGCGCGACCCGCGCCCGCCAATTCCGAACGCCTCAGGTTATCAATTGATCGAAAAGATTCATTAGACGGTGCCTCCTCCTGCGCGCGATGCTGGCCCCGCCCGTGAACGCTGCGTCATTGCAACGCCGCGCACGAAAATGGAGTGAGACACATGCCTACCGATCACCGTCAACGGCGCCACACGCTGTGGCTGCTATGCGCGCTTTCGTTCATCCTGTACGTCGACCGCGTGAACCTCGCGACCGCGGCCGGCGCGATCAAGGCCGAGCTCGGGCTGTCGAATACCGAGCTCGGCATCGCGTTCTCCGCGTTCGCCTATTCGTATGCAATCTGCCAGATCGGCGGCGGGTGGATCGCCGACCGCTTCGGCGCGCGCATCACATTGATTGGCTGCGGGCTGATCTGGGTCGCGTCGACGTTCATGACCGGGCTCGTGCACAGCCTCGCGCTGCTGTTCGCCGCGCGCCTGCTGCTCGGGATCGGCGAAGGCGCGACGCTGCCCGCGCAGGCCCGCGCGATCACGCACTGGTTCTCGCGCGAACGGCGCGGCGTCGTGCAGGGCTTCACGCATTCGTTCTCGCGGCTCGGCAACGCGGTCACGCCGCCGATCGTCGCCGCGCTGATGACGTGGCTGTCGTGGCGCGCGGCATTCTTCGTGATCGGTGCGGTGACAATGGTGTGGCTCGTGTGGTGGGTCGTCGGCTTCCGCGAGTACCCGCGCGGAGAAGGCGACGGCAACGGCCGTACGCACACCGCTGCGGCCACCCGCCCGGCACCGTCGTCCGGCCCGACGCCGTGGGGGCCGCTGTTCCGCCGGATGGCGCCGACGATCTTCGTGTACTTCTGCTACGGCTGGACCGCGTGGCTGTTCTTCACGTGGCTGCCGACCTTCTTCCTGAACGGCCAAGGCCTTAACCTGAAATCGACCGCGCTGTTCGCGTCCGGCGTGTTCTTCGCGGGCGTGGTCGGCGACACGCTCGGCGGCTGGCTGTGCGACCGCATCTATCGCAAGACCGGCAACCTCGCGCTGTCGCGCCAGAGCGTGATCGTCACGAGCTTCACCGGCGCGCTCGTCTGCCTGCTGCCGCTCGCGTTCGTGCATTCGACGGCCGGCATCGCGCTGTGCCTGTCCGGGTCGTTCCTGTGCCTCGAACTGACGATCGGGCCGATCTGGGCCGTGCCGAGCGACATCGCGCCGCAACACGCGGGCATCGCGAGCGGGATGATGAACGCGGGTTCGGCGATCGCGGGGATTCTGTCGCCGATCCTGTTCGGCTATCTCGTCGATCACACCGGCAGCTGGACGGTGCCGTTCGTCGGGTCGGTCGCGATGCTGCTGATCGGCATCGTCGCCGCGCTGCGGATCCGGCCGGATCGCGCGTTGTCCGAAGCGGCGCCGCCGCTCGCCGAATCGCCGGTTGCACCGTCGGCGCGCTGAAGCCGTTCGCTTCGGGTTCGCCTGCCTCCCCCGTCTCGCCAGCGTCGCCGTCGCGCTTCACTGCGTTCCGCGATGGTGGTGCCTCGGCTGGTTCGGCTGGTTCGGCTGGTTCGGCTGGTTCGGCCGACGCGGCCGACGCGGCTTGTTCGGCGTGCTTGGCTGGCTCGGCCAGCTCGGCTGATTCGGCCGATTCGGCTGGTTCGGTCGCCTCGGCTGGCGCGGCTGGCTCGGCCGCCTCGGCTGGCAAACCGCGCCGTTACGCGGCGCCGTCATCGCCCGGCCCGCCTTCCCGGTGGAACAGCGCGAGAAACTGCTGCGCGGGAATGCTCAGCGGCCGGTCGCGCCGCACCAGACTCCCGTACGACGGCAGCTTCTGGCCGAGCTCGTAATCGAGGATCGCCACGAGCCCGTGCGCCGCGTTGCGCTGCGCGACCGTCAGCGGAATCACGCCGAGCATGTGCGAACGGTCGACGAGGTTCATCGTCGTCAGGATCGAGCCCGTCTCGACCAGCCCGCGCGGCATCGGCTGGTGACGCGCGCGGAATTCGCGCTCGACGACCTCGCGCGCCGGGCTGCCGGCCGGCTGCAGGATCCACGTGTAATCGAGCAGCACGTCGAATTCGACCGGCCCGGCGCCGGCAAGCGGATGGTCGCGGCCCGCGATGATCGCGAGCGCCTCGTCGTCCACCACGCGGAAGTCGCAATCGGTGCCGACGTTACGTCCGATCACCACTTCGAGCACGCCTTCGCGCAACTGCGGCATCAGCCGGTCGCTGGTATCGACCGCGATGTCGATCGCGAGCAACGGATAGCGCGCCTTCAACTGCACCAGCGCCTCGGTGAGCCGCCCCGGCGACGCGGCCATGATGCTGCCGATCGCAAGCCGCCCCGCGCTGCCGAGCTGCAGTTCACCCAACTCGCGATTGAGCGCCTCCATGCTGCCGCGAATTCCGCGGAAATAGCCGAGCACGCGCTCGCCGGCCGGGTTCAGCACGAGCCCGCGCCCCACGCGGTCGAACAGCCGCTGGCCGAGCGCGCTTTCCAGCTCGGCCAGCATCTTCGTCGCGGCCGGCTGCGTGAGGCCCAGCTGCCCGGCGGCCGCGTGCAGCGTCGAGCATTCCTCCACCGCGAGCAGCAGCGCGATCTGCCGCATCCGCAGCCGGTTCAGCAATTGGGGAGTCGAGTCTCGTCGATCGATCGAGCCCATTTCGATTACTCCAGGTTATCGATTCATCAAGAGTTTTCAATTTACCGACTCATTCCGTCTACCTAGCATGAACCCCATAGACCCACGGCCACGCGCCGCCACCGGAGACACCGCATGAACCCGCAACCGACCGCCGCCCGTCACGGAGACGCCTCATGACGACCGCCGCTGCCCTGCCCGTCGTCGCGCTGACGCTCGGCGACCCCGCCGGCATCGGCGCCGAACTGATCGCGAAACTGCTCGCGCGGCCCGACGCGACGCGCCGCGCGAACCTCGTGCTGATCGGCGACCGCTGGCTGTGGGAAGCCGGCCAGCGCGTCGCCGGCGTGACGGTCGACGTCGAGTCCGTCGAATCGCTCGCCGCCGTGCGCGGCCGGCCGTCCACCGCGCGCGCCGCGTTCGTCGCGGTCGACACGATCGATCCCGCGCAGGTCACGGTCGGCCAGCCCGGCGCGGCCGGCGGCCGCTCGACGCTGACCGTGCTCGACCAGTGTCTCGACGCCGCGCTCGCCGGCGACATCGACGCGATCTGCTTCGCGCCGCTGAACAAGTACGCGATGAAGCTCGGCGGGCTCAGGCACGACGACGAGCTGCACCACTTCGCGGCCGCGCTCGGCGTGACCGGCTACTTCTGCGAATTCAACACGCTCGGCGAACTGTGGACCGCGCGCATCTCGTCGCATATCCCGCTGAAGGAAGCGGCGGCCCAACTGAGCGTCGAGCGCATCGAACAGGCGTCCGAACTGATTTACCGGTCGTTGCTCGCGAACGGCGTCGCGACGCCGAAGGTCGCGATCGCCGCGTTCAACCCGCACGGCGGCGACGGCGGCAGTTGCGGCCGCGAGGAAGTCGACATCATCGAGCCGGCGGTGCGCAAGCTGCAGGCGCGCGACTGGCCGACCGACGCGCCGTTCCACGGCCCGTTCCCTGCCGACACGATCTTCCTGAAGGCGCAGGCCGGCGACTACCAGGCGATCGTCACGATGTACCACGACCAGGGGCAGATCGCGATCAAGCTGCTCGGCTTCTCGCGCGGCGTGACCGTGCAGGGCGGGCTGCCCGTGCCGATCACGACGCCCGCGCACGGCACCGCCTACGACATCGCGGGGCGCGGCACGGCCGACGTCGGCGCGACCTGGCAGGCGCTGCAGATCGCCTGCCGGATGGGCGCCGCGCGCCGCACGCCCGCCGTTTCGGCGTAAGCATCAAGCGCCGCTTGCACACGACAACATCGATTCCAGGAGACACCAACATGAAGATCCGCTCCGTGCGCGCCCGCGTATTCCAGTGGAAAGGCAAGACCGTCCCGCCGCAAGGCAACTTCTGCTCGAACGCGATGGACCTGCTGTACGCCCCGCAGGAAACCATGAGCACGTTCCGCTTCCATGCGTGGACCGTCGTCGAAGTCGAGACCGACGACGGTATCGTCGGCCTCGGCAACGTCGCGCTCGCGCCGCACATCGCGAAAGCGATCATCGACCAGTACCTCGCGCCGCTCGTGATCGGCCAGGACCCGTGGGACTACGAGTACCTGAACCAGCGGATGTACCGCGCGACCCACGCGTGGGGCCGCAAGGGCATCGGCATGGCGGCGATCTCGGCGGTCGACATCGCGATCTGGGACATCCTCGGCAAGAGCGTCGGCAAGCCCGTGTTCAAGCTGCTCGGCGGCCGCACGAAGGAAAAGATCCCCTGCTATTACTCGAAGCTCTACCGCACCGACCTGAAAGAGATGCAGGACGAGGCGCAGCGCTATATGAAGGAAGGCTTCCGCGCGTTCAAGATGCGCTTCGGCTACGGGCCCTCGCACGGGCAGCAGGGCGTGGTGGAGAACCTGAAGTCGGTCGCGGCGATCCGCGAGGTGATCGGCTACGACAACGACCTGATGCTCGAGTGCTACATGGGCTGGAATCTCGAGTACGCGAAGCGCATCCTGCCGAAGCTAGAGAAGTATCAGCCGCGCTGGCTCGAGGAACCGGTGATCGCCGACGACATCGACGGCTACGCGGAACTGAACCAGCTCACGCGCATTCCGATCTCCGGCGGCGAGCACGAGTTCTCGCTGTACGGCTTCAAGCAGCTGCTGGACCGCAAGGCCGTGTCTGTCGTGCAGTACGACACGAACCGCGTCGGCGGGATCACGATGGCGCACAAGATCAATGCGCTGTGCGAGGCGTACAGCGTGCCGGTGATTCCGCATGCGGGCCAGATGCACAACTATCACCTGACGATGAGCACGCTCGCGTCGCCGATGAGCGAGTACTTCCCGATGTTCGACGTGGAAGTCGGCAACGAGCTGTTCTATTACATCTTCGACGGCGAGCCGGTGGCCGAGAACGGCTTCCTGCAATTGCGCGACGACGTGCCGGGCCTCGGTCTCACGCTGAAGACCGAGTTCCTCGACCAGTTCGACATCGTCGAGTGAGCACGACCATGAACGCACGCTACCAGGGCGTCTTTCCGGTCGCGCCGACCATCTTCGACGCGCACGGCGCGCTCGATCTCGACGGCCAGCGCCGCTGCCTCGACTTCATGATCGATGCCGGCTCGCAGGGCATCTGCATCCACGCGAACTACTCGGAGCAGTTCGCGCTCGGCGACGACGAACGCGACCTCATCACGCGCACGACGCTCGAACACGTCGCCGGCCGCGTGCCGGTGATCGTCACGACGTCGCATTTCAGCGCGCGCATCTGCGCGGAACGCAACCGCCACGCACAGGCGTGCGGCGCCGCGATGGTGATGGTGATGCCGCCGTACCACGGCGCGACGTTCCGCGTGCCCGAAGCGCAGGTGCGCGCGTTCTTCCGCGAAGTCGCCGACGGCCTCGACATTCCGCTGATGATCCAGGACGCCCCCGCGAGCGGCGTCGCGCTGCCTGCGTCGTTGCTCGCGACGCTCGCGCGCGAGATCGACGCCGTGTCGTACTTCAAGATCGAGACGGCCGGTGCAGCGTCGAAGCTGCGCGAGCTGATCGCGCTCGGCGGCGACGCGATCGAAGGGCCGTGGGACGGCGAGGAAGGCATCACGCTGCTCGCCGACCTCGATGCCGGCGCAACCGGCGCGATGACGGGCGGCGGCTACCCGGACGGTATCCGCCGGATCACCGACGCGTATTTCGCCGGACGCCGCGACGAAGCCTGCGAGCAGTACGCGCGCTGGCTGCCGCTGATCAACTACGAGAACCGCCAGTCGGGTTTCCTGACCGCGAAGGCGCTGATGAAGGAAGGCGGCGTGATCGCGTGCGACCGGCCGCGCGCGCCGTGGCCCGAGTTGCACCCCGAGGTGCGCGCGGGCCTGCTCGACGCGGCGCGGCGGCTCGATCCGCTCGTGCTGCGCTGGGGACGCTAGCCACACACCGGTTGCCCCTGCAACAACGTTGCGCATCGGCGTGACGGCGGTCCGACAGATGGCCGCCGCCGCTCGTCACATGGATCGGAGACACCATGAACCTGTTGAACCCCGCCACCCCGGCCTATGAAGCCGGCGAAGCCATTCCGCGCCGCCGCTGGCTGCGCGTGATTCCGCCGCTGCTGCTCGCCTGCATCGTCTCGTACATGGATCGCGTGAACATCGCGTTCGCGATGCCGGGCGGGATGAACGCCGATCTCGGCATGGATGCGACGATGGCCGGCCTCGCCGGCGGCATCTTCTTCTTCGGCTACCTGTTCCTGCAGATCCCCGGCGGCCGGCGCGCGGCGCTCGGCAGCGGCAAGACCTTCATCGCGTGGTCGCTCGTGAGCTGGGCCGTGCTGTCGGTGCTGACCGGGCTCGTCACTCACACGTGGCAGCTGCTGACGCTGCGCTTCCTGCTCGGCGTGGCCGAGGGCGGGATGTTGCCCGTCGTGCTGACGATGGTCAGCCACTGGTTTCCCGACCGCGAACGCGGCCGCGCGAACGCCATGGTCATCATGTTCGTGCCGCTCGCCGGCATGATCACCGCGCCGCTGTCCGGCTTCATCCTCGCCGCGTACGATTGGCGTCACCTGTTCTTCAGCGCCGGCGCGCTGTCGCTGCTGTGCCTGTTCGCGTGGATGATGTTCGCCGACGACGGCCCGCAAACCGCGCGCTGGGTGTCGCCGCGCGAGAAGGCGTACATCCTCGACGCGCTGCGCGACGAACAGGCGCGCAAGCAGGCGGCCGGCGCGCCGGCGGCCGCGTCGTTCGGCGCGATACTGCGCAACCCGACGATCTGGCTGCTGATCGCGATCAACTTCTGCTATCAGGTCGGCATCTACGGCTATACGATGTGGCTGCCGACCCTGCTGAAGAACCTCACGCACAGCGGGATGGGCAAGGTCGGCCTGCTCGCGATGCTGCCGTATGTCGCGATGGTGATCGGGATGTTCGCCACGTCGTATTTGTCAGACCGAACCGGCAAGCGCCGCCTGTTCGTGCTGCTACCGCTCGTCGGCTTCGGCGCGTGCCTCGCGCTGTCGGTGCTCACGCATGCATCGATGTCCGTATCGTTCGCGTTCCTGATCGGTTGCGGCTTCTTCCTGCAGGCGGCCGCCGGCGTGTTCTGGGCGATTCCGCCGAAGCTGTGCAGCGTCGAGACGGCCGGCAGCGCGCGCGGCCTGATCAACGCGCTCGGCAACCTCGGCGGCTTCTGCGGCCCGTATGCGGTCGGCGTACTGACCCAGCACGTGAGCGCGGCGGCCGGCGTGTACAGCCTCGCCGTCACGCTCGCGGTGGCCGGCCTGCTCGCGCTGACGCTGCCGAAGCGCTGCGAAGGCTGACGCACATCGACACGCAGTCACGCGAACGAAACCACGGAGACACACCATGAACGACATCCTGTTGCTGGTGCAGAAATGCGCCCATACCTTCAGCTTCTACGACCTCGAAACGAAAGCCGCGCTCAAGCACCTCGTGCTGCCGAACTTCCCGCACGAGTTCACCGTCGACGTGAACGATCGATTCGCGTACGTCGGCATCTTCGGGATCGAGACCGCCTGGTCGCGCGGCCATGAAGGCGATCACCGGATCGCCGAGATCGACCTCGTCGAGCGCACGCATACGCGGATGCTCGACCTGTGGCCGTACTACCGGCCGCACGGGATGGCGACCGATCGCGACGGCCGGCTGTACGCGATGAGCGAAGCGCACGACATGCTGCTCGTGTTCGACGAACCGACCCGCCAGAGCGTGCCGAACATGGCCGTGCCGTCCGGCGGCGTGAAGACCCACCTCGTGACGCTCACGCGCGATGCGAGCCGCGCATATGGCGTGCACCTGCTGTCGAACACGGTCACACAGTTCCATCCGCGCGACGCGACCGTCGCGCCGCGCGCGGTGATGCCCGGCCCGCGTCCCGAAGGCAATGCGCTGTCGGGCGACGAGCGCACGCTGTTCGTCGCGAATCGCGGCGACGACACGCTCGTCGAGATCGACACCGACACGATGACCTGCGGCCGCCGCGTGAAGACGCGCAGCGATCCGAACCGCATCTACCGCACCAGCGCGCCGGACGGCCGCGACCTGCTGCTGCTGACGAATTCCGGCGAGCAGTCGATCTCGGTGTTCGACGCGCGGCAGCTGGAGGAGATCGAACGCGTCGCGCTGCCCGCGAACCCGACCGCGCTGTCGTTCCATCCGTCACGGCGCGTCGCGTACGTGTCGTTCCAGGACGACTACGTGCGCGAGCTCGATCTCGATGCGTGGCGGTTCGTCGGCGCCTGGCCGACGCTGCGCGAACCCGATGCGTCGTATGTGCTCGCAGGCGCGCGCTGAACGGCACGGCGACGCGCTGCCGGCTGCGCTCGTCGACGCGCATCACCACCTGTGGCAGCTCGGCGCGGGTGCGCACTATCCGTGGCTGCAGGAACGCTACGACCCGGCGCGCTTCATGTTCGGCGACTACGCGGCGCTGTGCCGCGACTTCGGCGTGGACGACTACCGGCATGCCGCACAACGCGCGCCGATCGTCGCGAGCGTGCATGTCGAGGCCGAACGGGCGCGCGGCGAGGCGCTCGCGGAAACGCGCTGGCTGCACGAGGTCGCGGCCACACACGGGCTGCCGTCGGCGGTCGTCGCGTGGGTCGACCTGCTGGCCGACGATGCGCACGAGCGGCTCGCCGAACAGGCCGCGTGGCCGCGCGTGCGCGGCGTGCGGTTCAAGCCGCGCACCGCCGCGACGCCGGATGCGTCCGTTGACGGGCCGGGCACGCTGCGCGATCCGCGCTGGCCGGCCGCGCTGGAGCGCGTCGCCGCGCATGGCCTCGGCTGGGATCTGCGCGTGCCGTTCTGGCATCTCGGCGACGCGGCCGCGCTGCTGGCCGATGCGCCCGGTATCGACGTCGTGCTCGAACACGCGGGGCTGCCGTGGGATCGCTCGGAAGCAGGGCTCGCGCGCTGGCGCAGCGGCATGGAAGCATTGGCCGCATCGCCGCGCGTGACCGTGAAGATTTCCGAACTCGGCTTGCGTGATGCGGTGTGGAACGACGCGGACAACGCGCGGATCATCCGCGACACGATCGCGATATTCGGCTGGCAGCGCTGCCTGTTCGCGAGCAATTTCCCGGTGGCGGGGTTGCGCGTGTCGTATCCGGCGCTGCTGCGTACGTTTGCCCGCGCGATGGCGGACCTTGACGATGCGGCGCGTCAGGCAATCTGGCATGACAATGCGATGCGCGTGTACCGGATTTCGTGAACGGGCTTGACCCGGCCCTTGGGGTCGCCTTTATGCTGGCGGTGACGAATCGACGGCAGACAGGGGTGACGAATGGGCACGTCCACGCTTCGCTTGAGTGCCTCGGCGGCAGCCGCGCGGCTCGGCGTATCGGTAAAGGCGCTGCGGCTCTATGAGCGGCACGGTCTCGTCGCGCCGGAGCGAACGCCGGCGGGCTATCGCGTCTACGGCCCCGACGATCTCGCACGCGCGGCCGACATCGTCGCGCTGCGTGCGCTTGGCCTGAGCCTGGCGCAGGTCGCGAGCGTGCTCGGTGGCGACGCGCGCAGTCTCGATGACGCGCTGGCCGCCCACGAAGCGGCGCTCGACCTCGGCATTCAGGATCTCGTCCACAAGCTCGATCGAGTGCGTGCGATGCGCACCGGCCTTGCGCGCGGCCGGATGCCGGCCGACGGGGAGCTGACGCAGCTGCTCGACGATCGCGGCGCCGGTGTCGCGTTCAATCTGCCGTGGCCGTGGGGTGGCGAGTGGTTCGAGTTTCACGACATTCGCCCGTTGAACTACATCATCGGCTCGCTGGGAAGCGGCAAGACGCGACTGGCGATGCGGCTGGCCGAGGCGCTGCCCGGCGCGGTATTCGTGGGACTCGATCGGCTGGAAAACGGCGCTGCCGCGGCATCGGGAGCGCTGCAGGCCAACCCGGCGTGGCAGGCGCGTGTGGCGCGCGCTTTGGCGTCGCTCATCGACCGTGGCGCAACGCAATCGCCGGCCCTGACCGCGCTGCTTGCCTGCCTCGAAGCGCCGGGCCCGAGCGCATTGGTCGTCGATTTGATCGAACAGGATCTCGACCGGTCCACGCAACAGGCGTTGATCGCGTGGCTGCGTACACGCGCCGCGACCGACGCGCGTCCGCTGTTCCTGATGACGCGTTCGTCGGCCATCCTCGATCTGTCGGCGGTCGGACCCGATGAGGCGATCATCCTGTGTCCGGCGAATCACACTCCACCTTCCCGCGTCGCGCCTTACCGTGGTGCGCCCGGCTACGAAGCCGTGGCGATGTGCCTGGCGTCGCCCGATATCCGCGAGCGGATCGCCCGCAGGCCGGAAGCGGCGTAACCCGCTGCACGCTAGTCGGCGGTCGCAACCGGGAAATCAGTGGAAAAGTTCGATGCTTGGCGGGCACTGTCGGGACACGTCGGACGATCGCCCTGGCCCGATGGCCAACGTCGCGCGCAGCCGATCGATCGCGCTTAACATTCAAGGCATCCGAACGAATTCGATTCCTGTATCGTCCACGTCTCCAGCCGACATTTCGCATGACCGCACGCCATGAAAACCGTACCGGCCCGGCCGATTTCGGCCGCCTCGACACCATGAGCCGATTTCGCGTCACGTACGACGGCCCCGCACTCGATTCTTCCGAAATGGACGTGCGCGAACTCGCGCCCGCACTGCTTGCAATCGGAGATTTGCTGGAAGCGTCGACACGGGCACTGTGCGGCGATCAGGTTCAACCGCGCGTGAACGTGCGCGGCAGCTTCAAGACCGGCAGCTTCGGAATCGACTTCACGCTCGCGACCTCGCTGCTCGGCCGCATGCGCGACCTCCTGGGCGGCAACGAAAGCACGGCGCTTGCCAACGCGGTCACGATCCTGACCGCGCTCGGCATCGCCGCGCCGAAGGCGAGCAAGGGTCTCTTCGCCGTCCTCAAGTGGTTGCGCGGGCGCGAGATCCAGCGGGTGCAGATGCAGGACCATACCGCGACGCTGCACGTGGACGGCGAGCAACTCGAGATCGACCTGTCGGTCCTCACGCTGCTGCGCGACGTCGGCGTTCGACAGGCCACCGAGCACGTGCTTGCGCCGCTCGCGCGCGACGGCATCGTGATTTTCGCGACCGGCACCGACACCGAGGTGGTCGAGACGATCACCCGCGATGAGATCGCATGGTTTCACGCGCCCGGACAAACCGACGCGCTCCTTCTCGACGAACATCGAAAGATGGCGTTCTCGATCGTGTCACTCGCGTTCAAGGACGACAACAAGTGGCGGCTGTACGACGGCGCGTCGACGATTCACGCGGCGATCACGGATGCCGGCTTCCTGTCGCGCGTGAACAACAGCCAGATCAGTTTCAGCAAGGGTGACGTGCTCGTGTGCAATGTCCGTATGCAGCAGTGGCAAACCTCGGACGGAGCGAAAACCGAATACGAAGTCACGGATGTCCTCGAGCATCGTCCGGCGGGGCGGCAGATTCAGTTGCCGGGGCTTTGACTGCGAATCTGATATAGCGCGCGTGGCCGACCGCTCCCACGCGCCTGGCAAAAAACAAGGCCCTCCCGCCGGGAGGGCCGACGACTTCCAAAGCAGCCGCCCGGACGATCAATCGTCGTCGCGGCTCGCCACCTTCTGCGTCACGCCCCGCAGCTTCGGGTACGGCTTCGATCCCATCATGCCTTTCCACAAGACCCTGTTGAACTGATCCGCCGGCACCTCGTCGGCATCGTCGAAGTCGAACTTCGCCGTCACCTTCGCCCAGTACGCCGCGTCATGCGTCGGCGTGACATCGGGCCCGGCCGCGTAGTGCAGCAGGCTCTCGCCCGCCCCTTCGGCCAGTCGCAGCCCGGTGCCCTTCAGCGCCGTCGACGCGACGGCCGTATAGCTCCACGACGCCGGGCCATGCACGTCGAACACGTCGCTCATCGGTCGCTGGTAGGCGGTATTCAGGTTCATGTGCTGCGTGCCGAGCACGTCCTCGATGGTCCGCAGCGCGTTGACCTGGCTGTAGCGCGTCCGGATCACCGCGCCCTGCTTCACGTACGGCCCGACGATGTACGCCGGCCCGCGATGTGAATCCACATGGTCAGGGCCATCCTGCACGTCGTCCTCGGTCACGACGATCAGCGTGTCGCTCGCATACGGGCTCTTCGCGACGGCCTCGACGAGCCGGCCGACCGCCAGATCGTTGTCTGCCTGCTGCGTTTCCGGCGTATTCACGCCGGCAAACGCCGTGCCGAACGCGCCCATGTGATCGTGGGACAGGCGCACCAGCGACAGCGTCGGCAGGTTGCCGCTCGCGACATACTGGTCGAACTCGCGTTTCCACTCGTTCAGGCGCCACTGGTCCGGATAGGTCTGGTCGAAACCGCGGAAGTACACATCGGTCATCGACGCCAGCCGCGGGTCCAGTGCGGCGACCTGGACGACGCCGGACGCGCGCGGGTCGACGATCGGGTTCGCGGCCGTGCCGATGCTGCCGATGTTATTGACGAGGAATCCGTAGTTGCGGACCGTGCCGCCGCCGGCGAGCACCGCATCGAAGATGTAGCCGCGCTGGCGGCCGAACGGCGCATCGGACGACGCATGGTTGCCGGTGCCAGGCAGCAGGTTCGCCGCGCCGCCCGGCAAGCCGGCCGCCGCGTTGCTGTAGTTCGTCGTGCCGGCCGGGCCGGCTGCCGCATCGCGCTGCTGCACCGATTCCCAGTTGACCGGCACGCTGCGGTTCGTGCCCTCGCTCTCGTACGACAGGCCGCGATTGACCGCCGCGTAGTTGATTTGCTGCGTAATCGTCTCGGTGTTGGTGACGCGCCCCTGAAGCGCCCAGGACCAGCCGTCCATGCTGCCGTCGCCAGGGTTCATGAAGTTGTCGAGCGTCACGAACTGGCTCGCCAGCCGATGGAAGTTCGGCGTGATGTTCCGGCCGAACTGGGCGAGCCGCGGATCGCCGTCGGCACCGTTGCCGATGTCGCCGAGCACCTGGTCGAACGTGCGGTTTTCCTTGACGACGTAGATCACGTGCTTGATGTGCCGGCGCAGAAAGCCCATCACTTCGTTATCCCGGTCGTTGTCTTCCGGGCGATAGAAGTTGTTGCGCGCGGCCTGCTGCGTCAGCTTCGGCAGCTCGCCCGCCGCGGGCACCGGCGCGCTCACGAGCGACGCGCGCTCGAGCTGAAACTGATATTCGTTCGATGCGCGCGACGCGGCGGCCTGCGCCGGCGTCGCGCCGGACAGGTGGTCCGGGTTCGGGCCGGTCGTGCTCTTGCCGTTCACCACGTACATCCACGTGCCGTCCGCGCTGAACGTCACGTCGTGCGGCTCGAAGGCGGTCGGAATCAATCCGGTGACGCGATACGCGCGCTCGCCGACGAGCGGTATGACGGCGATTTCGTTCGCGCCGGCATTGGTCGCATACAGCGTCCGGCCGTCGCGCGACAGCGTGACCGCGTACGTCGCCGCGCCCGTGTGCGTCTGGCCGTGCGCCAGCACACCGGCCGGTGCGCGCGCGTCGATCCGCGTCACGATCGCGTTGGTGTTCGTGTCGATCACCGCAACCTGGTCGGCGTTGTCCTGCGCGACGAACAGCCTCGATTGCGATGCGTCGAGCGTCATGCCGAGCGCGTTGCCGTCCAGCTTGATGCGCTTGACCAGGCGACCGCGAGACGGCGACGACACGTCGATCGCGATGATTTCGCGATCGCGATCCGACGATACATACGCGACGCCGTTGCCCTTCATGACGACCGCGAACGGGAACGTGCCGCCGGCGTCGCCGCTGCGGCCTTCGTTGCCCGCAAAGAACGGGCGCAGGTCGTGCTCGTAGCGCACGTTGTTGGTCGCGGTATCGATCACGCTGATCGAATCGTTGTAGTTGTTCGCGACCACCAGCGTCTTGCCGTCGGCCGATAGCGCGAGTCCCGCCGCGTTCGGCTGCACGCGGATGCCGACGCCCTTGCCGCCGTGGCCGAGCGCGATCGTGGTCGACAGCGCCCACGTGCCGCCGTGCTGCGCATAGACGTAGACCGCATCGTCGCTGCCGCCGGTCGCGTAGAGCGTGCTCCCGTCATGCGAGAACGCCAGGCCGACGAATGCGTTGGTCTGCTGAAGCACCTGCCTGAGCACCGGGCGCGTCTTGTTCGCGCCCGCCACGTCGTACAGGAAGATGAATTGCGTCGAGTTCGCGGTGTCGACGGAACCGTCGGGTTTGTACAGCGAGTTCTGGCCGGCGGTGATGATCGCCAGCGTCTTGCCGTCCGGGCTCAACTGCGAGCGCACGGCCTCCCCCGCGACGAAATGCGGGTAAGCCGGCAAACCGGGATTCAGGAACTGCTGGACCGCGCCACGAACGGCCAGCGGCGTGACGAACTGACCGCTCGGCACGCGAGCGGCATCGGCGGCATTCAACCCATCCGCGTGCGCCTGCGACGCAAGCAGCACGGCCGACATGACGGCTCCGAGCCGGAGCGCGCGCTTGACCTGGCTATTTTTCATAGGAATCCTCTGGAACAGTGGGGGCGATTATCGTCTGACGTGTCCGGCATGATCCTGGCCCTGTCTGCCCGTGTCGCGCGGTGGCGAGGGCCTGTGCCAAGCGATCGAATGGCTTGCGTCGGCTATCGCCGACGTGCCGGAATTACAGCGCCGCCCAGTGTCAAGCGGATGACCGGCTCCATTGCGGGCCGACCTATTACATGTGGTTACAGCGAAGACGTTTCGATGACAGCCATCGTGGTGTCATCGTTGCATTCGAGGCGCCGCGCTCAAGGTGTCCACCGATAAACGGTGATGCTGTTCCCCTTCACGTTGTTCTTCGTCACCACGTACTCACCGTTCGAGCGGCGGTACGCGCGCACGCTGTACATCGCGTCGATCGCGCTGCTGGTATCCACGGTCGCCGGGCTTGCATTGACGAGCGTCGTGTCGAGGTTGCCGGTGTCGAGATTGAATGCGTCGATGTTCGGCCACAGCGGCCCGCTGCTGCTGAACCAGTAGCCGACGAACAAGTGGTTGCCGGCCGCGTCGATCGACTTCGCGCCGCTGTGCGGCAGCGTGATCACCGGATTCGGCTTCGTCGTGTTGCCCGCGCTCCAGCCGTGATACACCTCGATGCGCGTGCCGATCGACGTCCAGTCCGTACTCCCGACCACGCCCTGCGCGAGCACCATCGTATCGCTGTCGGCGAGATAGACGACGCGCGTCAGCGGCTGGATGCTGGCCGGCACCCGCGTCGGCACGCCCGGCCCCCACGACGGCTTGCCACTCGCATCGAAGCCGGTCAGCGGATAGTGATAAATGGCGCCGGTCTTGTCGAGGCCGGCCCATACGCCGCCCTTGCTGTCGAGGCTGAAGCCGGCCGACACGCGCAGGGTCGTGTTGAACGCGGGCCCCGGGATCGATCCGTCGGGAATCGCGACATAGCCGTTGGCCGCGTTGAAGTGGAAGAAGTAGTAAACCGGCGGATTCTGTCCCGCTGCCACGAGGATCCGGTTCGCACCGACCGACGTCAGCAGCCCGAAGTGCTCGTCGCGCTGCGTGTCGTTCATGTTGATGCGCGGATCCGACGGATACGTGAACGGATCGACGGTATTCGCGACGAACGTGCCGCCAGCGGTGCCGCCGTAGATGTGCGTGCCGCTGTAGAACAGCGCGCCGTCCGTGACCGGATCGGGTGCGGCGATCCCTTCGAAGTTGAGCGACTGCAGCGTCCACCGCAGGCTGCCGGTGCTGCTATACGCGTGAATGTCGGTCGCACCGTTGCGGCCGAGATCCCAGCTGCCGCCCCACGGGTTGTTGAGCACGTACAGGTTGCCGCCCGTGTCCTTGCCGATCCCGACGATCCGGGTGAAGCGCTTCGCGCCGACCTGCCCCTTGATGCCCGCCGTCGTGTCGAGATAGCCGCCGCGCACGCCGAACGTGCCGGCCAGCGCGGGCCGGCCCGATACGGTATAGCGCTTGATGTTCATGTCGGGGCCTTCGTCGCCGACCAGCAGCTCCCCTGCCGCCGCATCGACATAGAGCGCCGACGGCTGCGACCCGGCAGCCAGCCGGATCGTGTTCAGCGGCGCGCCGGCCGGGCTGAATTCGACGACCGCGCCGGCGCTTTTCTGCGCGACCCAGACGTTGCCCGCCGCGTCGACCGCGAGCGCGCCCGGCGCCGACACGCCGATGTCCCGCTGCCAGACGCCGTCGGTCGTGAACACCCGCACGCGGTTGCCGTAGAAATCGCTCGCGTAGAGCAGCGAGCCGGCCGTGGCGAGCCCGGTGACGACGTCGATGCGCGGCTGGTTCGTCGCGGCGGTGACCTGAATGAGCTTGTCGCGAAAGTGCGTCGCGCGGTTGTAGCGCCCGATCGCGCCGCTGCCGTAGGTGCTGCCGGGCTGCAGCGCGACGAACAGCGACGTCGCGTTGCCCGTGATCGCGCTGCCTTGGAATTCGGAATGCGCGCCGATCGAGCCGACGCTCTTGCCGTTCTGGTAGATCGCGACGCCGCCCTCATCCTCGTCCCACATCGACGCGGTGTAGATCACGCCTTCGGGCGCGACCCACATCGAACGTGCGACGTTGCCGACGTGCGCCGCGAGCGTGCCATATGTATTCGCCAGCCAGTCGGTGGTATTACCCGCATATCCGTAAGGCGCGATCGCGGCGATCGCGGCGGCGAGCAGCACGGCCCGAATCGATTTTCTGGCGACCATGGCTGAGGTTCTCCTGAATGTTGGAATCATTCACACGAAGGGCAGCCGGATGGTTTGAAATCGACAATGCGTAAATACTTCCGCTAAATCATCCGGTGCAGTCGGTATTACATCGAGCGTGCATTCGATAATCGGCAGCGTCGAGAATAGCGTTATATAAATCGAAAAAAATTGCGAGCCGCTCGCGCAGAAGGCGTGCGCGATTGCGCGAGAGTGAATGATCACTTACGCGTGCCCGCTTGATATCGGGGAAGTCAGGCTTGCGCCTTCGGGAATATCGTCGCCGGTTCGAATGCGACGTATTGAAATAACGGAGGTTTTTCGGCGAATCGGAAAAATCGCCGGATGCGGGTAACGAAATGACCGATGGCCGATATCGCGCCGGCCCGAATTCAGGTTGAATCCAGGCCGGCGCACATTACGACATCAGGGAAATCACGCGGACGTCGCCGTCTCCCGCACCTCCACCTGCTTGATCTCGCCGCCGCCGCCCGCATCCGCGTCGTCGCGCGGATCGCCGAGCTGGCCCTCCCACTTCGCGACCACGGCCGCCGCGATCGAGTTGCCGACGGCGTTGGTCGCCGAGCGTCCCATGTCGAGGAACATGTCGACACCCATGATCAGCAGCAACCCGGATTCCGGCAGATGGAACTGGTTGAGCGTCGCCGCGATCACGACGAGCGATGCGCGCGGCACACCGGCCATCCCCTTCGACGTGACCATCAGCATCAGCAGCATCGTGATCTGCGTGCCGAGCGGCAGGTCGATCCCGTACACCTGCGAGATGAACAACACCGCGAACGTGCAGTACATCATCGAGCCGTCGAGGTTGAACGAATACCCGATCGGCAGCACGAAGCTCGAGATCTTGCGGTTCACGCCGAACCGGTCGAGCGCGTCGAGCAGCTTCGGATACGCGGCTTCGGAGCTCGCCGTCGCGAACGACAGCAGGAACGGCTCGCGAATCAGGCGGATCAGCGTGAACGCGCGCTTGCCGAGGAACGTCACGCCCGCGAGCGTCAGCACGCCCCACAGCAGCGCAAGCGCCAGATAGAAGCTCGCCATGAACTTCGCGAACGTGAGCAGGATGCCGAGCCCTTCCGTCGTGATCGTCGACGCCAGCGCGGCAAACACGGCGACCGGCGCGAACCACATCACCGCGCCCGTCACCTTCAGCATGACCTGCGCGAGATCGTCGATCACGCCGGTCAGGCGCTTGCCGGCGTCGCCGAGCGCGGACAGCGCGGTGCCGAAGAAGATCGAGAACACGACGATCTGCAGGATCTCGTTGTTCGCCATCGCCTCGGCGATCGACTTCGGCACCAGGTGGACGACGAAGTCCTTCAGCGTGAATGCGGCCGTCTTCAGGTTCAGCGTCGCATCGGTGGCCGGCAGCGGCAGGCTCAGGTGGCTGCCCGGCTTCAGGATCGTCGCGGTCACGAGACCGAGCACCAGCGACGTGAACGACGCGATGAAGAACCAGCCGAACGCCTTCACGCCCACGCGGCCGACCGACCCGCTGTCGCCCATCTGCGCGATGCCGACCGTCAGCGTCGCGAACACCAGCGGCGCGATGATCATCTTGATCAGCCGCAGGAACACGTCGGACAGCAACGACACGTAGCCGGCGACTTCCCTGGCCATTTTCGGGTCGGGAAACGCGCTATGACAGGCGTAGCCCACGGCGATGCCCAGCGCCATCGCGATGACGATGTACCGGGTGATGTTGTGCTTCTTCTTCATTAGCAATCCAAATTACGGAACATGTGTTTCCAACGGCAGGTCGATCGCCGGCATCGAAACGGGAACGGAATTCCGCGCGCACGGCGTGCGCCGTTTCGAGTGCCGGAGCCCGTCCGCGGGCACGGCCACGGCGAACAGGGGGGGCATTCTATCGCAAACGCCGGACCATCTTTCAATTCTGAAAGGGAGGATGGCGGGGCAAGGAGAGTGTAGGTGTCGGAGCGTTCTGCCGCGGCGGGACGCGCAACGCCGCCGGTTCGGGACAGGCGCACCGTGGCGCCAGGCGGTCAGCTTGGTCGTACGCGGGACACCCGCGAACCCGCCATGCGACGCATCACGCCGCCGACGTGCCGGGCCGCGGCATGAACCGGCACAGGCACAGCGGCACCACGACCAGCGCGGCGCCCGCGAGAAACGTGGTCGATGCGCCGAAATGCGTCCATAGCGCGCCGGCGATGCTGCTCGCGAGCAGCATGCAGATGCCGCTCACCAGATTGAATACGCCGAACGCGGTGCCGCGCAGCGTGGCCGGCGAGGTTTCCGACACCATCGCGGCGAGGATGCCCTGCGTAAAGCCCATGTGCAGCCCCCACACGGCCACGCCGACGAACATCGAGATCGTCGACGTGCCGATGCCCAGCAGCAGGTCGGCCGCGATCAGCAGCACCATGCCGGCCGCGAGCAGCACGCGGCGATCCAGCCGGTCCGACAGGATGCCGACCGGCCAGGCGGACAGCGAATAGGTGACGCTCATCGCGACCATCACCGCCGGGATCCATGCCGCGTCGAGCCCCGTCTGCTGCGCGCGCAGCACCAGGAACGCCTCGCTGAAACGCGCGAGCGTAAAGGTCGCGCCGGCCGCGACGACGAACCAGTAGCTGCGCGGAAACTCGCGCAGCGCGCTCCAGCGCAGCGGCGAGCGAAAGCGCCGTTGCGATTCCGCCCGATCGGGCTCCCGCACGCCGAAGACGATCAGCGCGATCGCGATGAACGCCGGCACCACGGCGAACCAGAGCACGGTCCGGATGCGGTCCGCGAACAACAACATCAGCGCGATGGCGAGCATCGGGCCGAGAAACGCGCCCACGGTATCCATCGACTGACGCAGGCCGAAGCACGCGCCGCGGATTTCGGGCGGTGCGACGTCGGCCACCAGCGCGTCCCGCGGCGCGCCGCGAATTCCCTTGCCGACGCGATCGAGCAGGCGCGCCGTCACGACCACGGCCGGGGTGGACGCGAGCGGAAACAATGGCTTGGTGAACGCCGCGAGGCCGTAGCCGAGCAGCAGCAGCCCCTTGCGGCGCCCGAGCCAGTCGCTGATCGCGCCGGAGAACACCTTCACGATCATCGCGGTCGCCTCGGCCGCCCCTTCGAGGATGCCGAGCGCGACGACGCTCATCCCCATCGTCGACACCAGATAGATCGGCAACAGCGCATGGATCAGCTCGGACGACAGGTCCATGAACAGGCTGACGAGGCCCAGCGCCCACACGGTCCGTGGAATCGCACGCTTGCCGGCAATCGGTGATGGAACGCTCATGACGGGTCGACCTCGAGGTTGGGGCGCCGTACGCCGGGGGGTTGCCTGTCGCAGCGAGTACTTACTTGCTGCGAAATCCGTACAGGAACACGTGTCCTGCGGAAATCCTCGAGCACATTCTGGACGAGACCGACGCACATATCGACTGGATCGACACGCAATGCGTGACGACCAGCCCCATCGCGCTGCATAAACATCAGACAAATCAACAATCGAGGGCATTGCAACACTTGTTGACCTTCGATTCCTTTCAAATGATAATGCGTCGCGTTACGAAATTACGAATCATTACGCACACGACAGGTTGGGAGATGAGACGAGTATTGCACCCGGCACGACGCGCCGTACTGGCCGCCGTTGCGTGCCAGCCGATCATGGTTGGCGCGGCCTTCGCGCAGGAAAACACCGCCGCGCCGACGAGCGCGACGACCGACATGTTGCCGGCCGTCTCGGTGAACGCGAGCGCGGTCCGCGATCCGGGCGAAGGCTACAACCCGACCAACGCGGTCAGCGCTACCCGGATCGACGCGCCGCTGCGCGACATCCCGCAGACGGTGAACGTGGTCACGGCCGAAGTGATGCGTGATCAGCACGCAAATTCCCTGCAGGACGTGTTGAAGAACGTCGCGGGCGTCGGGTTTTCCACCGGCGACGGTCAGCGCGACCAGGTCACCATTCGCGGCTTCTCCGCGATTGCCGACCAGTTCGTCGACGGCATTCGCGACGATGCGCTCTATTTCCGCGATCTGTCGAACGTCGATCGCGTAGAAGTTGTCAAGGGCCCTGCCGCCGTTCTTTATGGCCGAGGTTCTTCAGGTGGACTAATCAACCGTGTGACGAAAAAGCCCGGAGTCGACGTCACCAACCTGGGTGTCAGCTACGGTTCGTGGGCCGATCGTCGGGTCGAAGCCGACGTCGGCCGCGTGCTCGCGAACGGCGCGGCCGCGTTCCGGATCACCGGCGCGCACGAGGAAGCCAAGAGCTATCGGTCGCAGCAGTTTCTGAATCGCACGGCGGTCGCGCCGTCGTTCGAGTTCCGCATCGCGCCGAAGACGACAGTGTTGCTGCAGGCCGACTACCTCGAAGATCGCCGCGTGACGGACTTCGGCATCCCGGCCTACAAGGGACGGCCGGTCGACGTGCCGGCCTCCGCCTATTACGGCGCGGCGAACGCCGGCGAGGTCGACTATTCGCGATCGCGTGTCTATTCGAGCACCGCGACGATCAAGCACGAGTTCAACGAACAGTGGTCGATCCGCAATGCCACTCGCTACTATCACTATTCGCTCGACCGGAACAACACGCTCGTCGGCAGCGTCAACGAAGCGAACCGGACGTTCACGCTGAATCACGGCAACGTCTATCGCGAGGAACACGGCTGGTTCAACCAGACCGATCTCACGCAAAAGGCCACGCTGTTCGGCATGAAGCACGAGCTGCTGTACGGGATGGAATTCGGCCAGCAGAACAAGGATCTCGTCAATTATTCGGCCCCCGTCACCGGCGCGAACGGCAAGCCGATGAATTTCGACCTGTTCGCGCCGGCGCTGCCGACGCTGCCGCTGCATACGTCGACCACGCCGGCCGCCAACAACCTCGGCATCTTCAAGACGCTCGGGTTCTACACGCAGGATCTGATCAGCTTCAACGATCAGTGGAAGGCGCTGGTCGGCATCCGCTACGACCGCTTCGAGCAGGAGACGCTCGACCGCCGTCCCAAACAGCCGGGCCTGTCGCGTACCGACACCGCATGGAGCCCGCGCCTGGGCCTGGTCTGGCAGCCGACCCGCACGCAGTCGTACTACGTGTCGTGGAGCCGCTCGTTCCAGCCGTCAGGCGAGGCGTTCTCGCTCGCGGCCAACAATGCGGAGCTCGCGCCGGAAATCACGACCAATACCGAGATCGGTGCGAAGTACGACTGGCTCGGCGGCAAGGCCACCACGACGATCTCGGTGTTCCGGCTGGATCGCAGCAACATCAAGATCACCAACGGGGCCGGCACGGCGCTGATTCCGATCGGCGAGCAGCGGACCGACGGCGTGGAACTCAGCGGCGCAGCCGAGCTCAGCCACGGCTGGCGCGTGCTGGCAGGCTACGCGTACCTGGATGCCACCGTCACGAACTCGACCGCTGCATTGCAGGGCAAGCGGGCCACGCTCACGCCGCGTCACTCCGGCAACCTGTGGCTGACCAAGAATCTCGGCAGCGGTTTCGGTGTTGGCGGCGGCCTGAACTTCGTCGGCGCGCGGATGGCCGATCCGCAGAACACCGTGACCTTGCCGGGCTACGTGACGGCCGACATGATGGCCTGGTACGCGCGCGGCCCGATGTCGCTCCAGTTGAACCTCTACAACCTGTTCAACAAGGGCTATATCGTCTCGGCACACGGCTCGAACGCGAACCTCAACCTGCCGGGGGCACCGCGCAGCGTCATGGCGACGTTGCGATACGAGATGTAAAAGCTGAGCGTTGCCGACGACGCGTGCCGGGCCGGCTGGCGGCCCCACGCGGCGTGCGTCGTCGGCAATAGATGAACGCATACACGCGCGGCGTGTCGCTGTCCGGCCGCGCAAGCCTGCAATCAGTCGGTTGTTTCCCGCGTCAGCTTCGCGTGCCGCCGCGCGCGGTCGTTCACGATCTGATGACGCCGGTGGTCCGTCATCTTCTTCCAGCCGCGCGCTTCGTCGCGCGTTCGCAGGCATGCCACGCAGTAGCCGGTCCGGCCGTCGAACGAACACACGTCGACGCAAGGGGATTTGACCGCCATGTCTACTGCCCTCGCGTCGCCGGCATCACTTCGACGGTGACATGCGACAGGTTCCTGAAACGCTGGAGCACGCCGTGATAGAAGCGTGCATCCCGCTGCGGGTCCGCCGTCGCCACCGACACGACCGCGCTCATGTGCCCCGGTCCGAGCCGCCAGACATGCAGGTCGCCGACGCGGTCGCCCACGCCTTCGATTGCATCGCGCACATTGTCCGTCAGACGACGGTCCGAATTCATGTCGAGCAGGATGCCGCCGGTGTCGCGCATCAGGCCGTACGACCAGTTCGCGATCACCAGCGCGCCGATGATGCCGGCCAGCGGATCCATCCACATCCAGCCGAACGCGCGCGCGAGCAGCAGCCCGACGATCGTCAGCACGGACACGGCCGCATCGGCGATCACGTGGACATACGCGGAACGGATGTTGTGGTCGCGCGCCGCCGCCGTGGACCCGCGATGGTCGTGCTCCTCGAACGCCAATGCGTGCTCGCGGCCGTTCAAGCGGACGATCGCCTTGAATTCATGCGGCTCGGGAATGTCGTCGGTCGATTCCAGGTAAGCGCCGCGGCTTTCCATCGTGAACGTCTGCCGCGTGCCGTCAGGACGGATCGTCGTCACCGATACGGCGCTCGCGTCGACGAGCTTAGTATCGTGCGTCGCGGGGGCCATACGGAAAACCGGCGGGACGCCATCCTCGAACACCGATACGACAAATACACCTTGCTGATCGAAGATCCGGTGCGCGTCCTCGTCGTGTTCGTGAGCGTCGTGCGCATGCCCGTGGTGATGGTGATGACCATGCCCGTGGCTATGACCATGATGATCGCCGCTCAGCAGCCAGACGCTCGCGACGTTGACGAGCAGGCCGGCAACCGCGATCGGAATCGCCTCGCCGAAATGAATCGGTACCGGGGCGAGCAGGCGCGCAACCGCCTCGTAGCCGATCAGCAGCGCGATCATCGCGAGCACGATCGCGCTCGTGAAGCCCGCCAGATCGCCGAGCTTGCCCGTGCCGAACACGAAGCGCGGGTCGCTGGCATGCTTGCGAGCGTACGTGTAGGCGAGCGCGGCGATCAGCATCGCGCCCGCATGGGTCGACATGTGCAGGCCGTCTGCGATGAGCGCCAGCGAGCCGAACAGCGACCCGCCGACGATCTCGGCCACCATCATCGCCGCGCACAACGCGATGACCATCCAGGTCCTGCGTTCGTTCTGCTCGTGCGCCGCGCCGAGAAAGATGTGGTCGTGCCCTGCGCCGAAGGCGTCGTTCCTGAAGTCGTTCATTGCGGCCTCGATTACTTGAAGTAGCTGTGAACGACTTCGATCAGCTGTTCGGTCGCGCTGCCTTCATCGGCGTGATGTTCGGCGTCGACCAGATGGCTGCGGATGTGATCTTCCAGCACGACCGCGAGCAGGCCGTTCATCGCGCCGCGACCACTCGTGATGAGGCGCAGGATCTCGTTGCAACCGCGCTCGTCCTCCAGCGCGCGTTCGATCGCTTCGACCTGTCCCTTGATGCGGCGGACACGGTTCAGCAGCTTTTGCTTTTCCTTGATGGTGTGGCTCATGGCAGTCCCTTCATATACCGGGGGGGACTATATCTCAAATCTGCTTTCCATATAGGGGGGAGGGGTATATCGGCCAAACGTCAGACGAAGAAGGGGGTTGCCCGCCGCCCCGCCGCGACAGCCTTTGCCAAAGTTTTCTTGTAGAGCTGATAACGCTTGAGTAGCATTTTCTACATGAATGCGCTCACGACATGGTCGCTCCTCATCCTGACGCTTCCGACGCAGAACGCGACGGCGCGCATGCGGTTCTGGCGTTCCCTGAAGGCGAAGGGCTGCGCGGTGTTGCGCGACGGCATCTATCTGCTCCCGCACTCGGACGAGCATGAAGCGGCACTGCGCGAGCTCGCGGACGCGATTGCCGAGAGCGGCGGCACCGCCCACCTGTTGCGCGCGCCGAGTCTCGACGCGGCGCAGGACCTGGAATTCCGGACGCTCTTCGATCGAGGCGACGACTACACCGCCTTCATTCAGACCCTCGCGGAAGCCCGCAAGACCTTCGCCGGACAGTCCGCCACGGAACTCACGCGCTTGCTGCGGCGCGTGCGCAAGGACTTCGACATGATCCGCGCAATCGATTACTTCCCGAACGATGCAGCAACCCGCGCCGAAGTCGCGCTGCAGGATTTCGTTGCGCTGGTCGATACCGTGCTGTCGCCGGGCGAGCCGCACGCTGCCGAGCGCCCCGTCCGCCTGCTGGCAATAGGCGAGTACCAGGGACGAACCTGGGCGACGCGTCAGCGCATGTGGGTCGATCGTGTCGCCAGCGCGTGGCTGATCCGCCGCTTCATCGACACCCGCGCGCGCTTCATCTGGCTCGCGTCGCCGGCGGATTGCCCCGCCGACGCGCTGGGCTTCGATTTCGACGGCGCCGCATTCACCCATGTCGGCGAGCGCGTCACGTTCGAGGTGCTGCTCGCGAGTTTCGGGCTCGACACGAATGCGGCACTCGTGCGGCTCGGCGAGATCGTGCATGCGCTCGACGTCGGCGGCCCCGCGGCGCCCGAAGCGATCGGCTTCGAGGCCGTGATGGCCGGCACGCACCAGCGCGCGGAGAACGACGACCAGTTGCTCGAGCACATGGGCGCCGTGCTCGACGCGCTGTACGCGCATTTTTCATCGACCGGAAAGAACGGGAACGGAGCCAGGTCATGACCACCGCCATCGCCGCGACCGAACCGACCTACTCGCTCGGCGAGCTGGTTGCCTACATGCTGCGTCTCGGGACGTTCGGTTTCGGCGGGCCGGTCGCGCTCGCGGGCTACATGCGTCGCGACCTGGTCGAGCGTCGCGGCTGGATCACCGAAGCCGACTACAAGGAAGGGCTCACGCTGGCCCAGCTTGCGCCAGGGCCGATGGCCGCGCAGCTCGCGATCTATCTCGGGTTCGTCCACTATCGCCTCCGTGGCGCGACGCTCGTCGGATTCGCATTCGTGCTGCCGTCGTTCCTGATGGTGCTCGCGCTCGGATTCGCGTACGCGCACTTCGGCGGGCTGTCGTGGATGCAGGCGGTTTTCTATGGCGTCGGCGCCGCGGTGGTCGGCATCATCGCGATGAGCGCGTACAAGCTGACGACCAAAACCGTCGGCAACGACAAGTTGCTGTGGGCGATCTTCCTGACGCTCACTGTCGTCACGTTCGTCACCGAATCGGAAATCGCGTGGCTCTTCATCGCTGCCGGGTTGATCGGCTGGCTGTGGCGCGCGCCACCGAAGTGGCTGCATCGGGGCGGGCTGCATGCGGTAGCCGCCGCCAACCTGCCGGCCGCCAGCGGAATACTGAGCGGCATCGACCTGCCGCAGCTCGTGCAGATCGGCGCGTTCTTCACGAAGGCGGGCGCGTTCGTGTTCGGCTCCGGGCTCGCGATCGTGCCGTTCCTCTACGGCGGCGTCGTCACCGAGCATCACTGGCTGAACGACAGGCAGTTCGTGGATGCCGTCGCGGTCGCGATGATCACGCCCGGGCCGGTCGTGATCACCGTCGGCTTCATCGGGTATCTCGTGGCGGGCTTGCCCGGCGCGTGCGTCGCGGCACTCGGCACGTTCCTGCCTTGCTATCTGTTTACCGTCATTCCCGCGCCGTACATGAAGAAGTACGGGCACCGTCCGGACGTCAAGGCGTTCGTGGACGGGATCACCGCCGCAGCCGTCGGTGCGATCACGGGGTCCGTCCTCGTGATCGCGAAACGCTCGATCATCGACATACCGACCGCACTGGTCGCCGTCGCGACCGTGCTGCTGCTGTGGCGCTTCAGGAAGCTGCAGGAGCCGGTGATCGTCACCGCGGCCGCGCTCTTCGGGCTCGTGGCCTATCCGTTGCTCCATCACTGATTCGCGCTGCGGCGCGGTGAACTCATGCCTCGCTGACCGCCCCGCAACCTTGCGTCCGCTCGTGCATGCCAGCGCGGGAACGGAGGCGAATGAATCTTGCTACATCACCGCGATGAGCGGATTCGACAGGCGAAACCGCCCGCGACGATGCATTCATGACAATCGCGCCGCCGGCGCGAAGGGGGCGATTTGAAACCACGGGTCCAACTGGCGCGCGTCACGCCGGCACTACCGGTCGTCCTCATTCATTTTCGGGACGAGGGGACGCCGCACGTCGGTCATGTAGCCGACACGCTGCGCCAGCTCGGCGCGCAGATCGCCGCACTCAAGGGAACACGGCTTGCGGGCGAGTTCCGTCGGACGGAACGATACCCTGCAAACCGTTACGTGATCCCGAACGATACGCTCACCGTGTCGCAGGCACGCGAACTCGGGGTCCGATCGGTACGGGACCTGTTCGGTGGCGTCGTGCCGTTTCCGTTCGTCGCGACCAAGGTGATTGCCCATCGTCTGGTCGAAGGCGCCCGCGCCAAGCCGCCCGGCTGGTCCGCCGCATTCGCGGAACACGCCGCGGCGCTGACGCTGCCGGGTTACTCCGCGTTCTCGCGCGAGGATGCGTGCGACGCCGCGCAGCGCCTGTGGCAGGACGGCCGCGTGCGGCTCAAGCGGCCCAGCGGAATCGGCGGAACGGGGCAGACGCTCGTGGCCGACATGGCCGAGCTGGAAGCGGAGCTTGACGCGTTCGGCGACGCGGCGTTGCGCACCGGCGGCATCGTCGTCGAGCGCCATCTCGATTCGATCGAGACATTGAGCGTCGGTCAGGTCACGCTGGACGATCTGGTGGCGAGCTATTGGGGCGTTCAGCATCTGACCGTCAACAATAACGGCCATGAAGTGTATGGCGGCACCGACCTCGTCGTCGTCCGCGGCGGCTTCGACGTGCTGGCGCGGCTCGACGTCACGGCCGAGGTCAGTGAGGCGATCGCGAAGGCATGCGCATTCGACGCCGCCGTGCAACGCGACTACGCGGGCTTTTTCGCGTCGCGGCGCAACTACGATGTCGCGTTCGGCACCGATGCACAAGGCGTGCGCCACTGCGGCGTACTGGAGCAATCGTGGCGGATCGGCGGCGCATCGGGCGCGGAAATCGGCGCGTTGCGCATGTTCAGGACGGACCTGGAGGTGGACGCCGTGGCCGCCGCGACGCGCGAGATTTACGGCGACGACCCGGCGATACCGGCCGGCGCGCAGATCGTCTATCACGGTCTCGATGCCCACGCCGGCGCCCTCACCAAGTACTACACGGTCGATCGTCACCCTTTCCGAAGGAGCAGCGAGACATGACAGCGGAGCATTATCGTGTGCGCATCAAGGTCGAGAACGGCTACCTCGACGGTACCGTGCTCGCGCCGAAGACTACTGTGGCGGGCGTTCTGTTCGTGCACGGCTGGGGCGGCAGCCAGGAGCAGTATCTCGAGCGGGCGCGGCAGGCGGCGGCGCTCGGGTGCGTCTGTCTGACGTTCGATCTGACCGGGCATGGACGTACGCTGGAAGAGCAGCAAAACGTGACGCGCGAAACCCATCTTCGCGATTTGCTCGCCGCTTACGACACGCTCGTTGACCACCCGTTGATCGATCGCGATGCCATCGCCGTCGTCGGCAGCAGCTATGGCGGCTATCTCGCGACCATCCTGACCGAATTGCGCCCCGTACGCTGGCTCGGCCTGCGCGTACCGGCGCTCTATCTCGACGACGGCTGGAATACGCCGAAGCGGGCGCTGCACGTCGAGCACGATCTCGTCGCGTATCGCAAACGCATCGTGCCGGCGTCCGACAATCGCGCACTGCGCGCGGCGTCCCGCTTTCGCGGCGACGTGTTGCTCGTCGAATCGGAGCACGATCAGATCGTGCCGCACACGGCGATCGCCAGCTATCTGCAGGCATGCCTGTCCGCGCATTCGCTGACGTACCGGATTCTCGAAGGCGCCGATCACGGGCTGTCGGACGCTGCCAGCCAGAGTGCGTACACCGCCCTCGTCGAGAAGTGGCTCGTCGAAATGATCACGGGTCAGCGCGCGGGTGCGCGCGGATCCGCCGCGCCCGGCCCGGCGGACGCATAGCGCGCCTGTCGGCCGCGGCGAGATCAACGCGAAGCGCTTTTCGCCAGCACACCGTGCACGATGCGATCGCACCGTTCCCCGTCGAACGAAAACACGTCGCGCTCGGCCAGATCGATGTCCCGGGCGAGTGACTCGCGCAGCATGCTCCTTGCCCGGAAATGCCGCGAGCGCACCGTCGCCTCGGGTATGCCGAGGCACTCGGCGGTTTCCTCGACGCTGAATTCCTCGACGCAGCGCATCACGAACACGATGCGAAACGCTTCGGGCAACGCATCGAGCTTGCGCTCAAGCAAGGTGCGTAATTCGGTGCGCATCAGCGCCCGGTCCGGCGATTCGTTCTGGTCTGCATCCATGGTTTCCCGCTCGAAGTCGGCGATGGTCGATAGCCCGACCATCGGCGCGATCGTGTCGCGCCGCGCGCCGCGGCGCTGACGCGTCAAGCACTCGTTGAGCACGAGTCGCGACAGCCACGTCGATAGCGACGCGTCGCCACGAAAACGCGGAATTGCGCGGAATGCCGCGAGGTAAGCCTCCTGCAGTGCATCCTCGGCTTCGGCATCGTCGCGCAACGTCACCCGTGCAAGCCGGTAAAGCCGCCGGTTGTAGCGACGCATCAGCTGTTCGAACGCAGCGCGCTCGCCGCTCGCGACGCGTGCGGCGAGCGTACGGTCGTCGTCTTCCGCAAGCGGCAGCGGCTTCGCATCGTGCGTCATGGTTTGCGATTCACGGTCAGTGTCGCTTTCATCGTAGGATGAAACGTGCAGATATATGCGTAGCGGCCCGGTGTGTTCGCGACATACGTCCACGAGGCATCGGGTCGGATTTCATGCGAATCGAACAGGCCCGCGGCCGTGGCCGTGTGCGCGACGAGATCCTTGTTGACCCAGACGATCGTGTCGCCGCGCGCGACCGTCACGCTGGGCGGGTTGAAACGCATGCCTTCGATGATGATGCGGTGCGTCGTGGCGGCGGAGACGTCCGCGACCACGAACGCCAGTGCCGCCGCCACGACGATCCGGCACATGGTTCGCCGCCGCGCCGTCGAGCGCGCGGGCTTAGTAGGCCTTCTTCTCACTACCGCCGCCGAGCGTCGATTGCAACGCGCGAGCATGCTCGAGGTGGGCGACGAATGCCGGCCGCACCTTCACGAGCAGCGCCTTCAGTTCGTCGTTTTTCGCCGATGGAATGAGCGTCTTGTCTATCGCATCGATCACCTGTTGATGATAGGTCACCTCATGATCGACATAGGCTTTGTCGAATGCGTGCCCCTTGAGCGCCTTGAGCGCGGCGACGTTGTCATCGCCCTCCTTCTTCAACGCGTCGCTCGTCGGGTTGGTTTCCGGTTTCAGGTTCAGCCGGGTCGCGAGTGCGACCGTCGATTTGTTCACATTGGTGTGATCAGTAACCATCGACGCGGCGAAGTTCTTGACCGGTTTCGTATGCGTCACGTTTTCCGCGAGCTTGCCGGCATCGATGTCGACCTGGTTGGCCGTCACGACGATCGCCGCGATCTGAGGGTCCGTCAGTTTGATTGCTTGCGCGGAGGCGGCGAGCGGCAGCGCGGAAAGGAGGGCCGCCAAGATGGATAGCTTGGGTATGCGTGCCATGTCGATTTCTCCAGTCGAATGGAAACGGGACGCTCATCCATGTCGCTCGACGATGGAGGGCTCTGTGGTGATAGACGTCGTGAGGTTATGTTGCGTTCCGGGGGCTACCCTGATTCACGCACGCGGGGGTGCCCAACGCGGCGGAATGACGGGCGATCGTCATTTGTCTGGACGGCCTCATACGGCGCAGGCTCACAATAACCCCCGAGCCGTTAAATTACTCGCTCACTGGCTTCTCTCATGATTTTTTAGAATTACTTATTGAAGTGTGCTTGTCGCCGGATTCGATTGATCCGCAACGTGCGCTCTATCCGCCCGCGGTTTCCGAAAACATTGCATCAGATCAAAACACCCGCGTCGCAGACGGGACGCGCGCGTGCTGCTTCAAATAGGCGAGCGCATCGTTGATCGTCAGCACGTGCTGCTCTCCGTCCCTCAACCGTAACGACACTTCGCCAGCCAGCGCCTCCTTGCGTCCTGCTATCGCGACGATCGGCGCGGCCAGTTCCCTCGCATCAAAGATCTTGCGCGGCAAGCGCTCGGCACGGAAATCGCGAAGCACCCGACAGCCGATGTCTTCGAAGGCGAACGCCGTGTTGTCGGCAAATTCGCGGTCATCCTTCCCAATATTCACGACGACGATCTGGTCCGGTGCCAACCAAGTGGGCAACCATCCCTCGTAGTGTTCGAGAAGAATCCCGATGAACCGTTCGAGGCTTCCCAGCACTGCATGGTGCAACATGACGGGCGTCGCCTTCGCACCGTCCTCCGCGACATATGACGCACCGAGCCGTTCCGGTAATACGAAATCGAGCTGGATCGTTCCGCACTGCCACTTCCGTCCTTGACGGTCGAGCAGATGAAATTCGAGCTTGGGGCCATAGAACGCCCCTTCTCCTGCCTGGATCGCGAAATCCAGGCCGGCCGCTCGCGCAGCGGATGCGAGCATCGCTTCCGAGCGATCCCAGACCGCATCGTCACCCGCCCGGACCGCCGGCCTCGTCGACAAAGCCACATCGAATTCGCCGAATCCGAAGTCTGCGTAAATCGTCTTCAGCAATACGCAAAATCGTGCGACTTCAATCTCGACCTGATCCGGCATGCAAAGCACATGAGCGTCATCCTGCGTGAACGCACGGGCACGCATGAGGCCATGTAGCGCCCCGGACGGCTCGGCACGATGGACGGCCCCAAATTCGGAATATCGGATCGGGAGATCGCGGTACGACCGACTGCCTTTTTTGAAAATCTGCACATGGCACGGGCAACTCATCGGTTTGAGACAGTACGGGTTGTTGTCACTTTCGAGAGAAAACATGTTTCGCCCGAATTTCTCCCAGTGACCGCTCTGTTCCCAAAGATCGCGCGAGACGATCTGAGGAGTCCGCACTTCAACAAAGCCGGCCTGACGCATCCGGACCCGGATATATTCCTCGACGACCCGATAAAGGACCATGCCGCGCGGATGCCAGAAGATGGCGCCCGGACTTTCATCCTGCTGATGAAACAGATCGAGTTTGTTGCCGAGCACTCGATGATCGAAATCGTCCATCACGTTCTCCGTTGACGTTTGTACCGGTCGAACGGAGCACAAAAAAGCCCCGTCCGTTTCCGGCGGGGCTTGGGGATGGTTTGAGGCACTGACCTACGACGTGCAACCTCCCCCCGGCCCGCCATTGGCGGTCGTGGTGGTGGTCGTGGTAGTCGTAACGAAAAGTGCGTTCATGTGGCTAATCTAGGCAAGCTGTTATCGTCTGTCAATAGAGCGTTCGAATCTTGATTCAGCACCGTCACTTCCGTGATTCATTAAGAATCCTTAAAACAACAATACAAATGAAAGCTACAGAAGGCAGGGAGAGGGGCTCATTGGGCGCGAAGTTGCCCCCGGTCGGTCAAAGACAACATATTGAGACTGTGTGCATGAGCGTTGTATCGGCCGCACGCGACGACACGGCCAGCGCGTCGAGCCAGCCCGCTGCCGGCTTCGGCGAGCGGGAAAACCTGCTAGACCGTGGCACCGCCCGCGACCGCGCCGAGCCGGTGTGATGCCAACAGCAAGCCGCGGAGCGCAGCGGAGCCCGTGACGTCGAGCGCGTAAGTAGCCAATCAATCGAGGTCACTAATACGAGACGTAAGAATGTGATCGGCCCACTGACCATTTATCTTGAGATATGCCCGAGCACGCCCTTCCACTTCGAATCCCAATCGTTCCAATAGTCGAGCACTTCGGGAATTTTCAGGTTTATAGTTCGCCATTATGCGATGAAAACCACATACATCAAAGGTGAATTCAATTGCTTTCGACAAGGCTTCGTACATCAATCCATTACCTTCTTCGTCAGCAGCTACCGAGAATCCTAAATGGCATGCTTGGAATGGCCCGCGAACAATATTGGTGAAACTACACTCCCCGACGAGCGCAGCACCTTCGGAACGACGTATCAATATGTGTAACGCATTACCTTCCTGCATTTGAGTTTCCATTTCACACAGACGCTTCTCAATTTCGACTACTGTGTAAAAATTCTCGGACCTCGACGGATTCCACGATTCGAGATGATGTCGATTCTCGCTGTAGTATCTGAGCAAATCGCTTGCATCATTCCGGCGAGCGCGCGACAGAATCAGGCGCTCGGTTCGAAGAACGTTACTCGGAAAGCATTGAATCGGCATGATGGTTTTCAATTTCATGGCAGACGAGTCCGAGGAAGCAGGCACGTGCATCATCGACTGGCAATCTGGAATAAGCTAACGAAGCGATGCCCTCGAGAGCGAATGCCAGCACGATACCTGAACCTACAAGCATCGATAATTGAACGAAGATTTGATCTAGACGGTTCACTCCGATTCCGGTGCAGGCCAGAGCACCGAGTATGACCCGTAAGCGAAGAAAGTTGAATGATCTTCAGCGCGAAGAATTCAGCCAATTCGGCGATGATACATTCACTCGCGGCGATGATGCGGACATCTGCAACTCACTTTCGGGTTGCTCAAGTCTGTGGTTTTCGATCCCCATCACTCTCATGCCAAGATCCAACGCCGCAAGCCCGTAGGAGGTTACATTCTCCGGAGGCTATAACCCGTCTCTCGTCCGGTACACACGCAGCACGATTTTCAATCACTTGCCGCCAATCGACGTCCGCCACAACTCGTAGCGCTCGTGACCGCTGGCGACCCGTCCCGCGACATGATCACTCAGCGCGCTGGACGTGAAGACCAGATCGCCATTCGGCAGCAGCGCCGGCGTATCCGGCCAATGCACGCCATCGTCGTATGCGATCAACGACATCGACTTCGTGCTCGGTTCGTACTTCACAATGCCGTTATGCGTGACGTCGGTAATGTAGAGCGCGCCCCGCGAATCCGTCACCATTCCGTCCGTATTGCCGCCGACGGCGCCAAGATCACGAATCGCCGCGGCAATCTGCGCATCTGTCGAACCGTGCCGTCTCAGAACGGCGGTCGGAACCGAACGTACGCGTGTCCCCGTCGTCACCGTCCAGTACAGCGTTGTGCCGTCCGGTGACAGCGCGATTCCGTTGATACCGATCAGCAGCGGCTTTCCCGGCCATACTTCAGCGCCATGGGAAACGACCTTCACCCCCGCTTCGACCTGCAAATCCGGATGCCCGTCCAGCACACGCCGTGCGGTACCCGAAGCGAAGTCGGCAACAATCAGGCCCACCTTGTTATCGGGCGCACTGCGCGAGCCACTGTCGGAAACATAGGCAACGCGCAGGCGTTCGTCGACCACGATGTCATTGAGGAAACTGCCGGCACGATCGGCCACGCCGTCGAGGCCGATGCGCTTCACGATTCGTCCCGACTTCAGATCGAGCACGACGATTTTCTGAGCGCCCGCGGGTGCTTCGGATTCGCCGGCAACGAACCCCATGTCGAGCGCCCATAACCAATCGTTTGTGCGGTCGACGTAAAAGCCCAGCACGTTGCGCAAATGCTCGGCAGGCGCGGTCGATATGGCATTGCCTTCCATCGACGGAAATGGCGTCAGCCGCGCCGGGCCGGTCGTCGATCGCGTATCCAGCCTGCTGAGCGTCGCCGGCGTCGATGCCGCGACGAAGCGCGGCGTACTCACGTATGCGGCGCCGCGTGCATCGAAATGAAGCCCGGCAATCGGTGCATTGACCGAGCCTGCGAACGGAGCGGGATCCCCATCGCCTTTCGGAGTCTCCCAACTTACTCCGGCATAGCTTCGCCAGCGCTCGAGCCGGGTATCGGCCGCCGCAGTCGCTGCAGTCGCGCAACTGATGAAGGCAAAGGCGAACGCAATTGCCGTAACTCGATTCAAGCGCTTGAACATGATGAGGATTTCAGTGAGTCGGATGGGGTTATGCGATTTGGCGCAGATGCAGCAACTGGAAGTTTTCGATCCACCGACCGGCGCTCCCGCGGAATGCGTCCATCAGCGGGCTACGCATGTGCTGCTCCCAGGATGCACGGTCAACCCACTGTTCGAAGAAGACCACCGTCCCGGGCTGCTCCAGCGATTCATGCAGTTCATAGCTGAGACAGCCGGGCTGATGGCGCGCCATTTCGACAAGCTCCCGCTGCGCTTGCACCAGCACCGCCTCACAACCTTGCTTCGCTTCGACGAGCGCGACGATGACATGGGCGGACATATCGACGCTCCCGTTCAGAGAATCGACCGGAAGGTGCCGCCTTCGACGCGCACCGCCGCGCCGTTGGACGCCGCGCCCAACGGACTGGCCAGCAACGCCACCATGGCGGCGATCTCGTCGGCTTCGATCATGCGGGCGATCAGCGAGCTCGGGCGATAGGTCTCGAAGAAGTGCGATTCGATTTCCGCATCGCTCATGCCGGGTCGCGGCGCGGTCTGCCGCAAATACGCGACGATGCCTTCGGAACGCGTGGCGGACGGCAGCACGCTGTTGACGGTCACGCCCGTGCCCTTCGTCAGTTCGGCCATGCCGCGCGAAACCGCGAGCTGTGCCGATTTGCTGACGCCGTAGTGCACCATGTCCGGCGGCGTAAACGCGCCGACCTCGCTGGACATGAAGATCACACGCCCCCAGTTCTTCGCAAGCATGCGAGGGAAGTAATGGCGCGACAGCCGCACCCCCGACATCACGTTGACGTCGATCATTCGCAGCCAGTCGTCATCGGTGATCTCCGCGAACGGCTTGGCTTCGTAGTAGCCGAGATTGTTCACGAGAATATCCGTATCCGGCTGCGCGTCGATCAGTTCGGCAACGCCTCGCGTGCCACTCACGTCGGCAACGATTCCGCGTACGCTGCCTTCCGGGACTGCCGCGGTAATTTGAGCGACGGCTTCGTCGAGTTTGTCGCGGTGACGCCCCGTGATCGTGACCGACACGCCCTCGCCGACCAACGTTCGTGCGATAGCCATGCCGATGCCGGCGGTAGCACCCGTGACGATCGCGGTTTTGCCTTGCAGTTGCAGATCCATGTGTTCGTTCTCCTTTGCATCATCGAAGAACCGGCGATGCCGGTCCATTGCGTGGCATTACTTCAGCCGCTTGAGCATTTCGCCGGCGACGTCGAGTGCGGACGCCGGGTTCTGACCTGTGATCAATTCGCGGTCGGTCACCATGTGAGCGGTAAAGGGCACCTCGTTGCTGCTGTAAATTCCACCGGCGCGTTGCAATGCCGTCTGCGGATAGAACTTCATCGCGCCGCCGCCGAGCAGTGCTTTCGCCTGCTCTTCTTCCGCGTTGCTGATCACCGTCATTCGGTAGCCGGCATAGATCCATTTCGGCGCGCCATCGCCGGCCTTCCCGGCAGCGAGTTGCCGTGTAAAGCCCTGTGCATCGGGCAGCGTCGACAGCAGCGCAATCGGCCCATGACAAACGAGCGCCGTGGTCTTGCCGCGCGCATGGAAATCGGCCAGCAGCCTGCCCACCGCGGGGCTAGTCAGAAGATCCTGCATCGGCGCATGGCCGCCGGGGACATAAACGGCATCGAAGTGGCCGTAACCGATCTGCTCGACCCGCGACAGACTGATCACGGGTGAGTGCGCACGCGATGTGATCTGCAGCTTGTCGAGCAAAGCCCGGTAGTCGCGCATCGCCTTTTCGTCGCCGTTGAAGTACATCTTGTCGGCAGACGTGGCATCCATCGTCGGCGCCTTGCCCTCGGGCGTGGCGAAGGTCACCTGATGGCCTGCATCAAGCAGGGCCTTCACGGGCTGCATCAGTTCGTTCAGGTAGAAGCCCGTCGCGAACACTTTGCCGTCCTTCAGATCGAGGTGATCGGAATCCGACAACACCACCAGCACGTTGGCGGCGTGAGCGCTGTACGCGGCAATGCCGAGCATCGCGGCTACGGCGAGCTTGCGCATCGAATACATGGTTTTCTCCATCGGGGAATGTCAGGCCTGTTCGGATCGGTTCAGCAACAGGTAGCGAATCGCCGCGCCCACACCGGCAGCCGACTGCGGGTTCTGGCCGGTCACGAGACGCCCGTCGACCACGACCTTCGCCGTCCAGCTCGGTGCCGGATGGTGATGCGCACCTCGCTGCGTCAACGTGCTCGCAAGCAGGAACGGCACGACGTGGTCGAGCTGGACCGCGCGTTCCTCTTCATCCGTGAATGCGCTCAGGTTCTTGCCGGCGACCAGGTAAGTACCGTCGCCCAGCGTCACATCGACCAGCGCCGCGGGGCCGTGACATACCGCTCCGACCACGCCGCCAGCCTCGTAGACCGCGCGCGTCACCTGTTGCACGTCGGCATTGCCCGGAAAATCCCACATCGCACCGTGGCCGCCCGCAAAGAAGACAGCGGCGTATTTCGACGCGTCGACATCGCCCAGTCGCTGCGTGTGGCGCAGCGCGTCGCGGAAAGCACTGTCATTCCAATAGCGCGTGTTGACTTCATCCGTCAGGTCGAGACCATCGACGGGCGGCTCGCCGCCCTGAATCGACGCGAATTCGACCGCGATGCCCGCCGCGTCGAGTTCGGCAAGCGGATGCGTCACTTCGCCGAGGTAAAAGCCGGTCGGCTCGCCGGTCGCGCCTTTCGTCGCGTGGCTCGTGAGGACGAACAGCACGGTGAGGCCCTGCCGGTCGCGAGGGTCACGATTCATGGTTTGCTCCTTGATTTCAGTGAGTGACCGGACGACGCAGTCACGATGCGCTCACTTTATTTGGCCCGCTCAAGGAGATAAACTGGCTTAAAAGTAAATCTTCTGTTCTTTGGAGGACAAGATGGCGCGAAGATTCGACCATCTCGGTGACGTGGAAGCATTCGTCACGGTGATCGAAAAAGGCTCGATGACAGCGGGCGCGGTGGCGCTGGGCAGCACACCGTCCGTTCTCAGCCGTGCCATTACCCGTCTGGAGACGCGGCTGGGCGTGCAATTGCTGCGCCGTTCGACTCGACGGCTGAGCCTGACGGAACAAGGCAGGCTCTATCTGGAGCAATCGCGTGCGGCGTTCTTGCTGATCGACGACGCCGAGCGTGCGATTCAGGGGCACGGCGGCACGTTAACCGGCCATGTCCGCATCAGCGTACCGACGACGTACGGACACTATCGTCTGCCGCCGCTGCTGCGGCAGTTCACGCAGCAGCACCCGGAGGTTCGCGTGGAGCTGAACATCGCGAACCGGAACGTGGATCTGGTGGCCGAAGGGTTCGACCTGGCGATCCGGCTAGGTGAATTGCCGGACAGCGGCCTGGTCGCACGCAAGCTCGAGGACGCGGCGTTGTGCCTTGTCGCGGCGCCGGAGTACGTGGCGCGCGCAGGCATGCCGGAGAACGTGGCGGATCTGGCGCACCATCTGTGTTTGCCTTTCATGCTGCCCAGCAGCGGTCGTATCGCGCCGTGGGTGTTCCGCGACGGCGGGCAGGACATCGATTGGCTCCCGCCGTCGAACGTCGCGGTCTCCGACGATGTGTTGGGGGTTGTCTCGATGGCGCAGAGCGGCGCCGGCATCTGCCAGACCTATGACTTCATTGTTCAGGATCGCTTGCGGGCCGGGAGTCTCGTCGAAGTGCTGCCTCATCTTCGTGGGCGCACACGGGCGTTTTCGGTGATCTATGCGCCGCATCGTCGGTTGTCTGCGGCGTCGCGGGCTTTGATCGACTTGATTGTTGCGTCTACTGCCGATCATTGAAGGGAAAACAGAAGGGTTGGGGACCCAAAGATTTCCGCGCCGTTGCCTTCATGACGCGTCTTCTCGCATCGCTTGCCAACCAAGCTTGCTTACATGGCAAGCCGGATTCGCTGCGCGATGATGCAGGCAGCGCAAATGGTTCGGCCGGGATTCATGGGTATCTGAAGCCTTGGATATTTGCAAGCAGTGCGAATAAATCACACTTGAGGCAGCGTGGGTCATGGACGGTCTGGAGCCGAATGATAAAAGAAGAGAACGATAGTCGGCCCCGCAGGGAACATCAGTTGTCGGCGCCCTTGTATTCCATTCGATGCCAATCGCTGGAGGAACTCCGAGTTGGCCTCGGCCGGCCGTGCCCACACGAGAACGTCTTGGTACGCACCGGAGATCGCTCTGCTTGTTCGCTACGTCGCGATCGCAAGGCAGTGTCGCTGCCAGGGAACACCGCCACGGATTATGTCGGCAAGCCAGGCAACCCACAAAAAATGTAGATAAACTACATCGCGCCTGTCCAGCCTCACCCCAACACCTCCAAGGTAGATTTACATAATCGCCGGAAATTCCCCCATATTCCGCCCTTGACCAGCCACGCCATCAGCGGTTAATGTTGAAAAACTACATGATTTAGCCGGCCATTCTGTTACGGGCACTGGCTTGCTTTTTCGTGGCTTCGCTTCCGCTGAGAGCAGGACAATAATTTCTTACAAAAAGAAAGGAGTGCGAATATGTTCGTCAGGAACCTGAGAGACGTCGAAAAGGATGGCCTGCTTGTCGAATGGGGCTCCGGCACAAGCCATCGCTTGTTGACGGAAAAGGACGGCATGGGCTACGGCGTGTGCCATACGGTGGTGCGTGCGGGTACAGAATCGCTCCTGCAATACCGCAACCATCTCGAAGCCTGCTATTGCATTGCAGGCGAAGGCGAGGTCGAGGACATGAACGGTAACGTCTTTCCGATCCGCCCGGGCACCATCTACGTGCTCGATCGACACGACCAGCATTACCTGCGCGGCGGTAAAGACGGGGATCTGGTGCTTGTCAGCGTCTTCAATCCCCCGCTCAAGGGACACGAACGGCATAACCTGGGGTCTGCAGAAGCGTCCGCTTACTGACGCTCGATACGCTCATTCCGGGGAGGCCGGGGTACCAGGCCTCCCGGCAACGTCCGCAGGAGCGCGCATGCATCGCGTGCTCCGCGCAAAAGAAAGGTGACTGTTCGTGCGCGCCCAGCATCAAGCCTTTTTCCATTCGCTTTTCCTTGCCCGCCTCGCCGACCAGATTCTGTTGTTTCTCGTGCCGCTGGTCATCTTTCAGATGACAGGACGCGTGTCCTGGTCGGGCATCGCGTTTTCGCTCGAAACACTGCCGAGATACCTGTGCTTCCCGTTTCTAGGTGCGCTTTGCGACCGGTATTCGCCCACGAAACTGATGCGCGTCAGTCAGGTTCTCCGCGCGGCAGTATGCGTCGCGGGCGTCGTCGCCTACGACCTCGTCGGCGGTATCGGATGGCTGATCGCGCTGTCCGCGTTGTGCGGCATGCTGACGAGTCAGGGCATCGTTGCGCGCGAGGTGATGCTGCCGCAGATATTCAGCAGCCATCGTTTCGAAAAAGTGTTGTCGTATTCGCAATTGGCCGACCAGCTTGGTCTGGTGCTCGGCCCCATGCTCGCGGCGATCCTGCTGTCGTGGTGGCGCTGGGAATTCGTCGTGGTGGCCGCGGCCGTGCTGTTTGTCACAGCCGACGTCGCGCTCGCCTATTGGCAAAAGGCCAGCGCATTCGAATTCGTGATGCCGGAAGGCACGCACGGCACCTGGTTCACGCCGATCAAGACGGCCTTGTCTCACGTCATCCGTCTTCCTGGCCTCAAGTCCGTCATCATGTTGGCTGCCGCGGAGAACCTCGTGATCGGCGTCACGCTCGCGACATCCGCCGCGATGGTCACCGGCTTTCATCACGAAAGCGGACGCTATTACGCAGGACTGCAAACGGCAGGCGCGTGCGTGACGATCGCGATTCTGTTGACGACGGCGAGGTTGCATGTCCCGAGGCGCGTCCTCGGCCTCGTCGGCTTCGGGTCGATCTGTATCGGCGGCGTTATCGCGGCAGCCAGCCCGGGAATTGCGGGGTACGTTTTCGGCTTCCTCCTGATCGTCGGATTCGACAAGATGTTCAACGTGTACATCCGGAGCACGCGGCAGAAGATCATCCCCGCACGCGACTACGGCAAGACGACGGGAGTCGTCATCCTCCTCAACAACATGACACAGCCGCTCGCGGGCGTCGCGGTAGGCGCGTTCTCGACGCGTTTCGGACCAGACACGGTGATCATGGTGCTGTCCGTGTGCATGGGTTGCCTCGGGTTGCTGGTCTCGCTCGCGCCCCGCATTCGAAAAGGCCACAGCCCCTCGTCGGCCTCGGTGTCCTCACATGAAGGCTGATGCCATGATCGAACGATTCCCGCAATACTTCGAGCGCAGCGCGAGCAGTCGGCGAGACAAAGTCGCGCTGGTGGTCGACGGACGTTCGGCAACCTACGGCGAATTGCTGGACGTGATGTTGACGATAGCCGATACGCTTCACCGTCTCGGCATTCCCGCCGGCGCGCGCGTCGCGATCTATTCGGAGATGTCCGTGCATGCGGTGGCGGCCGCATTCGGCATCCTGAAGGCCGGATGCGTACTGGCATGCATCAGGCATACGATCGACACCGCCGCACTGGAGCAGCAGATCGCGGATTGCGGCGCCAGCGCGCTCGTGGCATCGCGATCGACCTCGCCCCGCATCGCGTCCCGTCATCGCGCGGTCACGATCGACGCGACCCGCGGCGACCTGTCGGAATATGTCGTCTGCTTCGCGGCCGACGGCGCATCCGAAGCGGGCAATCCCTCCATGGATGACGCAGCAACGATCTTCTACACATCCGGCTCGACGGGCGATTCGAAGGGCGTGCTCGTCACGCACCGGATCATGATTGCCGCGTTCCGCTCGGTCTCCGGCTATCTCGCCAATAGCGAACGCGACATCGTGCTCAGTTTCTCCCCGGGCTTGAGCTCGGACTACGGCTTTTACAACACGGTCATGCCGCTGCTGTTCGGGGGCCGTGCCGTGGTCGAGACGGCGTTGCCCGCTTCGGCCGCCGCCATCGTCGACATCATCGAGCGACACGGCGTAACCGGCCTGCACGTCTTTCCGCCGGCGCTTTTCCGTCTGTGCGAATCGGGCGACCTGCCTGCCTCGAGACTGCAATCGCTGCGGTATGTCTCGACCAGCGGACAGGCGTTTCCCGGCAAGTACATTCGCCTGCTCAGGCGTGCGCTACCGGCTGTCCTGATCTACTGCAACTACGGTTCGACCGAGTGCAAACGCATCGCCTACCTGCCGCCCGCCGAACTCGACCGACGTATCGGCTCGGTCGGCAAAGCCATTCCGGGCATCAGAACCTACCTCGTCGGCAACGACAATGCACTCGTGGTCCGGCCCTGGGAGGTCGGTGAACTGGCGGTAGCCGGCGATCTGCTGATGGAGAAATACTGGGGGCGCGAAAGCGATACCGCCCGCGTCATTCGCGAAGGATGTTTCGGTGAATCGCGCGTGTTCATGACCGGTGATCTGTTCGCGATGGACGAGGACGGATTCCTGTTCTTTCAATGCAGGAAGGGCGACCTGTTCGATCGAGACGGCGTGCCGGTGAATCCGCGCACCGTCGAGCGGGTATTGCTCGACCACGAATCCGTTGCGGAAGCGCTCGTCGTACCGGTTTCCCGGTCAGACGGCGCACGCGTCCCCAAAGCCTACGTCGTTCCGGCCGCGACATCCGCGGCCAATGCAATCGAGCTGCTCGATCATTGTCGCCGCCATCTGGATTCCGCCGCGGTTCCGGCAAGCATCGACTTCCTGCGGGCGCTGCCAAGAACGTTCGGCGGCAAGGTGTCCGCCCAGGGTTTGAACTGATACCACATGCGAAGAGGTCAACCATGACGTCAAGCGGAATCGAGGACGGCGCGGAGCAATACCTGGAAAGCGCGCCGATGATCCGGATGGCAAGTTATTTTCACAGCCTTGCGACGGGCGCGACGCAGGTGCCGAAGCAATCGGTCGCGAGCCGCATCCGCCATTTGCTGCGCGATCCGGACGTGCTTGCGTATCACGACCTGATGGTCGCCGAAGCCGGGCCGCTGTTCACGCATTTTCTTGCCAGCGTGCCGGCCATACTGGAGGAAATGTCGCGCGTCGGCGTCGCGCTCACGCGGTATTCCGAACGTCGCAGGCAGCGCGCGGATCAGCACTTCGAGTTTTACGAAGTCGATGCCTTCGACGGCACCAACGGCAGAACGCTGGCAAAACGATCGAATGGCCTGATCCGCACTTTCACGAACTCGCCCAATCCGGCCAACGAAACGGCGTTCAACCAGTTCGCCAATCACGACTTCTCGACGTTCCACCCGCAGGCATTCGCCCACGTCACCCCTCGGCTGTTCCGGGAGCATGCGCGCCTCGACCGCTTCTCCGGCACGTTCGACTACATCTACGAGACTGCCGCATTTCAGTTCTATGGCGTGGATCGCGCGGATCAGATTCGTCATGTCGCGCGTCTGCTCAAGCCGAACGGATTGATCTTCTTCCTCGAGAAGCTCAACTGCGATTCGCTCGACGAGTACGACAAGCGCGAGAGCGTCAAGGACGAACTGCACAAGAGTCGTTACTTCAGCCGCGAGGAAATCGACTGGAAGCGCAACCAGATGCTTTCGCAGATGCAAAACGGACAGGTGACGTTCGATACGCTCGTCGCGTCGATCCACGAGCAGTTCGAACATGTCTATCTGCTCTGGAACGGGACGAATTTTCACGAGTTCGTCGCCTCCAACGACGCACGATCGATCGAGGAATTCGTCTCGCTGCTGGGCGAACCCTGCATCGAGCCCGTGTTCTGCTTCGATCACCCCGTACCGCGCAGAGTGGCCGGGCCGCGAGGAGACGCGACGTGATGCAGCTGCATGATGACCTCCCGTCAATGGATACGATCCGGTCATGCGTGGACGGGCTCGAACTCGAGCGCACACAGATCGGCCGACGCATCGAACAACTGCTCCCGCGCTGGCAGGCTCGCGCACAGGCGGCCGATCAGTTCGCGCGCCTGTCGCCCGAGACAATGGCCGAACTGCACGACGCCGGGCTCCTCCACCTGCTGACACCGCGCCGCTACGGCGGATTGCAACAGGACTTTCCGACACTCGTCGAAGCTGCGCGGCTCGCAGCCACCGCGTGCGCGTCCACGGCGTGGATGTTAAGTGTCGTCGGCGGACATGTGACGACTGCGGCGCGCCTGCCCGCCGCCTGTCAGGACATCATCTTCGCGAACGGGCCGCGACAGCTGTTCGCGACGGCCACGGTTCAGAACGGCACGTTCGTCAGGGACGGCGGCGGATTCCGGTTGAACGGCATCTGGCGCTACAGCTCGGGCATCGATCACGCAACCTGGGTGATCGTCTCGGCACGACTCAGCGGGACGGACGCACCGGAGGCCCAGGAGATCTTCAAGGTCGTGGTTCGACGCGAAGACGTCCGTGCGCTCGACACATGGCACGTATCCGGCATGCGCGCGACAGGTTCCAGGGATATTGCATTCGACAATCTGTACGTATCGGACGAGTGGATCTTCGCTCGTTCGAACTATTTTGGCCCGCATCCCGCCGGCGCCGACCTGCATCCCGACGCGTATCTGTACGACGTGGCGCTCATCCCGTACAGCACGACGTGGATCATCGGACCGATTCTAGGCTGCGCACAGGGCGCGTACCGGCACTGCATCGATACGCTCCGCAGCCGCGGTAGAAGCTGCGACGCGATGCTTTGCGGGCACATCGCGAAAAGCGACGCGGAGCTCACCTGCGCGGGTCGTCTCTACGACGCGCTGATCCGCACCTTGCACACGGCCGGCATCGCGCGGCGCGCGGTGTCGCCCGCCGAGACGGTCCGCATCAGGCGTGATCGCGCATTCATCGCGCAGCTTTGCGTCGACGCGATCCGACGACTGATCGGCAGCATGGGCACCGCCGTGGCATTCGACGCCCATCCTGCACAACGTCACTGGCGCGACCTGCAGGTCATGGCATCGCACATCGACGTCGGCTGGGACGCGGCGGCTGTTGCGTATGGCGGCCACGCGATCGCGCATTCGACGGGCACCTCCCGCGATTCCCCGCCGGTGTATCAATGAATACCGCGGCGCCGGACGACGAAACGGAGACGATCGACATGAACCGGGACGCGATATTCCGCGGAATTGCCGATGCGCTGGGACTCGCCGTAGACGAGGACTTCGGTGCGGCCGGGCGGTACGCTCCGCTCATGCGCTGTGACAACCAGATCTTCGTCAGTGGACAAATTCCGAAGCTTAACGGTGAAATCACCGTTCGCGGTTTGATCGGATCGGAAGTGTCGGTGGACAGTGGTCGGCGCGGCGCGATGATCTGTGCCGCACGCTGCATCGCGCTCCTACAACGATCACTCGGCACCCTCGATCGGGTCCGGGCAGTTCCGCGCATCGGCGTCTACATGCAGAGCGACCCTGCATTCGAAGAACACAGTGCCGTCGCCGATGGCGCATCGGAGGTGGTGTATTCCGTGTTCGGCGAAGCCGGCGTACACGCCAGAACGTCACTCAGCGCATTCCGGCTGCCTCGATACGCTGCGGTCGAAGTGGATCTGGTTGCATTCGTCTGGCAGGATTCTGCTGAAGGCGGCCTCACGGCGAGAGGTAAGGCGCAGACGTAAAATTCCAAAAATTGCGCCGGTTAAAGCGGATTATTCCAAGGCGTTTTCATCATCAATTCAAAGACAACTTATTGAGACCGCGGACATCGATTCTGAGAACCAATAACTCCTTCGACCACCGCCGCGCACCCCTCCCCCTCCCCCCGTACCGGCATCCGTCAACAAAACTGTACCGGTACTGTACAGAAAACCGTCGCTAAACTGACTCCATACCAGCCTCGAACCCCAACGGAGAATCCGCGATGGAATTCCTCACCCTGAGCGCGTTGCCCGCCGGCATGCTGTTCGCGCTCGTCACGTCGATCACGCCCGGCCCCAACAACACGATGCTGCTCGCCTCCGGCGTCAACTTCGGTTTCCGCCGCACGATGCCGCACCTGTTCGGCATCAGCATCGGCGTCGCGATCCTGATGCTGTGCGTCGGCTTCGGTCTCGGCGAAGCGTTCCGCCGCATGCCCGTCCTGTATACGATCCTCGAAATCGCGAGCGTCGCCTACCTGCTGTACCTCGCATGGCGGATCGGCACGTCCGGCGAGGTGAAGGCGCAAGGCGCGAAGCCGCGCCCGATGACGCTCCTCGAAGCCGCCGCGTTCCAGTGGGTCAATCCGAAGGCGTGGATGATGGTGCTGACCGCCGCGACGACGATCCGCCTGTCCGCCGACTACGGGATGAACGCCGCGTGGATGGCCGTCGTGTTCATCCTGATCGGCTTTCCGTGCATCTGCCTGTGGGCCGCGTTCGGCCTCGGCCTGCGCCGCTTCCTGTCGAACCGCCGCGCGTTGCGCATCTTCAACGTGACGATGGCCGTGCTGCTGATCCTGTCGCTGTATCCGCTCATCGCACATTTGCTGCCGCAGTAAACCCGCACCAGCGCACCCGTTGAGCTTCCCGTCATGCAGGCGTACCCTTTTGGTACGGGCGCGTGCAACCGCTTCGGCGGTTGCGCCGCCACTGCATGGAGATTGCCGTGAAGCCAATGCTGAAAGCCGGCGAGCACATCGAGGGCATGCACTGGATTGCCGAATACCATCCGCTGACGCACGAGATCCGCGTGCTGCGCGAAGACATCGAGATCGGCGTCTACTGCGCGCCGCCGACGATGTTCGGTGAAGAGGAAGACATGGGCGCCGCGAACCTCGCCGATCATCGCAGCCGGGAGGCCGCGCTGCGCGCGTATCTGCGCAATTTCGTCAAGGAACACGACGCGGAGGAGTAACGGCGCCGCGGCCGTGAAATCAACGGGCCGCTGACGCGGCCCGGTCTGCTGTTACGCGTGGGCCGTCTTCCGACCCACCGCGACCCACGCGGAGCCGGCGCATCGCCCCGGCCCCGATTGCGCTCAATGCCCGAGCGATTCGATCTTGCCGCCCGGCTGCGTGACGCCATGCGGCCGCGCCATCTGCTTGATCAGCAACGCGAGGCATGCGAGCAGGCCCGCGACCGCGATCGTCCCGAACACGCCCGCGAACGAAAAGTGCCGGCGCGTCAGCTCCGCCACGAGGAACGATCCGGCGATCCCGCCGAAGCGGCCGACACCGAGCATCCATGCCACGCCGGTGCCGCGCCCTTCGGTCGGGTAGAACGCGGCGGCGAGCGCCGGCATCGACGATTGCGCGGTGTTCATCAGCACGCCGGCGATGAACACGACCAGCACGAGCAGCCCCACATTCCCCGCCGCCTGCCCGATCGCATACACGCTGATCGCGGTCAGCGCGTAGCACACGGCGATCACACGGTTCGCGTTGAAGCGGTCCATCAGCACGCCGCACAGCACCGCGCCGACACCGCCGAGCGGGAACAGCGCGGAGATCAGGGTCGCGCTCTTCGGCGTGAGGCCGGCGTCCTTCAGCAGGATCGGCATCCAGTTGATCGACGCGTAGAAGATCACGAGGCCCATGAAGTACGCGAGCCACAGCATCACCGAACCGACGATGTACGAGCGCGACAGCACGACGCCGAGTCCCTTGCTGCCCGTCTGCGGCGCGGTTTCGGTCATCACGAACGAGCCGGCGTTCAGCGCGTCGCGCGAAATCCGTGAGAGCGTCGTGCGGATTCGGTCGACGCTCCGGCCGTGCGCGACCATGAAGCGCACCGATTCCGGCATCTTCAGCAGCAACAGCACGCCGAGCAGCAGCGGCGTCACGCCGCCGAGCACCAGTACGCTGCGCCAGCCGAAATGTGGAATCATCCACGCGGCGAGGAAGCCGCCGAACGCCGCGCCGAGCGGGAAGCCGCAAAACATCAGGTTGATCACGGTCGCACGGCGCTTGTCGGGGCAGAACTCGCCCATCATCGTGACCGCGTTCGGCATCGCGGCGCCGAGCCCGACGCCGGTGATGAAACGCAGGATCGTCAGGTGCCCGATCGTGTTCGAGAACGCAGACATCAGGCATGCGACGCCGAACAGGAATACCGAGCCGAGCAGCAGCGAGCGGCGCCCGAGACGGTCGGACAACGGGCCCGACACGAGCGCGCCGCAGGCGAGGCCGAACAGCGCGGCGCTCAGCACGGGCGCGAGATCGGGTTTGGTGAGGTTCCATTCGCCGAGCAGCGACGGCGCGATGAAGCCGATCGCGGCCGTATCGAAGCCGTCGAGCAGCACGATCACGAAACACATCAGGAATACGAGCCACTGAAAGCCGCCGAACGGCTGCTCGTTGATGAAGGTCTGGACATCGACCACGGTTGTGCGATTCATCGCTAGTCTCCTTGTCGGCCGAAACTGACGCTTAAGCGGTCGCTTCGGTCCCATCCAACATTGATATATGCAACAAGCGCGGCCTCGTGGCCGCGCCTTGCCTTCGTTCACGCACCGATTCGCCGCCGGCGCGCTTGTCGATCGTCACGGCTCGCCAGCATCGGCAGGCCGTGCGACCGGATCACTGCCGGCTTCGCCTAGGCGGCCCCGCCTAGGCGGCCCCACCTAGGCGGCCCCATCCTGTTCCTTGAAGATCTTGTCCGCGAGATGGAACGCGGAGTTCGCGGCCGGCACGCCGCAGTAGATCGCGGTCTGCAGCAGCACTTCCTTGATCTCGTCGCGCGTCACGCCGTTGTTGCGCGCGGCGCGCAGGTGCAGCGCGAGTTCCTCGCCGCGGTTCAGTGCGACCATCATCGCGATGGTCAGCAGGCTGCGCGTATGGCGCGGCAGGCCGTCGCGCGTCCAGATCTCGCCCCACGCATAGCGCGTGATCAGGTTCTGGAATTCGTCGGTCACCTCGGTGCGGTTCTCGATCGAACGGTCGACGTGCGCGTCGCCGAGCACCGCGCGGCGCACCTTCATCCCTGCTTCATAACGTTGCTGGTCGTCCATCGTCAGTGCCTCACGCGGTCAGGAAGTCGAGCAGCGCGCGGTTGAACCCGTCGGTGCACTCGATGTTCGAAATATGCGCGGCGTCGAATTCGACGTGGCGCGCGCCGGGAATCGCGGCAGCCAGCGCACGGCCCAGGTCGGGCGGCGTCGACATGTCCTTCGCACCGGTCACGACGAGCACCGGCAGCGCGATGCCCTTCACTTCCTCGCGCAGGTCGGCCGCGTTCAGCGCGTCGCAGTTCGCCGCGTAACCGTCCTTGTCGGTATGCACGAAGGTGTCACGGATCGCATCGAACAGGCGCGGCTCGCGATCGACGAACGCGTCAGTGAACCAGCGCGGCAGCACGGCGTCGGCGAGCGCGGCCATCCCTTCGGCACGCGCCTTCTGCGCACGCGGCGCCCACACTTCCGGCGAACCGATCTTCGCGGCGGTGTTCGCCAGCACGGCGCGCACGATGCGCGACGGGAAGCGCGCGGCGAGCGCCGCACCGGTCAGGCCGCCCATCGAGATCCCGCAGAAGTGCGCGCGATCGATGCCGACGTGGTCGAGCAGGCCGATCACGTCGCCCGCGAGCTGGTCGACCGTGTACGAGCCGGCCGGTGCATCGGAGTGGCCGTGGCCGCGCGTGTCGTAGCGCAGGATGTTGAAGTGCTGCGTGAGCGGGCGAATCTGCGGCGCCCACATCTGCAGGTCGGCGCCGAGCGAGTTCGAGAAGACGAGCCACGGCGCGTCGTCGCGCGCGGCACGGTCGATCCGGTAATGCAGTTTCACGCCGTTGACAGTGGCGAAGGGCATCAGTGTTCTCCTGGTTGTTTCGGGCTCGCGTGCTGGGCGTGCAGCGCGAGCACGGCGTCGACGTAGGCCTGCGCCTCGCCGACGTAATGTGCGGGATCGAGCAGCCGCGCGAGCGCGTCGCGCGACAGGTGGGCCGATACGGTCGCGTCGGCGGCGAGCACGTCGAACAGCGTCGCGCCGGTGCGCACGGCCTCCTTCGACGCATGCTCGACGACATGGTGCGCATCGAGCCGGCCGATCCGGTCGCCGAGCGCGAGCATCACGGCTTCGCCGAGGATCAGCCCGTGCGTCAGGTCGAGGTTCGCGGCGAGGCGTTCGGTGTTCACGTCGAGGCCCGCGACGATCTGCGCGATCTGCGCGAGCGCGCCGCCGGTCAGGCGCGCGAGGTCGGGCAGCGCGTCCCATTCGGCCTGCCAGCCGCCGAGCGCGCGCTCGTGCTCCTGCACCATCCCCGCGAACACGGTCGCGACGAGGTTCGGCGCGCGCACCGCGGCCGTCAGCACGGCCGCGCAACCGACCGGGTTGCGCTTGTGCGGCATCGTCGACGAGCCGCCCTTGCCGGCGGCCGCCGGTTCGCCGAGCTCACCGACTTCGGTCTGCATCTGCAGCGACACGTCACGCGCAATCTTGCCGAGCGTGCCGGTCAGCATCCCGAAGCATGACGCGGCTTCCGCGATGCGATCGCGCTGCGTATGCCACGGCACGGCCGGCCGCGCGAGCTTCAGGTCGGCCGCGAGCGCGGCGCTCACGCCGGCCGCATGCTCGCGCAGGCTCGCCAGCGTGCCGGCCGCGCCGCCGAACTGCAGCACGAGCGCGCGCTCGCGCAATTCGGCGAAGCGCGCGCGATGGCGCAGCAGCGCATCGAGCCATTGCGCGAATTTCAGGCCGAGCGTGATCGGCAGCGCCTGCTGCAGCCACGTGCGGCCGATCATCGGTGTCGCGCGATGCGTGCGCGCGAGCGTCGCGAGCGACGCGCACGCTTCGTCGAGCAGCGGCTCGAGCACGTCGAGCGTGTCGCGCAGCTGCAGCACGGTCGCGGTATCGATGATGTCCTGGCTCGTCGCGCCCCAGTGCACGAACTTCGCGGCCTCGGGGTCGTCGGCCTTCACTTGCGCGGTGAGCTGCTTGACGAGCGGAATCGCGAGATTGCCGCCGAGCGCCGCGCCGTGCGCGAGCGCGTCGGCGTCGAGCCGATCGGCGTCGCACGCGCGTTCGATGGGCGCGACCGCGGTGGCGGGAATCACCTGCTGCGCGGCGAGCGCGCGCGCGAGCGCGGCTTCGACGTCGAGCATCCGCTGGATCGTCGCGCGGGGCGACCAGATCCGGTTGAGCGGCTCGGTGCCGCAGATGAGGGAGGTCAGGCGGGCGCTGTCTTCGAGCATGGCATCAGATTGGGGAAACGGCGTGCGCCTATTGTCTACCCAAGCGTGCCGGCGTGCGCTCGATCGCGCGCGCCGGCACGCTTGCCGTTCAGGCCGCGGCCTTGCGCGTCGCGTCGATCAGCGGCACGCCGGTCAGCTTCTGCAGTTCGTCGAACGACAGGTCGGTGAAGATCTCGCTCACCGCGAGGCCGTCGCTCGTCACGTCGAGCACGGCGAGATCGGTATAGATGCGGCTCACGCACTGCACGCCGGTGACCGGATACGAGCATTGCGCGACGATCTTGCTCTCGCCTTGTTTCGTCAGATGTTCCATCATCACGAACACCTGCTTCGCGCCGATCGCGAGGTCCATCGCGCCGCCGACGGCCGGAATCGCATCGGGCGCGCCGGTATGCCAGTTCGCGAGGTCGCCGTTCGCCGACACCTGGAACGCGCCGAGCACGCAGTAGTCGAGATGGCCGCCGCGCATCATCGCGAACGAATCCGAGTGGTGGAAATAGGCGCCGCCGGTGAGCAGCGTCACGTGCTGCTTGCCGGCGTTGATCAGCTCGTCGTCTTCCTCGCCGGGCGCGGGCGCCGGGCCCATGCCGAGCAGGCCGTTCTCGCTGTGCAGGAAGATCTCCTTGCTCGGATCGAGGTGGTTCGCCACCAGGGTCGGCACGCCGATGCCGAGGTTCACGTAAGCGCCTTCGGGGATGTCCTGGGCGACGCGCTTGGCCATTTCATCGCGGGTCAGTCGTTTCATTTCGAATTCCTCGGGGCAGTCAGGCGGCTTGGGATGCGGCACGTTCGGCAGCCAGCTCGGCCGCATGCGCGGCCTGCGGCACTTCGACGACACGCTGCACGAAAATGCCCGGCGTCACGATGTGTTCCGGGTTCAGCCCGCCGAGCGGCACGACTTCCGACACCTGCACGATCGCGACCTTCGCGGCGCTCGCCATGATCGGCCCGAAGTTGCGCGCGGTCTTGCGATACACGAGATTGCCCCAGCGGTCGCCCTTGTACGCCTTCACCAGCGCGAAATCGGCGTGGATCGGCGTCTCGAACACATACGACTTGCCGTCGATCACGCGCGTTTCCTTGCCTTCCGCGAGCTTCGTGCCGAAGCCCGTCGGCGTGAAGAAGCCGCCGATGCCGGCACCCGCCGCGCGGATCCGCTCCGCGAGGTTGCCCTGCGGCACGAGCTCGAGCTCGATCTCGCCCGCGCGGTACAACGCGTCGAACACCTGCGAGTCGCTCTGGCGCGGGAACGAGCAGATGATCTTGCGCACCCGCTTCGCCTTGAGCAGCGCCGCGAGGCCCGTCTCGCCATTGCCCGCGTTGTTGTTGACGATCGTCAGGCCGCGCGCGCCCTGCTCGATCAGCGCGTCGATCAGCTCGGACGGCATGCCTGCCGTGCCGAAGCCGCCGATCATGATGGTCGCGCCGTCGTGGACGTCCGCGACCGCCGATTGAAGCGATTCGAAAATCTTGTTGACCATGTCTCTTCCTGATACGAACCCGCGGCACGATGCGCGGCCTGTCGAGGGGACACGCGCGTGCCGCGTGCCGCGCCGGAGGCCGTTGTCGACCTTCGGTATTTGTTCGCTATTCGAACCTAGATTCGATTAGCGAACGATGGCCGATCATAGAGTCGCGCACAGCGCGTTGTCAAGGCGGGATCCCTCGGGGGTCGGCTGGTCGTCGAACGGCAGGCCGACGTAGTTTTCGGCCAGCGACTGCGCGGCGGCCCGCGAGCGCGTCACGTATTTCAGTTCGGCAAACTTCAGGCGATTGACGAACGGCGAGTCGTCCGGCGACGCATGCAGCATGTTCGTCATGAAGTACGAGAAATGTTCGGCGCGCCACACGCGTTCGAGACAGGTCGCCGAATAGCGCTCGAGCGGCGTCGCGTCGCCGTCGCGGTAGCGGGCGCCGAGCGCGCGGGACAGCGCGCGGACGTCGGCCACCGCGAGGTTCATCCCTTTCGCGCCGGTCGGCGGCACGATGTGCGCGGCGTCGCCGGCGAGGAACAGGCGGCCGTGCTGCATCGTCTCCGACACGAAGCTGCGCATCGGCGTCACGCTCTTCTGCGTGATCCGGCCCTCGGTCGGCGTCCAGCCGGTGTCGTTCGAGAAGCGCGTGTGCAGTTCGTCCCAGATCCGCGCATCGGACCATTCGGCGAGGTTTTCGTCGGGCTTGCACTGCAGGTAAAGGCGCGTGACCGTCGGCGAGCGCATCGAGAACAGCGCGAAGCCGTTCTCGTGATGCGCGTAGACGAGTTCGTCGAGCGACGGCGCCGCGTCGGCGAGGATGCCGAGCCATGCGAACGGATACACACGCTCGAACGTGTTCAGCCGCTCGGCGGGAATCGTCTGGCGCGCGATGCCGTGGAAGCCGTCGCAGCCGGCGATGTAGTCGCAGTCGATGCGGTCCGCGCGTCCGTCCGCGTGCTTGAACGTGACGAACGGGTGCTCGCTCTCGACATCGTGCAGCGCGACGTCGGTGACTTCGAAGTGCATCGCGTGGCCATGCGCGTCGCCGGCCGCGATTAGGTCGCGCACGACTTCGTGCTGGCTGTAGACGGTGATCGCGCGCCCGCCGGTGAGTGCGCTCAGGTCGATACGATGGCGCTGGCCGGAGAACAGCAGCTCGATGCCGTGATGCTCGAGCCCTTCGCGGCGCATCCGCTCGCCGAGGCCGGCTTCGTTCAGCGTGTCGACGGTGCCCTGTTCCAGCACGCCGGCACGAATGCGGTTCTCGCAGTATTCGCGTGAACGCGCTTCGACGAGGATGGCATCGACGCCTTGCAGGCGCAGCAGATGGGAAAGCAAAAGGCCGGAGGGACCGGCGCCGATGATGGCGACCTGGGTGCGCATTGTTCGTCTCCTGAACATTGGTTCGAGTAATGGAACACATTTGAGCGCTTTCCCGACTATGCAGCAACGCGATTCAGGAGATATGTTGTATACGCTTTCTAGATACTGGCCCGGCGATGGACACGCTCGATCTGAACCTCATTCCCTACCTCGTCGCGCTCGACGACACGCGCAACGTCAGCCGCGCCGGCGACCTGCTCGGCGTGAGCCAGCCGCGCGTGAGCACGGCGCTCGGCCGCCTGCGCGAGTATTTCGGCGATCCGCTGTTCGTGCGCACGTCGCGCGGAATGGAGCCGACGCCGCGCGCGCTCGCGCTGCTGCCGGCCGCGCGTGACGCGCTCGCGCAGATCGAGCGCGGCCTCGTCGCGCCGCACGACTTCGATCCGGCGGCGAGCACGCATACGTTCTCGATCGCGCTGTCGGACGTCGGCGAGATCGTGTTCCTGCCGAAGCTGCTGCAGGCGTTCGCGACACGCGCGCCGCATGCGAACCTGCGCTCGGTCTCGCTCGCGCACGACGAAGTCGGCCGCGGCCTCGAAGCCGGCTCGATCGATCTGGCGGTCGGCTACTTTCCCGATCTCGACGGCAACAACTTCTTCCAGCAGCGGCTGTTCACGCACCGGTTCGTCTGCCTGATGCGACGCGGCCATCCGTTCGAACAGGCGCCGCCGTTCACCGTCGAGCAGTTTCTCGGTTGCGGGCACGCGGTCGTGCGCGCCGAAGGACGCAGCCAGGAGGTGCTCGAGAAATACCTCGCGAAGCAGCGCATGCACCGGCGCGCGGTGCTCGAGACGCCGCACTTCATGAGCCTGCCGTTCATCCTCAGCCGCACCGACCTGATCGCGACGGTGCCGCACGCGATCGGCTATGCGTACGCGGCCGAGCACGCGTTCATCGTGCCGGTCGAGCCGCCGCTGCCGCTGCCGCGCTTCGACCTGAAGCAGCACTGGCACCGCAAGTTCCACAACGATCCGCGTACCGCGTGGCTGCGCGGAGTGGTCGCGTCGCTGTTCAACGACGAGCAGGACGAGTGGCCGAAGTGAAGCCAGGTGAGCTGCGACCCGCACACACGCGTCGCGAAAGCATGAAACAATGACCGGATATTCGCGCCGCCGCAGGCGGCCGCATTCGATGGAGCGACTAGATGGGTAAAAAAACCGCGCGACCCGAGCCGGCCGCATCCCGCCCGAGCCGGAAAGAAGCCGAGGAAGCCGTTCGCGTGCTGCTGCGCTGGGCCGGTGACGATCCCGCCCGCGAAGGCCTGCTCGACACGCCCGCACGCGTGGTGCGCGCGTACGAGGAGTTCTTCGCCGGCTATGCGCTGGAGCCGCGCGAGATCCTCGCGCGCACGTTCAGCGAAGTCGACGGCTACGACGAGATGATCGTGCTGAAGGACATCCGCTTCGAGAGCTACTGCGAACACCACATGGTGCCGATCATCGGCCGCGCGCACGTCGCGTATCTGCCGAACCATCGCGTCGTCGGCATCTCGAAGCTCGCGCGTCTGGTCGATGCGTTCGCGAAGCGCCTGCAAATCCAGGAAAAAATGACCGTGCAGATCGCCGATACGCTGTTCGACGTGCTGCAGCCGAAAGGTGTCGGCGTGATCCTCGAAGCCGCGCACCAGTGCATCTCGACGCGCGGCATACACAAGCCGGGGGTCGAGATGGTCACGTCGCGCATGCTCGGCACGTTCCGCACCGACCCGTCGACGCGGCGCGAATTCCTGTCGATCGTCGCGAATCCTTCTTCAGTCAACCTGACGAATACGTAATGCAGTCCACGAAGCAAGCGGCGAATGCGCCGGTCGTACTCGTGACCGGCGCCGCGCGCCGGGCCGGGCGCGCGTTCGCCGAGTATTTCTCCGCGCACGGCTATCGCACCGCGATTCACTACGACCGCTCAGCCGATGCCGCGCATGCGGCGGCCCGCACGATCGCCGAACGCGGGCACGACTCCGTCGCGCTGCAGGCCGACCTGTCGGATGCCGCGCAGATCACCGCGCTGATCGACCAGGTGTATGCGCGCTTCGGCCGCCTCGACGTGCTGGTCAACAACGCGTCGGTGTTCTGGCAGGATCATTTTCCGAGCTTCGACCTCGCGGCGTTCGACCAGGCGTGGGCCGTCAACTGCCGCGCACCGATCCTGCTCACGCGCGCGTTCTACGAACTGGCCCGCGCGGCCGGCACGCAGGGCGTCGTCGTGAACGTGGTCGATCAGAAGATCAAGGAAAACTTCCACCGCGACCATTTCAGCTACACGGTCGCGAAGGCCGCGCTCGGCAACCTCACGCAGATGCTCGCGCTGTCGTCGTCCCCGGTGCTGCGCGTGAATGCCGTGTTCCCCGGGCTGATGCTGCCGAGCGACGACCAGACGCAAGCCGACTTCGAACACGCGAGCCGCGCGTCGACGCCGCTCGCGCGCATCGCCGGCCCCGACGACGTCGCGAGCGCGATCCTGCTGCTGACGGGCAGCGCCTACAACGGCGTGGATTTCGTCGTCGACGCGGGGCAGAACCTCATCCGCGTCGACCAGGACGTGCTGTACAAGCATCGCTCGCCGACCGGCAAGCACTGACCTCCGACGAGCGGCGCCGTTCGCGCGCCGTGTTACGGCTTCTCGCCGCTGCCGCCTTCGCGGACCTTGCCCTGTGCGACGCTCGTGCCGGGCGGCACGCTGTGCGTGAGCCACACATTGCCGCCGATCACCGAGCCGCGCCCGATCGTCACGCGGCCGAGAATCGTCGCGCCCGCGTAGATCACCACGTCGTCCTCGACGATCGGATGCCGCGCATTACCCTTGACCAGCGCGCCTTCGCCATCGGCCGGGAAGCTCTTCGCGCCGAGCGTGACGGCCTGATACACGCGCACACGCTCGCCGATGATCGCGGTTTCGCCGATCACCACACCGGTGCCGTGATCGATGAAGAAGCTCGGGCCGATCTGCGCGCCCGGGTGAATGTCGATGCCGGTGGCCGAGTGCGCGATTTCATTGATGAACCGTGCGAGCAGCGGCACACCGAGTTGGTGCAACGCATGCGCGAGCCGATGGTGCATCATCGCGAGCACGCCGGGATAGCACAGCAGGATCTCGGTGATGTGCTGCGCGGCCGGATCGCCCGCATACGCGGCCTGGATGTCGCTGACCAGCAGCGCGCGAATCGACGGCAACTGCCGGCCGAACTCGCGCGCGATCTCGAACGCGCGCTCGTCGAGCTCCGCGAACGGCGTGTCCGCATGCTCGGGCAGGAACGGCAGCGCGCGGCGAACCTGCTCGGACAGCACCCGCAGCGTGCTTTCGAGCGTATGGCCGACGTAGTAGTCGACGCTTTCGTCGGTCAGATCCGGCGCGCCGTAGTGCGTCGGAAACATCGACGCGCGCAGGCCGGTGACAATCTTGCAGATCGCGTCGCGCGACGGCAGCTCGCGGATGCCGCGCGGGTGACGCGTGCGATGGAGTTCCTCGCGCGACTCGCGCAAGCCGGCGACGATTTCCTCGAGGCCCCACTGACGGACGGGTGATGTCGACATATGCCAATGCAGGCAGCCGCGCTCGATCGCACGGCCGCTAATAAAGTAACGGGTTCCGCAAGATTACCGCGTTTTCGTCCGGCAGCGGCACGCCGGGGGATCGGCCGGACGGCCAACGTGGAGCCGACGCCGCGCGACGGCGTCAGATCGTGATGCTGCTCGCGTCGATCCAGCGCACGGCCCAGTCGCGCGCGTGCGCGATCGCGTCGCCTTCGTCGTTGAACTGGAGCTCGGTCGGGAAAAAGCGGTTGGCGACGAGCTCCCCGTCGCTCGATCGGGAGATCACGACGTAGGGCTTGAACGACCCGTCACTGGCGCGCGCGGGCGCGCAATTCAACAGATAACCGCGGTGCGTGAAAGCAGTAGTCGCTTGCATGAATCCGCCACCTCTAGTCCCTTGTTTGTTGTTCGCTACCCGTCTTTAAGGGTGCTGCGACGTCCCCGTGCGGGCAGAGGCGGCGAGACTGCATCCCCTGTCGCCGCTTCGCAGGAAAAGAATCATACTCTGTAGAAAACGGCGGTTCTAGCTGAAATAAATCATGACAAATCAGCGCGCGCCCGGCGATCGCGGCGATCGCCCGCGCGCCGTTTTCCCGTCTTGCCCGGAACGGGACTTGCTTCGATCCGGAGCGCTTCGCCGCCAGGAGAGCCGCGATGGAAACGTCAGCTCAAGGGCGCGCCGTGCACCCGCGCAGCATCGAACTCGACAACGACGACACGCACGACAGCACCGTCGACACCGACGGCAAGAATCGCGAGGCTGCCCGTCTCGCAAGCGGCCTCGCGTTCTCGCCCGACCAGATCACGGGCAGTAACGCGTCGCTCGTCAACGCTGTGCCCGAAGGTACCGACGGGTTCGCCGGCTTCGACAGCCGGCCCGGCGGCAATCATCCGGCGTTCGCGCTGCGTGCCGGCTACATGGTGATCGAGAAGGGATTCGACGCGCCGTCGCGCCCAGTCGACGAACCGTTCGGCCCGATTCATCGGATGTACGGCAGCGCGTACTGGACCGGGCACGGACGCCGGCCGGAACGGGTGATCGAAATCACGACGGTGCCGGAGTAGCGCGTGCGGCGTTTGAATCGGTCGTTCGAGGGGCCCGTTGGGGTGGCGGGGTCGGTGGCGGATGCGTGCCGGTTTTGCGGTCGATGTGTCGTCGATAGCGCGATCGTTCGGATCGGCTGTGGTATCGATATCAGCGCGGGGTTCGGCATTCTCAGTTCCGCGATATCGGGCGTCGAATCCTCAGCAACGCCGATGCACGGGCGTTGATCGAAGTCACGCCGTCGCGACGCGGATGCGGTCCAATGGAGGGCGAGGCTAGCGGTTCGTCAGGTGGTCGTCGGCATACGTCGATGACGCCGGCGTGCGGGCCGGACGCGCTCGCACGCTGCGCCGCGCCGCCGCACGATGCCGGGCAGCCGTGACCGGTGTGTCGAGCTGGTATTCGCTCGACACTCGCGCGCTGTCATTGCGCGCGGCGACCCATCGCGATCCGTCGCGCGCGTCGCGCTCATCGCGAAACGCGGCATGCAGCGCGCGCATGGCGCGTGATCGCTGCGCGCCGCCGCGACGGCCGAAGCGCCGCGATCGCGACGACCGGCACGTCGCTGCAGAGTCCCTGCCGTTGGTTTACTCTGCCTCGCAGCAGCGCAGGGCCCACTAGGCCATTCGGCCGACTTTCGTCCAACCCGCCACTCGGAGACACTATGTACAAGCGCATTCTGGTTGCCATCGACGGCAGCGACACGTCCCGCCACGCGTTCGATGCCGCCCTCGCGCTCGCGAAGGAGCACGGTGCCGAACTGCAACCGTTCTACGTCGTCGAGAACGCCGCGATCTACTACAACGTGCCGGGCTACGACCCGTCCGTGCTGCGCGATCAGCTCGTCGCGCAAGGCAATGCGCTCGCGGCGGATTTCACGAAGCTGATGCAGGCGGCCGGCGTGAAGGGCGCGACGGTGATGAGCGAGGCGTCGTCGATCAACGACGTGTCGACGCTGATCCTCGATGGGGCGAAAGCGTTCGGCGCCGATCTCCTGGTGCTCGGCACGCACGGCCGCCGCGGGTTCCGTCGCCTCGTGCTCGGCAGCATCGCCGAACAGTGCGTGCGGCACGCGACGCTGCCCGTGCTGCTGATCCCGGCCGCCGCGCATACCGACGCCGATCAGGATCTCTGAGCGACAGCGTACGCAGCGCGCACGTGCAGCGTGCATGCCGTGCCAGCATGCCGCTACGATGCCTGCGGCATGCGCGCGCGGTCGCGACGTTTTGTCACCCGACGGCAGCAACTTGCGGTGGGACAATGATTTCGTCGATTCAACGCCGGAGTAAACGATCATGCTGACGCCCGTCGCCACACGCCCCGCGGCCCCGTTCCATGCAGGCAGCCGGGCGGCTCCCCGCCAGGCCCCGCACTGCTCGTCGTGCGCCATGCGGCACCTGTGCATGCCGCAGGGTCTCGCACCCGAAGCGCTCAGCCGCCTCGAATCGGTCATCTGCGCGGCGCGCCCGGTCAAGCGCGGCGAAGCGCTGTTCCGCGAAGGCGACACGTTCGACAACCTGTACGCGGTGCGCTCGGGTTCGCTGAAAACCGTCGCCACGCGCCACGACGGCCGTGAACAGGTCACCGGCCTGCACCTCGCGGGCGAAGCGCTCGGCCTCGACGGCATCTGCGACGATACTCACCCGCGCACCGCGGTCGCGCTGGAAGACAGCTCGGTCTGCGTGATTCCGTACAGCGCGCTCAAGTCGCTCTGCTCGGAGGCCGGCACGATGCAGCTGCGCATGCACAAGCTGATGAGCGAGCAGATCGTGCGCGAAACGTCGCAAACCATGCTGCTCGGTTCGCTGAACGCGGAAGAGCGCGTGGCCGCGTTCCTGCTCGACGTGTCGGCACGCTACCTGAAGCGCGGCTATTCGCCGTCGGAATTCAACCTGCGGATGACGCGCGAAGACATCGGCAGCTATCTCGGCATGACTCTCGAAACGGTCAGCCGCACGCTGTCGAAGTTCCAGAAGCGCGGCCTGATCGAAATGCAGGGCCGCCTCGTGCAGATCGTCGATTTCGACGGCCTTCATCACGTCTGACCCCGCGCGGCGCGCGACCTGCGCGCCGCCGCCCGCTTCTGACGCCTTTCCCACCTCTCCCGCTTCGATCAGTCGAGAAACAGCGCGGCACGCGTCTTGAGCGCCGCGCTGAAGTCGTCGAGCCAGCCGATCGACAGGCGCCAGCTCTGCCAGTACAGCTCGATATCGACGGTCCGCCCGCGCGACATGTCGACCAGTTCGCCCGCCGCCAGCTGGCGATCGACCATCCGGTCCGGGCACATTCCCCATCCCAACCCCGTTTCGCATGCGCGCAGATAGCCCGCGACATGCGGGATCCAGTGTTGCGGCGGATCGAGATCCGCACGCGTCACGCGCCGGATGAAGCGTGCCTGCAGGCCATCCTTGGGATTGAACATCACGCACGGCGCGCGGCGCAGCGCATCGCGCGTGATGCCCGCGCCGAAATAGCGGTCGTAAAACGCCGGCGAACACACCGCGCGATAGCGGATGCGCCCGAGCCGCGTCGACCGGCATCCCTGGATCGGCTCGGCCTGCGCGGTCACCGCGCCCTGCACGCTGCCATCGCGAATGCGCGCGGCCGTATGGTCCTGATCGTCGATCACGAGGTCGAGCAAGGTCTCGCGCTCGGTACAGAAGGGCCCGACCGCGTCGATGAACCAGGTCGCGACGCTGTCGTCGTTGACGGCCACGCGCAACGTCGGCCACGCGCTCGCGATCTGGCCCGGCAACGCGGGCATCCGGCCGCCCAGTTCGGCCTCGAGCAACTGCACGCGTTCCGTATGCCGGCATAGAAGCGCGCCGGACGTCGTCGCGACGCACGGCTGCCCGCGCTTGACGAGCACGCTGCCGACGCGCTCCTCCAGGAGCTTCACGCGCTGCGATACCGCCGACGGCGTGACGTTCAGCTCCTTGGCCGCCCGTTCGAATGAACCGTGCCGGATCACCGCGGCCAGGGCGTCGAGCAACGCGTAGTCGAGCATTAGATTTCCTTAATCAGCATTAGGTGAATTAGCTTCTCTTATGTTGCGGCTGACCGCAGACTAACGCCAACTGATTCCCCCGTCTACGGCTTCACCTTTCCCCATCATGAACTGGATCGCTTTTTCCCACGGCGCCGCCCTCTGCGGATCGCTCATCGTCACCATCGGCGCGCAGAACGCATTCGTGCTCCGGCAAGGCATCATGCGCTCGCATGTCGGCAAGATCGTGCTGCTGTGCGCGCTGTCCGACATGATCCTGATCGGCGCGGGCGTCGGCGGCGCGTCGGTGCTCGTCGAACGCTATCCGACCTTCGTCCACGTGGTGCTGTACGTCGGCCTCGCGTATCTCGCATGGTTCGGCTTCAACGCGCTGCGCCGGGCATTCAAGCCCGGACACGAAACGCTCGACGTGCGCGGCGACGCCGTCGCGCCGCCGCCGCAGAGCACGGTCGCGATCGTGCTGATGACGCTCGCCTTCACGTGGCTCAACCCGCACGTGTATCTCGATACGTTCCTGCTGATCGGCACGGCCGGTGCGCGCGAGCCGGAGGGTGCGCGCCTCGCATTCGCGATCGGCGCGATGGCGGTCAGCCTCGTGTGGTTCCTCGGGCTCGGATACGGGGCGCGACTGCTCGCGCCGTGGTTTCGCAAGGCCGTTGCGTGGCGCGTGCTGGATGGCGCGATCGGCAGCATGGTGCTGTTTCTCGCGGCGGTGCAGTTGCGGTGACGCTTGATGATTGAGCGATCGCGGGCGGCCACTAGCCGCCCGTATTTCGTTCCGCTCCGATGCTGCGTCACAGAACGCCGGTTTCCACCCGCCTCTCGACCGTCCGCTGCCGCGCCCAACCACGGCAAAATTCGGTTCCCGATCGAACGCAGTCGCACGGATGGTGCACATAGCGGACGATTCGTCCGTCATCCGCCGCAAGTCCTCCGTCACCGCGGCCGCGTGACCGCTGCACGATCCCGGTCGATGCGCGAGAATATTCGAGCATCCCGCGACAACGGCGAAAGCGCGTCGCCCCTCCGCCATCCCGTCGCATTCAACTCGACCGGTCCCGCCGTTCAATCCCGTTCACCCCGCAGCATCAGGAGAGCAACATGGCACTACGCACCCTCGGCACGTCGGACATCCAGGTTTCCCCGCTCGCCTTCGGCGGCAACGTCTTCGGCTGGACCGTCGACGAGAACGCATCGTTTGCGCTGCTCGACGCGCTGGCCGACACCGGCATCAACTTCATCGACACGGCCGACGTCTATTCGGCCTGGGCGCCCGGCAACAGCGGCGGCGAATCCGAAACGATCATCGGCAAGTGGCTCAAGCGCTCCGGCAAGCGCGACCAGGTCGTGATCGCGACCAAGGTCGGCCTGCTCGAGGCGCGCGCGGGCCTGTCGAAGGACAACATCCTGAAGGCCGCCGACGATTCGCTGCGCCGCCTGCAGACCGACTACATCGACCTGTATTTCTCGCACCGCGATCTCGCCGACACGGCCCCGCTCGAAGAAACGCTCGCCGCCTACCAGTCGCTGATCGACGCGGGCAAGGTGCGCATCATCGGCGCGTCGAACTACAGCGGCGCGCGCCTGCGCGAGGCCGCCGACATCAGCAAGCGCGACGGCCTGCCGGCTTACCAGGTGATCCAGCCGGAATACAACCTGATCGACCGCGCCGAATACGAGCACGATATCGAACCGGTCGTGCGCGACCTGAAACTCGGCGTCGTCAACTACTACGCACTCGCGAGCGGCTTCCTGTCGGGCAAGTACCGCAGCGAGGCCGACCTGAAGAAGAGCGTGCGCGGCGATCGCGTCGCCGGCTATCTCGATGCGCGCGGCCTGCGCATTCTCGCGGCGCTCGACGACGTGTCGGCGAAGCACGGCACGCAACCGGCAGCGATCGCACTCGCGTGGCAGATCGCGAGGCCGACGATCACCGCGCCGATCGCGAGCGCGACGTCGCTGTCGCAGCTCGCGCTGCTCGGCGAAGCGATCCGCGTGAAGCTCGATGACGAAGATATCCGCAAGATCGACGAAGCCAGCGCGGTGTGAGGGCGTTTGCGGCCGGACGGCGGCCTGGACCGCGGAGTTCGCGGTTCAACGGAGCGGCGGATTGCGGATCTGCGATGCGCGATCCGTCGACGATGCCGCACTGTGTCGGGCAACAGGCGAGAAGCAACACGAACACGCTGACGCTCCCCGCCACGACGAACACACAATGAAAACGAAAACGGCGCGTGAACCCCGCGCCGCTTCAACACCGGTTCCGCTGTTTCAACAGGCGCTGCGCAGCGCCATCGGCGACGCACCGTAGCGTTCGCGAATCGCGCGGCTGAAGTGCGCCTGGCTCGAGAACCCCCAGCGAAACGCGATCTCGCCGATGCTCGTCTTGCGCAGGCGCGCATCGACCAGTTCGCGATGCGCATGCGACAGCCGCTCGGACCAGATGTGCTGCGTGATCGAGTCTCCTTCGCCAGCAAAAAGCCGGCTCAGGTGCCGCAACGACAGCCCGACCGCATCGGCGACCGCCTGCGGCCCGAGCTCCGGGTCGCCGAGATGCGTCGCGATGTATTGCTTCGCGGTCAGCAGGTACGACAGCGACGCGCGCGATGCGCCCGCGCCGTTCACTTCCGCGTCGATGAGCTCCGCGACCAGCGTGCGCGTATGTTCGACGAAGCGGGCTGAGTCCTCCTCGACCGGATCCCGCATGAACCGCTCGACGCTCGCGCGCAGCGTCGCGCCGAGCATCGCGCCCGCGCCCGGTTTCGGCGCGATCCGCAGCGGCAGCGCCGCCAGCTCCGCGTCGAAGCGGTCGTCGAACGTGGTGATCGGAATGTCGACCAGCAGCTGCCGCATCGGCGTCAGGAATCCGAACAGATAGGGCACGCGCGTGTCGTACACGACGACATCGCCGGCTTCCGCGAGCAGGCAACGGTCGCGCTGGATGAAATACGCGCGACCGCTCAGGATCTGGCACGCGAACAGCGACTCCTTCGGCAGTTGACGCACCAGCGCGGGGCTGCGCTCGATCACGTGATCGCGGCCGCTGATGTCGGCGACGCCGAGCCCCGGCAGCGCGAGATCGGTTTTCTCGACCTCGAGCCCCGCCGGCGACAGCGACGAGCAGCGCAGGCCGACCAGCGTCGCGGCGTTGAACGCATCCCAGTACGCCATCCGGTCGCGCGCCGGCACGTCGGCCGTCGAGCCTCGCGTGCATGAAAGAACGGTCGAATTCGTCACGTCGCCTCCTGGAGTCGCCTGTCGTGCGGAGCGGCACGGATTGGGGGATGGTGCGTAGCGTTATTGGTGCAGTGCGGTGCGGCGCGATGTCCGGCCCGATCAAGCAATTCGTCCAGCCCAGTCAAGAGCGCCGCGCACCGGCTGGCTAAAGTCGACCACACGACATCCAACGACAAGGAGACACACCGTGGTCGACAAAGCCGTATCCGAATTCTGGCAAAACATCGCGCCGATTGCCAATCCGTTCAAGCCCGATGCGCTGCCGGAAGCTTACATCCCGAACGCGGCCAGCGACGACGAGCGCCTTTACGTTCCGTTCACCGAAACGGTTTCATCGCGGCCGCTATGGATCTCGCCGTCGCAGAACAAGTGGTGCGACATCCTGATGGCGAAGGAAGCCGGGCTCGTGAACCGCCACTATCACCCGCACGAGGTGTTCGCGTACACGCTGTCGGGCAAGTGGGGATACCTGGAGCACGAATGGACCGCGACGCGCGGCGATTTCGTGTACGAAACGCCCGGCGAAGGCCATACGCTCGTCGCGTTCGATCATCCGGAGCCGATGCGCGCGTTCTTCATCGTCAAGGGCCCCCTGATCTGGCTCGATGACGAAGGCAACCCCGACGGCTACTTCGACGTGCATTCGTACATCGCGATGTGCAAGGCCCATTACGAGAAGGTCGGCCTCGGCGCACAAGCGGTCGAGAAGCTGTTTCGCTGACGCGCGACGAGGCCGCTCATGACATTCCATCCCTCTTCCAAATCGGCATGGACGTATGAGAACAGGCTGCTGCTGATCCTGTTCATGACGTTCGGCTTCGTGTTCTTCGACCGCCTCGCGCTGTCGTTCCTGTTCCCGTTCATGTCGGCCGAGCTGCATCTGTCGAATACGCAGCTCGGCATGGTGTCGTCCGCGCTCGCGCTCACGTGGGCGCTGTCGGGTGCCGCGACCGGCGCTTGGTCCGATGCGCGCGGCACGCGCAAGCCGCTGCTGATCGCCGCGGTGCTCGGCTTCTCCGTGTGCTCGGCGCTGTCGGGGCTCGTCGGTAGCTTCGCGAGCCTGATCGCGTTCCGCGCGCTGATGGGCATCGCCGAAGGGCCCGTGCTGCCGCTGTCGCAATCGCTGATGGTCGAGAGCTCGACGCCGAGCCGCCGCGGATTGAACATGGGTCTGCTGCAGGGCTCGGCCGCCGGCCTGCTCGGCGCGATGATCGGCCCGCCGGTCGTGATTGGCATCGCGACCGCCTACGGCTGGCGCGCGGCGTTCTACGTCTCGTGCATTCCGGGCTTCCTGATCGCGTTCTGCATCTGGCGCTGGGTGCGTGAAGTGCCGCCCGGCGGCGTACGGCATGCACAGGCCGTCGGCGCCGGCGCGCCGGCCGCGAGCGGCGCGGCGATCAACCGCTGGGCGCTGCTGAAGGAACGCAACATCCTGCTTTGCGTGCTGATCAGCTGCTTCTTCCTCACGTGGTTCGTCGTGATCATCTCGTTCGCGCCGGTCTTCCTCGTGGAAAGCCGGCATCTGTCGCCGGCCGACATGGGCGTCGTAATGACCTGCCTCGGCGCCGCGTGGGTGTTCTGGGGCTTCGCGGTGCCGGCGATCTCCGACCGCATCGGCCGCAAGCCGACGATGATCGCGTTCGCGCTGGTCGCGGCCGTGTGCCCGGTCGTGATGATCCATGTCGGCTCGGTCTGGGCGCTCGGCACGCTCGTGTTCGCCACGTACACGGGCCTCGGCTGCTTCACGCTATTCATGGCGACGATCCCGGCCGAAACCGTGCCGCCCCGCGCGATCGCCAGCGCGCTCGGCCTGATCATGGGCGCGGGCGAGTTGATCGGCGGCTTCATCGCGCCGACCGTCGCGGGCTTCACGGCCGACAGGTACGGCCTGCAGTTCGCGATGTGGACGTCGGCCGCCGGCGCGATTCTCGCGTGCGTGCTGTCGTTCGGCCTCGTCGAAACCGCGCCCGCCGTGCTGCGCAAGCGCGCGCTCGCCGGCGCCACCACCCGTCTCGATACCCAGAACCTCGGAGGACGCTGACATGCGTGCACTTCAATGGCACGGCCCGCGCGATCTCCGCGTGGTCGATCTCGACACGCCGCGCGCGGGGCCCGGCGAGGTCCGCATCGCGGTCGCGTATTGCGGCATCTGCGGCAGCGACCTGCACGAATATGCAGACGGCCCCCACGCGATTCCCGTCGACACGCCGCATCCGCTGTCCGGCCGCACCGCCCCGCTCACGCTCGGTCACGAGTTCTGCGGCACCGTCGTCGAAGTCGGCGCGGGCGTGACGACGCTGACCCCGGGCGACCGCGTCGCGGTCGAGCCCGAGTATCACTGCCACCAGTGCGCGTACTGCCGCTCGGGCTCGTACAACCTGTGCGTATCGATGGGCTTCGCCGGCCTGATGGGCGATGGCGGGATGGCCGACTTCGCGGTCGTGCCGGCCTACATGCTGCATCGGCTTCCGGACGACGTCAGTCTCGAACAGGCCGCGGTGATGGAACCGGCGGCCGTCGCGCTGCATGCGCTGCGGCGCGGCGAGCTGCGGCTCGGCGACACCTGCGCGGTGTTCGGGCTCGGGCCGATCGGCCTGCTGCTGATCATGCTCGCAAAGCTGCAGGGCGCGACGACCATCGTCGCGGTCGACGTGTCGCCGGAGCGGCTCGCCGCGGCCGCGCGCTTCGGCGCGACGCACGCGTTCGACGCGCGCTCGCTCGACGCGCCGGTGCTGCGCGACGCGATTCGCGAGGCGGCGGGCGGGCTCGGCGTCGACGTGAGCTTCGAGGCGGCCGGCCTGCCGGCCACGTTCGAGGCCGCGATGCAGGGGCTGCGCAAGGGCGGCCGCCTCGTGATGGTCGGCCTGATGCCGCACGCGGGCTTCGATGCGTTCCGCGCGGTCAACGACGAGCTGACCTTCACGGCGAGCGTCGGCTACCGGCACGTGTACGAAGACCTGCTGCGGCTGATCGGGTCGGGCGCGCTCGATCTCACGTCGATCGTCACGCGCACGGTCGCGCTCGAAGACGCCGTCGCCGACGGCTTCGACGCGCTGCTCGTCGATCGCGCGCAGATCAAGATCCTGGTTGCGCCGCCGCGCCGGCATGCGCGCCGTACCCACACCGTCGGGAGCATCGAGCATGAGCCGACCCTGGTCGTTTGACGGCAAGACCGTCGTCGTGACGGGCGGCAACGTCGGGCATCGGCGCGCGCACCGCGTGGCGTTTCGCGGAAGCGGGCGCGTCCGTCGTCGCGCTCGGGCTCGAGGCCGGCGGCCCGCATGCGCCGGTGCATCCCGGGATCCGCTGCGTGGAGCTCGACGTGACCGACAGCGAAGCGTTGACGCGCAGGATCCGCGCGTTGCCGCGCGTCGACACGCTCGTCAACGGCGTCGGCATCAGCCGGCACGCCGACGAGTACAGGCTGGACCAGTTCGAGCTCGTGCTGAACGTGAACCTGACGTCGGTGATGCGGGCATCCAACGCCGCGCTGCCGGCGCTGTCGGCGAGCGGCGGCAGCATCGTCAATGTCGCGTCGATGTACACGTACTTCGGCAGCAAGGACCGGCCCGCCTATAGCGCGAGCAAGGGCGGCATCGCGCAGCTCACGCGCTCGCTCGCGCAGGCCTGGGCCGAGCGCGGCATCCGCGTGAATGCGGTGGCGCCCGGCTGGATCGACACGCCGCTCAGCAGCGCGCTGATGGCCGACACGCACGCGTCGCGGCGGATTCTCGAGCGCACGCCGCTCGCGCGCTGGGGCACGGCCGACGAAGTCGCGGAAGTGATCCTGTTCCTGTGCTCGCCCGGCGCGTCCTTCGTCACCGGCGCGATCGTGCCGGTGGACGGCGGGTATTCGACGGTATAGCGGCCGGCGCACGCGGGCATCGGCGCATGCGCCACGCGCCGGTGCCCGCGTGCGCGATCTAGCTCCGATCCGATTCCGATTCGATCGCGTTCCCATTCCCGTTCCCGGCACGACCGAATCGGCAGCCGAACGATTCACTACCTTCATATCAATCAGTAGTCCAATCAAAAATATTCCGGCAAGACCGGAAACATGTGAGGAGCATTTGGAGATGACGAAAAAGACCCTGCTGGCCCTCGCGGCCTGCACGATCCCGGCCGCGGCCTTCGCGCAGAGCAGCGTGACGATGTTCGGGCTGCTGGATGCCGGCATCAGCTATGTCAGCAACGAAGGCGGCCACGGCAACGCGAAATTCGACGACAACATATTCTTCCCGAACCTGCTCGGCTTCGAGGGCAAGGAGGATCTCGGCGCCGGCACGCGCGCGATCTTCCGGCTCGTCAATCAATTCTCGCTCGCGAACGGCTCGATGATCGGCGGCGGGTTGTTCGCGCGCACGGCCTATGTCGGGCTGCAGAACGACCGATACGGCACGCTGACGCTCGGCAACCAGTACGAGTTCATGGTCGATTCGCTGGCCGCGAGCGGCAACGAGATCGCGCAGGATCTCGTCGGGCTGTACGGCTTTCGCAACGGGCCGTTCGACACGCTCGCGCTGCCGAACAACCCGACCGGCGCATTCGACTGGGACCGCGTCGCGGGCAGCAATCGCGTCGCGAATTCGGTCAAGTACACGAGCGCGTCGATCTCGGGCCTGACCTTCGGCGCGCTGTACGGCTTCGGGAACGTCGCGCGGTCGGTCGGCGCGAACAATACGGTCAGCGTCGGTGCGAGCTACGACAACGGCCCGTTCGGCGCGGGCGCGGCCTATACGAACCAGAAGTACGGCGCGGCGGATGGGCGGCCGGCCACCACCGTGCGCAACTGGGGCGCGGGCGCGCACTACACGCTCGGCACGGTGACGGCGAAGGCGCTCTTCACGACCGTGCACAACGCGTGGAATGGCGCGGGCGTGTGGTCTGCAGAGGCCGGCGCCGCCTGGCATCCGTCGCCGGTCTGGGTGATCGGGGCGAGCTACACGTACATGAAGGGCAACGACACGCTCGAGAACGCGCATGCACACCAGCTCCTGGCCGCCGTCCAGTACTGGCTGTCGAAACGCACGATGGTGTATGTCGCGGGCGTGCATCAGCGCGCGAGCCACGGCAGCCACGCGCAGATCAACGGCGTGATGGATGCGAACGGCGCGTCGAGCGGCGCGCTGCAGTCGGTCGCGCGGATCGGGTTCAGTACGCGGTTCTGAGCGGCAGCCGCTTGTGACTGAAACGCCCGCCCGGTTCTGCCCGGGCGGGTTGCGCGGGACGCGGTTTCGTCAGAAGCGGATGGTCACCGCTTTCGGCTCGGTATAGGCGTCGATGAACGACGAACCATATTCACGGCCGATGCCGGACCCTTTCGCGCCGCCGAACGGAACGGCCGGGTCGACCAGCGTATGCATGTTCACCCACACGGTGCCGGCTTCGATGCGCGGCACGTAGCGCAGCGCCTTCGACAGATCGTTCGTCCACAGGCTCGCGGTCAGCCCGAACGGCGTGTCGTTCATCATCGCGATCAGCTCTTCCTCGTCGTCGAACGGCACGAACGCGCCGACCGGCCCGAAGATCTCCTTGCGGTACGAAGCCGATTCCAGCGAACGCGGCAGCACGATCGTTGGCTTCACGTAGAAGCCGTCGCGCGCGTACGCGCCGCCGCCGGTGACGATCGTGTCGCCTTCCGCGCGCGCAAGGTCGAACGCATCGACGCACTTGCGGAACTGCGGTTCGTTGCAGACGGGGCCGATCATCCCCGCGTCGTCCATCGGATCGGCCGGCTGGAAGCCGTCCAGGCGCGCCTTCATCTTCTCGACCACCTCGTCGAACTTCGAACGATGCACGAAGAAGCGTTCGGCCGACGCGCACACCTGTCCGCTATGCAGAAACCCGGCTTCGACGATGCCGTCGAGAATCTTGTCGACCGGCGTATCGGCCAGGAATGCCGCCGCGTTCTTGCCGCCCAGCTCGAGCGTGAAGCGCGTGAAGTTCGCGTTGACGGCTTGCTCGCCGATGATGCGACCGGTCGGCACCGAACCCGTGAACGACACCTTCGCCACGCGCGGATCGCCGATCACCTTCGCACCCACCTGGCCGGTGCCGTTGATCACGTTCAGCGTGCCCGGGGGTAAACCGGCTTCGGTCGCCAGCTCCGCGATACGCAGCATCGTGAGCGGCGTGAACTCCGACGACTTGATGAGCACCGTGTTGCCGGTCGCGAGCGCCGCGCCGAATTTCCACACCGGGATCATCACCGGGAAATTCCACGGAATGATCCCGAACACGACGCCCAGCGGTTCGCGCAGCGTGAACGACGTGTAGCGCTCGCCGTTCATGCTGGGAAACGACGGGGCGAGCGTTTCGCCCGCGATCTTCGTGGCCCAGCCCGCGTAATAGCGCAGCCAGCGGGCTGACCAGCCGACCTCGATCACGCGCGACAGCGCAATCAGCTTCCCCGACTGCGCGGTTTCGATCTGCGCGATCTCTTCGCCATGGGCTTCGATCAGGTCCGCGAAGCGCAGCAGGATGCGCTCGCGATCGGCCGGCGTCAGGTTGGCCCACTCGCCGCGGAACGCGCGATGCGACGACGCGAGCGCGGCTTCGACGTCGTCGTCGGTCGCCTGCGCGACCGAGCCGATCACCGCGCGCGTGGCCGGATCGTGCACGTCGATCCGTTCGCCGTGGCCGGCCACCGCGCGGCCGTCGATGTAATGACCGTGTTCGCGCGCGAGAAACGCCCTGACTTCGTCCAGCATCCGAACCAGTGCCATCTGTATTCCTCCGGAAATCCAATTGAGTGTGAAAGCCCCGATCAGGCCGCGTTGGCGATCAGGTCCGACGCCTTTTCGGCGAGTGCGATGGTCGGCGCGTTCGTGTTGCCGCTCGGGATGCTCGGCATCGTCGAGCTGTCGGCCACGCGCAGCCCCGCGATACCGTGCACGCGCAGTTGCGGATCGACGACCGACGACGCCGCATCCGTGCCCATCCGACAGGTGCCGACCGGGTGATAGACCGTCTTCGCCGCGCCGCGCACCCAGTCCTCGATCGCCGCGTCGTCGTCGGGCGGGCAGTCCGGCGAGAAGATCTCGTCGACGTGCTCCGCGAGCGCCGGCTGACGCAGGATTTTCAGCGCGAGCTTTGCCGCCCGGATCTGGCCGTCGACGTCGCGGCGGTCGGCCAGATAGCGGCCGTCGATACGCGGCAGTTCCTGCGGGTTCGACGAGCGGATCGTCACGCGGCCGCGCGAATACGGTTGCAGATGGCCGGTCTTGATCGTGATGCCGTGCGTGCGGCCCGCCGTCACGCCGATCGGATCGTCGAACGAGTCGATCGTCGGCAGGAAGTGGAACTGGACGTCCGGCTGCCCCTGGCCGCAGGTATCGACGAACGCGAACCCTTCGAGCACCGGCGACGTCAGGATCCCCGAGCGGAAACACTTCCACTGGATGCCGTGCTTCAGCGCGCGCCATCCCTTGTCCTGACCGTAGAGCGACACCGGCGTGCGGATCGTCGCATTGACCGACATGTGCATGTGATCGTGGAAGTTCTCGCCCACCGGCAGCACGTGCCTGACTTGCACGCCGGCATCCTCGAGCACCTTTCGCGGCCCGATGCCGGACAACTGCAGGATCTTCGGCGAGCCGATCGCGCCGGCCGACACGATGATTTCGGCCCGGGCGCGCGCCGTCACGCGACGGTTGCCCTGCCGATACGTGACGCCGGTCGCGCGGCCGCCTTCGATTTCCACGCGTTCGACCAGCGCATCGACTTCGAGGCTGAGTTCCGGACGGTTGCGGATCGCGCTCAGGTAGGTCGCCGCCGTGGAGCCGCGCTCGCCATTGAAGATCGTCGCCTGATAGAACCCGACGCCCTGCTGCCGCTCGCCGTTGTAGTCGACCAGGTAGTCGAGCCCCATCTGCTGGCCCGCGCGCACGAACGCCTGCGACAGCGGATGGCGATAGCGGATCTCGGTGACCTGCAGATGCCCGTTGTTGCCGTGATAGGGCGCCGTCAGCGATTCGTTGTTCTCGGCCTTCGCGAAGTAGCGCAGCATGTCGTCCGCGCCCCAGCCCGTGCAGCCGAACTCGGTCTCCCAGCGGTCGTAGTCGTTGCGGTGCCCGCGCACGTACAGCATTCCGTTGACCGAGCTGGAGCCGCCGAGCACGCGCCCCTGCGGCACCGCGATCGAGCGGCCCTTCACGTCGTCCGACGGCTCGGCCGCATACGGCCACGTGTAGCGCGGAATCGCCTTCGCCAGCCCGCCCGGCATGTGGATGAACAGATCCTTGTCGTGGCCGCCCGCTTCCAGCAGCAGCACGGTGCCGAGGCCGCGCTCGACGAGATGGGTCGCGATCGTGCAGCCCGCCGAGCCGGCGCCAATGACGATGTAATCGAAAGTTCTATCGGACATCCTGGTATGCGCCCGCTGTCGTGCGCGCGACGTTCACCGGCGCGTGCTGCCGCCGCATGCGTCCGTCGCCCGGCCTTCGGCGGCATCTCCTTGAAAATCGGTGGTTGTTTTTCATGGCGCGAGCCAGCCCGTGCGATTCGACAGGACAGCTTGCCGACCGCTTTCCGATTCTATGGATGCGCCGCCGGCGCCGTTCGGCGTTGCGTGCACACTTTTGGCTTCAGCGTGCAGATCGATGGCGTCGCGCGGCGGCGGCCGGGGAGAACGTGGAGAAACCACGATTGACGCCGCGTGGCAGCGCTGCCGACAATGGCGGCGTCTGAACGCGCGTCCCGGCCGTTTGCATTAACCTTGACGCGTTCCCCGGCCCTCTCCCTCTTCCGGCAATGGCACACGAACTCGTCGTCGACGCCAGCAACAGCAGCACGAATCTGCGCGACCTGATCGCGGACAGCTTCCTGCCGCTGGTCTTTCACGACACCGGCTCGCAGTTCCGGATGTCGGTGCGGGTGGCGACGGTGGGCGGCCTGCGGATGGCGGAGGTCGACACCACCGCGATCCGCGTCGATCGCGACCGCTCGCTCGCGTCGCGCGCCGACAGCGATTGCTACAAGATCCTGTTCCAGATCGCCGGGCAAAGCCGCGTCACGCAGCGCAACGCGACGTCGATCGTCAATCCGGGCGAGTGGGTGATCTACGATGCGACGCAGCCGTACATGATCGAATCGGCGAACGCGTCGCGCTTCGTCGCTGCGCTGACGCCGCCGAGAAGCGGCACGATGTGGCGCTGGTTCGTCGAGCGTGCGGGCGTGCAGGTGCGCCGAACCGTCGGCAATGCACAACTGGCCCTTCAATCGATCCATTACCTGATGGACGGGCAGGTGCCGAACGATCCGGAAAGCCTGTTCGGTTTCGAGCAGTCGACGCTGATGCTGCTCGATTCGGTGATTCGACGCGAGGCGAGCGATTCGCTGACCGGTGCGGATGCACGCAGCGCTGCCCTGCGCATGAACGCGGAAATCTACCTGTCGCATCACTACAGTGATCCTGATTTGTCGCCGGACAAGTTGGCGAGCGCGCTGAACGTGTCGCGGCGCACGCTGTATAGCGCGCTGGCCGCATCCGAGCGGACACCGCAGAGCCTGATTCAGGAGTATCGGCTGCAGGCGAGCCGCCGCGCGCTGGAAGATCCGGCCGATACCAATCGCACGCTGCTGGAACTCGCGATCGCGTGCGGGTTTTCGGACATCACGCATTTCGGGCGCGCGTTCAAGGCACGGTTCGGGTGTAGTCCGGGGGTGTATCGGGATGCGTATCGGAGTGCTTCGAGCGAGTGATGTAATCCGCGTGTTGCGATTGCGTTGACGTGTCGGGCGGATCGCAGCGTCCTGCTGCAAGGCTTTGCGCAGCCCACATGAGCCCAATATTTTCGCGAATCCGGATTGCCCGACGACGGCGCCGAGCCGGGTCGGGTCGCCGCTTTCATCTCGCTCGACGACGCCTACCGCACCCCTGCTCCCCTCATGTCCTGCCCGCCTTCGAGCTTGTCTGGCCAGAAGCCGGCGAAACAGCTCACCGTGTCGATCGACATCGGCAGATCCCGGAGTACGACGAGGAAGCACGCGCGGACTACTACGCGAAAGCGACCGTGCTCTGCCCCGGCAACAACGAAACGTATTCGTTCGTCGCAGCCATTTACGACCGGCACGCGCAACTGAAGGACCACCTTCTGCAAGAGTGTCTCCGCCCGGAGCGTGCTCTACCCACCCCAATAATTCGCCTTGACACCCTATCTTTCGATATATATCTTTAGATATGTTTTCCGATACATAGGACACGATCATGCGACACAACCCCTCCCGCGGCCATGCCCGATGCGACGGTCATGGTGCGCATGCCGGCCCTGACTGGTTCGCCGGCCTCTGGCACGCGATCGGCCGCCATCGCCGCGGCCACGACCCGTTTGGCGGCGGCGGTCCGTTCGGTGGCCGTGGCGGACGCGGCGGCTTTGGCGATTTCGGCGACGACGGCATGCCGCGCGGCCGCCAGTTCAGCTCCGACGATCTCCAGTTGCTGCTGCTCGCCCTCGTCGCCGAGCAGCCGAGCCACGGCTACGAGCTGATCAAGGCGCTCGACACGCGCTCGAACGGCTTCTACAGCCCGAGCCCCGGCATGGTGTATCCGGCGCTCACGTATCTCGAGGAAGTCGGCTTCGTCGCGTCACAGGCGGAAGGCAATCGCAAGCGCTATGCGCTGACCGACGCCGGCCGCGCGCATCTCGATGCGCAGCGCGAACGCGTCGACACGCTGTTCGCGCGCCTCACGCACCTCGCGCGCAAGATGGAATTCATGCGCCGCGCGTTCGCCGGCGAATCGGCGAGCAGCGACGCACCGGACGATGCACAGCCCGGCTGGCTTCCGGAGTTCGTCGAAGCACGTCTCGCGCTCAAGCGGGCGCTGCTGCACAAGAGCGCTGCCGACGCCGACGAACAGCGGCGCATCGCGGCGATAATGCGCCGCGCGACAGCCGAAATCGAAGGCGGCACCGGCGCGTAATCCGCGCCGTCCCGTCAAACCTCAAGGAGTACGGATTGATGCAGAACACATCCGAGCGCACCGTGACCCGCGTGCGCCATACCCTCAAGTTCCGCCTGCTGCAGGTCGTGCGCGTGTACGCGGTGACGCCGCATCTGCTGCGCGTCACGCTCGGCGGCCCCGACCTCGCTGATTTCGAATCGTCGTCGTTCGACGACCACGTGAAGGTGTTTTTCCCGCCGCCCGGCGCCGAGCGGCCCGCGATGCCGACGCTCGGCGCGAACGGCCCCGAGTTTCCCGAAGGCGAACCGAAGCCGATTGCGCGCGACTTCACGCCGCGCCGCTTCGACCGCGCCGGGTGCGAACTCGATCTGGAATTCGTGCTGAACCATCCGGGCCCCGCATCGCAGTGGGCGGCGCAGGCTCGCGTCGGCCAATGGCTCGGCATCGGCGGCCCGCGCGGTTCGTTCGTGGTCCCGATCGATTTCGACTGGCATCTGCTGATCGGCGACGATACGGCGCTGCCGGCGATCGCGCGGCGTCTCGAGCAGCTGCCGGCCGGCGCCCGGGCGGCGGTCGTGCTGGAAGTCGCGGATCGCACCGCGCAGATCGCGTTCGATACGCGCGCCGACGTGCATGAAATCTGGCGCTTTCGCGCCGAAGCCGACGCAGCGGACGGCGACGCGCTGCTGAATGCGGTGCGCGAGCTGCCGCTGCCGTCCGCCGGCGATGGTTATGTCTGGGCGGCGGGTGAAGCGCAGTCGATGCGCGCGGTGCGCCTGCACCTGACCGGCGAGCGCGGCATCGACAAGTCGCGCATCCGCGCGGCGGCGTACTGGAAGCGCGGCGCGGCGGCCGTGCACGAAACGCTGGAAGACTGACGCGAACGGGCGCCCGCGCATCGGCGGGCTTGGCATCGGCGGGGCGGCTGGTATATATGTATGTCTGCGACGCCGCTGTCGGGCGACAGCCGCCGCAGCCCCGCCCAGGAGCGCCCGGTCATGACAAGAGAAAGCCACGCTTCGCCTTTCCTTCGCAACCTGAAGATCGCCGGCTATTGCGGCCTGGCGGCCGTCGTGCTCGCGCTGTTCGTCGCGATGTGCGCGATCCTGAAGGAAAGCTCTCTCGAACGCGACGCCGCCCGGCACCCGGGCGAAACGCCCGAACTGCACGAAGCAGGCGACAGCACGTCGGCATCGACGGAATCGGCCAAGACGCCCGGTTGACGGCGTCCGGCCCGCACTTCTCCGCTTGATTCTCCCGCTCAGGGCGCGCGCTCGCGCCCCATCATCACCGCGTGCACCACGTCTCCGATCCGTTCGAGCAGCTCGACCACGCGTTGCCCATACAGGTGCGCGGCCAGCGCGCCGGCCGTGCCGACCAGCACGCCGCCGGCCATGTCGAACGGCCAGTGCACGCCCGCATACACGCGACCCCATGCAATCGCGACGGCCATCGCGGCCATCACGAACCCGGTCAGCCGCGTGCTGCCGGCGAGCATCATGCCGACGGCGAGACTCCACGCGAACGTCATGTGATCGCTCGGAAACGAGCTGTCCGGCACATGCGGAATCAGTTGCGTGCCGACGCCGGCCATGAACGGCCGCGGCGAGAACCAGAAATGCCCGAGCACCTGCGCGAGCGCCAGCGCCACGCAGGTGCCGACGCCGGCTTCGATCGCCTGGCGCCGCGTCGCGCGCTCGCCGAAGATCCAGGTGAGCAGCAGCATCGCAGGCAGCGCATAGACGAGCCAGTCGGCGGCGAAGATCGCGAGACGGGCCACGCCAGGGTGCGGCGCGGCGCCGGCATTGATGGCGGAAAACAGGGTGAGATTGAGGTTCTGCATGAATGCGGTTGCGTGGGGCGTAATGATGGACCGGGAGTGCCGGTCGGAGGCGAACGATGCTAGGGCGCACCCGCTTAAGCGTTGCTTAATGCGTCGGGCCGGGTAAGGAGGCCCGGCCAGTGCGCCGCGCGCGAACGCACTTAGAGCTCGCGCTGCAACACAAGTTCACACAATTGTCACATCTCCGCGCGACCGTCTCCCGTAGAAGCTCACCAACCATCCCGTAAAACCTCACCTTTTTCGCATCGTGGCTTCATTGATGCGTATGAATATCGAGTCACCGGCCGCCATCCGCGCTGTTTGTGCCGCTTGTCTCAATATTTAGGCGGCAAATGAATCGAAATCGGCAACAATTAATTCCATATGCGGCATCGCACAACGGCGACGCACAGGCATACGATTACGACCAATCATCCACGAAGCGATCAACAACAAGGAGTCCGCATGAAAATCAGCGATGTCCGATCGAAAGCGTTTGCGATGCCGTTGACGAGCCCCGCTTTCCCGATGGGGCCGTACCGTTTCGTCGATCGTGAGTTTCTGATCATCACGTATCGCACCGATCCGGACCGCCTGCGTGAGATTGTCCCCGAGCCACTGCAGATCACCGAGCCGCTCGTACATTACGAATTCATTCGCATGGCCGATTCGACCGGCTTCGGCGACTACACCGAAAGCGGTCAGGTGATCCCCGTCGAATACAACGGCCAGGCCGGCGGCTACACGCTCGCGATGTATCTCGACGATCACCCGCCGATCGCCGGCGGCCGCGAGCTGTGGGGCTTCCCGAAGAAGCTCGCGTCGCCCACGCTGCACGTGAACACCGATCACATCCTGGGCACGCTCGACTACGGCAAGGTGCGCGTCGCGACCGGCACGATGGGCTACAAGCACAAGGACCTCGACATCGAAGAGCAGGCGAAACGCCTCGCCGGCCCGAACTTCCTGTTGAAGATCATCCCGCACGTCGACGGCACCGCCCGCGTGTGCGAACTGGTGCGCTACTACATGCAGGACATCAAGATGAAGGGCGCATGGACGGGCCCCGCGTCGCTCGAGCTGGCACCGCACGCACTTGCGCCGGTGGCCGACCTGCCGGTGCTCGAGATCGTCGAAGCGCGCCACATCGTCGCGGATTTGACGCTCGGCCTCGGCGAAGTCGTCTACGATTATCTGGCTCAATAACACGTCCGCAGTCCTTTCTCCCTGTCAATCCTTTCACCACGGGAATTCGAAATGAGCAACCTGAATGGCAAGACCGCAGTCGTCACGGGCGCCGCAAGCGGCATCGGCAAGGAAATCGCACTGGAGCTCGCCAAGGCGGGGGCGGCTGTCGCGATCGCCGACCTGAACCAGGACGGCGCGAACGCGGTTGCCGACGAGATCAACAAGGCAGGCGGCAAGGCGATTGGCGTCGCGATGGACGTGACCAACGAGGACGCCGTGAACAGCGGCATCGACAAGGTCGCCGAAGCGTTCGGCTCGATCGACATCCTCGTGTCGAACGCCGGCATCCAGATCGTCAATCCGATCGAGAATTATTCGTTCTCCGACTGGAAGAAGATGCAGGCGATCCACGTCGACGGCGCGTTCCTGACGACCAAGGCCGCGCTCAAGCACATGTACAAGGATGATCGCGGCGGCGTCGTGATCTACATGGGCTCGGTGCACTCGCACGAAGCGTCGCCGCTGAAGTCGGCCTACGTGACGGCCAAGCACGGGCTGCTCGGCCTCGCGCGCGTGCTGGCGAAGGAAGGCGCGAAGCACAACGTGCGCTCGCACGTCGTGTGTCCGGGTTTCGTGCGCACGCCGCTCGTCGACAAGCAGATTCCGGAGCAGGCGAAGGAACTCGGGATCAGCGAAGAGGAAGTGATCAAGAAGGTGATGCTCGGCAACACGGTCGACGGCGTGTTCACGACGGTGCAGGACGTCGCGCAGACGGTGCTGTTCCTGTCGGCGTTCCCGAGCGCCGCGCTCACCGGGCAGTCGTTCATCGTCAGCCACGGCTGGTTCATGCAGTAATGTCTTCGCCTCCCCGACGGGAGGCGATTCCCGCACCACCGCCCATTCTCAAGACTCACGATGGCGTGCCGTCGATCGACGTCACGCCTTCCGTGTCCGCCATCCACGGCGGCATTTCTCGGAGCAACTGATGAAACCGCACGCGCGTACAGAAAAGCAGGCCGTCGATGCGGCGGACCTGCAACACGAGGCCGGCGCACCGGCCGCTGCGCGGTCGCTGCCGTACGAAACGATCGCGCTCGTCCTGCAAGGCGGCGGCGCGCTCGGCGCGTATCAGGCCGGCGTGTTCGAAGGGCTGCACGAAGCGAACGTTCCGCTCGACTGGATCGCAGGCATCTCGATCGGCGCGCTCAACACCGCGCTGATCGCCGGCAATGCGCCCGAACATCGCGTCGAGCGGCTGCGCGAATTCTGGGAAACGATCTGCCAGCCGGCGTTCTTTCCCGCGATTCCGGCGGCGTTCGAATTCGCGCTGTTCAACAGCATCGACCAGATCCGCACGTTCTTCACCGCATCGCAGGCCGCCAGCGCGATGATGCAGGGCCAGCAGGGATTCTTCGTGCCGCGCTTCCCGCCGCCGCTGCCGGGCGTATCCGATCATCCGGAAAAGATCAGCTGGTACGACACGTCGGCGCTGCGCGCGACGCTGCTGAAGCTGTGCGATTTCGACCGGATCAACTCGGGCGAGACGCGTGTGTCGGTCGGCGCGGTCAACGTCGGCACCGGCAACTTCGTGTACTTCGACAACTCGCGCATTCGCCTCACGCCCGAGCACTTCATGGCATCCGGCGCGCTGCCGCCCGCGTTCCCGCCCGTCGAGATCGACGGCGAGTACTACTGGGATGGTGGTGTCGTGTCGAATACGCCGCTGATGGAAGTGCTGCGCGCGCGCCCGCGCCGCGACACGCTCGCGTTCCAGGTCGATCTGTGGAGCGCGCGCGGGCCGCTGCCGCGCACGATGGCCGATGTCGCGGAACGCACGAAAGACGTGCAGTATTCGAGCCGCACGCGTTTCGTCACCGACACGCTGCAGCGCGAACAGCGCTATCGCAACGTGCTGCGCCACGTGCTCGACCAGGTGCCGGAGGAGCAGCGCAAGAACGATCCGTGGTGCGTCGAGGCTGAAGCGATGTCGAGCGGGAAGAAGTACAACATCCAGCACCTGATCTATCAGCAGAAGGCGTACGAGCACCACTACAAGGACTATCAGTTCGGTCTGTCGACGATGCGTGACCACTGGTCCGCCGGTCTCGACGACATCCGCAAGACGCTCGCGGTGAAGGACGGCCTCGCGCTGCCCGTCAACGACGCGGGCTTCGTCACGCACGACATTCACCGCCGCCGGTAGTGCCGTGTGCGGCGGACCGGCGCGCTGCCTGCGCCGGTCCGTCCTCTTTTCCGATTCGACATGCCGATTTTCATTGCGCTGTTCGCGCTCATCGCCATTGGATGGGGCGCGGTTCACCTGTTTCACGTCATCGCCGCGCAGTTCGGCCAGCCGGTCGCGATCGCGGCCGCCGTGCTCGCCGGCGCCATCCTGATCGCGCTGATCGCGTGGTGGATCAAACGCCGCCGCGACATCGCGCCGAACACGAAAGAGCAGGGCTGGACCCACATCATGCATCGCGCATGGGGCGAGGTGCGCGTGTCCGCGTCGCAGGGGCTGCTGTGGCTGTCGCAAGACGGCGCGGACGGCCGCTATACGCTGTCGCAGCTCGACGGCTGCGAGGCCGCGCCGATCGACGGCCGCTGGCATCTGGTCGTGCGCGTGCGCGACGCGGTGCGCGGCGAATGGAAGCTGCCGATGATGGACAAGCGAGATGCACGGCGCTGGGCGCGCGTGCTGATGCTCGCGAGGGACAACCGGCTGTGACGGGGCCGCGCCGGGTGCTGGCGTTGGCGTTGGCGTTGGCGTTGGCACCAGCCGGCCCGCATGTGGCAGCACCGGGCGACAGGCTGAAGCGTTCGGCTCGGCGCAGGCCTCATCCGATCAATTCGCCACCGCGGCATGCGTCCTGAACGGCAGCGCGATTCCCTATCGCGCGCCGAGCGCCCACAACGCGTCGAGCACGTGCTGTGTCGAGCGCTCGACCGGGCCGACCCGATGCGCGATACCCAGTTCACGCCATAACGCCGGACGCAGCGGCCGCATGACGATGCGTGCGTCGGGCGGCGGGGCGCCCGCCTCGTGCGGCAGCAGCGTCGCGCCGTAACCCGCGGCGACCAGACTCTTGATCGCATCGTTGTAGTTGAGTTCGATGCGCGGCTCGGGCCTGTGGCCGCCGAGCGCGAACCATTCCGTCGTGAGCCGCGACAGGCGGGTGGTCGCATCGTTGAGAATCAGCGGACGCGTGGCCAGATACGCCGGCGTCACACGCGCCGGAAGCCGCCAGTCCGCGGGCAGGAAGGCCAGCACCGGATCGCGCCGCCACGCGCGGATCGACAGCCCTGCCACCGCCGGCTGCGGCAACGCGACCAGCCCGACGTCAAGCGTGCCCTGCGCGATACGCGCCAGCGTGTCTTGCGACGTGAGCACCGCGATCTGCACGTCGATATCCGGATGCCGCTCGCGCAACCGCGCCACCGCCTGCGGCAACAGATGGGCGATCGCCCCGGTCGATGCGCCGAGGCGCACGCGTCCGGTGAGCCCCTGCACTTGCCGCCCCACGTCGTCGAGGGTCGACTCGACCTCGGCCAGCAGGCGACGCGCCCGCTCCACCAGCACGACACCGATGGTCGACGGCTGCACGTTGCCGCGCGTGCGCGACAGCAACGGCGCGCCGATACGGCTTTCGAGTTCGGCGACATGAAGACTGACCGTCGGCGGCGCCAGATGAAGCAGTTGCGCGGCGGCCACGAACGATCCTTGGTCGGCGATCGCGACCAGCGTACGCAGTCGGTCCAGACTGATCTCGCGCATGTGCCTCCTCTCGTTCAGGAAAACTGAATCTGGCAATCAGGAAATTCAACTTTTCCTATTCTAGGCGTTCGATGGACGATACGGCTTTCCCGATGCCCGAAACGAGGAACGCGACCATCATGAGCCTCCCCATTGTCTACATCGACGGCGACCAAGGTACGACCGGATTGCAGATCCACGAGCGCCTGCGGGATCGCACCGACTTGCAGCTCGTCACGCTGCCGGATGCCGAACGCAAGGACCCCGCACGTCGCGCCGAAGCCATCAACGCATCCGACATCGCGATTCTGTGCCTGCCCGACGCCGCGGCGCGCGAAGCGGTCGGCTTCATCCGGAATCCGGAGGTACGCGTGATCGACGCGAGTTCGGCCCATCGCACCGAACCGGATTGGGTCTACGGTTTTCCCGAGATGGTCGACGGACACGCGCAGACAATCGCGCACGCGCGGCGCGTCACCAATCCGGGCTGCTATCCGACCGGCGCGGTCGGTCTCCTTCGGCCGCTGCAACAGGCGGGCCTGCTGCCGCGCGATTACCCGGTGAGCATCCACGCGGTATCCGGTTACTCGGGCGGCGGGCGGGCCGCCGTCGACGCGTTCGAATCGAACGGCGCCGCACGCGCGCAACCGCTTCAGGTCTACGGCCTCGCGCTCGCGCACAAGCATGTGCCCGAGATCCAGCTGCATGCCGGGCTCGCGCATCGTCCGCTGTTCGTGCCGGCATACGGCGCCTATCGGCAGGGCATCGTGCTGACCGTGCCGATCGAGTTGCGCCTGCTCCCGGCCGGCGTGACCGGTGAGGCGCTGCATGCGTGTCTCGCGCACCATTACGCCGGCGCGCGCCACGTCGAGGTCACGCCGCTCGCGGACACGCGCGCGATCACGCATCTCGATCCGCAAGCGCTGAACGGGTCGAACGACCTGCGGCTCAGCGTGTTCTTCAATGCCGAGCACGGTCAGGTGCTGCTGGCCGCCGTGTTCGACAATCTCGGCAAAGGGGCATCTGGCGCGGCCGTGCAGAATCTCGACCTGATGCTCGGTGCAGCGAGCGCGGCGAAAGCGGCATAAACCGCGCACGGGGCACCATCGTCGGTCGGCCCGGCGCATCGCGGCCGTCGACGCGTCGGTGCCTGCGGAACGCAGCGGCTCGCGACGCGCCTGCATGCCGTAAACAGACGCTTGCCGATGCGCTGCACATGCCCCCGTAAAAGCTCACCTTTGGCCGATTTCAGCCCGCATCGTCGCTCGCCGCGGCGTTCAACCCGGCGAGCGCCTCCACCAGAAAATCGACACACACGCGCACCTTCGCCGACGCCGCAACGCGTTCCGGATACACGGCCCAGATGTTCGCCGGCTGAATCGCGTCCGGCAGCACGCGACAGAGCTCGCCGCGCTCGATCAGCGGCGCCGCTTCCCAGATCGAACGCAGCACGATCCCGCGTCCGGCCAGCGCCCATTGCACGGCCACCTCGCCGTGGTTCGTCGACAGCGCGCCGCCGACCTTCACCGTGGCCGTTTCCCCGCGCACGTTCAACCGCCAGACGCCGAACGGATGGTCGCGCTCCTTGATTGCGAGACAGTCGTGCGACGCGAGATCCGCGAGCGTGCGCGGCGTGCCGCGCCGAGCGAGATAGTCGGGCGACGCGCACAGCACGCGATGGTTGGTGGCGAGGCGGCGCGCGATCAGGTGATCGGCGATCTCGTCGCCGATACGCACGTCGAGGTCGTAGCCTTCGCCCGCGACGTCGACGAGCCGGTCGAACAGATCGAGCCGCACGTTGAGCTGCGGATAGCGCGCGGAGAAGTCGAGCAGCGCCGGCGCGACGACATGGCGGCCGAAGCCGAAGCTGCTCGAGATGCGCAGCGTGCCGCGCGGCACCGTGCGCGTGGTCGACACATCCTCGACGAGATGATCGACGTCGTCGAGAATCTTCTCGGCACGCGCGAACACGCGTTCGCCGGCTTCCGTGACCGTCACGCGGCGCGTCGAGCGATGCAGCAGGCGCGTGCCGAGCTGCGCCTCGAGCAGCGCGATGCGCTTGCTCACGTACGCGGGCGACACCGCGAGCTGCTCGGCGGCCGCGCTGAAGCTCGTCAGGCGGACGACCAGGCTGAATACGCGCAGGTCGTCGAGATTCGGCGATTTGTTCACGATTCGTGTAAAGTCGATTAACCTTTCACGTGATTCTAATCTGATTGGAAATAAATAAAATGGCGTCATGTTCCGCCGCGCACGCTGCCGGCGGCCCCGACCAGCCAAGGAGGCTTGCATGAGCGACAGGACGTACAGGATTGCCGTCATCCCCGGTGACGGCATCGGCCGTGAAGTGATGCCCGAGGGCCTGCGCGCGCTCGACGCCGTAACCGCGCGCTTCGGCATCCGCTTCCAGTTCGAGCAGATCGACTGGGCAAGCTGCGATTACTACGCGCAGCACGGCAAGATGATGCCGGACGACTGGAAGGCGCAGCTGTCGGGCATGGACGCGATCCTGTTCGGCGCGGTCGGCTGGCCCGCGACGGTACCCGACCACATTTCGCTGTGGGGTTCGCTGCTGAAGTTCCGCCGCGAGTTCGACCAGTACATCAACCTGCGGCCCGCGCGCCTGTTCGACGGCGTGCCGTCGCCGCTGGCCGGCCGCAAGGCGGGCGACATCGATTTCATGATCGTGCGCGAGAACACCGAGGGCGAATATTCGTCGGTCGGCGGCACGATGTTCGAAGGCACCGAGCGCGAAGTGGTCATGCAGCAGTCGATTTTCACGCGCCACGGCACCGAGCGCGTGCTGAAGTTCGCGTTCGAGCTCGCCCAGCGCCGCGCGAAGCGGCTGACCGTCGCGACGAAGAGCAACGGCATCGCGATCAGCATGCCGTGGTGGGACGCGCGCGCGGCCGAAATGGGCGAGCGTTATCCCGAGATCGCCGTGGACAAGCAGCACATCGACATCCTGTGTGCACGCTTCGTGCTGCAGCCCGACCGCTTCGACGTTGTCGTCGCGTCGAACCTGTTCGGCGACATCCTTTCCGACCTCGGGCCGGCCTGTACGGGCACGATCGGCATCGCGCCGTCGGCGAACCTCAACCCCGATCGCACGTTTCCGTCGCTGTTCGAACCGGTGCACGGTTCCGCGCCGGACATCACGGGCCAGTACATCGCGAACCCGATTGCCATGATCTGGTCGGCAGCGCTGATGCTCGACTTCCTCGGCAACGGCGCCGGGCGCGAGCGCGAAGCGCACGACGCGATCGTCGCGGCGATCGAGGACGTGCTGCGCGCCGGGCCGTGCACGCGCGATCTGGGCGGCCAGGCAGGAACGCAGGAAGTCGGTGAGGCGATCGCGGCGCGCATCGCCGGCTGACGGAATGATGTGAAGGGTGCGCCAGGTGGTCGATGGATGTCGTGTTCGAGGGTGAGCAACACGACTGACTGCCGCGCACCTTTGTCTATTTCGATGTGCGCGTTTGCATTCATGCGTACGCGCGTGCGTGTGTGTCGTTGTCGATTTCAAATCGGTGAGTTGCATCGCGCATCGATGCACACCGGTTCAATCTCACGGTGCGTTTTGCGAAGATGCCGTGGATACCGCGTTCGAATCACGTGCGGTTCGCGTGCGCTCGGCAACCGAGCACGCACGTTGATGCGCGCGCGCGTTACTTCCATCGGCGCATTCGCGCCGTTTCCTGAGACGATTGATCGGTGAGATGCAGAGCGTGAAGAGTCACACCGTTCCGCACAGAATGCTCCATCTCCCGTAAACACTCACCTCAACAAGCGGCTCCCGTATTTCCTCACCTTTGAGTATGCGTGGACGTTCTCGCTGCGTGATCGAGCACGTCCACGCGTCGTCATCGTGCCGCGTCACAGCCCGAGATCGGACAGGCCGGGATGATCGTCCGGACGGCGCCCGAGCGGCCAGTGGTACAGGCGATCCGCTTCGCGAATCGGCAGGTCGTTGATGCTCGCGTGGTGATGCGCCATCAATCCGTTTTCGTCGAACTCCCAGTTCTCGTTCCCGTATGATCGGAACCAGTTGCCCGCGTCGTCATGCCATTCGTATGCGAATCGCACGGCGATGCGATTTCCCCCGAACGCCCACAGCTCCTTGATCAATCGGTAGTCGAGCTCGCGCGTCCATTTCCGCTGCAGCAGGCCGACAATCTCGTCGCGGCCCGTCACGAACTCCGCACGATTGCGCCACCGGCTCTGCGGCGTATAGGCGAGCGAGACGCGCTGCGGGTCGCGCGTGTTCCACGCATCTTCGGCGGCGCGCACTTTCTGGCGCGCCGTGTCGAGCGTGAACGGCGGAACGGGGGGACGAACTTCCGGGGAAGCGGACATGGAATGCTCCTGTTCAAGGTTCTGGCTGCGCACGAACGCAGCCGCTTGGGACGCACTACTTCGACGCTCGAGACACCGTATCGAGCAAGAGTTCTGCCGTTGCGCGCGCATCGCGCGGGGCGGTGACATCGCCGCTGACGAGCGCCACGCCGATCGCGCCGTCGATCAGCACCAGCCATTGACGCGCGAGGCGGGCCAGCCCGCGACGCTCGATCCCGGCGTCGTCGGCATACGCGTCGAGCCGCTCGCGCACGAACGCCAGCAGGAGCGCCTTGTGCATACGCGCGACGACGCGCACCGGATCGTCGGCGTCGGCAATCTCGCCGGATGCGTTCAGGAACGCGCAGCCGTGAAAATCAGGTTGCGCAAACCAGTCGCGCAGCACATCGAACATGCCGAGCAAGTGCGCGCGCGGCGACTTGCCGCGCGAGAGCGTTGCATCGACGAACCAGCGCATCCAGCGTTCGTCACGGCGCTCGAGCGCGGCGACGACCAGCGCCTCCTTCGATTCGAAATGCGAATAAAAGCTTTTTCGCGCGGCACCGGACCGCTTCACGATCGCGTCGACACCCGTGGCGTGAATGCCGCCCGAGTAGATCAGCGCTTCGGCCGCGTCGAGCAGCCGGTCGCGAACGGCCGGTTCGCCGGAGAGGTCATCATGTGTGTTCATGGGTTTACGGTTGAACGATCGTTCTCCCTCGTCAACAACCGTGTGAAATGGTCCTGGCGGCGGCTGGCGGGTGGCGGGTGGCGGGTGGCGGGTGGCGGGTGGCGGGTGGCGGTCGGTCGTCGCGTCGAGCCTGCCGTTCGAACCGCGATAGTCGAACGGTGAAGGGATCCGATAGCTGGCAGCGCACCGCTCGGTGTCGATCGGCAGGCTCACGGGTGAGTTCGCACGTCAGTGATCGCCTCACGCATCGACGCTGCGGCGTGATCGCGCTGTGCGGTGAGGTGCTGCCAATGTGCCGCCGCGGGAACAGAGCAAAACCGTCGCAAGCGGATGATGCGGCTAGGGCTCGCTACTCAAGCACGGCAAGAGAAAGCGGAAGGGCGGGAAGAAAAACACGCGTCGGGCGACGCGACAAAGAATGGGCTGGTGCGCGGGGCTTGATGGGTGAGGTGCATGCGTGATTGCATGTCACCGATGCATCCGGCGGAATCGCAGCGTGATCGCCGTCGTTCAGCAAACGAGAAGGGGTGTGCCAGCAGGCATTGCGCAACGCGCAACCGCTGCATTGCGCGCCCAAACGCGCCATCAAAGCGCGATCGAGCCGCCATTCGGCACGCGCGCACAGCTCCCGAATAATCTCACCTTACGAGTTTATCGAAGCCGAGCGGCCCCGCAAACGCGCGTACCGGCGGGGCAGTCGGCAAACGCGCCGTGCTGCCCCGCCAGCACTCAGACCGTCCAGTCGAGAATCACCTTGCCGCTTTCACCGGACAGCATCGCGGCGAAGCCTTTCTCGTAATCGTCGGCCGCAAAGCGATGCGTGATGATCGGCGACAGATCGAGGCCGCTTTGCAGCATCGCGACCATCTTGTACCAGGTCTCGAACATCTCGCGACCGTAGATGCCCTTGATCTCGAGCCCCTTGAAGATCACCTGGTTCCAGTCGATCGCCGTCTGCGCGGGCGGAATGCCGAGTAGCGCGACCTTGCCGCCGTGATTCATCGCCTCGAGCATGCTGGTGAACGCGCTCGGCACGCCCGACATCTCGAGGCCGACGTCGAAGCCTTCCGTCATGTGCAGGTCGGCCATCACGTCGCGCAGCGACTCGCGTGACACGTTCACCGCGCGCGTCGCACCCATCTTGCGCGCGAGCTCGAGCCGATAGTCGTTGATGTCGGTGATCACGACGTTGCGCGCGCCGACATGCTTCGCGATCGCGGCGGCCATCACGCCGATCGGGCCCGCGCCGGTGATCAGCACGTCCTCGCCGACGAGATTGAACGACAGCGCCGTGTGCGTCGCGTTGCCGAACGGATCGAAGATCGACGCGAGATCGTCGGAAATCTCGGGCGGGATCTTGAACGCGTTGAACGCGGGAATCGCCAGATACTCGGCGAACGCGCCCTCGCGGTTCACGCCGACGCCGACGGTGTTGCGGCACAGATGCCGTCGCCCCGCGCGACAGTTGCGGCAGAAGCCGCACGTGATGTGGCCTTCGCCGGACACGCGATCGCCGATCGCGAAGCCGCGCACTTCCTGCCCCATCTCGACGATCTCGCCGACGTATTCGTGACCGACGTGCATCGGCACGGGAATCGTTTTCTGCGCCCAGTCGTCCCACTTCCAGATATGGATGTCGGTGCCGCAGATCGCCGTGCGGTGAATCTTGATCAGCACGTCGTTGTGTCCGACTTCAGGGCGCTTCACGCGCGTGAGCGTGAGGCCGGGGCCGCGTTCGAGCTTTGCCAGTGCTTTCATGGTCGCGCCTCCGTCAGATGATGCCGAGCGACTTGCCGACGCGCACAAACGCGGCGACCGTCTGATCGATCTGTTCGGGGGTATGCGCGGCGCTCATCTGCGTGCGGATGCGCGCGCGGCCGCGCGGCACGACCGGGAACGAGAAGCCGATCACGTAGACGCCTTCGGCGAGCAACTTGTCGGCCATGTTGGTTGCGAGCTGCGCGTCGCCGAGCATCACCGGGATGATCGGATGGGCGCCCGGCACGAGCGTGAAGCCCGCGGCGGTCATCTGCTCGCGGAACCGCACGCCGTTCTCGCGCACACGTTCGCGCAACTTCGCGCCTTCGTCGCTGCCGAGCAGCTCCAGCACCTTCAGCGATGCCGCGGCGATGCTCGGCGTCAGCGTGTTCGAGAACAGGTACGGACGCGAACGCTGGCGCAGCAGTTCGATCACTTCGCGGCGCGCGGCGACATAGCCGCCCGATGCGCCGCCCAGCGCCTTGCCGAGCGTGCCGGTGATGATGTCGACGCGCCCGTCGACGCCGCAGTGCTCCGGCGTGCCGCGGCCATGCGCGCCGATGAAGCCGACCGCGTGCGAATCGTCGACCATCACGAGTGCGCCATAACGATCGGCGAGGTCGCAAATGCCTTTCAGGTCGGCAATGATGCCGTCCATCGAGAACACGCCGTCGGTCGCGATCAGCTTATGGCGCGCGCCCGCAGCGTCGGCTTCCTTGAGCTTCGCCTCGAGGTCCGACAGGTCGTTGTTCTTGTAGCGGAAACGCTTCGCCTTGCAGAGGCGGATGCCGTCGATGATGCTCGCGTGGTTCAGCTCGTCGCTGATCACCGCGTCGTTCTCGTCGAGCAGCGTCTCGAACAGGCCGCCGTTCGCATCGAAGCAGCTCGAATAGAGGATGCTGTCCTCGGTGCCGAGAAACGACGCCAGCGCGCTTTCGAGCTGCTTGTGCACGGTTTGCGTGCCGCAGATAAAGCGCACCGATGCCATGCCGAAGCCGTCCTGCTCGAGACCGGCCTGCGCCGCGGCGATCAGGCGCGGATCGTTCGCCAGGCCCAGATAGTTGTTCGCGCAGAAATTCAGCACGCCGGCACCGCCGGCCAGCCGCACGGCCGCCGCCTGGGGACTCGCGATCTCGCGCTCGGTCTTGTAAAAACCGTCCGCGCGGATCTGGTCGAGCGTCCCGCGCACCTGGGCGAGAAAGGCATCACGCATCGCAAAGCTCCTGACAGGGATTCGCATTCCGCAGCGCCCCGCTCGTGGCGGCGGCGCAACGGCCTGCTACTGTTATAGTCGGTCGTTCGGTTGACCGCATTTATCCAATATTCCGAACTAGAATTCGAAATACCGAACAACTCTAAGCGAACGGAAACCAAATGGCAAGTTCCTCCGCGTCGCGGCGCACGCCTGCCGCCGCCGCACCGCAACCGTCGGGCGTGACGCCGCCGCGGGTCGGCGAGCAAATCCAGCGCCTGCGCAACGAGCGCAAGCTGACGCTCGACGACCTGTCGCGCGCGGCCGGCGTATCGAAGTCGATGCTCTCCGAGATCGAGCGCGACAAGGCCAATCCGACGATCGCGGTTGCGTGGCGGCTCACCAATGCGCTCGGCATCACGCTCGACGAACTGTTCTCGCAACCGAAGGCGGCGGAGACGATCCGCGTGGACGGCCCGCACGACATTCCGACGCTCGCCGGTCACGACGGCCGCTATCAGTTGCGCGTATGGGGCCCGATCGACCTGGCCGGCAAGTTCGAGTGGTACGAACTGACGCTGCCGGGTGGCGGCGCGCTCGTATCGAACGCGCACGAACCCGGCACGCGCGAGCACCTCACCGTGCTGCACGGCGCGATGGAAATCGAAGCCGCGACCGCGAGCCGGCGCCTGAAGGCGGGCGACACCGCCCGCTACGCGGCCGACACGCCGCATGCGATCCGCAACCCCGGCAAGGCCGAAGCGCGCGCATTACTGATCGTGATTCATCGCTGAAAATGCGGATAGCTGGCCGAAAGGCCAGTTGCGGAAAATACTGTATGTTTGTACAGTATACGAACATTCCGCCATGCATGGCCGGGTCGGCGCACCGAGGCGCCGCTCCGGTCGACAGGAGCCTGCGATGACAGAAGAACAAGATTTGGCCGCGCTCAGCTTCAAGGCTGCCGCGCACGACCTCGAGCTGATCGTCCGCCATATAGCCGAGCGCTATATCCGTCAGCGCGTCCCGCTGTCGTGGCGTCTGCTGCACGCCATCGAAGCCGAGGCACTCGCCGATCTCGGCTTTGCCAGCCGGCACGACGCCGGCATGCGTCAACTGTTCGAACGGCCGTCGGACATGACCTTTCCCGAAACGGACGATCCGATCGACTTCGGCCGATCGAATGCGCTGCCCGCCGTGTTCTCGTTCGCGGTCCTCGCATATGAAGCTGCGGCGCGGTCGCAGGAAGCCGCGCACCGCGAGCGCGTTCAACGTCCGTCCAAGGCATGGGGTGACTGATGCCCCGCCCGGATCTTCCGACACGGCGGCCGGCTCTCGCATCCTGCTGCCCGCGATGTTGCGCAAAGGGCTAGCATATACGCAACTAACGGAATAAATAACATGTCCCTTCCCACGCCCTCCGACACCCCTGCACGCCCGGAAGAAAAGGATCTGTTCGACCGCGGCGCATCCGACTGGATCGTGTCGCCCGAAACCGCATTCGACGCGTGGCTTGCCATGCAGGACTACCGCCGTTCGTCAGCCGACGTCTATCGCGCCCAATGGGGCGCGTTTCTCACGTGGCTGCGGGCCCACCAGAAAAACCTGGCGACGGTCGATACCGCATCGATCGCGAACTTCGTCGGCGAGCTGCCTATCCGGAAAACGCAGCGCATGCGCTATCTTCGGCTGATCGAGCGCGTGCTCGACCACATCCGGCGCACCGAGCTCGCGTCCACCAATCCGGCCCGCTTCATTGCTCAGGATGGCGAAGCGAACTGGCGCCAGGCACGCGACAACGAGCCGACCGGTTTCCTGACACCGGCCGAACGCGCGAAGTTGCTGGCTTACCTGTTTTCGCCGATCGGCGTATCGGGCTCCGCCTACTGGAAAGAGCGGCGCGACCGCGCGCTCGTCGCTGCGTTTCTCGGCGCCGGCGTGAAGACCGGCGAAGCACGGGCGCTTACTATTAGTTGCATCAACACGAGCGGAACGTCGCTGCAGATCCCGTCGACGCATCCGGATTTCGCGCGCGAAACCCATCTGGCGTCGTTCGCGATCGCGTTGCTCGAGGCGTGGCTCGTGGAGCGGAAGCGTCAGGAGATACCCGGCGAACTCGTGTTTCCGGCGTCGCACACCGGACGGCCGATGCACAAGGCGACGATGCTGCGCGCGATCGATGCGATCGTCGAATCGGCGGGGCTCACGTCGTCGCGCACCGCGCGCGCGAGCCCGCAAACGCTGCGCAACACGTATGCGGCCGAACTGTTCGAACACGACGTGCCGCCCGAGCGGGTCGGCAAATGGCTCGGCTTCATGCGGCCGATCTCATCGAACCGCCTGCATCGCGCATGGAAAAACTGGCGCGACGGTCTCGCCAACGGTGACGCGCACGTCCCCGACGAAACTCACTGATGCCAAGCACGGCTGCTCACGCGACATGATCCGTGAGCAGCCTTGTGCGGCGTAGCCTCACCGTTTCACAGCTCCCGAAAAACCTCACCTCACGCATCCCGCATTACCTCACCTGTGCGATTGCTGTGCCGGCTGGGGCGCGTCAGTCGCGTGCAAAACGCGCGATCGCTTCAAATCGGGAAGGCCACGGCCCCGACGCATGTTCGCATTCGGGGCACGAAACTTCGAACCCGTCATCGCCTTGCGCCAGTTCCGGTTCACCGTCGCAACGCGGGCACTGGCTCGGCACCGGAACTTCGTGGTCCAGCGACGTACCGATCGCAGCATACGCGTCCGCATCCAGTTGACCCGCATTGGCCAGGCGCCGGATCAGCGCGGCGATTTCCGGATTCATCCCTTGGCTCGCGCGCAGCCTATTCGCGTCGCGCGTCGCGCGTTCCAGTTCATCGCCCTGGCTGCGCAACTGTTCCTCGAGCCGGTCCGCACGCGCCTTGGCCGAACTCAATTGCTGAAGGAAATCGAATTCCTTGCGCTGCACGTCGCGCAAACCGCTCTGGTAGGTCGCCGCCATGCTGCGCAACGAGTCCAGCTCGACCAGCATCGGTTTGACGCGACGCTCGGCTTCGGCCACCGCATCCTTGATCTGCTGCGCATAGTGTTCGGTGCGCTGCTGCAATTCCGCTTGCAGCGTATCGATGCGATCGCGCAGCGCGGCGTTCTGCGTTTGCTCGGCGTCGACACGGGCGGCCATCGCGGCCAGTTCCTTTTCGAGGCGGGCGATCGTGGTGAGCAACGTCGCTTCATTTGCCGAACCGTGCGTCGATTGCGAGGCCAGCTGCACTTCGAGCTCGGTCACGCGCGCCTGCAGCTGGTCGTTGCGGGTTTCACTGCGCGTCAGCGCGCCTTCGAGTGTTTCCTGGCGAACAGCTGCGTCGCGCAGCCGCTGTTCCGCATCGCTCACGCCGGCGCGAATCTGTTCGCGGTCGACGTCGAGACTTTCCCTCGCCGCCTTTAATGCTTCTTCATATAGTGCGCCGAGCAATGCGCCGGCCTTTTCCTCGACCGCTTTCGGAATCGCCGCGCCGTCGAGCCGGACTTTCGATGCGGTACGGATTCGTTCCCAGAAATGGTCGATGTCCTTCGGAATGTCGCTGGCACTGCCGGTCTGGGTCAGATCGCGGACGTTGGCGGCCGACGGCCGGATGCCGAGATCGAAAAACAGTCGTTTGCACGCATGCAGCGACAACTCCTGGCGGCGTGCGCCGCTCGCGCGCAGCGATTCCAGTTCTTCCCGAATGGCTTCACGCATTTCATCCAGCGTCATGACAGGGCTCACAAACATTCATATGTTGCGATCATAACGAAATACGTATTTTTTGATACTTGTTTTGGTCGACCGTGGCGAATTTACGTCGCTGTGCACAGAAACTGAGGCTGTGAGCCGATTCGGTCGAAGCAGCTCTCCAATTCCGTGAAACAAAGCGAACAAAACGGGCCAAGTCCTTGTACTGAAAGCGTTTTGGAGCAGACCCCGAAAAAGTGCATTTGTTTCACATGCAGAGCGTCATCGTAGCCCGTCGGTGTTCAGGGTTTGGGGTCTCTGTGGAAAACTCGACGACCGATGTCTTGAGAGTATTAGAAGTAAACACCCTTGAACCCTTAGTTAAAAACGTTAACGCCACGGCACAGCCTTATGTAACAAGGCTTTCCGGCCGACAAGGTGAAGTTTTACGGGAGCCAAGGTGATCTTCTGCGGGAGCTGAAGTGATGGGGTTCGGGGAGCTGCGTGAGCCGATGCAGGAAAGGTCGTGAGCGGATTCGGGATCACAGTGAAACACGAGATTTCCCAAAGGTGAGGTTTTTCGGGGCCACACAGCCGCGGAACCCGCGCTGTTCCTAAGCGCACAGTTTTCTGCCTGTGCAGACACAGGTGAGAATTTGCAGGACCTTCTTCGCGCCCTCATTCTGCCCATCTTTTGGGCAGTTTTCGTGAAAGGTGAGGTTTCACGGGACGCCACAGGGTTTTGCTGTGAGGGTTTCCGGGAAACGAGCGTCATTTTGCACCGCAAAGGTGCCCTGTGGGAACTGTGAAGCCCCAAAGGTGAGGTTTTTCGGGAGCGAAACCCGGGTTTTCTTGGCCGGATCCCTTGAGGTGAGCTTTTTCGGGGCATCAATCACAGGGCCGCCATGCGCCATATGGGTGAGTATTTTCGGGAGCTGCATTTGCCTAAAAATTAGTCAAAGGTGAGGCTTTTCGGGGGTCATCACAGGGAAAATTCGCTGAAAAGCCCGCCCGGACTGACCGAAATCTGATTTTCGCTGTGCCACTTTTTGGCACAGGTGAGAATTTTCAGGAGCCGACAGGCAGCTGTCGCATTCGGCCGGATGCCGGAAAGGTGAGGTTTTTCGGGGGATGATCGCCGGGCCCACCCGAACGCTTGCCGCACATAAGTATCGGATGCCATTGACATTTTTGATACCGCGGCGGTTACGGTGAGGTTTTTCGGGAGCGGCTTTCGCATCCGTTGGAGCGCCGCTTTTTTTAATAAGGTGAGGCTTTTCGGGAGGTCCTGGCGGCTGATCCCACGTGTGTCGGGGATTCTTCGGCATCCCGGTCCCAGAATTCCGAGCCGGTGAGGTGAGAATTTTCGGGACCGAACGGTTTCTGTGCGCTGTACAATGCGCGCCCGGGCCTGCGAAACGGCTGGGATCGACGCGGCAGAGCGCCTTTTTGGCACGGATTTCCGGATCACCGAGGAAATTCGCGGTCTCCCGGTCAGCCATGCCTGTACATGCATACAGGCCGGTGCGGGCCCATCCGAGCGCAGCCGTGAGATCCAGTAGGGACCCTGTGACGAGGACCCGGAAGCGCAGTCGTAAAATTACGACAAATCGAAAGGTGAGCCGATACGGGAGCAAGTTTCGCACGTGTCGAGCACAGGCAAAAATCTGTGAGTCCGCGCATCCCGCGACACGTCTGGACGAGTCCGAAACGCTGTAAATCCGGACCGGTGAGGGTTTTCGGGAGAGGGTTGGGGTGAGGGCCGGTTTGTACGCGCACTTCACCGGCTATGGTGAGCATGTCGTTCTGGACGCACATCACCACAGGCGCTATCCTTCCGTGAAACTTCTCCCTCCGACCCGACGCATGGCCACGAAGCGCGCCAAGAAAACCGATGTGGATGTGGTGAGTGCCAGTTCAGCCGAATTGCGTAAGGCCGTCGAGGCGATCGCAATTCAGCCGAAAAGCGGCAAGATCACCCTCCTGACCCGCAAGCTGTTCAACGTCCTGCTCGCCGTCGCGCAGCAGGCCGACGACTCGGGCGACACCTACCGCGCGCTGCTGTCGGATATCGTCGCCAACTCCGCCTTCGATTCGAACGACACCGCACTGGTGAAGGAACACCTGCGCCGCATGGTGTCGGTCCAGGTCGAATGGAGCACGGGGACGTCGAGCCAGAAGCCGGGCCGCAAGTGGGGGATTTCGACGCTGATCGCCGATGCCGAAATTCTCGAGGATCCGGCCACCCGTCGCGTGTGGGTCGAATTCTCGTTCGCACCGAAGATCAAGAAGAAGCTGCTCGACCCGGTCCAGTACGCGCGTCTGAGCCTGCAGTTCCAGAGCCAGCTGCGCAGCAGCGCCGGTCTCGCGCTCTACGAGATCTGCGTGCGCTATCTGACGAACCCGAGCCACCTGACGATGCGCGAGCCGTGGGAATGGTGGCGGCCGATCCTGTCGGGCACCCCCGATACGGAGGCCGGCGACGAGGCGAAGCGCGAGTACAAGTACTTCAAGCGCGACTATCTGCGTCCGGCGATCGCCGAGGTCAATGCGGTCACCAACATCTTCGTCGAGCTGATCGAGCATCGTGAAGGGCGGCGGGTCGCGGAGATCCAGTTCCGCGTGACCGAGCGCAAGCAGCCGATGCTCGCGCTCGACGAGCATCCGAACGTGTTCGACAGCACGCTGGTCGACCGGATGGTGAAGCTCGGGATTCCGCTCAAGGAAGCGCAGACCCTCTACGCGGACAGCGAGGAAAACCGGATTCGCGCCGCGCTGCAGATGACCGAACAGCGGATGCGCAGCACGACGCTGCCGCCGGTTCGCAGTGCGCCCGCGTTGTTCAAGGATGCGCTGAAGAAGGGTTATGCGCCGCCGGTCGAGTCCGTCGACACGCTGCCGTCCGGCATGCCCGCAGCGAAGGCCGTCGCGGCGCAGCCGGATGATCTGAAGGCGCGGCTGCTGAGCGAATTTTCGGCGTTTCGCCGCAAGGAAGCGAAGGTGCTGTACGAGGAGCAGGGCGACGCGGAGCGCGAAGTGGCGCGCGAGTCGTTCGAGTCGGAAGTGTTGCCGACGATGGGCTCCCACCTGCGTGATGACTGGCGCAAGCGCGGCCTGGATTCGAAGCTGGCCGAGACGGCGTTTTTCGACTGGCTGGCCCAGAAGACCTGGGGCGAGCCGACCGATGGCGACCTGCTGTCGTTCACCCTGAATCAATCACGGGCCGCCTGAGGCCCGCTCAGGCCCCTCTGACGGGCCGCCGCCGGCCACCCGCCCAACCGGCGGGCCCGGCGCCTCGCCAGGCCCTGCCGGCCGTTTCCCTCACTCCGACAACAGCATCCGCTCGAGCTGCTCGAGGATCGCGTCGCGCTTGTCTTTCGGGAGGCCGCGCAGGCGCAGTTCGATGCGGTCTTCGCCATACGACTTCAGGTCGCCGACCGACTTGCCGCCGAGCTTGATCTCGAGACGCTGCGCATAGCGCTGGCGGCCCGCCGGCTTCGGCGTCTCCTGCGCCGCGACGCGGCCCTTGACGATGTCCGATACCTGGCGCGTGCTGAGATCGTCGGACACGATCTTGTTGATGAGCCGCAGCGTCGCCTCGGTACCGCGCGCATTGTGATATCGGCCGACCTGATACGCCATGTTCGAACCGAAGCGATCGGGGCGCGCGACCATCTCCTGCATCACGGTTTCCGGCAGCTTGCCGATCGACAGCGCAACCGCGACCGTCGACTCGTCGAGGCCGAGATGTTCGGATAGTTCCTTTTGACTCTGGAAGTGCTTGTCGTCGAGGAAGCGGCGCCACACGACGGCGTTGTCGAACACCGTCTGCGAATCGCGTTGCACGTTCAGGTCGTAGCCGAGCTTGTAGCTCTGGATCCCGATCGGCACGTCGATCACGATCGCCTTCACCGACTCCTTGTTCGCTTCCTTCAGCGCGCGCACGCGACGGCCGCCGTCGCTGACGAAATACGTACCCGGATTGTCGTAGTCCGGAATCACGTGGATCGCCTGCTGCTGCGCCTGCTTCGCGAGGTTGACCGCGAGTTCGGCAATCGACGATTTCAGATAGAAGTGCCGCGGGTTGAACGGGCTATGCTTGATCGCCTTCAGCGGCAGCTCGATCACCTGGCCGGGCGCATAGCGATTTTCGAGGCGCCACGCGCGATATTGCGGCGATTCGTCGACCGACGAATCGAGCAGGACTTCAATAGCTGGCGGCGGCGTGATGTCCTTCTTGGCGGACTTCGTCGGGGCCGGCGTGGCCGTGTCGGACTTGACGATGCCGTCGATGGCATTGAGCCGATCAAGCGCCGTGCGCTTCTCGCTCGTCGTGATATCCGGGCGCGCTTGGAATCCTTTTGCAAATTGGGAGGGCTTCATGTGACTCCTTTATGCGCATAAAGTCAGGGCAGCATGGCGACGATTTCGTCGGCACATGCGCGGATTTCCGCGGCGGCCAGCTTGGCGCCGCGGTCGTTCATCTGCAGCACGGTCTGACCGAGCGCCATCGCTTGCTTGTACGCTTCCCGGGTCGGGATTTGCGTCTTCAACAACGGGAAGCCGAGTTCCTCGAGCGCGCGCTTGAGTTCGCGCGTCAGCATGCGCTTCTCTTCGGTCTTGTTCAGCAGGAAGACGGCGCGGAGGTCTTCGTTCATCACCTGCGCCTGCTGGATCAGCTTGACCAGCCCGACGCTCGACCAGTAGTCGGCCGGCGACGACGAAGTCGGAATCACGGCGATCGATGCGGCCAGGAGCACGACGCCGGAGACCTTCTCGGTGATCGACGGCGGGCAATCGACGACGATGATGTCGTAGTCGTTGATGAACTTCTTGATCTCGCGATGGATTTGGCCGCCGGCTTCGGCGAGGTTGACGACCGGGAAAGGGATGCCGGCGTCGCTGTCACCCGATGCGCTCGACCAGTGAATCAGTGTGTTTTGACCGTCGGCGTCGATGACGAGGACACGCTTCCCTTTCTCATGGAATGCCGCGCCGAGATGCATGGCAATCGTGCTTTTGCCGACGCCACCTTTTTGTTGAGTGACTGCAATGATTTCCGCGGCCAATTTTCACTCCTGTTTTTGGTCGTTGGAATTCTACAGGACGATATTTATATTTCAATGAAATTGTCGTTCACAAACTACGCATTGGCCATTCGGGCTATCGGTTTATGCGCATAAACGAAGGGGGGTGCCCAGACGGCGGCAGTGGTGAGAAGCGAGATTGCGGGGCATCGATGATGAGCGGACCGAGCTTCGCGCAGGCTGATGTTTCGGGATCGCGTTCGAGATGTCGATCGCTGAGATGTGTCAGGACCTGCCCTTCCGCTTGTTGAGGGAGGACGTTGCCGAGACAGCGGCGGAGTTTGTGCGCATAAACTTCCGCGCAGCGGAGAGCATGTACGACTCGGGGCCTTGCTTTGAGCACGAGCCCGAACGATGAACTGCGCGTTGCTTAGGGCGACGGGATACGCGTCATGTGCAGCGAGACCGCGTTGATTGCCCCCGGCCTTTATGCGCATAAACCATCGAGAGGATCTGCGACCATTCGCGGTCGCACGTCGGCTCGCATGCGTAAAAGTCGCCCCACGACGATGCCCCGAACACCATCGCGTATCGGCTCGCTGATGAGTCGACGTATAGATTTTCAGGAGCCAGTTGCGATATCAGTCGACTGCCCCACTCCGGGAAGCGACGGCTTTATGCGCATAAACCGAGCGACAGATAAACCGGACAGCGGTCCTCCGGGTCGTAGGCCGCGTACGCCATAGCGATGCGTTGTGCAATTCCCCCACGCTATTTGCCCGTGAAGACGGCTCACGTATCGCTCCGCGCCATGCACTTTATGCGCATAAACGCATCACGGGCATCACGGGCATCACGGGCATCACGGGCATCACGGGCATCACGGGCATCACGGGCATCACGGGCATC
>NZ_JAWRXS010000080.1:0-381 GCF_046534915.1 Burkholderia sp. SIMBA_051 | reverse complement strand
ATCAAATGCTCGACCGTCGACACGCGCGCGCCGTCTTTCTGCAGCACCGAAGCGAGGCGCGTATCGCCAATCGACATTGCCGATGCGGGAATATCCACCGGCGTGGGCAAATCCACGCGCGAAAACACGATGCCGGTATCCGGCGCCGCCGGACGGAGCGTCAAGTCGACTTTACGGCCGGAATGCAGGCCGATGCCGACTGTCTTGACGATCGATTTGATAGTGCGCTGCTTCAACATGGTGATCTTCTATTCGATTGAAAATCCCAATCGGGACTTTTTGTTCCATAGCACGAATTATACTCCATTACCCTAAGGAGCGTCGTCGCATGGAACGTATCAATCTGTTTCGCTCCATTACCCGCTGGGCGGCTGCCAGGGA
>NZ_JAWRXS010000562.1:0-255 GCF_046534915.1 Burkholderia sp. SIMBA_051 | reverse complement strand
CGTTTCAGAGTGAACAACATCGCGAATGTGTTTTTGCAATCGACACACAGGGCACGTCCATTTAGGAGCATCGAATCATGAATCGTAAAGTTGCTTTGATTACCGGCGTAACGGGGCAGGACGGCTCATACCTCGCAGAGCTGCTGCTTAACAAGGGTTACGAGGTGCATGGCATCAAGCGCCGTGCCTCTCTGTTCAATACCGACCGCATCGATCATCTCTATCAAGATCCTCACGTGTCGGACCGGCGCGGGC
>NZ_JAWRXS010000561.1:0-255 GCF_046534915.1 Burkholderia sp. SIMBA_051 | reverse complement strand
CCCCATCCGGATTGCTGGCCACCACATGCTCGAAGCCGTGATCGTGGCCCGCTTTTTCAATCAATGCGCGTTGCAGCAGGTTCATCGGTGGACATTGTTGGAGAAATCCCATGCGTCAGACCTCAAGTCAATGGCAGTTGTCCCACGCCTACGCGATGACGAAGAAGAAAGCCGTCGTCACTATCAGCGGAGAGCCTGAGGCGTACGAGCGGACTGAACACTTCGACAGGTTCAGTCGATGTCGTGACGATGTAC
>NZ_JAWRXS010000560.1:0-255 GCF_046534915.1 Burkholderia sp. SIMBA_051 | reverse complement strand
AGCGCGACGTAGGCGCTCAAGCCCTGCACATAGGCCGGATCGGGCCCCGCGGACTGCAACACGCGATGCCACAGGTCCATCGCCGCGCCGTGGTCCACATCGTTGCGGGTAGCGAGCGAACGGGCGATGCGCTCGGCCTCGGGCCGCGTGTCGCTGCTGCGATTGAGCAGGCCGGCGAGCGCCATCGCGGCTTGCGCGTCGGCGGGATCGGCGGCGAGCCGCGCGCGCAGCGCGGCGACCGCACGCACCCGGCCC
>NZ_JAWRXS010000559.1:0-255 GCF_046534915.1 Burkholderia sp. SIMBA_051 | reverse complement strand
CAAGCGGCGCAACGCGTGACTGACGGCGGGTTGCGTGAGCCCGAGGAGCGCGGCCGCCGCAGTGAGGCTGCGCAGATCGGCAATGGCCAGAAACACGCGCAGAAGATTCAAGTCCGTGATGCCTGGGGGCGTCTTTGCCATGTCGTTCGAAACCCGGCCGTGGCGGCGCGCAACCCGCTTGCGGTCGGACGCGCCTCGCTGTTGGACCGAACCCGCATGCCCGCGTTCGGCGCTTTCACTCGCGAGTCAGATTAC
>NZ_JAWRXS010000558.1:0-255 GCF_046534915.1 Burkholderia sp. SIMBA_051 | reverse complement strand
GACAAGATTTTCAACGTCTTCTGCGCAGTAATCTCAATGTTGTCCGAGTGCGCCTGCACTTCGACCTTGCCCTTAGCCGCAAACAGCTTCATCCCACCGTTCTGCACGAACAAGCTGAGCTTTTCCGCAACGCTTGCAATTAGCGATTTGCCCGTTGCGAGGTGCGTGCTCTGTCCGCTCACGAGGTTGGTCTGTGCATCGCTCGCGATGTGAACGGACTGCTGCGTGGACAGGGCGATGCCCGAAGGGCTACCA
>NZ_JAWRXS010000557.1:0-255 GCF_046534915.1 Burkholderia sp. SIMBA_051 | reverse complement strand
ATGATGACCTGCGCCAGCGTGCCGCCCGCCGCGGCAAGCACACGGCCGATGTTGTCCAGCGCCGCGTCGGTCTGCTCGCGCAGGCCAGGGCCGACAGTGCGCTCCCGGGCATCGACGCCGACCTGGCCGGACAACAGCATGCGGCGCTGGCCCGTGACGATGACAGCCTGGCTGAAGCCGTATTGCACGGTATTGAAGACGGTGTCGGGATTGACGACGGTTCGGGACATATTGGTTCTCCTTGTAGACGCCTCG
>NZ_JAWRXS010000556.1:0-256 GCF_046534915.1 Burkholderia sp. SIMBA_051 | reverse complement strand
CCGCGGGCGACTTCGCCGGCGCGCACGTCTTCGTCTGCCCCGGCCATGACTACCTGACGCTGCTGCCCGAACAGTTCGCGCCGCTGAACCTGGAGGTGACGCGCCTGCAGCTGCTGCGCGCGGCCTTCGAGACGCGTCCCATGGCGCTGGACCGCCCGCTCTTGACTGGCCTGTCCTGCGTGCACTACGGCGCCTTCTCCGACCTGCCGTCGGCGCAGGCGCTGCGCGCGCAGATCGTACAGCCAGCGCTGCAGCC
>NZ_JAWRXS010000555.1:0-256 GCF_046534915.1 Burkholderia sp. SIMBA_051 | reverse complement strand
CGATCGACTCGGGCGTGGCGCCATTGAGGACATCGCGATGAAACTATTGCTCGTGGAAGATAACGCCGAACTCGCACATTGGATCGTCAAACTGTTGCGTGCGGAGAACTTCGTGATGGACAGCGTGCCCGATGCCGAGCGAGCCGAGGCGATATTGGCCAACCAGAGCTACGACGTCGTGCTGCTCGACATGCGCTTGCCCGCCATGAGCGGAAAGGACTTGCTCACCCGTTTGCGACGGCGCGGCGATAATGTC
>NZ_JAWRXS010000079.1:0-382 GCF_046534915.1 Burkholderia sp. SIMBA_051 | reverse complement strand
GGGTACAGCAGCGCCACCGTGACCGGCACCGCCGGGCTGAAGGGGCGGACCTCGACGCCGTTGGCCTCGTATTCCTCGCGTGCCGCCAGCGGGTTGATCAGCGCCACGCCCAGGCCGGCGCCGACCAACGCGCATACCGACGAACCCAGCCCGGCCTCGGCCACCGTCTGGCGCTCGACCTTGGCGGCCTTGAAGACCGCGTCGATCTTCTCCCGCAGCGGCGTGGCGCTGGGGAAGGCGATGAAGGGCTCGCCGGCAAAGTCGGCGGGCTTGAGCTTTTTCAGCTTGGTCAGCCGGTGGCCCTTGGGCAGCACCGCCACGCAGTTCATGGTCAGCACCGGTTCGACCTGGATGCCCGGGCTGTCGCCCGACAGCATCGCCA
>NZ_JAWRXS010000554.1:0-256 GCF_046534915.1 Burkholderia sp. SIMBA_051 | reverse complement strand
GGTCCTTGTATTTCATACCTTTGACGTAATCTTTCTCCGCCTGAATGTGCTTCGATTCCATTTACATTCACCTGCCGCCTCCTTCTGATTCGTGTTTGTTTCGGGATCTTTATTTCTTCACTTGGTACTTGATGAGGTTGTTGTACTCTTCAAACCACTCAAGAGGAATTTCTGACCTTGCTGATATTCTTCGTTCGATCGCTGCTGCTATATCTTCTGTTCTACGTTCATCATGTAGCCACTTAGGAATAACACC
>NZ_JAWRXS010000553.1:0-256 GCF_046534915.1 Burkholderia sp. SIMBA_051 | reverse complement strand
CCACGATCTGCGTACGCCGCTCACGCGCATGCGTCTACAGATCGACACCAACGAAAGCCCGTCCATGCGCGACAAAGTGCGCAAGGACATCGACCTGATGCAGACGATGGTGTCCTCGGCGCTGTCGTATCTGAATACGGGCAACGACAACGAAAACAAGGAATGGCTCGATCTGAGCGCGTTGATTGCGACCGTGTGCGACGAGTACGAGGAAGCCGGCGCGGCGATCCGCTATGACGGCCCGCGCCAGATCCGC
>NZ_JAWRXS010000552.1:0-256 GCF_046534915.1 Burkholderia sp. SIMBA_051 | reverse complement strand
CCGCTCGGCGACCGCTTCGACCGCCGCCGCATCATCCTGATGCAGACCGCGCTGCTCTGCTGCGCGCTGCTCGTCGCCACGACCGCGCCCACGCTGCCCGTGCTGATTGGCGCGAGCCTCGCCATGGGCGTGCTCTCGACCATCGCGCAGCAAGCCGTGCCGTTCGCCGCCGAACTCGCGCCGCCCGAAGGGCGTGGCCACGCCGTCGGCACCGTCATGAGCGGCTTGCTGATCGGCATTCTGCTTGCGCGGACCG
>NZ_JAWRXS010000551.1:0-256 GCF_046534915.1 Burkholderia sp. SIMBA_051 | reverse complement strand
CCAGATCGCGCCAGCGCGCCTCGAGATCGGCCAGCATCTGGGCCGGGCTGCGATAGGTCAGTGACGAGGGCAGGCTGGCAGGCGCGATCGCGTGGATCGCGGCCAGCTGCTCGGCCCATTGTTGCGGCAGGCTTTCGAGCGCACCTGCATAGGCCGGATCGCGCAAAAGCACCTGGGGCAGCGCCTCTCCGGGGGCGCAGGCCATGATGAAGCCCTCGCCCAGGCCATCGTCGCGGGTCAGGCGCGCGCGCACTGC
>NZ_JAWRXS010000550.1:0-256 GCF_046534915.1 Burkholderia sp. SIMBA_051 | reverse complement strand
CAACTCGTCGGGGTTCAGCTCGGGGCAGTAGCCGGGCAGTCGAATCAGACGCAGGCGATCCGCGTTTTCGGCGGCGAATTCCCTGACGGCAACGGACCGGTGGACCGGGTGTCCGTCGACAATCAGATAGATCTTGCGGGTAGCCTGTTTGATCATGCGCTTCATGAACTCGATGAACGTTGCGTTCGTGAACGTGCCCTCGAAGACCATGAAGCTCAGCTCGCCGCGGTTCGTGATCGCCGAAATCATGTTGCAG
>NZ_JAWRXS010000549.1:0-256 GCF_046534915.1 Burkholderia sp. SIMBA_051 | reverse complement strand
CCCCGGTCAAGTCCGATACGAACCGCCTCGCATCGTCAAACAGGTTCGACATTGTTGTAACCCCGTATCCAGATAGCGCTGCCAAACACCCGCATCGCGCTCAGAGCCGAGGAAGAACAGTAACTACACTCGCCCTTGTCGTGGAAGAGCGAGCGCGCATTATTCAGGCCGTTTGTTGTATTTGCCCGAAGTCTGACAATTGTTCACGTATTTCGCTATTTTTAAGATGTTCGCCATGCTATATGTCGCATTCCTC
>NZ_JAWRXS010000548.1:0-256 GCF_046534915.1 Burkholderia sp. SIMBA_051 | reverse complement strand
GCGGACCGTCCGCGTTCGACATCACGCAACATGGCGGCGATCTGTGCGGCGGTGAGTTTTCTACGCCTCATGCGCACATCCCGCCGGCAGGGTCGCGAAAAGCCGGCCGGTCGTCCCGCCAGCGAGCTTGCCTGTCGCGAACAGCTCTTGCAGCAGGCGCCCACTCGGGCGAGAAATGAAGATCACGACCATGCATCCGGCTTTCCCCAAAATTTCCAATGTCGGAACGCAGCATTCCGCGTGCGAGGCATCTCAC
>NZ_JAWRXS010000547.1:0-256 GCF_046534915.1 Burkholderia sp. SIMBA_051 | reverse complement strand
CGAGAAACTTCGGCACCTCGTCGTCCTCGACGATCTTCAGCTCGCCGGGCGCGAGGCCGTAGTCGACCGCATCGAAGATCAGCAGGAAGTCGGCCGCCTGCACATGCTGGATCAGATAGAGGCCCTGCGTGCCGCCGTCCATCAGCGTGACGTTCGGCGCGCATTCGAAGCGCTGCTGCAGCGCCTCGATGCAGCGCACGCCGAAGCCTTCGTCGGCCCACAGCACGTTGCCGATGCCGAGCGCGACGATCGCGGC
>NZ_JAWRXS010000078.1:0-383 GCF_046534915.1 Burkholderia sp. SIMBA_051 | reverse complement strand
GCGGCGATGGATCAGCACCCCGCGTTCGACCAATTGAGCCAGAGTCTCGTCGATCCGAGACCCAGCTACCTGTGAACCCAATGCGAAAGAGATGACGCTCGACGTCACCTCCTGTGCCAAGTCGGACTGTACCAATTCGAGTACCGCGATACTCTTGAGGACTTGCGCTGTGATTGGATGGTCTGAATGGCGCTCGACAGCAGCCACCGCGAATGCCCAGCGTCGCTCGCTGCCTAAATCCCTAAACCGCAACCCATAACCTGCGGCCAAATAGTCGAATACATCGGGCAGGCGAAGCCACGCCTGCGAGTCCAAGTCCGTTCGATGCACGAAATCGACCAGCCCTTGCGGCTCGTGGCCTCGCAAAAACGCATGAAACGAAC
>NZ_JAWRXS010000546.1:0-256 GCF_046534915.1 Burkholderia sp. SIMBA_051 | reverse complement strand
GAACAATGGCCAGGCCCAGCCGAACACGGCGGGATCGGGAATGATCTCGCGCGCCATGGCGGGCAGGAAGGTGGCGGGAATGATGTAGCCGGCGCCGAACACGCCGTAATGCAGCGCCAGGCGGCCGATACCCGGCGGCAGGCGCCCGGGCGCGGGCGCGGCGGCCAGGTGGCGGGCCGGCCCGGGGCGCTTCAGCCCGGGCCAGGCCAGGGCCGACAGCAGCAGCGCCAGCGCGCCCAGCGCGATCCAGTTTGCA
>NZ_JAWRXS010000545.1:0-256 GCF_046534915.1 Burkholderia sp. SIMBA_051 | reverse complement strand
CAGCCGCAAGCGATTCTTCTGGTGGAGTTCGCAGGCGAGGAGCGCGACGCGCAACTCGCGTCGCTCAAGCAGCTCGGCGAATTGATGGCCGATCTCGGCTTGCCCGATTCGGTCGTCGAGATGCCGGATGCGAACGAACAGAAAGCGTTGTGGGAAGTCCGCAAGGCCGGGCTGAACATCATGATGAGCATGAAGGGCGACGGCAAGCCGGTCTCCTTCATCGAAGATTGCGCCGTGCCGCCCGAACATCTGGCCG
>NZ_JAWRXS010000544.1:0-256 GCF_046534915.1 Burkholderia sp. SIMBA_051 | reverse complement strand
ACGAGAAATCCGGCGCCTACGTGTATCGGAGCACGGCGGCGAACGTAGCGGGCGAACACGCGAGCGAGTCGAGCGAAGCGGCGGAATCGGCGGAACAACTGTACGAGGCGCAGGTTGCCGAAGCGGCGATCGCCGAGTCGAGCGGCAAACACGAATCACGCCGGCGCGGTCGCGGCAATCGCAAGACAGGACGTGGTCAGCAGGAAGCCGTTCACGAAGAACGCACGTCGGCCGAACACGGCGAGAGCGCGCAAGC
>NZ_JAWRXS010000543.1:0-256 GCF_046534915.1 Burkholderia sp. SIMBA_051 | reverse complement strand
CCTTGAAAATGGCCGGATCAAACAGTGCCTTGCGCCGCGCTTCTGCGCCTTCCTGCCGCGCAAATTCGAGTTGATATTGCGCACCATGCCGCGATTAAAAATAGCTTTGCGGTTGCGCCGGCAATCGTACACGCCATCAAGGCTCACGACGCAACCCCGCAGATCGAGCCCCACCGCGCGGGCGATACGCGTGATCCGCGGCAGCGCTTCGCGCAACAGCGGCGATTCATTGCGATTGCCCGGGGCCGATACGAAC
>NZ_JAWRXS010000542.1:0-256 GCF_046534915.1 Burkholderia sp. SIMBA_051 | reverse complement strand
CAAGAAGCCTTTGATGACGCCCTATATACATCGTGATCCATGAAACCCATTGACCAAGCCCTTCAAGCGTTGATCCAGCGAGAGCCCACTCCCGAGGAGGTCGCCAAGTTCTACAAGATCAAAGAGATCTGCGGATTCTCGGAACATGACTCGGTATGGGCACTGCTCCTCGCCTTTGGACACTTTGAAATCCTGTACGGCGATATTCCCAAGAGCATCACCGAACAGACTCGGCAAGTTCTTGCCGACCACAAAC
>NZ_JAWRXS010000541.1:0-257 GCF_046534915.1 Burkholderia sp. SIMBA_051 | reverse complement strand
CAGCTTGGCCGGGCGCTGGAACTGGGCGGCCAGCGCACCAGCGAGGAGTGGAACGGCGAGGCCGAACGCCTGGGCGTGCTGCGCCAGGAGCTGAACGGGCTGGTCGAAGCGCTGCACCAGCGTCATGCCAATGGCCTGACGGTCTATGACGCCATCGGCACCTGCATCCCGCACGCTGGCCGGGAGGCGTCGCCGATGTACTGGCCCGATGCCCAGGCGCACGACGAGAAGGACCTGGAGCGGCTGCGCGAGGCGGC
>NZ_JAWRXS010000540.1:0-257 GCF_046534915.1 Burkholderia sp. SIMBA_051 | reverse complement strand
CGAACTTGTCGAACAGCAGCCGCGATGAAGCGTCCTTGTCCATCATGTGCGGATGGATGCCGTAGCTGTCGTAGCCGCGCGGACCGGCGCCGTCGCTGGACGGCAGGCTGCCGACCGGCGGGGCGGCGGCGGGCGCGCCGTGGTCCACGCCGGGCATGGCGGAATGATCCATGGCGGGCGGCATCGCGGGCTGTGGCTTGGCGCCGTCGTGATTCATGCCTGGCATGGAGGAATGGTCCATGCCGGGTGGCATCGCG
>NZ_JAWRXS010000539.1:0-257 GCF_046534915.1 Burkholderia sp. SIMBA_051 | reverse complement strand
CGGCGCGGCTGTGTGTTTTGCGTTCGTCTTCTGTAGGGCGGTCAAATCGCGGGCGATGCGGTGCGCTCGCCGTCGCGTTGCGCGATCTGGCAGCGCGTGTTCCGGCGGCGTGTTCCTGCATCCGCGGGAAACCGCGCGGCCGGCGCGCCGCCGGTCCCACCCCGACCGCGTACAATGGCGCCTTATCTAACGCCTTCCGGCAACTCAATGTCCTTCGATTTCTTCCTCCCCTGCCCACGCGGCCTTGAAGCCTCGCT
>NZ_JAWRXS010000538.1:0-257 GCF_046534915.1 Burkholderia sp. SIMBA_051 | reverse complement strand
AGCACAAAGAGGACGGAGATGCCGCCGCCCAGATCCTCGAGACCTCGGAAGCCCAAACGACTCGCTTGAATGCCGCCACTCGTCAGGTTGTAAAGCGTATGGCCGCCTGTATTCGACGTCCAGTTCACTCCTTCGTCGACGATCCCGTATAGCGTCACGGTACCCTGGGCATGTGCTTGGCCTATGGCCAGCGAAAGCGCAAACGACGCCGGTGCTTTGAGTTTCATGTCTTTAGTCTCCGAACAAGTTTTTATCGA
>NZ_JAWRXS010000537.1:0-257 GCF_046534915.1 Burkholderia sp. SIMBA_051 | reverse complement strand
AATTAAGCGGCCTACGCGCCGGCGTCGGATATTCGGAAGTCGCAATGGACAGGATTCGCTTAGTAACGATCTCCGATGGTGAGTGGAGTCGAGCCGCCTCTATAATCGCCTGCGCAAATCCGTGCCACGTCGTGGCACCAGCGGCCGTCAGGTTGAACAAGCCGCTCTCGAATGCCGCTGAACGGCGCTCCCGCATCGCTTGGCTAACAATATGTGCCGTTGCATCCGCGATCATTCGCGCGGAAGTTGGAGCACCC
>NZ_JAWRXS010000536.1:0-257 GCF_046534915.1 Burkholderia sp. SIMBA_051 | reverse complement strand
ATCGGCGGCTTCAGCGTGCATGAGGCCGATCGGAGCGCCGCATGAATCTCACGCGCGAACGCCACCGCGTGCGGCCCGTCTCCATCCAGAGATACGGTCTGTGCTGTTACCGAGATCCACGAGCCGTCGGCGGCCTGGACACGACCCGCAACAACGATGTCCTTGGTGCGCCGGGCGATATGGCCGGGATCGTCAATGAACGCGTCGGGCTCGGAGCAGGGCACCAAAGTTCCGTCGGGACGGTAGCCGCGATCCGC
>NZ_JAWRXS010000535.1:0-257 GCF_046534915.1 Burkholderia sp. SIMBA_051 | reverse complement strand
GAGCGACTCGATATCGCCGGCTTCAAGAATGCGTTGAACCAAGGTATCGACCTCTGACAATTGCGCTGCCAGTGCGCTAAAACTGAAGAGCCGCCGCGGTTCCATGAACAAGAGCGGCGGCTCGGGTGCGGTGCGCTAAAAGCCGTACCGCTTGTTTGCTTCTTATTTGCCTCTCACTTGCCGATGGTTTCCTTGAACCAGTTCGGATGATGCTTTCTCGCCCAACCGTAAGTCACCGTGCCGCGCGTCATCGCGCC
>NZ_JAWRXS010000534.1:0-257 GCF_046534915.1 Burkholderia sp. SIMBA_051 | reverse complement strand
CTAGTGGTGCCATTTTTATCGCTTCTGGTCGTGTACCAAAAATACTTAATACCTTAATAGCCATGATTTTCCTTAAATTTTTAATAACCAAATCTGTAAAGCTTTGTGCATTACGCTAATAATTTTTTTAATTGCTTTGTAAATTCTTCACCCATATCGCTTGATTGCATTGCATATTCAACATTAGCCAACATATAACCGAACTTTGAGCCACAGTCGTGCGATTTACCTGTTAGGTGGTAGGCTTCAAGCGTTTC
>NZ_JAWRXS010000533.1:0-257 GCF_046534915.1 Burkholderia sp. SIMBA_051 | reverse complement strand
CGAATATCAGCCATAATCTCACCTCCTATAATCCTTAGCCTCCAACTTTAATTGCTTCAATAATCATGTTTAATCACCTTCTAAATGAAATACTTCTTTTATTGCAAATCCAACTTATCAAATTAAATTAACAATTACTTTAATACATTATCCCCTTACCGCTCATCAAGACTATCGTAATATGCATCATCAACCATTGCTTCAACATCTGGCTCATCAAATAAGTCATCATTATGCAACTCAAACCTTGCGTCACC
>NZ_JAWRXS010000532.1:0-257 GCF_046534915.1 Burkholderia sp. SIMBA_051 | reverse complement strand
ATTCCGGCTTGCCCTGCGCGTTGCGGAAACGCGCCTGCATGCGGCGGGCCTGGAACGTTTCGCAGTTGGACACCGACGAGATCTCGCGCCAGGTGTTCTGCGCCGGCAGCCAGACCTCCAGGTCGTAGGTCTTGGCCGAGCCGAAACCCATGTCCGGTGCACAGCAGCATCACCCGGTACGGCAGCCCCAGCAATTGCAGCACGCGCTCGGCGTGACCGACCATGTCCTCCAGTGCTTCGTAGGATTGGTCGGGCTG
>NZ_JAWRXS010000531.1:0-257 GCF_046534915.1 Burkholderia sp. SIMBA_051 | reverse complement strand
ATCGTCGCGTAACGGGCGCGGTTGCGCGCACTCGCCGACAGATTGCGATGCGCGGCGGGCAAGGATGCGGACTCGGACGGACGATCGGACACGGAAAACTCGGTGATTGAAGACGAAGATGAAGAGCCGGTGCAGCAAGAAAGCGCGATGAAAGCGCTTCCACATTCTATCGAAGCATGATGGCTCATGCGGGCAAGTCCCTGAACTAATATCTCCTTTCCAGGCACGTCGCGTTTAACGGCATCGCGCGGCGCATC
>NZ_JAWRXS010000077.1:0-387 GCF_046534915.1 Burkholderia sp. SIMBA_051 | reverse complement strand
GGCTGCGAATAGTCGGCTCATACGCTAAGAAGGGGTTTTTTGTTTGCTACACGTTTGCTACGGCAACGGTAGCAATCCATGTCTGACAGGCCCTGCGCCTGTCGTTCCACCCCTGAACTATCGCCCGGCCGGGACATACCCAGCAAAGTAACTTCAACGGCTCGGTATGACCGAGATGGAATGGACACCGCCCTCCCTCCGGGGAAGTGGGCACGGTTGAGGGCCTCCAGGACCGAACGGCATCAATGTGCCAAAGCGGTGTGTGAAAACGCACGTTGAATAAGGTTCTCAAAGAAATCGGCCTTTCAGATCGCGCTGTGTTGGCTTGGCAGTGACTTGGGAAGGGTAAAACGACACCCGAAAACCGAGTACTTTTGTGTTTTCACA
>NZ_JAWRXS010000530.1:0-257 GCF_046534915.1 Burkholderia sp. SIMBA_051 | reverse complement strand
GCCACGAAGGCGGCGAATCTGGCGAGTGGCACCGGGCAGATCGGCGCTGGCCTGGCGACTGTGTCCGCGACCGCCGGAACCATCGCGAGCGCCTCCAGCGGTGCACTGGGCTCGGCCCTGGGTAGCGGCGCTGGCGCCGTGGCTGCGGTGACGGGTAATAGCGTCAGCGTTCCGGCTTCGCCCACCAGCGCCAGCGTGGCGTCGGTGCCCGCCACTCCACCGGTGCAGACCGTCGCAGGCGCCGCCGCAGGCACCAC
>NZ_JAWRXS010000529.1:0-257 GCF_046534915.1 Burkholderia sp. SIMBA_051 | reverse complement strand
ACCGTCCGGTCGAATACCTCGTGCGCCTGCCGGATCTGGAAGACCGCACCTTCATCCTCTGCGATCCGATGGTCGCCACGGGCTACTCGGCCGCGCACGCCATCGACGTGCTCAAGCGCCGCGGCGTGCCCGGCGATCGCATTCTGTTCCTCGCGCTGGTGGCCGCGCCCGAGGGCGTCGAGGTGTTCCAGAAGGCGCACCCGGACGTGAAGCTCTACGTGGCCTCGCTCGATTCACACCTCGACAGCCACGCGTAC
>NZ_JAWRXS010000528.1:0-257 GCF_046534915.1 Burkholderia sp. SIMBA_051 | reverse complement strand
GTTGTAGGTATATGGGGTTTCGTCGGTGGAATAAGAGCTGGCCGGGTCGAGGTACTTGGGCGAGCGCTTGACGAAGGCGGAATACAGCGTGTTCTGGCCCTCGGCGCCGGCCGGATAGGGGCTGTTGATGGGACTGCCTTCCCGGGAGCAGCCCGCCAACGCCAGCAACAGCATCATGGCCGCCGCCCAGAGCCGCATCAAAGCACGCATGGAAACCTTTCCTTCTATTCAGTGCGACAGAGGATAGCAAAGGTGCA
>NZ_JAWRXS010000527.1:0-257 GCF_046534915.1 Burkholderia sp. SIMBA_051 | reverse complement strand
ACATGCGTTTTTCCCAATCGGCGGGCGTCCCCTGCATGTTAACGGACATTACGTGTCGGCACTTGCCAGCATGCGCCGGCGGCCTTTCGGAAAGCCGGATATCTAGGCAGCCGGCAAGGGTGCCGCACCAGGTTGACATGCGAGGCACCTCGAGTCTGCCGCGCGAAGCGGGCAGGCAAAAATCAAAAGAGGAGACAGTCAGTTGCATCCCGAACCACTCATCTCTTGAGCTTCCAGCGGACGAACATCGGTCCGCC
>NZ_JAWRXS010000526.1:0-257 GCF_046534915.1 Burkholderia sp. SIMBA_051 | reverse complement strand
ACTTACCTTATGATTTTTATAGTCTGCAAGAGAAACGTATATAGGTCCAAGACGGAAAGCCTGCGGACACTGATCATTGCACAGCATCACTGTGCTCTGACTGTGTCCGTTTTTATTTGCACGGAGGGATAACAAATAGATGATGATCACGAAGCGGACATGCAAACATTCAGACGCGGCAAGGGCGGCGCATTTAAGCGCAAATAAGGGGAGGAACAGAATACAAGATTTAATCATTCAAAGGAAATATATTGACT
>NZ_JAWRXS010000525.1:0-257 GCF_046534915.1 Burkholderia sp. SIMBA_051 | reverse complement strand
CGGCGCAACCGGCGGCGATCTCCTCGAGCGCAAGCGCATAAGCCACGTAGTCGGTGTACGAGCCGCCCCACTCGGCCGGCACGATCATGCCGAGAAAGCCGAGTTCGCCCATCTGCGTGACGACGTCGGCGGGCAATCGCGCGTCGCGGTCCCACTGCGCCGCGTGCGGCGCGAGGCGCTCGGTCGCGAAGTCGCGAGCGGCGTCGCGGATCATCCGTTGCTCGTCGGTGTAGAAGCTGTCCATGAGGCGCGTGTCC
>NZ_JAWRXS010000524.1:0-257 GCF_046534915.1 Burkholderia sp. SIMBA_051 | reverse complement strand
GACCGCGACGAGGCGCGGGTCGGTGTAGAGGATTTCGCGGGCGGGTGCCGTGTCGGACATCATGCGGAGCGCATGCGTCAACGCTGCTGAGCCGCGACGCGCAGGCCGAGCGCGATGAAGATCGAGCCGATGATCTTGCCTTGCCAACGCGTCAGCCACGCGAGCCGCCTCACGAGCCGGCCGAGCGGACGGACCGAGCAGGCGATCAGCGTCGTGTACAGCGAACTGAGCGCGACGAAGATCAGGCCGAGCACGGC
>NZ_JAWRXS010000523.1:0-258 GCF_046534915.1 Burkholderia sp. SIMBA_051 | reverse complement strand
CCCGCACCCACACGAGCAGCGCGACGGCGAGCACGCTCATCACACAAAAGGCCGCGCGCCAGCCGGTCCACGTGCCGAGCAACGTCCCCGCGGGCACGCCCAGCGAAAGCGCGAGTGGCGTCCCCGCCATCGCCACGGCAATCGCCGCGCCCTTGCGATGCTCGGGCACCATGCGTGCGGCGTAGCCCGCCAGCAGCGCCCAGATCAACCCGGCAGAAACACCGGCGATAAAACGCGCGACCAGCGTCAGCGCGTAAC
>NZ_JAWRXS010000522.1:0-258 GCF_046534915.1 Burkholderia sp. SIMBA_051 | reverse complement strand
CGCGATGTCTATGCCCGCACCTTGTGGGGAGCGCGCGTATCGCTGCTGGTCGGCGTCGTGGTCGCGCTGGTGTCGACCGCGGGCGGCGTCCTGCTGGGCATGCTGGCCGGCTACTTCCGCCGCCTGGACGCCGTGATCATGCGCATCATGGACGGCCTGATGGCGATTCCGGGCGTGCTGCTGGCGATCGCGCTGATGGCCACGCTCAAGGGCGGCCTGGGCACCGTGATCGTGGCCATCGTGGTGCCCGAGGTGCCG
>NZ_JAWRXS010000521.1:0-258 GCF_046534915.1 Burkholderia sp. SIMBA_051 | reverse complement strand
ACCATCTGCCACGCGACGGGCCCCGCCCCCGGACGCACGAATTGCGGCAACAGCCCCGAACAGAACAGCAGCGCCTTCGGGTTCAGCAGATTCGTGAACAGCCCTTTGACAAACGCCGTCCGCAACGCGCCGTCCTCGTCTGTCTGCACGCCGCTCGACGGCAGCGCGAACATGGGTGAGCGGAAAATCTGCACGGCAACCCACGCCAGATAGATCGCGCCGCCGTAGCGCACCACTTCGTAGAGCCACGGCGCGTTG
>NZ_JAWRXS010000520.1:0-258 GCF_046534915.1 Burkholderia sp. SIMBA_051 | reverse complement strand
CTCGACACCGTGGGCCTGGCGGGCTTTGCCGACCAGCGCGCCGACGCGCTGTCGGGCGGCCAGCGCCAGCGCGTGGGCATCGCCCGCGCCCTGATGCAGCGCCCGCAGTTGCTGCTGGCCGATGAGCCGACCTCGTCGCTCGACCCCAAGACCTCGGTCGAGATCATGGAGCTGCTGGCGGCGCAGGGCGACGCCAGCGGCATCCCCGTCATCGTCAACATCCATGACGTCGAACTGGCGCGGCGCTACGCCGGCCGC
>NZ_JAWRXS010000519.1:0-258 GCF_046534915.1 Burkholderia sp. SIMBA_051 | reverse complement strand
GAAGCCACCGGGCAGCACATGGAGCAGGAAGCGGCGCATGAATTCGCCGGTTTCGAGGGTCATGGTCTTGTAGCGGGTGCGTCCCTTTGCACGGTAGTCCTTCCAGCGGAACGTCACGCCGCGCTCATCGAAGGCGACGAGGCGCTGGTTGGAGATGGCGACGCGGTGCGTGTAGCGCGAGAGGTACTCGAGCACCGCTTCCGGTCCGGCGAACGGGCGCTTGGCGTAGACGACCCATTCGCAGGTACGTAGCGGCGC
>NZ_JAWRXS010000518.1:0-258 GCF_046534915.1 Burkholderia sp. SIMBA_051 | reverse complement strand
CAACAGTCCCTTGCATCCGTACACCGTCGGTCTGCTCGGCGCGCTGCCGCGACTCGACGCGCCCGGCGGCGCGCCGCTGCGCACGATTGCCGGCAATCCGCCGCTGCCCGGCAGCGGCGGCCAGGGATGCGCCTTCGCGCCGCGCTGCGCACAAGCGTTCGAGCGCTGTCACCAGGAAACGCCGCTGCTGCGCCCATCCGGCGCGCGCGAACGCGCTTGCCATTTGCCCGCGCCCGTCGCGCGAGGAGCGCACGCATG
>NZ_JAWRXS010000517.1:0-258 GCF_046534915.1 Burkholderia sp. SIMBA_051 | reverse complement strand
CAGCAACGTGGATACGGATCACGTCGTGTTCCCGCACGACGACGGTTCGCGCGTGCCCTACAAGGTATTCAGTTCGCAAGCGGTATACGAGCGCGAGCAGGAACGCATTTATCGCGGCCCGACCTGGAATTTCGTTGCGCTCGAAGCGGAAATCCCAAAGCCGGGCGATTTCAAGAGCACGTTCGTGGGCGACACGCCCGTGGTCGTCACGCGGGTCGAAGACGGTTCGCTCGCGGCATGGGTGAACCGCTGCGCCCA
>NZ_JAWRXS010000076.1:0-389 GCF_046534915.1 Burkholderia sp. SIMBA_051 | reverse complement strand
CCTTGCACGCAGGAGGTCAGCGGTTCGATCCCGCTTGGCTCCACCATAAACTGCTTCTGAAAGCTTAGAAATGAGCATTCACTTTGAATGTTGATTTCTAGTCTTTTGATTAGATCGTTCTTTAAAAATTTGGGTATGTGATAGAAAGATAGACTGAACGTTACTTTCACTGGTAACGGATCAGGCTAAGGTAAAATTTGTGAGTTCTCTTTTAATTAAGAATGCAAATTTTCGGCGAATGTCGTCTTCACAGTATAACCAGATTGCTTGGGGTTATATGGTCAAGTGAAGAAGCGCATACGGTGGATGCCTTGGCAGTCAGAGGCGATGAAAGACGTGGTAGCCTGCGATAAGCTTTGGGGAGTCGGCAAACAGACTGTGATCCAGAG
>NZ_JAWRXS010000516.1:0-258 GCF_046534915.1 Burkholderia sp. SIMBA_051 | reverse complement strand
ACCGCGATTTTCCTGTACAAGACCTGTTACGCCACTTGCTGGCAGATACACGCTCGTCCAGCGAAATTGCGCGACTTTCTGGCGTCAGCCAACCGACGGTGTCGCGGCTTCGGATGTCGGACGGGCGCCGGCTGCGGCGCAGCGCGCCATTCAATAAGCTATGCAGTTTCTATGGACTGAATGCGCCCGGCCCGCGTCGCTACAACGACCTGCTGCGCGAGGCGATCGTCGACGCCTGGGACGGCTCGGACGAGCACG
>NZ_JAWRXS010000515.1:0-258 GCF_046534915.1 Burkholderia sp. SIMBA_051 | reverse complement strand
CGATATAGCCGATCCCGAAATGCAATTAGAGCCGCTAGCTGGTTAGCGGCATTTGTGGTGTCAGCTTTGATAGCACCAAGGAGAGCTTCGTACTCGCTCGGCGCAACCAGCGTTGCTCGAAGAGCCCAGGTGGCAACGTCGTCGGGCTGGCACAAGTTCTCTTCAAGTGAGCCAAGCGTTCCGTTCGTCCGACGGCCGTTGGCGGTGTTCACGAAATCTAGACACGCGTTTCCGCCCACCAGACGTATGGTGTCGATC
>NZ_JAWRXS010000514.1:0-258 GCF_046534915.1 Burkholderia sp. SIMBA_051 | reverse complement strand
AGTCGCTTGTCGTTTGCCGCAGTTTTTCGGGCCAGACGCGCCAGACAGAACCGATCTGGAAGAAACCCAGTGCTATCTTGTGCGTGTAGACGGTTCCATAGGAAACCTGCAGGAGCGCGGCTGCCTCTCTGATCCCAATGGCTCGCTCGCCTGCGATCAGGATGCCTTTCTCGATCAAGGTTCCCATACAGTCCTCACTCTGCTAACGTGATCCCGATTGCCCATTGCGCTGTACGGGTCAAATCGGGTTTTCGAATG
>NZ_JAWRXS010000513.1:0-258 GCF_046534915.1 Burkholderia sp. SIMBA_051 | reverse complement strand
GCTTTACCGCGTGGACAAAATCGGGAAACTTGATGGCATCCTGGATGAAAAACACCGGCATGTTGTTGCCGACCAGGTCGAAATTGCCTTCGTCGGTGTAAAACTTGACGGCAAAGCCCCGCACATCGCGCACCGTGTCGCCAGAACCGCGTGGGCCCTGCACCGTGGAAAAGCGCACGAAAACCGGGGTGATCTTTTCCGGGTCCTGCAGGAAGCCGGCCTTGGTCAGCTCCGCGTGGTTGCCATAGCTCTGGAAGA
>NZ_JAWRXS010000010.1:0-293778 GCF_046534915.1 Burkholderia sp. SIMBA_051 | reverse complement strand
ATCGTCTTCGCCTGCTCGTCGGTGAGCAGCGAAGCGTCGAACTTGTCCCACGGAATGTCCTTCTCCATGTCCCAGCGGACAGCTTCGAGCGACCTGTAAAGTTCCGGATAAAGCATGGTGTTCATGATGGTCCCACCCCTGTTCTGCGCAATGCGACTTCTCTAAACGTGACTGTTGCCGCGTACGCGCGCGAGCGCGCTTTTCGCAGCCAAGACTCTAATTTTACGCGGGAATCCAGCCGCCGGACGCAGATTCCGCATCCGGCTGCCAGGCGGCCGCGCCGCCGCCTCGACGCACGCCGCAGCCCCGCTCCGCTCGAACGGAGCCGGCCGCGCGTGCCTCATGTGGGGGCCGGCGCAAGCCGGCTCGTTGACGAGCCGGCCCCGGCGTCACACGGCTCCCGGACGGGTTCTCCGTACGGCTGCCGGACGGCAGGCTGCTCGATATGGTGTATACGGCGGCGGCCATGATAGCACGCACCCATGACGGTTCCGAGACGCCGGGCCGGTCGTGCGCCGCCCACGGCGGTGCGGCGATCGGTCGCGGGCGGGCGTCGCGAAAACACAACCGATCTGTAAGGCGCATCTGCCTCAGCGCCATTTCCGGGGACCTGACTCACATCAGACCCGTATTTCGCCCGTCGCGATACCGCCTGCCGGCGGCGTGCCGGTGGGCGGTGCGCTGCAGCCATCGGCCCCCGCGATCCACTCCGCCAGCGTGTCGCGCTGCGCGCGCCCGTCGCGGTAGCCGAGCTCGATCAGCTCGCGCGTGAACGCCTCCTCGAACAGCAGGTAGCTCGCGAACGACGCGCCGGCCGGCTGGCTGCCGCCGATCGCGCCGAGCAGCCCGCGCATCGTGGCCGGCATCTGCTTCAGGTGTTTCGCGGCGATCAGCTCGATGCGCTCGGACGGCGCGATCGCGAGCACGTCCACGTGCCGCCAGCCGCTGTCCACTTCGACCTGCTGCGGCAGGTGCTCGATCATCCGGTTGATGTGCTCGATGCGCTCGATGTCCGCGCCGATCGAGTCGAGAAACACGCTCGCAAGCACCTGCTGGCCGATCTGCGCGAGCGTCGGATAGCCGCGCACCCGTCCCGAACCGTTCGCGGCGGGAATCTCGGGCCGCGGATCGGCCGCGCCGATCACGACGATCCGGTTCGCGCCGAAGTGGATCGCCGGCGACAGCGGCGCGACCTGCCGGATCGACCCGTCGCCGAAGTACTCGACCTGTCCGTCGAGCACGAGCGGCACGGCCGGGAACACGAACGGAATGGCCGACGACGCGAGCAGGTGCGACGCCGACAGGTCGACGAGCCGCGCGGTGCGCTGCGCGCGCCGCCATGCCTGGATCGGCTCGGCGGCCTGGTAGAACGTCAGGTGCCGCCCGCTCGAATAGCTGAGCGCCGTGATCGACAGCGCATGCAGCAGCCGGCTCTCGAGCATCTGCTCGATCCGGTGGAAACTCAGCTCGCGCTGCAGCAGGTGCGCGAGCGGCGCGTTGTCGAGCAGCCCGCGCGGCGAACGGCGTGCCGCCCAGCCGAAGCTCATCGCCGCGAGCCAGCGTGCACCCGCCGCCGCGATGCCGAGCCAGTCGGTGCGATACACATAGTCCGCGCGCAGCGGCTCCCAGAATTCGAGCAGGCGCCGCACGCCGTGCGAAAAATCGTCCGCGTGGCTCGCGATCGACGTTGCATTGATCGCGCCGGCCGACGAGCCGCATACGACCGAAAACGGCACCGTATGCCGCTGCGGATCGGCCTCGCGCGCGATCTCGGCCAGCGCCTTCAGCACGCCGACCTGGTAGGCGGCGCGAGCGCCGCCCCCCATCAGAACGAGCGCGAGCCGCATGATCGACCTGCCATCCGGTTCGCGTCAGGTCGAGCGCTTCGGCGGACGCGTTTCGGGCGACGAAGCGGCCGCCGCGCGCGCCGCGGCCGAACCGGACGGCTTCGCGCGCTTCGCGGCCGGCTTGCGCGGCGCGGCGGCAGCGGCCGGTGCGGGCGGTTCTGCCGGCGTCGTCGGCGCAGGCTGCGCGGCCTGCGCGGGCGACGCATCGTCCGGCTGATCGGCCTGCACGCCCGGCTGCGTCATCGCAAGGCTCGCGAGCTGGTTGAACTGCGCCTGCAGCAGATTCCACCAGCCGGCCGGGTCGAACGCCTGTTGCGCGTCGCCTGCGGGCGGCGCGTCGGTAGCGCCAGCGCCCGGCGCTTGCTGCGCATCGGCGCGCGGCGCGGACGCCGCTTGCGCGGCGGCGACCGCGGCTTCCTCGGCCGCCGACATCGAGCTCTGCGCGAATGCGCCGAACGCACGCAGCGTCGCGAGCGTCGCGCGCTGCACCTCGAGCGCCTGGATCGCGGACTGCAGCATCCCGAGATTGAGCTTGAGCCATTGCTCGACCGCGCGCAGATCGGTGATCCGCTTGTCGAGCTCCTCGACGCTCGTGAGCGGCGCCATCATGTCGGACATGCTCGACAGCGACGGCGGCAACCCCGACGCGGCGCCCGGAAACGACGCCATCCCGCCGAACGGCGACATCCGCATCATGTCCCACATCCGGTCGAGCATGTCGGCAGGCTTGAAACCGGCAAAGCCGGCGAAAGGATTGGAGCCGGAGGCTTCGTTCGTCATTACGGGCATCCTGGTTGACTGGGGTGAGCGAAGCGGCCGGCACGGGTCGCGCGGCCGCCCTGGTTCGATGATAGCGCGCGTCAGAACGGTGCGTCGCCGGGGAAGTCGGGCGGGCGCCGCTCGCGCAGCGAGCGGATGCCTTCCTGCACGTCGGGCCCGGAGAAGCCCATGAATTCGAGCGCGAGCGACGTATCGAACGTCGGCCCGGCGCTGCGCAGCCAGTTGTTCAGTGCGTACTTGGTCCAGCGGATCGCCGACTGCGACCCGTGCGCGAGCCGCTCCGCGACTTCGTACGCCTTCGGCAGCAGGTCGGCCGGCTCGACCGCGAGCGACACGAGGCCGATCCGCTCGGCCTCCTCGCCGCTCACCGGCTCGCACAGCAGCAGGTAGTACTTCGCCTTCGCCATCCCGCACAACAGCGGCCACACGATCGCCGCATGATCGCCGGCCGCGACGCCGAGCCGCGTATGACCGTCGATGATGCGCGCATCCTTCGCTGCGATCGAGATGTCGGCGAGCAGCCCGGCGACGAGCCCCGCGCCGACGGCCGGGCCGTGCATCGCGGAGACGATCGGCTTGCTGCAGTTGATCACGTTGTAGACGAGGTCGCGCGCCTCGCGCCACACGCGGGCGCGCACGTCGAAGTCGTTCGCCATCGCCTCGACGAGCGCGAGATCGCCGCCCGCCGAAAAGCCCTTGCCCTCGCCGCGGATCACCGCGACGCGCGTATCGGGATCGCGGTCGACGTCGCGCCAGATGTCGGCGAGTTCGCGATGCATGCGTTCGTTCGCGGTCGCGAGGCCGCTGCGGTTAGCGCCCTCGCCGCTCATCACGATATCGAGCACGCCATGCTCGCGGCGCGTCACCTTCAATGCTTCGTAACCGCCGTATGCGGCAAGATCGGCCATGCGCAGCTCCCGGTGCTTGAGGCGTTTGAAACGCCTGAATCGAGTGTAGCCAAGCCCGCGCGGGCAAACATCGGGCGAAACCCGGCGCGCGGGCCGGGAGCCGGGCTTCGCGCGTGCGTCAGGCCGCGCCGTCGGGCGGTGCGACCGACTGCTCGATCGCGCCGAAGATCGACTTGCCGGCCGCGTCGAACATCTCGATGCGCACGGTGTCGCCATAGCGCATGAATTCGGTCTGCGGCGCGCCGTGCTCGATCGTCTCGAGGCAGCGCTTCTCGGCGATGCAGCAGTAGCCGCGCTTCGCGTCCTTGTTCGACACGGTGCCCGAGCCGACGATCGAGCCGGCACGCAGGTTGCGCGTCTTCGCCGCATGCGCGACCAGCTGGCCGAAGTGGAACACCATGTCGGTGCCCGCGTCGGGCTGGCCGACCTTCTTGCCGTTCCAGTGGACGATCATCGGCCGGTGCACGCGGCCTTCGCGCCATTCGTCGCCGAGCTCGTCGAGCGTCACCGCCACCGGTGCGAACGCGGTGGCCGGCTTGCTCTGGAAGAAGCCGAAGCCTTTCGCGAGTTCGGCCGGAATCAGGTTGCGCAACGACACGTCGTTCACGAGCGTGACGAGCCGCACGGCCTTCAGCGCGTCGTCGGGCGATGCGCTCATCGGCACGTCGCCGGTGATCACCGCGAGTTCGGCCTCGAAGTCGATGCCCCACTCCTCGGACGCGCACACGATGTCGTCGCGCGCGCCGAGGAAGTCGTCGCTGCCGCCCTGGTACATCAGCGGATCGGTCCAGAACTCCGGCGGCATCTCGGCGCCGCGCGCGCGGCGCACGAGCTCGACGTGATTCACGTACGCGGAGCCGTCGGCCCACTGGAACGCGCGCGGCAGCGGCGCCATGCAGTTCGCCGGATCGAACGCGAACGCGTTGCGTGCGCGGCCGTGGTTCAGCGCGTCGGACAGGTCGCGCAGTTGCGGCGCGTAGAACGCCCAGTCGTCGAGGACGCGCTGCAGCGTCGGTGCGATCGCATCGGCGATCGCCGCGGTGTGCAGGTCGCGCGACACGACGATCAGCTGGCCGTCGCGCGTGCCGTCCTTCAGCGATGCAAGTTTCATGGGTGTCTGCCGTTGTAGTGACGATGGAGGGAATCTATTTTACGATGGTGAATCCACGCGGCGCGCCACGATCGTGCGTGCCGCTTTCGTCCCGACCCTTGCCGCCTTTCCGCGCCCCCGTTGCCCATGCCCGCCAACCCGCTTCCCGACGACGAACTCGCTGATTCCGACACCGACGACACCGGCTCCGGCGAGCATGGCGAAGGCGGCGAGAAGGTCCGCTCCGGCATCCAGTCGATCGAGGTCGGCTTCCGCCTGCTCGAAGTGCTGACGAGCGAGCCGCGCGCGATGATGCTGCGCGACCTCGCGCAGCGCGCGGGCATGAGTCCTGCGAAGGCGCACCGCTACCTGGTGAGCTTCTCGCGGCTCGGCGTCGTGTCGCAGGATCCCGTGTCGGGCCGCTACGAACTCGGCGGCTTCGCGCTGCAGATGGGCCTCGCGCGGCTCGCGCGCGTGGACGGCGTGAAGCTCGCGCGGATCGCGCTGACCGAGTTGCGCGACCGCGTCGATCAGACGGTCGGCATCGCGGTGTGGGGCAATCAGGGCCCGACGATCGTGCACTGGATGGAATCGAGCCACCCCGCGAAGGCGTCGCTGAAGCTCGGCGACGTGATGCCGCTGCTCGGCTCCGCGACGGGCCTGCTGTTCGCCGCGTACCTGCCGCGCAGCAAGACCGCGGCGATGCTCGAACGCGAGCTCGCCGACACGCGCCGCTCGCCGCATCACGGCGGCCCGCGCACGCTCGAGGAAGTCGACGCGGTGCTCGCCGACGTGCGCGCGCATCAGGCCGCACGCGTCGAAGGGATGCTGCTGCCGACGATCCACGCGTTCTGCATGCCGGTGTTCGATGCGGTCGGCGAACTGGCGCTCGCGATCGTCGCGCTCGGTCAGGAAGGCACGTTCGACATCGCATGGGGCGGCGAGATCGACACCGCGCTGCGCGCATGCGCGCAGAAACTGTCTTACGAACTCGGCTATAGTCCGGACGCGCGCGACGCCTGACACGCGACGCGCGCGACACCCGGGCGAATGCGCGCGATGCAGCGCGAACGCGCGGCGCGGCCGGCAGTCCGATGGGTGTGACGTGCGGTCGTGACGTGCCGTTGTGACGTGCCGTTGCGACGTGCCGCAGCGATGTACGTCATGCACGATCCGCCACGACCGCCTCAACCCTGTTCCGTTTTCGCCGATGCCGCCTGCCGACACCCGTTCTCGTCACGTCCTGCCCCGCCACTGGCTGCGCGCGGGCATCGCGATCGTCGTCGTGCTGGTGCTGCATGCGCTCGCCGCGTTGTGGCTGACGCGCAACCGCGAATCGTTCACGCCGCCCGCGCCCGCCGAGATCCCGGTGCAGATCGAATTGCTGAAGCCGCGGCCGATCGAGCGCCAGCCCGCGCCGAAGCCGGCCGAACCTCAAGCCGAACATCAGGCCCAGCCAGCGCCGGCGAAGCCGGCTCCCGCCGCACCCAAGCCCGCGCCATCACCCGAGCCCGTACTGACGTCGACGCAGACGGCCGAGCACGGCGAGCCGCCGCCGGCCTCCGCCTCCGCCGCGAGCGGCACGGCAGGCGCATCGGGCGCGCACGCGGCATCGGCCAGCGGCGCCAGCAGCGCCGCGACGCCGGGCCCCGCGACGAGCGGCGTGAAGTTCGTGGCGCCGTCATCCGGCGATCTGCAATACGATACGTTCTACAACGGGATGCAGAACATGATCGGCACGATCCACTGGCGCACCGACGGACACACCTACGACCTGTCGGTGTCGATGCCCGTGCCGTTCGTCGGTCCGTTCACGTACCGCAGCGAAGGCCGCATCGACGCGTTCGGTGTGGCCCCCGACCGATATGTCGAGAAACGCGGCAAGCGCCCCGAGGACATCGCGATCTTCAACCGCGAGATTCGCCAGGTCGTCTTCACGCGCACGCCGAACAACGCACCGCTGCCCGACGGCGTGCAGGATCGCTTCAGCATGCTGATGCAGTTGTCGGGGCTCGTGCGCGGCAATCCGTCCGCGTACAAGCCGGGCGTCACGCAGCAGTTCTTCGTGATCGACAACAACAGCGGCGAGACCTGGCCGATCACGGTGATCGGCGACGAGGACGTGCAGACGCAAACCGGCATCGTCCGCGCGCGGCACTTCATGCGGTTGCCGCGCCGCGCCGGCGACACGCGCCGCATCGACATGTGGCTCGCGCCGTCGCTCGACTGGTTGCCCGCAAGGCTCGTACAATCGGAACCGAACGGTGCGCAGATCGAATTGCTTTGGCATGGCCGGCTCGCGCCGCCGGACGCACCGGCCGACGGGGTGACGCCACGCGCAACAAATGCGCCCGACAGCGCGCCCGCCAGCATGCCGGCCACCGTGGCACCCGCCGCGGAGCCGGCACAACCGGCACAACCGCTACAACCCGCGCCGCCGGCTGACGTGCAACCATCGGCGCCCACGGGTTCACCGCCTGCGTCGACGCCGCCCGCGCCGTGATGACCGACAGATCGGCAATTTCGACCGATTAAAGTTGTTGGCCGAAATGGCCGATGACACTCTTTAACAACTATTTCAGTGCACCGGATCACAATAAGAAACGTTTGATAGACATCGGCTTCTAACCAATACACCCCACGCAAACGGGAGAACGGGGTGTGCAGCGCAAGCCCCTTGAAACCGGCACGGCCTGCCCCACCTACGGAGCAACAAGGCCAGATGCCACTGCGAAGAGGAGTGCCGCCATGCAAATGATCTACAACAGCCCCAATTACTGCGTCGTCGAATTTGCGCCGCAGGCCGGTCACCATCTGATGAATGCCGGCGGATACGAAATCGTCGACAAGAACGCGCAGCGCGAGATTTTCATCGACGGCGAACTTGCCGAGCGTTTCCGCGCACACGTGAAGCAGCTGATCGAGGACGAGCCGTCGCTCGACGAAGTGGACGAATTCCTCGGACAGTTCGACAGCCTGATGATGATGCCCGTCGTCCTGCACTGACGACATCCGGTCCGGCGCATCGCCGGGCCCATCGCCGCGCACTGCGCGGCGTCGCGAGCACTCTGATCCACGCCCCCGTCCGGTTCGCCGGCGGGGGTTTTCGTTTGATGGGCCCCGTGCGCCGCCAGGCGTGCTTCGTTGCTCGAACAACACTCGCCCGTGCGCGTCGCGCCGGCCCCGCTGCCCGCGCCGCGCGAGCCCGGGCGGCGCCCCGGCGCACCGGCTACAATGACGGTTTTCCCGTCTTCGCCGGTCTTCCGCCATGTCTGCGACCCCTCTCGCTGCTTCCGTCCCGCTCGACGCGCGCTACACGCGCGGCGCCGAACTGCCCGCGCTGCTGAAATCGCGCATCCTGATCCTCGACGGCGCGATGGGCACGATGATCCAGCGCTACAAACTCGACGAGGCCGCCTATCGCGGCGAGCGCTTCAAGGACTTCCCGCGCGACATCAAGGGCAACAACGAGCTGCTGTCGCTCACGCAGCCGCAGATCATCCGCGAGATCCACGACCAGTACTTCGCGGCCGGCGCGGACATCGTCGAAACCAACACGTTCGGCGCGACGACGGTCGCGCAGGCCGACTACGGGATGGAAGACCTCGTCGTCGAGATGAACATCGAATCGGCGCGGCTCGCGCGCGAATCGGCCGTGCGCTACGCGACGCCCGACAAACCGCGCTTCGTCGCGGGCGCGATCGGGCCGACGCCGAAGACGGCGAGCATCTCGCCGGACGTCAACGACCCGGGCGCGCGCAACGTCACGTTCGACGAACTGCGCAGCGCGTATTACCAGCAGGCGAAGGCGCTGCTCGACGGCGGCGTCGACCTGTTCCTCGTCGAGACGATCTTCGACACGCTGAACGCGAAGGCCGCGCTGTTCGCGCTCGACGAATTGTTCGAGGGCACCGGCGAGCGCCTGCCGATCATGATCTCGGGCACCGTGACCGACGCGTCGGGCCGCATCCTGTCGGGCCAGACGGTCGAGGCGTTCTGGAATTCGCTGCGCCACGCGAAGCCGCTCACGTTCGGCCTGAACTGCGCGCTCGGCGCGGCGCTGATGCGCCCGTACATCGCCGAGCTCGCGAAGCTGTGCGACACCTACGTGTCGTGCTACCCGAACGCGGGCCTGCCGAACCCGATGAGCGACACCGGTTTCGACGAGACGCCGGACGTCACGTCGGGCCTGCTGAAGGAATTCGCGCAAGCCGGGCTCGTGAACCTCGCGGGCGGCTGCTGCGGCACGACGCCCGAGCACATCGCCGAGATCGCGAAGGCGCTCGCCGATGTGAAACCGCGCCGCTGGCCGAGCCACTACAGCGACGCCGCCTGACCGACCGCCCCAACGCCCGCCCTACCTCACACGAATTCGCACCGCCATGACCGATCACATGATGCGCCTTGCCGGCCTCGAGCCGTTCAACGTCACGTCCGGGACGCTCTTCATCAACGTCGGCGAACGCACCAACGTCACCGGCTCGAAGGCGTTCGCGCGGATGATCCTGAACGGCCAGTTCGACGAGGCGCTCGCCGTCGCGCGCCAGCAGGTCGAGAACGGCGCGCAGGTGATCGACATCAACATGGACGAGGCGATGCTCGATTCGAAGGCGGCGATGGTGCGCTTCCTGAACCTGATCGCCTCCGAGCCGGACATCGCGCGCGTGCCGATCATGATCGACTCGTCGAAGTGGGAAGTGATCGAGGCCGGCCTCAAGTGCGTGCAGGGCAAGGCGATCGTGAACTCGATCTCGCTGAAGGAAGGCGAGGAAGCGTTCCGCCATCACGCGAACCTGATCCGCCGCTACGGCGCGGCCGCGGTCGTGATGGCGTTCGACGAGACGGGCCAGGCCGATACCTACGCGCGCAAGACCGAGATCTGCAAGCGCTCGTACGACTTCCTCGTGAATGAAGTCGGCTTCCCGCCGGAAGACATCATCTTCGACCCGAACATCTTCGCGGTCGCGACCGGCATCGAGGAGCACAACAACTACGCGGTCGACTTCATCGAGGCGACCCGCTGGATCAAGCAGAACCTGCCGTACGCGAAGGTGAGCGGCGGCGTGTCGAACGTGTCGTTCTCGTTCCGCGGCAACGACCCGGTGCGCGAGGCGATCCACACCGTGTTCCTGTACCACGCGATCCAGGCCGGGATGGACATGGGCATCGTGAACGCGGGCCAGCTCGGCGTGTACGCCGATCTCGACGCGGAACTGCGCGAGCGGGTCGAGGACGTGATCCTGAACCGCCGCGAGGATTCCACCGACCGGCTCCTCGAAATCGCCGACAAGTTCAAGGCGGGCGGCGCGAAGAAGGAAGAGAACCTCGAGTGGCGCAATCAGCCGGTCGAGAAGCGGCTTTCGCATGCGCTCGTGCACGGCATCACGAACTTCATCGTCGAGGATACGGAAGAGGTGCGCGCGAAGATCGCCGCGGCCGGCGGCCGCCCGATCAACGTGATCGAAGGCCCGCTGATGGACGGGATGAACATCGTCGGCGACCTGTTCGGCCAGGGCAAGATGTTCCTGCCGCAGGTCGTGAAGTCGGCGCGCGTGATGAAGCAGGCCGTCGCGCACCTGATCCCGTTCATCGAGGAAGAAAAACGGCTGCTCGCGGAAGCGGGCGGCGACGTGCGCGCGAAGGGCAAGATCGTCATCGCGACCGTGAAGGGCGACGTGCACGACATCGGCAAGAACATCGTGTCGGTCGTGCTCCAGTGCAACAACTTCGAAGTCGTCAACATGGGCGTGATGGTCCCGTGCAACGAGATCCTCGCGAAGGCGAAGGTCGAGGGCGCGGACATCATCGGGCTGTCGGGCCTCATCACGCCGAGCCTCGAGGAAATGGCGTACGTCGCGTCCGAAATGCAGCGCGACGATTACTTCCGCGTGAAGAAGATTCCGCTCCTGATCGGCGGCGCGACGACCTCGCGCGTGCACACGGCCGTGAAGATCGCGCCGCATTACGAAGGCCCGGTCGTCTACGTGCCCGACGCATCGCGCTCGGTGTCGGTCGCATCGAGCCTGCTGTCGGACGAAGGCGCGACGAAGTATCTCGACGAACTGAAGTCCGATTACGAACGGATCCGCGAACAGCACGCGAACCGCAAGGCCCAGCCGATGGTCACGCTCGCCGAGGCGCGCGCGAACAAGGCGAAGCTCGACTGGGCGGGCTACCGGCCCGTGAAGCCGAAGTTCATCGGCCGCCGCGTGTTCAAGAACTACGACCTGAACGAGCTCGCGAACTACATCGACTGGGGCCCGTTCTTCCAGACCTGGGATCTCGCGGGTCCGTACCCGGCGATCCTGAACGACGAGATCGTCGGCGAATCGGCGCGGCGCGTGTTCTCCGACGCGAAGTCGATGCTCGCGCGCCTGATCCAGGGCCGCTGGCTCACCGCGAACGGCGTGATCTCGCTGCTGCCGGCGAACACGGTCAACGACGACGACATCGAGATCTACACCGACGATTCGCGCTCCGAAGTGCTGCTCACGTGGCGCAACCTGCGCCAGCAGAGCGTGCGTCCGGTGGTCGACGGCGTGATGCGCCCGAACCGCTCGCTCGCGGACTTCATCGCGCCGAAGGAATCAGGCGTCGCCGACTACATCGGGATGTTCGCGGTCACGGCCGGCCTCGGCGTCGACGTGAAGGAAAAGCAGTTCGAAACCGACCACGACGACTACAGCGCGATCATGCTGAAGGCGCTCGCCGACCGCTTCGCGGAAGCGTTCGCCGAGGCGATGCACGCGCGCGTGCGCCGCGAGCTGTGGGGCTATGCGAGCGGCGAAACGCTCGACAACGATGCGCTGATCGCCGAAAAGTACGCGGGCATCCGCCCGGCGCCCGGCTACCCGGCCTGCCCCGACCACCTCGTGAAGCGCGACATGTTCGCCGCGCTGCATGCGGAGGAAATCGGGATGAGCGTGACCGAATCGCTGGCGATGCTGCCGGCCGCGAGCGTGTCGGGCTTCTATCTCGCGCACCCGGACAGCCGCTACTTCTCGGTCGGCAAAATCGGGCAGGATCAGCTGGACGACTACGCGCGGCGGATGTCGCTGTCGCTCGCCGACGCCCGGCGCGCGCTCGCGCCGCAGCTCTGACCGATGCCGGCGGGCGGGCGGCCCGCCATTTCGTCAGAGGAAATGAAAAGCCCGCTCGAAAGCGGGCTTTTTTGCGTTGCCGACGATCTTTCGATCGGGCGGGCAAGGAAGCTCAGAAGCCCCAGTGCACGTCGGCCTGGCCGGCCTTCGCTTCGCGCAGCATCGTAAGGAAGGGTGCGACGCGCTGCGCGAGGCTCGGCGGCACTTCGTGGTGCGCGTGGTCGTCGTCGTCCTCGTGGAAGTGGCCCGCGTGCTCGGCGCGCTCCTGCTTCGCCTGCGCGACCGCGCCTTCCAGCTTGGCGATTGCGTGGTCCAGTTCGTCGTGCGTAATCACACCGCGCTCGCCCAGCTGCTTGCCGACGAGACCCAGCACATACACGGCGAAATCCTTCAGCACGTCGAGATCCTGTGCCGCCTTGCTCTTGAACGTAATCATGACAATTCCCTTTTCATCTTGTTGTGCCTGCCCGGCGCGGTTGGGGGGACGCCGGCAGACCGGCGTGCGGCCTCACGAAGCCGGGGCGCCTGAGCGGCATATTAGCACCTGTTAAAATTCTGCGATCCCTGAAACGCGCGCTTAAAAAGCGCGCCGGCCGGCCGGTGTTTCCGGCAGCCACCAACGAAGCCTTCTACCAGCATGCTGCCAGCACACAAACAGACCCTCGAAGCCCTGCTCGCGGATAGCGTCACGCAGGTCGCACACGCGCTGAAAGGCGCCGACGCAGCGTTCGTCGCCCCGGCCATCACGCTGGAGCGCCCGAAGGTCGCCGCGCACGGCGACGTCGCGTGCAACGTCGCGATGCAGCTCGCCAAGCCGCTCGGCACGAACCCGCGCCAGCTCGCCGAGAAGATCGTCGCCGCCCTCACGGCCCAGCCGGCCGCGCAAGGGCTCGTCGATGCCGCCGAAATCGCCGGCCCCGGCTTCATCAACCTGCGCCTGACGGCCGCCGCGAAACAGGCGGTGATCGCCGCCGTGTTCGAGCAGGGCCGCGCGTTCGGCACGTCGGACCGCGAAAAGGGCAAGCAGGTGCTGCTCGAATTCGTGTCGGCCAACCCGACCGGCCCGCTGCACGTCGGCCACGGCCGCCAGGCGGCCCTCGGCGACGTGCTCGCGAACGTGATCGCGAGCCAGGGCTACGCGGTGCACCGCGAGTTCTACTACAACGATGCCGGCGTGCAGATCGGCAACCTGGCGATCTCGACGCAGGCGCGCGCGCGCGGCCTGAAGCCGGGCGACGCGGGCTGGCCGGAAGCCGCGTACAACGGCGAATACATCGCCGACATCGCCCGCGACTACCTGAACCGCGAGACGGTCGCCGCGAAGGATGGCGAGCCGGTCACGGGCGCGGGCGACATCGACGATCTCGACGCGATCCGCAAGTTCGCGGTCGCGTATCTGCGGCACGAGCAGGACATGGATCTGCAGGCGTTCGGCGTGAAGTTCGACCAGTACTACCTCGAGTCGTCGCTGTACAGCGAAGGCCGGGTCGAGAAGACGGTCGACGCGCTGGTCAAGGCCGGCATGACCTACGAGCAGGACGGCGCGCTGTGGCTGCGCACGACCGACGAAGGCGACGACAAGGATCGCGTGATGCGCAAGTCGGACGGCACGTACACGTACTTCGTGCCGGACGTCGCGTACCACGTGACGAAATGGGAGCGCGGCTTCACGCAGGTGATCAACATCCAGGGCTCGGACCACCACGGCACGATCGCGCGCGTGCGCGCGGGCCTGCAGGGTCTGCACGTCGGCATCCCGAAGGGCTATCCCGACTACGTGCTGCACAAGATGGTCACCGTGATGCGCGATGGCCAGGAAGTGAAGCTGTCGAAGCGCGCGGGCAGCTACGTGACGGTGCGCGACCTGATCGAATGGTCGGGCGGCGCGGCACCGGGCCAGGAAGCGGCGCCCGACCTGATCGACGAGGCGACCATCACGCGCGGCCGCGACGCGGTCCGTTTCTTCCTGATCTCCCGCAAGGCCGACACCGAATTCGTGTTCGACATCGACCTCGCGCTGAAACAGAACGACGAGAATCCGGTCTACTACGTCCAGTACGCGCATGCGCGCATCTGCTCGGTGCTCAACGAACTGAAGTCGCGCTACAACGTCGACGTGGCGCAGCTGCCGGGCGCCGACCTGGCGCAGCTCACGAGCCCGCAGGCCGTGTCGCTGATGCAGAAGCTCGCCGAGTATCCGGACATGCTCACGCATGCGGCGAAGGAACTGGCGCCGCATGCGGTCGCGTTCTACCTGCGCGATCTCGCTGGTGAATTCCACTCGTTCTACAATGCGGAGCGCGTGCTGGTGGACGACGAAGCACCGCGCAACGCGCGCGCCGCGCTCCTCGCCGCGACCCGGCAGGTGCTCGAGAATGGTCTGGCGGTGCTCGGCGTGTCCGCGCCCGCCAAGATGTAAGCGGCCCGAACGGGGCAGCGAATGGCCGCGGCAGGAGCGCCTGCCCCGGCCTTTTCACGATTCTTTTTGCAGGTGACTCAAGCAATGGCACAACCACGCCGAACTTCGAAGCAATCGAAACAAGCCGGAGGGACATTTCTTGGAATCGTGCTGGGCCTGATCGTCGGCCTCGCGATCGCGGTGGTGGTGGCGCTCTACATCACGCGTTCGCCGTCGCCGTTCGTGTCGAAGGTCGCACCGCCGCCGACCGACACCGGCGCGAGCCAGCCGCAGCAGTTCGACCCGAACCGCGCGCTGCAGGGCAAGACGCCCGGCCAGCCGGTGCCGCAGGCCGCGCAGCCCGCGCCGCCCAACACCGCGCCCGGCCAGGCCGCGAACCAGACCCAGGGCGGCCTGCTGCCCGAACCGCAGATCGTCGAGGTGCCGCCGTCGGGTAACGCGAACGGCTCGAACACCACCGCATCGAACAATGCGCCGTCGGGCAACGGCGTCGCCGTCGCGCCAAAGCCGGCCGACAACACGCCGCCGCCGAAGAAGACGCAGCAAGCCCAGCAACAGCAGCAAGGCGGCGAGGACGATCTCGCGCGCTTCGCCGCGCAGAAGCAGGCGCAGCAGGCGGCCGCGCAGAAACAGCAGCAACAGCAACTGGCCGCGAACACGCCGAAGCCGGCGCCGTCCGCAACATCCGCCACGTCCGCCGCTGCAGCGAAGCCGCCGACCGCGAACGACGCGAACACCGGCTACTTCCTGCAGGTCGGCGCGTACAAGACGGAAGGCGACGCCGAGCAGCAGCGCGCGCGCCTCGGCTTCCAGGGCTTCGAGTCGAAGGTGTCGAAGCGCGATGTCAGCGGCGTGACCTATTTCCGCGTGCGCGTCGGCCCGTTCTCGAAGTTCGAGGATATGAACTCGGCCCGTCAGCGGCTGTCCGATGCAGGTGTCGACACGGCGGTGATCCGCTTCACGAAGCAGTAAGCAACCAGCCGCGCCCACGCAGAACCCGTTACGTTTCGTCATCCAAGCAACTGATTCGACGCTTACAACATGAAAAAACTACTTAGCACGCTCCTCCTGTCCCTCGGCCTGGCCGCCGCGGGCTTCGCCCAGGCGTCGCCCGCCGCGCCTGTGTCCGGCAAGGACTTCGAGGTGATGAAGTCGCCGCAGCCGGTGTCCGCACCGGCCGGCAAGGTCGAGGTCATCGAATTCTTCTGGTACGGCTGCCCGCACTGCTACGAATTCGAGCCGACGATCGAGGCCTGGGTGAAGAAGCAGGGCAACAACATCGACTTCAAGCGCGTGCCGGTCGCGTTCCGCGACGATTTCATCCCGCACTCGAAGCTGTTCTACGCGGTGTCCGCGCTCGGCATCTCGGAGAAGGTCACGCCGGCGATCTTCAACGCGATCCACAAGCAGAAGAACTACCTGCTGACGCCGCAGGCGCAGGCCGACTTCCTGGCGACGCAGGGCGTCGACAAGAAGCAGTTCATGGACGCGTACAACTCGTTCAGCGTGCAGGGCCAGGTGAAGCAGTCGGCCGAGCTGCTGAAGAGCTACGCGATCGACGGCGTGCCGACGGTCGTCGTCCAGGGCAAGTACAAGACGGGCCCGGCTTACACGAACAGCATCCCGGGCACCGCTCAAACGCTCGACTACCTCGTGAAGCAGGTTCAGGACAAGAAGCTCTGATCCCCGCCCGCGCGCCGGCATGACTACTCCGCTGAAGGTCTTCATCACCGGCGCGTCGAGCGGCCTCGGCCTCGCGATGGCCGAGGAATACGCCCGCCAGGGCGCCACGCTCGCTCTCGTCGCGCGCCGCACCGATGCCCTCGATGCGTTCGCGCGACGCTTCCCCAAGCTGTCCGTCTCCGTCTATAGCGCCGACGTGCGCGACGCCGATGCGCTCGCGACGGCCGCCGCGTCGTTCATCGCCGCGCACGGCTGCCCCGACGTCGTGATCGCGAACGCGGGCATCAGCCAGGGCGCAGTCACGGGCCAGGGCGACCTCGCCACGTTCCGCGACGTGATGGACATCAACTACTACGGGATGGTCGCGACGTTCGAGCCGTTCGTCGGCCCGATGACGGCCGCGCGCCACGGCACGCTGGTCGGTGTCGCGAGCGTCGCCGGCGTGCGCGGCCTGCCGGGCTCCGGCGCGTACAGCGCGTCGAAGTCGGCCGCGATCAAGTATCTCGAGGCGCTGCGCGTCGAGCTGCGCCCGGCCGGCGTCGGCGTCGTGACGATCGCGCCCGGCTATATCCGCACGCCGATGACCGCGCACAACCCGTACCGGATGCCGTTCCTGATGGATGCCGATCGCTTCGCGGCCCGCGCCGCGCAGGCGATCGCGCGGCAGCACGCGTTCCGCGTGATTCCGTGGCAGATGGGCGTCGTCGCGAAGGTGCTGCACGTGTTGCCGCGCTGGCTCTACGACCGCCTGTTCGAGAAGGCGCCGCGCAAGCCGAAGGCCGGCGCGCACTGAGTGCGTCGCGCATCCGGCACGCCGTGCGTGCCGGACCGGCGCTGCGCCTTTCCCCCTCCCTCACCGCCGCCCCAACGCGCATTCCGTCGCGAACGCAGCCGTTGTTCGCTCAATTCGCCGCGTTCCGACGCCTTTTTTCACGCGCCGCGCGCTTTGCCGGTATGCTATTCGCCAGCCGCGCCGCCCCGTCCACCATCGGGCCGCGCCTGCATTCCGCATGCATTCCGACATCCGGCAAAAATCACAAGTCACGTGGGAGAACCTATGCACGCCAAGCTGTTCACCGCGGCTGCGCTCGCCGCCGCCCTCGCCGCTCCCGGCCTCGCCGTCGCCAAGCCGCTCACCGTCTGTACGGAATCGAGCCCGGACGGCTTCGACGTCGTGCAGTACAACTCGCTCGTCACCACCAATGCATCGGCCGACGTGATCTTCAACACGCTCGTGTCGTACGACGAAGCCGCGAAGAAGGTCGTGCCGGCGCTCGCCGACAAATGGGAAGCCAGCGCCGACGGTCTCACGTACACGTTCCACCTGCGGCCGAACGTCGCGTTCCAGACCACCGACTACTTCAAGCCGGGCCGCCCGCTGAACGCGGACGACGTCGTGTTCACGTTCTCGCGGATGCTCGACGATGCGAACCCGTGGCACAAGGTGGCCGGCGCGAGCGGCTTTCCGCACGCGCAGTCGATGGGCCTCGTGAAGCTCGTGAAGTCGGTCACGAAGGTCGACGACAACACGGTGAAGTTCGTGCTGAACGAGCCGAACGCGACGTTCGTGTCGATCCTGACGATGGGCTTCGCGTCGATCTACTCGGCCGAATACGCGGACCAGCTGCTGAAGGCCGGCAAGCAGGCCGACCTGAACGCGAAGCCGGTCGGCACCGGCCCGTTCGTGCTGAAGAGCTACACGAAGGACGCGCTGATCCGCTACGACGTGAATCCGACCTACTGGGGCGTGAAGCCGAAGGTCGACCGGCTGATCTACGCGATCACGCCGGACGCGTCCGTGCGCATGCAGAAGGTGAAGGCCGGCGAATGCCAGATCGCGCTGTCGCCGAAGCCGCAGGACGTGCTCGCCGCGAAGGGCGAAAGCGCGCTGAAGGTCGTGCAGACGCCCGCGTTCATGACCGCGTTCGTCGCGCTGAACACGCAGAAGAAGCCGCTCGACAACGAGAAGGTGCGCGAGGCGCTGAACCTCGCGTTCGACCGCGCGACCTACCTGAAGGTCGTGTTCGACAACACGGCGACGGCTGCGAACAACCCGTATCCGCCGAACACGTGGAGCTACGCGAAGGACATCGCGCCGTATGCGTACGATCCCGCGAAGGCGAAGCAGCTGCTCGCGTCGGCCGGTTTCCTGAACGGCTTCTCGACGACGATCTGGACCCGCCCGACGGGCAGCGTGCTGAACCCGAACCCGAAGGCCGGCGCGGAACTGCTGCAGGCCGACCTCGCGAAGATCGGCGTGAAGGCCGAGGTGAAGGTGATCGAATGGGGCGAGCTGATCAAGCAGGCGAAGCTCGGCCAGCATGACATGCTGTTCATGGGCTGGGCCGGCGACAACGGCGATCCGGACAATTACCTGTCGCCGCTGTTCAGCTGCAACGCGGTGAAGTCGGGCATCAACTTCGCGCGCTTCTGCGACGCGCAGCTCGACAAGCTGATCGCCGACGGCAAGGCGACCGCCGACCAGGCCAAGCGCGCGAAGCTGTACGAATCGGCGCAGAAGGTGATCCACGATCAGGCGCTGTGGATTCCGCTCGGCTACCCGACCGCGGCCGCGCTCACGCGCCCGAACGTGAGCGGCTATCACGTCAGTCCGTTCGGCCGCCAGAACTTCACGACCGTCTCCGTGCAGTAACCGCGCGTGGCGCGCAAGCGACGGCATCCCGGCCCGTCGCTTGCGGCCCGCGCGGCGCGCTTGCTACACTGCGCGCTCATTCCTCATACCGGACGCCAGCCAAAGTGAACAACTAAGCCTTCCCAAAAATGTTTTCGCCGCCGTGCCACGCACGCCGCGCGAAGGGTTTCACGCATTTTCGGAGGTGCTTATGGCTGCTGCCACGCCCATCGGCGCGCTCGTCGCGCTTCATCACGTTTCCTTCCGCTTCGACGACGGCGTCACGCTGTTCGATTCGCTCGACCTTTCCATCGACCGCACGCCGACGGGCATCGTCGGCCGCAACGGCGTCGGCAAGAGCCTGCTCGCGCAACTGATCGCGGGCCGGCGCACGCCCAGCTCGGGCACGATCGACCGGCACACGCCCGTCGTCTACGTCGCGCAGCAGCACGACGACGCGCCGGCCGGCACGCGCACCGTCGCGGAGATCGCCGCGCTCGATGCGCCGCTCGCGGCCCTGGCGCGCCTCGCGGACGGCCGCGCGCACGCGCTCGATTTCGACCTGATCGGCGATCGCTGGGACCTCGCCGAGCGGCTGCGCGCGGCGCTCGACGCGGCCGGCCTGCACGACGTGCGCGCCGACACGCCGGCGCACGCGCTGAGCGGCGGCCAGCTGGCGCGCGTCGCGCTGATCGGCGCATTGCTGTCGGAGGCCGGGCTGCTGGTGCTCGACGAACCGACCAACCATCTCGATGCAGCGGGCCGCGCGTGGCTGCGCGCGGCGCTCGACGGCTGGCGCGGCGGCGTCGTCATCGTCAGCCATGACCGCGCGTTGCTCGCGCACGTGCAGCGCATCGTCGAACTGACGCCGCACGGCGTGCGCGCGTATGGCGGCAACTACGCGCTGTACCGCGCCCAGCGCGACGCGGAACAGGATGCCGCGCAGGCCGCGCTCGAGCATGCGCACGCGGAGCGCGGGCGCGTGAGACGCCGGCTCGAACAGGAACACGACACGATCCAGCGCCACGCGGCCGGCGCGCTGCGCGACGCGAAGACGGCCAACCTGTCGTCGATGGCACGTCAGCGCCGCAAGGGCGCGGCGCGCAACATCATGGGGCAGGTCCGGCGTCATCAGAACGACTTCAAGGCGACGCTCGACGAGCGCGTGCAGGAAGCGGCCGCACGCGTCGAAGCCGACGCGCCGGTGCTCGTGTCGTTGCCGGGCACCGAGGTCAGCGCGCGCCGCCAGCTGTTCACGCTCGAGCATGCGCAATTGCCGTGGGATGCCGCCGGGCGCGCGGACGCGATCACGTGGTCGGCCAGCGGCCCGGTGCGCATCGCGCTGACGGGCCCGAACGGCTGCGGAAAATCGACGCTGCTGCGCATGCTCGCCGGCGAACTCGCGCCGCGCTCCGGGGCATGCACGACGCATGTGAGCGCCGCGTATCTCGACCAGCGGCTTGCGCTGCTCGACCCCGAGCGCTCGATCGTCGAGCAGTTGGGACTGCTCGATACGCCGCTCGCCGAAGGCGACCTGCGCAGCCGGCTCGCGTTGCTGCAGCTCGATGCCGCACGCGCGACGCAGCCGGTGCACCGCCTGAGCGGCGGCGAACGGCTGAAGGCCGCGCTCGCGTGCGCGTTGTGGCGCGGCACGCCCGCGCAACTGCTGCTGCTCGACGAGCCGACCAATCACCTCGATCTCGAATCGGTGCGCTCGATCGAAGCCGCGCTGGCCGGTTTCCCCGGCGCGATCGTGGTCGCGTCGCACGACGCCGCGTTTCTTGCGGCGCTCGAACCGACGCACACGATGCAATGGCAGCGCGACGGGTGGCGTTACGAACCCGTCGCGTGATTGGTGCTCACGATCGCTCGCCTTTGCGCGTGACGTGCGGATTGGAATCGGCGAGCCGCCGCCTGAAAAGGCGCTTCGATTCGCGCACGCCAGGGTCGGTCAGGGCGGCGGATTTCGCTTTGCCGACCGCACGCGGATCGATATTCATTTCCATGCGCCCCTCCCTCGTCGGTTGGATCATGCGTCGAGCTTCGCAGGCCGACGCATGATCCGGTTTGCGGGGCGTACGGCGCTTGAAGCGCCAACGACGGCGACGTAGCGTCGCGCATCGAACAGCCGGAGCGGTCAGGCCCGCGCGTAGCGAATCACGCCGTCGTCGCCGTGCTCGCGCACGAGCTCGCCCGCGAGCCACAGCAGATTCAGGTGGGCGAGCGCCTCGCCGAGCGCGAACGTCATCTGGTGGATGTCGAGCTCGCGGCGGCGGAACATGATCGGCACGATGTCGGCGGCGCTCATCGGCTGCTCCGCGCAAGCCGTGCGCACTTCGTCGAGCCGCGCGTCGTGATGCGCGCGCAGTTGCGCGATGCGCGTGCGCACGCCGCGGAACGGCTTGCCGTGCGACGGCAGCACGAGCGTGTCGGGCGCCATCGTTTCGTAGCGGCCGAGCGATTCCAGATACAGCGCGAGCGGGTTCGCTTCCGGTTCGAGATCGAACACGGACACGTTGGTCGAGATGCGCGGCAGCACCATGTCGCCGGAGATCAGCACGCCGTCCGCTTCACTGTGCAGCGCGCAATGTTCAGGCGAATGGCCGTAGCCGGTGACGACGCGCCACGTGCGCGCGCCGATCTTCACCGCGTCGCCTTCGCGCAGGCGGCGGTAGCGCGGCGGCACGGCCGGCACGAGATCCGAGTAGTAGCTGCGGCGGCTGCGCAGCTTGTCGAGCGCGGCCGGATCGGTCAGCCCGTGGCGCGCGAAGTGATCGGCCGCGGCCGCGCCGCCGGCGTTCGAGCCGTTGCCGGCCGCCATCAGGCAGCCGAACATGTATTCGCCGAGCGTCATCCACAGCCGCACGTTCCAGCGGCCTTTATCACCGCCTTCGCACAGCCAGTTCGCGAGGCCGAAGTGATCGGGATGGCAGTGCGTGACGAGCACGCGCAGCACCGGCAGCCCGTCGAGATGCCGATCGAAGATCTGTTCCCAGTGCGCCCGGATCGCATCCGACGAGATCCCGCAGTCGACGACCGTCCAGCCGGCCTGCCCATCGATCTCGTCGCGCAGCAGCCAGAGATTGATGTGATCGAGCGAAAACGGCAGCGGCATGCGCAGCCAGCGCACGCCGGGAGCGACCTCGAACGTGTCGCCCGCGGCGGGCAGCGTGTCGGCGAAGGGATAGTCGAGTTGGTGTTCCAGTGCGTTCATCGGTCGGGTGTCTCGTCGTTGTCGTTGCAGATGCAGCTGCAAATGCGGGGTACGTATGCGGGGGCAATGCGATTGCATGAGCGCGCGGGCGGCAGGCCGCGGCGGGCATCGCGTCGATTCTATCGCCGTCGCGTGAAACGCGTGCCCGGCGGGCGCCGGCCGCGCAAAAAAGTTCGTGTCAGAATCCGTTCCGTACCCGTATCTTTACGCGAAGATGCACCGAACGGCATGCAACCGCGCACAACCCGCGCATTGACGGCACTTGGCGCCGGACCCCGAAACCCGTTGAAATGCCGACTTGGGCGCTAAAATGGCGGGTGCTTACAGTCCCTCTCGAACGAGCCTGCACGCAATGAATCACTTCCCCAAGCTGCTGTCGTCGCAGATCGGTTTCGACGTCGCGCAGACGATGCTCGAAAACTTCGACCGTCACTACCGGATCTTCCGGGAAGCCGCGGTCGACGCGAAGACGCTATACGAGCGCGCCGACTGGCACGGGCTGCAGCGGCTGGCGCGCGAGCGGATCACGTCGTACGACGATCGCGTGCAGGAATGCGTCGAGGTGCTGCAGGACGAATACGACGCGGAGAACATCGACGACGAGGTGTGGCAGCAGATCAAGCTGCACTACATCGGCCTGCTCACGTCGCACCGCCAGCCCGAGTGCGCGGAAACGTTCTTCAATTCGGTGTGCTGCAAGATCCTGCACCGCTCGTATTTCAACAACGATTTCATCTTCGTGCGGCCCGCGATCTCGACCGAATACCTCGAGAACGACGAGCCGGCCGCGAAGCCGACCTATCGCGCGTACTACCCGGGCACCGACGGGCTCGCGGCCACGCTCGAGCGCATCGTCACGAACTTCCAGCTCGAGCCGCCGTTCGAGGATCTCACGCGCGACATCGGCTGCGTGCGGCAGGCGATCACCGACGAATTCGGCGAGTTCGACGCCGCGCCGAATTTCCAGATCCACGTGCTGTCGTCGCTGTTCTTCCGCAACAAGAGCGCGTACATCGTCGGCCGCATCATCAACGCCGATCGCGTGCTGCCGTTCGCGGTGCCGATCCGCCACGTGCGCCCGGGCCTGCTCGCGCTCGACACCGTGCTGCTGCGCCGCGACCTGCTGCAGATCATCTTCAGCTTCTCGCACTCGTATTTCCTCGTCGACATGGGCGTGCCGTCCGCGTACGTGGATTTTCTCTGCACGATCATGCCCGGCAAGCCGAAGGCCGAGATCTACACGTCGGTCGGCCTGCAGAAGCAGGGCAAGAACCTGTTCTACCGCGACCTGCTGCACCATCTGTCGCATTCGAGCGACCGCTTCATCATCGCGCCCGGGATCAAGGGCCTCGTGATGCTCGTGTTCACGCTGCCGTCGTTTCCGTACGTGTTCAAGATCATCAAGGATCACTTCCCGCCGCCGAAGGAAACGACGCGCGAGCAGATCATGGAGAAGTACCAGCTCGTGAAGCGCCACGACCGTCTCGGACGGATGGCCGACACGCTCGAGTATTCGAGCGTCGCGCTGCCGATCTCGCGGCTCGACCATGCGCTCGTGCGCGAGCTGGAGAAGGAGGTGCCGTCGCTGCTCGAATACGAGGACGGCAACCTCGTGATCAAGCACCTGTACATCGAGCGCCGGATGATCCCGCTCAACCTGTACCTGCAGAACGGCACCGACGCCGAGATCGAGCACGGCGTGAAGGAGTACGGCAACGCGGTGAAGGAGTTGATGAAGGCCAACATCTTCCCCGGCGACATGCTCTACAAGAATTTCGGCGTCACGCGCCACGGCCGCGTCGTGTTCTACGACTACGACGAGATCGAATACCTGACCGACTGCAACGTGCGGCGCGTGCCGCCGCCGCGCAACGAGGAAGACGAACTGTCCGGCGAACCGTGGTATACCGTGGGCCCGCACGACATCTTTCCGGAAACCTACGGACCGTTCCTGCTCGGCGACCCGCGCGTGCGGGCCGTCTTCATGAAGCATCACGCGGACTTTTTCGAAGCCTCGCTGTGGCAGGCCAGCAAGGACAAGCTGCTGCAGGGCGAGTTGCCCGATTTTTTCCCGTACGACGTGTCGCTGCGTTTCAGCGTGCGCTACCCCGATCGCTTCGACGCGACGTCGGACGCCGGCGACGGCGACAGCGCGGGCAATGCGCAGCGCGCTGCATGACGCAGGCCGAATCGCACGCCCGGATCCAATCGAATCGAACCGTTATCGACCCGCTTTCCGCCAACGGAATCCACACCCGATGAATACTCAAGACAATCCGCTTTCACACCTGTTCGACAACAACGACGCCTGGGTCAAGCGCCAGCTCGCCGACGATCCCGATTTCTTCGCGCGTCTCGCCGACCAGCAGGCGCCGGAATATCTGTGGATCGGCTGCTCGGATTCGCGCGTGCCCGCGAACCAGATCATCGGCCTGCCGCCGGGCGAAGTGTTCGTGCACCGCAACATCGCGAACGTCGTCGTGCACAGCGACCTGAACTGCCTGTCGGTGATCCAGTTCGCGGTCGACATCCTGCGCGTGAAGCACATCATGGTGGTCGGCCACTACGGCTGCTCGGGCGTGAACGCGGCCCTGCACAACCGCCGCGTCGGCCTCGCCGACAACTGGCTGCACCACGTGCAGGACGTGCGCGAACGCCACGCGGCGCTGCTCGACGAATGGCCGGTCGGCGAGGCGCGCTATCGCCGCCTGATCGAGCTGAACTCGATCGAGCAGGTCGTCAACGTGTGCCGCACGACGATCGTCAACGACGCGTGGGCGCGCGGCCAGTCGCTCACCGTGCACGGGCTCGTGTACGGCGTGCACGACGGGCGGATGCGCAACCTCGGGATGGCCGTGTCGAACTTCGACGCGCTCGACGCAACCTACAAGCGCTGCGTCGCGGCGCTCACCGCGCGCGGCCAGCACGCGCCGGACAACGACATGGTCGCGGCGGACGCCGCGCAGCTCGACGACGTCGCGCAGGCGGTCGCCGATACGCTCAAGCCGTCGTGCGGCGACGCGAAGTAACCGGCGCCGGCGCGGCGCGCACGCGCCGCGCGTCCTCCGGCTGAAGATGCGCACGAGCCTGGTCGCGACGGGTAGCGAACTGATCTGACACCGGCACTGCCGCGACGGCGGTGCAACGCAAAGGAGCGGCGAACATGAAAACCGTACTGATCGTCGGCGCATCGCGCGGCTTGGGGCGCGAATTCGTCCGGCAATACCGCCGCGATGGCTGGAACGTGATCGCGACCGCGCGCGACGACGCATCGCTCGCCGCGCTGCGCGAGCTCGGCGCGCAAGCCTATGCGCTCGACATCGCGCAACCCGAACAGATCGCGGCGCTCGGCTGGAAGCTCGACGGCGAACGGCTGGATGCGGCCGTGCTCGTGTCGGGCGTGTACGGGCCGCGCACCGAAGGCGTCGAGACGATCGGCGCCGAGGATTTCGACGCGGTAATGCATACGAACGTGCGCGGGCCGATGCAGCTGCTGCCGATCCTGCTGCCGCTCGTCGAGGACGCACGCGGCGTGCTGGCCGTCGTGTCGAGCCGGATGGGCAGCATCGCGGAAGCGACCGGCACGACCGGCTGGCTGTACCGCGCGAGCAAGGCCGCGCTGAACGACGTGCTGCGCATCGCGTCGCTGCAGACGCGCCACGCCGCGTGCATCTCGCTCCATCCCGGCTGGGTGCGCACCGACATGGGCGGCGCGCAGGCCGCGATCGATCCGGAAACCAGCGTGACCGGCATGCGCCGCGTGATCGCCGAAGCCGGCGCGGACGTGTCCCGAGCCAACGGCCGTTTCTTCCAGTACGACGGCGTCGAGCTCAGCTGGTGAGCCGGCATGACAACCCGGCGTCGTTAATTCACGATTCGCATGATTTTGAACCGACCTGACGCGTGCCCGTGCGGCGGCGCGTCCCCCACTCCCGCCGGCAAAGCCCCGGCGCCGCGCTATGCGGCGTGCTGCGGGCGCTTCATCGACGGCGGCGAAGCCGCGCCCACCGCGCTCGAGTTGATGCGCTCGCGGTACAGCGCGTACGTGCTCGGCGCGACCGACTACCTGCGCGCGACCTGGGACGCGCGCACCTGCCCGGCCGATCTCGATGCCGACCCGAATGCGCCCGACGCGCCGCGCTGGCTCGGCTTGGCGGTCAAACGCCACGCGCTGCTGGACGAACGGCACGCGGAGGTCGAGTTCGTGGCCCGCTACAAGGTCGGCGGGCGCGCGTACCGGCTCCACGAGACGAGTCGCTTCGCCCGCGACGAGCACGGTTTCTGGCGTTATGTCGACGGCGAAGTAAGTGAACGCTGACAAATAGTTGCCGTGTCAGACGCCGGGTAATTCCCGCATTGCACAACCTGAATTTGTCGGGCTACGATGGCCCCTCGGATCGGTCATGTTGCATGGCAGGGCTTACGAATGGCGTTCAGCAAAGTATTGGTGGGATGGATGGCGGCCTGTGCGCTGTCGGCCGCTCAGGCCGGTGCGCTGCCGAACGCAAATACCGGCGCGGCCGCGGCCGCCGGCTCGCTCGCCCATGCCGAGCGCTTCGATTACGGCGATTCGCGCCTCCCGCAAGTCGCCGCGAACCTCAACGAACAAGTCATCAGCATCCCGGCCGATGCGTCGGGCACCGTGATGCTCGAGGCCACGCTGTTCAAGCCGGACGGCCCCGGCCCGTTCCCGCTCGTCGTCTTCAACCACGGCAAGAACACCGGCGATCTGCATCTGCAGCCGCGCAGCCGGCCGCTCGCGTTCGCCCGTGAGTTCGTGCGCCGCGGCTATGCGGTGGTCGCGCCGAACCGCCAAGGCTTCGCCGGGTCGGGCGGCACGTACCAGCAGGAAGGCTGCAACGTCCGCAAGAACGGCCTCGCGCAGGCCGCCGACGTCGCCGCGACGGTCCGCTACATGTCGCGTCAGTCGTACGTCGATGCGTCGCGCATCGTCGTCGCCGGCACGTCGCATGGCGGCCTCGCTTCGGTCGCGTACGGCACCGAAGCGGCGCCGGGCGTGCGCGGCATCATCAACTTCTCAGGCGGGCTGCGCCAGGATCTCTGCGACGGCTGGCAGCGCAATCTCGTCGAAGCATTCGACCAGTACGGCGCGCATACGGCCGTGCGCTCGCTGTGGCTGTACGGCGACAACGATTCGGTGTGGACGCCCGCGCTCGTCGCGCAGATGCACGACGCGTATGTGTCGCACGGCACGCAGGCGCAATTCATCGATTTCGGCCGCTACAAGGACGACGCGCACCGGCTGATCGTCGACCGCGACGGCGTGCCCGTGTGGTGGCCGGCCGTGCATGCGTTCCTCGCGGACCTGAGCCTGCCGACCTCGGTGCGCTATGCGGTCGCGAACCCGCACGAACCGAATGCGACCGGCTACGCGTCGATCGATGCGGTCGAGGCGGTGCCGTTCCTCGACGCGGCCGGCCGCGAAGGCTATCGACGCTTCCTGAGCCAGCATCCGAGCCGCGCGTTCGCGGTGTCCGCCGAAGGCGCGTGGTCGTGGGCCGAAGGCGGCGACGACCCGATGGCGCTCGCGCTCGACACCTGCACGAAGCAGGGTGCGGGTGCATGCCGGCTGTATGCGGTCAACGACCGCGTCGTGTGGAACGGCGCGACGCAGACGGCCGACAACGGCGACGCCGATACGCACGCGCTGGCTTCGCGCTGATCGCGGATGGCGACGCCCAGGATCGGGCGGTTTCGGCATCGTCTCCTTCGCTTCTGTCCCTGCTCCCGGTAACTGAGCGCTCGCGCGGCGCGCAGCGGCGTTTGCATATCGCGACGGCCGGCCTCCGGGGCTTTCGGCATCGTCCCCTTCGCTTCTCGCCCTGCTCCCTGTACTGAACGCTCGCGCGGCCCGGAGCGGCGTTTGCATATCGCGACGGCCGGGGGATCCGGGGCTTTCGGCATCGTCCCCTTCGCTTCTCGCCCTGCTCCCTGTACTGAACGCTCGCGCGGCCCGGAGCGGCGTTTGCATATCGCGACGGCCGGCGTCCGGGGCTTTCGGCATCGCCCCTTCTCGCTCCTCTCCCTGTACTGAACGCTCGCGCGGCCCGCGGCGGCGTTCGCGCCCGGTCGCCGGATCATGAGAGCCGCCGAAGCGCGGCCGAGACCCGAAGCCGTTTCCCGGCGCCGTTCCCGATCCCCCTGCGTCCGACTCCGCCCCTTCGCCCACCCCATGCATTGCCTCGCGCGTCGCGCCCCTTTTCCCTTCCCGCCCCGATTTTTGGTCCTCGCGCGCCGGTCCGCCCCACGATTTTTTCTGTCAGGGGGTCTCACTCGAACGTCGTCATCTGCGCTCATTTCGGGATATCTGGCGCGTACCGTTCCGAGCACCCCGGATCTGCGCCGAACTCCCGCCCGGCAAGGCGTTGCGGCGTTTGTAACCGGTAGTGCAACGCGCGGCGGAACACGCTAATCTCAGCGCGTTTTCCGTCTGTCGCCGCGCGGCATCCGTTCGATGCGCGCCGCCGTTTTACCCCCCCGGAGTTGCCTTGAGTACGCCAGCCACCGACGACTGGGTCGCGCGCAGCCTGCGCGCGGTCTGGCATCCCTGCACCCAGATGAAGCACCACGAGCGCCTGCCGCTCATTCCCGTCGCGCGCGGCGCGGGCGTGTGGCTGTACGACCGCGACGGCCGCCGCTACTTCGATGCGATCAGCTCGTGGTGGGTGAACCTGTTCGGCCACGCGAACCCGGACATCAACGCGGCGCTGAAGGACCAGCTCGACACGCTCGAGCACGCGATGCTCGCCGGCTGCACGCACGAGCCGGCGATCGAGCTCGCCGAGCGGCTGCACGTGCTCACCGCGCGCACGCTCGGCCATGCGTTCTTCGCGTCGGACGGCGCGTCGGCGGTCGAGATCGCGCTGAAGATGAGCTTCCACGCGTGGCGCAACCGCGGCCGCGCGGACAAGCGCGAGTTCGTGTGCGTCGCGAACAGCTATCACGGCGAGACCATCGGCGCGCTCGGCGTGACCGACGTGGCGCTGTTCAAGGATGCGTACGATCCGCTGATCCGCAACGCGCACGTGGTCGCGTCGCCCGACGCACGCGGCGCGCAGCCGGGCGAAACGGCCGCCGACGTCGCGGGCCGCGCGCTCGACGACGTGCGGCGCCTGTTCGCCGAACGCGCGGACCGGATCGCCGCGCTGATCGTCGAGCCGCTCGTGCAATGTGCGGCCGGCATGGCGATGCACGATCCGTCGTACGTGCGCGGGCTGCGCGCGTTGTGCGACGAGTTCGGCGTGCACCTGATCGCCGACGAGATCGCGGTCGGCTGCGGCCGCACCGGCACCTTCTTCGCGTGCGAGCAGGCCGGCGTCTGGCCCGATTTCCTGTGCCTGTCGAAGGGCATCAGCGGCGGCTACCTGCCGCTGTCGCTCGTGCTCACGCGCGACGACGTGTTCGCGGCCTTCTACGACGACGACACGACGCGCGGCTTCCTGCATTCGCATTCGTACACCGGCAACCCGCTCGCGTGCCGCGCGGCGGTCGCGACGCTCGACCTGTTCGCGCGCGACGACGTGCTCGCCGCCAACACGCGCAAGTCGGCCGCGATGCGCGCCGCGCTCGCGCCGCTCGACGCGCACCCGCAGGTGCGTCACTTGCGCGAGCGCGGCACGCTGTTCGCATTCGACGTCGCGCTCGACGGCGACGCGGCACGCGGCTTCTCGCGGCGCTTCTTCGAGCGCGCGCTCGAACGCGAACTGCTGCTGCGTCCGATCGGCACGACCGTGTACCTGATGCCGCCGTATGTGATGAGCGACGACGATATCGCGTGGCTCGCGCAGCGCACGCGCGACACGCTGGATGCGACGCTCGCGGAGATCATGCAATGACACACACGGCCACCCGCTCACTTCGCTCGCTGCCCGCCGACGGGGCGACTGCCTCACGTGGGGCGGCCCCGCAAGATGCCGCGACGAACCTGCTCGATACGCTGCAACGCGGCCTCGCCGAGCTCGACGCACAAGGGTTGCGCCGCGTGCGCCGCACCGCCGACACCGCGTGCGATGCGCACATGCGCGTCGACGGCCGCGACATCGTCGGCTTCGCGAGTAACGACTATCTCGGCCTCGCCGCGCATCCGGCGCTCGTCGCCGCGTTCGCCGAAGGCGCGCAGCGCTATGGCTCCGGCAGCGGCGGCTCCCACCTGCTCGGCGGCCATTCGCGTGCGCATGCAACGCTCGAGGACGAACTCGCGGCCTTCGCGGGCGGCTTCTCCGACGCGCCGCGCGCGCTGTACTTCAGCACCGGCTACATGGCGAACCTCGCCGCGATGACGGCGCTCACCGGCAAACACGCGACGATCTTCTCCGATGCGCTGAACCACGCGTCGCTGATCGACGGGATCCGGCTGTCGCGTGCGAACGTGCAGGTCTATCCGCATGCGGACATGGCCGCGCTCGCCGCGCTGCTCGACGCGTCCGACGCCGAAACGAAACTGATCGTCAGCGACACCGTATTCAGCATGGATGGCGACATCGCGCCGCTCGCCGAACTCGTCGCGCTGGCCGAACGCCACGGCGCGTGGCTCGTCGTCGACGACGCGCACGGCTTCGGCGTGCTCGGGCCCCAGGGCCGCGGCGCGCTCGCGGCCGCCGCGCTGCGCTCGCCGAACCTGATCTACGTCGGCACGCTCGGCAAGGCCGCCGGCGTCGCGGGCGCGTTCGTGATCGCGCACGAGACCGTGATCGAATGGATGATCCAGCGCGCGCGCAGCTACATCTTCACGACGGCCGCGCCGCCGGCCGTCGCGCATGCGGTATCGGCGAGCCTGAAGGTGATCGCCGGCGACGAAGGCGACGCGCGGCGCGCGCACCTCGCCGCGCTGATCGAGCGCACGCGCGCGCTGCTGCGCATGACGCGCTGGCAGCCGGTCGATTCGCACACGGCCGTGCAGCCGCTCGTGATCGGCAGCAACGACGCGACGCTCGCGGCGATGCGCTCGCTCGACGCGCACGGCCTGTGGGTGCCCGCGATCCGGCCGCCGACGGTGCCCGTCGGCACGTCGCGGCTGCGCGTATCGCTGTCGGCAGCGCATTCGTTCGACGATCTCGCACGGCTCGAAGCCGCCTTGATCGAAGCCAGCGAGGGGCAGACCCGGCAGGAGGCAGAACAACCCCCACGCTCACTGCGTTCGCTGCCGCCCGAGGGGGCTGCAGCCTCCCTTGGGGCGACCCGGCGGGATGCAGAACAACCCCCACGCTCACTGCGTTCGCTGCCCCCCGAGGGGGCTGCAGCCTCCCTTGGGGCGGCCCGGCGGGAGACTGCGGCATGACCGCCCCGCTCTCGCTGTTCGTCACCGGCACCGACACCGAAATCGGCAAGACCTTCGTATCGGCTGCGATGCTGCACGGCTTCGCGCGGCATGGCCTGCGTGCAGCCGCGCTGAAGCCCGTCGCGGCGGGCGCGTATGAACGCGACGGCGTGTGGCGCAACGAGGACGCCGACCAGCTCGACGCAGCCGCGAACGTCGTGCTGCCGCCCGAACTGCGCACACCGTTCCTGCTGAAGGCACCCGCCGCGCCGCATATCGTCGCGGCACAAGAAGGCGTGACGCTCGACATCGACACGATCGTCGCGTGCCATCGCGAAGCGCTGACGCGCGCGGATATCGTCGTCGTCGAAGGCGCCGGCGGCTTTCGCGTGCCGCTGAACGACACGCAGGACATGGCCGATCTCGCGGTCGCGCTCGGCGTGCCCGTCGTGCTCGTCGTCGGCGTGCGGCTCGGCTGCATCAGCCATGCGCTGCTCACCGCCGACGCGATTCGCCAGCGCGGCCTCGCGCTCGCCGGCTGGGTCGCGAACCACGTCGACCCGGCGATGTCGTTCCCCGACGAGAACGTCGCGACGATGCGCGACTGGCTCGCCCGCGAGCACGGCGCGCCGCTGCTCGGCCGCATTCCGCACATGAGCCCGGCCGCCGCCGAATCCGCCGCGGCGATGCTCGACATCGCCGCGCTCGTCGAGACGCTGCGCGCCGCGCAGCATTGACCCAACAGAAACAGATCCCCCGATCCCTCATCCCCGTCCAGGACAGGAAAACGATATGACCCAAGCCCAGACCGCCACCGTGCAACCCGACGCGATTCCCGTGGCCGCTCCGGCCTCGCAGCGCTGGCGCGTCGCCGACGTCGTCGCGCTGTTCGAGCTGCCGTTCAATGACCTGATCTTCCGCGCGCAGCAGGTGCATCGCGAACACTTCGACGCGAACGCGGTGCAGCTGTCGACGCTGCTGTCGATCAAGACGGGCGGCTGCGAGGAAGATTGCGGCTACTGCTCGCAATCGTCGCACCACGACACGGGCCTGAAGGCCGAGAAGCTGATGGACGTCGACGCGGTGCTCGACGCCGCGCGCGCGGCGAAGGCGAACGGCGCGAGCCGTTTCTGCATGGGCGCCGCGTGGCGCAACCCGAAGGAGCGCCACATGCCGGCGCTGACCGAGATGGTGCGTGGCGTGAAGGAACTCGGCCTCGAAACCTGCATGACGCTCGGCATGCTGGAAGACGAGCAGGCGCAGGAACTCGCGAACGCGGGCCTCGACTACTACAACCACAACCTCGACACGTCGCCGGAGTTCTACGGCCAGGTGATCTCGACGCGCACGTACCAGGATCGCCTCGACACGCTCGACCGCGTGCGTGATGCAGGCATCAACGTGTGCTGCGGCGGCATCATCGGGATGGGTGAATCGCGCCGCGAACGCGCGGGCCTGATCTCGCAGCTCGCGAACCTGAACCCGTATCCGGATTCGGTCCCGATCAACAACCTCGTCGCGATCGAAGGCACGCCGCTCGAAGGCACCGCACCGCTCGACCCGTTCGAATTCGTGCGCACGATCGCGGTTGCGCGGATCACGATGCCGAAGGCCGTCGTGCGCCTGTCGGCCGGCCGCGAGCAGCTCGACGACGGGCTGCAGGCGATGTGCTTCCTCGCCGGCGCGAACTCGATGTTCTACGGCGACCAGCTGCTGACGACGAGCAACCCGCAGTCGCAGAAGGATCGCGCGCTGTTCGAGCGCCTCGGCATCCGCGCGAGCGACGCGGACGCGATGCAGGCGAACGCGTAAGCGGCAGCACCGCGTACCAACGAAAAAGCCGGGGCATGCCCCGGCTTTTTTTCACCCGATCGTCTGCACCGGTCATCCTGCGCATCGCGAAGCGTGCGCGTCACACGTGCGCCGCCGCGCCGTCGAGCGCCGCGCGCACGCGCTCGACCTGCTGGGCGTCGACGGGCGCCAGTACCTCGCCGCGCACCCGCACGCCCGAGCCGAAATGCACCGCGCGCACGCCGGTCGCGCGGACGAAATCGCCGACCGCATCGACCGTCAGCCCCGAGCCGGCCAGCACCGTGCAGGTCGAGCCGGCCGACTGCCGCACCATCCGCGTGATCGTCGCGACCGCGTCGAGCACCGACGGATGGCCGCCCGACGTCAGCACCGACGTGACGGCCGGCACGCGCAATAGCGCATCGAATGCGGCGTTCAGGTCGCGCGACACGTCGAACGCGCGGTGGAACGTCAGGTCGCGCCCGTCAGCGGCGGCAGCGATGCGGGCGAGCGCGTCGAGATCGACGTCGCCGCGCGCATCGAGCGCGCCGAACACGACACCGTTCGCGCCGGCCGCGACGGCCGCGCGCACGTCGCGTTCGATCACGCGCAGGTCGTCGGCGTCGTAGACGAACGAGCGGCTGTGCGGTCGCACGATCACGTTGACCGGAATCGGCACCGCGGCCACGACGGCCTCGATCAGCCCGACGCTCGGCGTCAGGCCGCCTTCGGTGATCGCGGTCACGAGTTCAAGGCGGTCGGCGCCCGCGCGGGCGGCGGCCTTCGCATCGCCGACGGTCGTGGCGATCACTTCGAGGAGAACGGAGGAACGGGTGGTACGGTTCATCGGCGGCTCGCGAATCGTCAGGACAATTCGCGCATCCTAGCCGAGCGGCGAGATGGACGCCAGCCTCCCGGCCGCCGCGCCGTCGGTTACACCGTCAGTCGCGCCGCGCAAGCCACACGCCGACGAGTGCGGACAGGCCGATCACCACGGCGCCGGGCGCGAACCGGAACATCCGCGCGCTCACGTCCACGCCCTGCTGCTGCATCACCTCGACGATTCCCGGCGCCAGCAGGAGCGTCACCCAGCCGATCATCCCGAACGCGGTGGTCGCGGTTGCGATGAGCAGTGCGATGCCCGCGCCGCGCGCACGCGGCCGGAACGCGCCGGCGAATGCGCCCACGGCCAGGAGCACGGCCGACAACCCGAACAGCACGGCGACGGATACGAGCATCACCCCCGTATGGCCGAGCTTCATGAACGCCATCATCTGCGCGGAGATCACGCACATGCCCGCGATCGTGAACAGCACGATCGCGACCGCGTTGCGCATGACACTCATGCGCTCGCCTGGAAATACGCGGTCGCGGGGCGCCGGAACAGCAGGTAGACGAACAGCGCGAACAGCAGGAAGCCCGGAATCAGCACCACGAACATCGACGCCGGCATGTTGATGAACGAGAACGCGAAGCCGACCACGGCCGTCGCGATGTAAGCCTTGCGCGACCATTCGCGGCCCTTGAGGATCGCGATGCCGATCACGATGTTCACGACTTCGAGGATCACGCCGATGCCGAGCGTCGCCCAGACGGGCAGCAGGTAGTGCGACAGCAGCGCCTGGGTGGTCGGCATGCCGATCGTGAAGGGCGTATAGATGCACGTGATCGCGTTGGTCACGATGATGATCCACGCGAGAATGGTCAGCGAAATCGGTCTTTTCATTATGTTTTCCTTTTTATTCGCCGCCATGGTGGCCCCCGGGACGGCGCGCGCGGTCACGATGGCCGCGGTCGGGCCATTGTCGGGGAAGCACGCGGCGAACGCAACGGCCGCCCCGCGCCGGCCCGCTCCGCTCGCCTCACCGCCCGCGCTACGCGCCGCCAACCTCCTCGTCGACCCAGTCGATATCGCCGCACAGCACGTGCTGCGCGTCGCCGATGCGCACGGCCACCGACAGCGTCACGCACGGCTGCGCCTCGTTGATCGACAGGTACGGACGCGTCACCTGCACGCGTCCCGGCTCGGCGATCGCCGTGCGGAAGTACGGCCGGCGCAGCCAGTTCGCGCCCTGCGCATCCGACAGCGGCGAGAAGCGCGCCTCGGCGAGCGCGCGGTCCGCGCGCAGCACGACGTTGCGGCCAGCCTGGCGGCCCCGCGCGTCGAGCAGGAAGCAGCGCGCGGCGGCGTCGAGCGCGAGGAAGTTCCAGCACACCTCGTCGAGCGGCTCGCCGGCCGCCACCCGCTCGGCCGCGCGCTCGAATGCGCGCAAGTACGGCGCGAGCCGCTGCGCGTCGCGCCGCTCGCGCGCTTCGGTCTGCGCACGAAAGCGCTCGGTCAGCTCGCCGATGCAGCCGGTCGCCGCCGCGCTGTCGGGCAGCCCAGGCGCCGGGCGGCCGAAGTAATAGCCCTGCACGAAATCGGCCTCGCACGACAGCGCGATCTGCGCGTCGTGCTCGGTCTCGATCCCTTCGACGAGCACCAGCTTGCCGGCCTCGTGCAGCAGCGTGACGAGCCCGTGCAGGATCGCAGTAAGCCCCGTGCGGTGCGCCGCGTGGGACAGCATGATCCGGTCGAGCTTCACGATGTCGGGGTTCAGTTGCCAGATCCGCTCGAGGTTCGAGTGGCCGGCGCCGAAATCGTCGAGCGCGATCAGGAAGCCCTGCGCGCGGAATTCGCGGACGGCGTCGGCGAGCCGCTCGACGTCTTCCGCGCGCTGTTCGAGCACTTCGAGCACGACGCGGCGCGGCGGCATGCCGATCCGCTTCAGGTTCGCGAGCAGCGCGGCGGCCTGGAACGGATCGGTGAGCACGCCCGGATGCACGTTGAGAAACAGCCACTCGCGCTCGGCGCCGAGCAGCGCGAAGTTCTCGAGATGCAGCGCCTGCGCGAGCCGGTCGAGCTGCAGCAGCTCGCCCTGGCGCGCGGCCTCGCCGAACACGTCGAGCGGCGACACCGCGCGGTCGAGCGCGTCATGCGCGCGCAACAGCGCCTCGTAGCCGACCGCACGCTGGTGCGACAGGCTGAAGATCGGCTGGAACACGGTCGTGAGCGACAGGTCGCGGTGACGCGTCGCCAGGCGTTCGAGCCCGGAACTCATCTCCCGCTCGAAACGATACGGCGACGCGGTGGCCGGGCGCTCCTGCTGCACGATCGTCATGGCTTCCTCCTGGCGGTGCAGCCGAACGCGGCGGTGGTTCGAGATGGCGCGCGCAATGTCATGGTCGAATCCTCGGTTGTCCGGCCGGTGCCGGACGGTACGCAAGCATCAAGCAAGCTTCGTGCAAGGGCTGAACACGCGCGCCACGCCTGCGTGCGGCGCCGCCGCACCAGTGTGGCGCGGGCCGAATGCACCGTTTGCGTGCATGCGCACCGGCGCACTCGAACGCACCCGTCACGTCGTCACGCTAAACTCCGTCCGGTCGTTTCATTCTCCACAATTGCCGTATCGATGGAAATCGTCTTCACAGTCCTGATTCTGCTGCTCACCGTCGCGCTGTCCGGCGCGGCCACACGCGTGCTGCCGTTGCGGCTTCCGCTGCCGCTGATGCAGATCGCGTTCGGCGCGATGCTCGCGTGGCCGAAGCTCAACCTGCACGTCACGTTCGATCCCGAAATCTTCATGCTGCTGTTCATTCCGCCGCTGCTGTTCGCGGACGGCTGGCGGATTCCGAAACGCGAGCTGTACCTGCAGCGCCGCGCGATCCTGATGCTCGCGTTCGGGCTCGTGTTCATGACCGTACTCGCAGTCGGCTACTTCGCGCACTGGCTGATACCCGAGTTGCCGCTGCCGATCGCGTTCGCGCTCGCGGCCGTGCTGTCGCCCACCGATGCAGTGGCGCTGTCGGGCATCGCTGGCCGTGGCCGGATTCCGCCGCAACTGATGCACATCCTCGAAGGCGAGGCGCTGATGAACGATGCGTCGGGCCTCGTCGCGCTGAAGTTCGCGGTCGCGGCCGCGCTCACGGGCGTGTTCTCGCTGCGCGACGCGTCGATCACGTTCGTGATCGTCGCCGCCGGCGGCCTGGCGACGGGTGCGATCGTCGCGTGGCTGTTCAGCGCACTGTCGACGCGCTTCCTGAACGCCGAGCAGGAAGGCGACCCGGCCCCCGGCATCGTGATGACGCTGCTCGTGCCGTTCGCCGCCTATCTGTTCGCCGAGCACCTCGACCTGTCGGGCGTGCTCGCGGCCGTGTCGGCCGGGATGATGATGAATTACACGAGCTTCTCCCGCAAAAGCACCGTCGCGTCGCGCGTGCGTGCCGAAAGCACGTGGGCGATGATCGAGTTCGTGTTCAACGGCATGGTGTTCATCATGCTCGGGCTGCAGCTGCCGCACATCATCGGCCGCGCGCTCGTCGACGCGCACCACACGAGCGACGCGCTCGTCGGCCGGATGATCTTCAACGTGTGCGCGATGATGCTCGCGCTGTATGCGATCCGCTTCCTGTGGGTCTGGCTGCTGCGCTGGATCGCGAGCCGCCGCGCCGCGCGTCACGGCCTCGCGGGCACGATGGCCGGCATCCGCACGATCGCGGTGATGACGGTCGGCGGCGTGCGCGGCGCGGTCACGCTCGCGGGCGTGCTGTCGATTCCCGTCGCGCTGTCCGACGGCTCACCGCTGCCGGGGCGGGACACCGCGATCTTCGTCGCGTCGGCGGTGATACTCGGCTCGCTGATCGTCGCGGTGATCGGGCTGCCGCTGCTGCTGCGCGGCGTGCGCTCGACGCGCAACCCGCTCGCCGACGAGGAACGCACCGCGCGCGCGGCCGCCGCACAGGCCGCGATTCGCGCGATCGACTCGTCGCACGACGCGATCTCGGCCGATCTCGACGAATCGGGCGCCGCGCGCTGCGCGGACATCTCCGCGCGCGTGATGGACCAGTACCGCCGGCGCCTGGCCGCACTCGCCGAGGACGGCCCGACGCCGCGCGCGGAAGCGAAGCAGACCGAGACGATGGAACTGCAGATGCGGATCGCGGCGGTGCGCGCGGAACGCTCGGTGCTGTACCGGCTGCGCGGCGAAAGCAAGATTTCCGACGAGACGCTGACGAAGCTGATCCGCGAGATCGACCTGTCGGAAACGGCGCTGTCGACGCGCAAGAAAGGCATCGTCTGACGCTGGGGCCGCGCAGCGGCCTGCTGCGACGCCCGTCGCATGCAACGCGAGACTAGACGCCTCCCTCTAGAAGCCCCGGCGGCATATTCAAAAAAATTAAACGAGACGTCCTTATTATCTGTTGCGGGCCGTCACGATACCGGCGCCCGCATGCATGCCGGGCCTGGCAATTCCCTCCGGCCCGCTCATCCCATGTGTCTTCAGCGAATGTCGAGGGCCGGACGCATTGATCCGGCGCGCGCGCACTTCGCCGCGCCTCATGCCTCTTTAATCGCAATCCTAATCAAAAACGCGAATGCCATTCGCCGCAAAACGAGTAAGCCCATGATCAAACCCATCTCGCTTCAGAGCCGCCGACGATTTCTGGCGCAAGGCACCGCCATGCTCGGCAGCGGCATGCTGTCCGCCTGCGGCGGCGATTCGATCGACTCCGACGCCTCCGCCCGCTTCGCCGACGACTTCGTGTGGGGCGTCGCCACCGCCGCGCCGCAAATCGAAAGCCGCGACGGCCGCGGGCGCAGCAACTGGGACGTGTTCGCCGACCAGCCCGGCACGATCGCCGACGGCTCGACGAATGCGCGCTGCATCGAATTCGAGAAACGCTACCCGGGCGACCTCTCGCTGCTCGCGAACGCGGGCGTCCAGGCGTTCCGGTTCTCGACCGCGTGGCCGCGCGTGCAGCCGGACGGCCCCGGCGCGGCGAGCGAAGCGGGCCTCGCCACCTACGATCGCATGGTCGATGCGATGCTGGAGCGGCACCTCACGCCCTACCTGACGCTGTTTCACTGGGACATTCCGGTGTGGGCCGGCGATTTTCGCGACCGCGACATCGCGTACCGGCTGGCCGACTACGCGCAGCAGGTGTCGCGCCGGCTCGGCGACCGGGTCAAGCACTGGATGATGCTGAACGAGCCCAACGGCGTCGCGCTGTCCGGCTACGCGTACGGCGCGTCGCCGCCGCGCGCGCAGTCCATGGGGGCGATGTTCGCCGCGATCCACCATCAGAACCTCGCGCAGGGGCTGATGTTCCAGGCCGTGCGTTCGAACGTGCGGGGCGCGGCGCAGATCGGCACCACGATCAGCGGGCGGCCCGTGCATGCGGCCACGAATGCGGCCGCCGATCAGGCCGCCGCCGCGCAGTTCGACGCGATCTGGCATCGCGCGTTTCTCGACCCGCTGTACGGCAAGGGCTATCCGGCCGAGCTGCAGGCGGCGCTGGCGCCGCTCGTGCAGCCGGGCGACATGACGACGATCGCGGCAAACCCGGATTTTCTCGGCGTGCAGTATTACAACTGCTTCTACGTGAAGGCCGGCGCCAACGGCGCGGGCTTCACGCTGGCCGCGAGCCCGGCGAACGAAACCCAGACGCTGGGATATCCGGTGGAGCCGTACGGGATGTCCGAGATGCTGCTGCGCGTCCATCGCGACTACGGCGCGCCGCGGATCCTCGTCACCGAGACCGGTTTCGCGATCGCGGAGCCCGCGCCGAGCGGCGGCATCGTCGACGACGGCCCGCGTATCGACTACCTCGCGAGCTACCTGAACGCCGCGCACGACGCGTATCGGCAGGGCGTGCGCCTCGGCGGGCTGTTCTACTGGGCCGGAATGGATAGTTGGGAGTGGTCCAGCGGCTTCGCGAAGAAATTCGGGCTGATCCACGTCGACCCGGCAACGCAGCAACGCGTGCCGAAACGCAGCCTCGCGTACTACTCGCGCTGCATCGCAGGTAATCGCGTCGCGTAAGGCGGCGTAGGCGCGCAGGCCGGTAGGCGGGCCGCCTGCGAACCGACGCGCCTGCCCGCGGCGCCCCGCCAGCCGTCGCGCGGGCGCGTGGTCCCCGGTCACCTGTAGCGAATCGCTGCGCCGCGCGTTCGCGTTACTTCGCGACGACGACCGGAATGCCCTTCAGGCGCGCGGGCGCGTCGCCCCCGGTCCCCCGCAGCGAATCGCCGCGCCGCGCGTTCGCGTTACTTCGCGACGACGATCGGAATGCCCTTCAGGCGCGCGGGCGCGTCGTTCCCCGCTCCCCCGCAGCGAATCGCTGCACCGCGCGTTAGCGTTACTTCGCGACGACGACCGGAATGCCCTTCAGCATCCCCGCGCCCTTCATCTCGTCGAGCGCGTGCTGCACGGCCGCGCTCGTCGCCGCGTCGATGCCGAGCTGCAGCGCGAGCTCGCGCTCCGTACGCTTCACGCCGGCCAGATTGCGCACCTTCACGTGACCGAAGCCGCGCACGCGGGTGTGCAGGTCGGCCAGTTGCGCGACCTGCGCGGCATTGCCGGCCGTCAGCGCGGCGAGCGCGCGCGTGAGCGTCGTCTCGTAGTCGTCCGCGAGCGCGCGCTCCATCCTGCGCTCGGCCGTGCGGCCGAACGGATCGAGCCACGTGCCGCGCAGGCTGCGCACGCGCGCCAGCATGCCGAAGACCGGCCACATCCACTGGCCGAACACGCGCTTCTTCGGCGCGCTGCCGTCGCGTCCGGCCTTCGCGACCGTCGGCGGCGCCAGGTTGAACTTCACGCGATAGGCCTGCCCCGGCACGCCTTCGAACTGCGCTTCGAGCGCCGTGCGGAACGCGCCGTCCGCATACAGCCGCGCGACCTCGTATTCGTCCTTCACCGCGAGCAGCCGGTAGAACGTCGTCGCAACCGCACGCGTCAGCGCGTCGTCGCCCTTCGCGCGCGCCGCGTTCACCAGTGCGCGGTAGCGCTCGACGTAACGCGCGCCGCCGTATGCGTCGAGGCGCGCTTCACGATCGGCGATCAGCTCGGCGAGCGTCTCCGGCGCGGCCTGCGTGGCCACCGTGTGACGCGCGTTCCACAATGCGTCGAGGCCCGCCGCGTCACCGGCCGCCATCCGGCCGATCGAGAACGCGAGCTTGTTCATCGGCACCGCGACGTTGTTCAGTTCGATCGCGCGCATCATCGCGGCGAGCGACACCGGCACGAGGCCGAGCTGCCACGCGTAGCCGAGCATCAGGATGTTCGCGCCGATCGAGTCGCCGAGGAACTTCGCGGCGAGCGCCTGCGCGTCGCAGCTCGACAGGTAGCCGTCGCCGGCCGCGTGACGCATCTTCTCGAGCAGCGCATCCGCGTGCAGGTTTGCGTCGGGATTCTGCACGAACGACGCGTTCGGAATCCGATGCGTGTTGACGACGATCCGCGAGCGCTCGTGGCGCACCGTCTGCAGCGCCTCGGCACTCGCGCCGACGACCATGTCGCACGCGAGCAGCACGTCGGCTTGCTGCGTGTCGATGCGCACCTGGTTCAGCCATTTGTCGCTCGACGCGATCCGCACGAACGACAGCACCGAGCCGCCCTTTTGCGCGAAGCCCATGAAGTCGAGCACCGATGCGCTCTTGCCTTCGAGATGCGCGGCCATGCTGATCAGCGCGCCGACCGTCACGACGCCCGTGCCGCCGACGCCCGTCACGAGCATGTCGAACGGCGCCGCGTCGAGATGCGTCGCGGGCACCGGCAGCGCGTCGACGCGCGCGGCGAGCGCCGCTTCGTCGAACGCCGCGCCCGCGGCCTTCTTCAGCGCCGCGCCTTCGACCGTCACGAAGCTCGGGCAGAAGCCGTTCACGCACGAGTAGTCCTTGTTGCACGACGACTGGTCGATGCGTCGCTTGCGGCCGAGCGGCGTCTCGAGCGGCTCGACCGACAGGCAGTTCGACTGCACGCCGCAGTCGCCGCAGCCTTCGCATACCGCGTCGTTGATGAACAGGCGCTTGTCCGGGTCGGGGAACTCGCCCTTCTTGCGGCGGCGACGCTTCTCCGCCGCGCAGGTCTGGTCGTAGATCAGCACGGTGACGCCCGGCGTCTCGCGCAGCTCGCGCTGCACGGTGTCGAGCTCGCTGCGGTGATGGAACGTCGTGCCGGCCGGGAACTGCCCGTGATGGCCGTCGTACTTCTCCGGCTCGTCGGACACCACCACGAAGCGCGACACGCCTTCCGCCTCGACCTGCCGCGCGATCTGCGGCACCGAGATGCTGCCGTCGACCGGCTGGCCGCCCGTCATCGCGACCGCGTCGTTGTAGAGGATCTTGTAGGTGATGTTCGCCTTCGCGGCGACCGCCTGGCGGATCGCGAGGATGCCCGAGTGGAAGTAGGTGCCGTCGCCGAGGTTCTGGAACACGTGCTTCGTGTTGGTGAACATCGCGTGCGCGGCCCAGTCGACGCCCTCGCCGCCCATCTGGATCAGGCCCGTCGTGTCGCGCTCCATCCACGACGCCATGAAGTGGCAGCCGATGCCGGCCTGCGCGATCGAGCCTTCCGGCACCTTCGTCGACGTGTTGTGCGGGCAGCCCGAGCAGAAGTACGGCGTGCGCTTCACCGCGTCCGCCTCGTTCGACAGGATCCGCGGCGCGACGAGATCGACCACGCGTTCGCGGCGATCGAGCGCCGGCTTGTGGCGCGCGAGCCATTCGGCGAACACCGGCAGGATCCGCGACGGCCGCAGCTCGCCGAGTTCGGACAACAGGCAGGCCCCCTGCGCATCGTGCTTGCCGAGCACGCGCGGGCGGGCGCCGTCCGCGCGGTTGTACAGGTAGTCCTTGATCTGCTGCTCGATGACAGGGCCCTTCTCCTCGATCACCAGCACTTCGGCGAGCCCGTCGACGAAGGTCTCGATGCGCGTCATCTCGAGCGGATACGACAGGCCGACCTTGTAGATCCGCACGCCGGCCGCGTCGAGGTCGGCCACCGTTAGGTCGAGACGGCGCAGCGCTTCCATCAGGTCGAGGTGCGCCTTGCCGCAGGTGACGATGCCGACGTTCGCCTGCGCGCTCGGGGCGATCCACTTGTCGATGCTGTTGGTGCGCGCGAAGTGGCGCACCGCGTCGAGCTTCGCGGCGAGGCGCGCCTCGATCGTGAGGCTCGGCAGGTCTGGCCAGCGGTTGTGCAGGCCGCCGGCCGGCGGCGTGAAGCCCGCCGGCGCCGGCCATTGCGTCTGCAGCGCATCGAGATCGACGGTCGAGCCGGACTCGACCGTCTCCGAGATCGCCTTGAAGCCGACCCATGCGCCCGAATAGCGCGACAGCGCCCAGCCGTACAGGCCGAACTCGAGCATGTCGGCGATGTTCGACGGGTTCACGACCGGCATGTGCCACGCGATCATCGCGAAGTCGCTCTGGTGCGGCATCGACGACGACACGCAGCCATGGTCGTCGCCCGCCACCACCAGCACGCCGCCGTGCGGCGACGAACCGTATGCGTTGCCGTGCTTCAGCGCGTCGCCGGCGCGGTCGACGCCGGGGCCCTTGCCGTACCACATCGCGTACACGCCATCGACGGTGCGCTCCGGGTCGGCCTCGACGCGCTGCGTGCCGAGCACCGCGGTGCCGCCGAGTTCCTCGTTGATCGCGGGCAGAAAGCGCACGCCGCTGCCGTCGAGCAGCTTCTGCGCCTTCCACAGCTGCTGGTCGACCATCCCGAGCGGCGAGCCGCGGTAGCCGCTGACGAAGCCGGCCGTGTTGAGCCCCTGCGCGGCGTCGGATGCGCGCTGCATCAGCAACAGGCGGACCAGCGCCTGCGTGCCGGTGAGGAAGATCCGGCCGCGCGTGGCGGTCAGGTTGTCGGTCAGACGATAGTCGGATAGAGCGGGCGTACCGTCGACAGGCAGGCGGGCGGTCATGGGGGATGTCTCCTGATTGTGCTGTTCTGGGCCGCGCACCGGGGCGTCGGGCGACGCCGGCCGGAGGCGGCTGGATGGCTCTATTTTTTCCCGGGGACGCGAGAAAGTTTTTTCTCATCTTGCTCGGCGGGTGCCGTAGTGAGAAAAACTGCGCAGATTTTGGGCGGGAATTGAGAGAGTTTTCGCGCGGGGTGGTGGGGCGGCTGTTGGGGGGCGGTCGGGGTGGGTGGGCGCTTGCGTCGAAATGGCTGGTGATGAGCGGGACGCAGGGCGCGGGCGCGGCGGCGGGTGCTCGCGGCCCGTGCGACAAGGGTTTGGGCGGGAAACGGGGGCGTGCTCACCGATGGAATGCACAGCGTTCGGATTGGTTGCGGGCGCTGGATGTCCACAATGCCGGGGCTATCGGCCGAGTTGGTGATCACGCTCACCGTTCGATCGCACAGGGTTTCGAGTCGCGTCAGGTGCTGGATGTCCACACCTCGATTTGTTCGCCGCTCGGGCGGATGCCGATGCTCACCGTCGAAATCCACAGCGCGACGAGTCGATGCCGGCAGCAGATATCCACGCCGCCGCATCCCTGCTTCGCCGCTGCGATGTTCGCCCTCACCGTCCGGATGCACAGGGTCGTGAGTCGATTCGGCGGCAGGATATCCACATGTCCGGCCGGCCTTGGTGCGTGCGGTTGCGCGGTCGAACGGGGCGCCAATCCGGGTGTGGATATCGCCGCCCGCGGACACTCCGAACCCTGTGAACTTCGACAATGAGTGACGGCACGCGCTCGAATGAGGATGCCGATTCGGGTGTGGACAGTTCGCTCCGCAACGACTCCAAACGCTGTGAATTTCGACGGTGAGCATCGGCAGCGCTCGAACAACGGTGCCGATTCGAGTGTGGACAGCCCGCTTCGCGACGACTCGAAACACTGTGAATTTCGATGGTGAGGGACGGCACGCGCTCGAACGAGGGCGCCAATTCGGGCGTGAACAACCCGCTCCGCGACGACCCCAAACCCTGTGAATTTCGATGGTGAGCGACGGAGCGCGCTCGAACAAGGGCGTCCAATTCGGGGGTGAATAGGCCGCTCCGCGACGACCCTAAACGTGGTGAATTCCGACGGTGAGTGACGGCAGACAATCAAGCGAGCACGCCGATTCGAGTGCGAATCGCTCGATCAGCGACGACGCCAAACACGGTGAATTCCATTGGTGAGCGGCGGCGCGAGGATCGAACGAGGGCGCTGATTCGGGTGTGGACAGCCCAACCCGGGACCAGTCGAGACGCTGTGAAATTCAACGGTGAGCGTGGCCGTTCTGTCGCGCGAAGGCGCCGCTTCGGCGCGAACAGCCGCGCTCGCAACCACTCTGCGCACCGTGGATCCGGATTCGCGCAGACGCGGCAGAGCCGCATGCACGCGCCCTCACCGCTTAAATACACAGCACGTCGACTGGCTTCCGCGGCCAGCTATCCACATCGGCGCATGGACGCGAACGGCACGTGCGATCGCGAGTGCGGTTAGAATGCGCGACCCTCGAAGCCGTGTCGAAGCTCGGAAACGGGCACGCGGCTCGATCGGCCGCCGACGCTCACCATTGAAATACACAACGCTTCGAGTGAATTCGGCTGCGAGATATCCACACCGTGATACGGGTCCGGATCTATCACCAATCCGCGCGTGCCGTTAGAATGCGCGGCGCCCCCGAATCTCGCGCGACACCCACGCGACTCGCGGAGGTCCTCACCGGGCAAGCCTCACGCGCAATCGGTCACCGACGCTCACCATTGAAATCCACAGTGCTTCGAGTGAATTTGGGTGCGAGATATCCACACCGCGATACGCGTCCGGATCTATCGCCGATCCGCGCGTGCCGTTAGAATGCGCGGCGCCCCGAATTCTCGCGCGACACCCGCGCGATGCCTGGAAGTCCGCACCCGGCAACCCTCACGCGCAATCGGTCACCGACGCTCACCATTGAAATGCACAGCGCTTCGAGTGAATTCGGCTGCGAGATATCCACACCGTGATACGGGTCGGGATCTATCGCCAATCCGCGCGGGCCGTTAGAATGCGCGGCGCCCCGAATTCTCGCGCGACACCCGCGCGACGCCTGGAAGTCCGCACCAGGCAAGCCTCACGCGCAATCGGTCACCGACCCTCACCATTGAAATACACAGCGCTTCGAGTGAATTCGGCTGCGAGATATCCACACCGTGATACGGGTCCGGATCTATCGCCAATCCGCGCGTGCCGTTAGAATGCGCAGCGCCCCGAATTCTCGCGCGAACACCCGCGCGACTCGCGGAAGTCCGTACCAGGCAAGCCTCACGCGCGATCGGCCACCAACGCTCACCCTTCGAAAGCACAGCATTTTTCGTCGTTGAGAGTCGCGGTTGTCCACACCCTGCATCGCGCATCCGGCCGCATGCGGTCATGCTCACCGATGAAAAGCACAGCGCGTCGAGTGATTTGGACGCCTGGATATCCACAACCGACGCCGCGCAGGAATGCGCCACCAGCGCATCGGCAACGTCGGCTCATGCACCTGCCCGCAACCGGTGTCGAATGCCGGGAAGCCCCGCCGATTCTGCCTCCGGCCACACACTCACCGTTCGCATCCACAGCGTTTTGAGTGCACCGAAGACCCGGTTGTCCACATGCGCGCCGCCGCGGGCGCGGCCCGCAGCCCCCGTCACTCGGCAATCGAGCGAATGATCCGCGCCGGGTTTCCGCCGACCAGCGTATCCGGCGGAACGTCACGCGTCACGACGGAACCCGCGCCGACCACCGCGTTCTCGCCGACCGTCACACCGCCGATGATCGTCGCGCCCGCGCCAATCCACACGTTGTTCCCGATCGCGATCGGCCGCGCGACGACGAAGTCGCGTCGGCGCGACGGCTCGACCGGATGGCCCGACGTGATGAGGCTGACGTTCGGCCCGATCATCACGTCGTCGCCGATGTCGAGGCCGCCGAGGTCATAGAACGTGCAGTTCTGGTTGACGAACACGTTGCGGCCGATCCGTGTATCGGCACCGCCCGTCGCGTAGAACGGCGGGATCAGCAGGAAGCCGTCGTCCAGCGGCTTGCCGATCAGTTCTCCGAACAAGGTGCGGACTTCGGGCGCGTCATCGAACGTCAGACGGTTGAGCCGGGCGACGATTGCCATCGTTCGCGCAAGCTCGGCCCGCATCGCGGCCGATTCCGGCGTGCGCCGGGGAATGATCGTGGTGCGATGGTCGTTCGCCATTCGTTGCTGTTCTCCGTGTGCGATCGAATCGGCATGCGGCGCAGGCGATTCCCTGCTCTTGAATTCCAGGATTCGGGCGATCCGCGCGAGATGACGCGGTTTCCGCGCTTCATTGTCCGTCCACGACCATCGTCCGGGGCTCATGCGCCGGTGCGCAGACGCGGCTCAAAGGTCGCCATAACCCTGCAGTCGCGCTCGTTTTTAGCCGAGCAATCTTTCATCGATTCATAACTAGTTAATTTATGACTAGTTAAGTCATGAACTACCGTCGAACGGGGCTCTGCGGGAAACTCCCCGCCCATTCCCAACCGATCGAACCCGCGCGCCGCGCCGTCCGCCACCGAGCCACGATCCGCCGCGCGCACCGCCCGCCCCTGTCCGAACCTCTCCCGCTCGGGTACGCTTGAGCATCCCCGAACCGACACGCACATCCAAAAGCGGAGGCGCGATGAAGCTCTACTACTGGCCCAAAACCCGGGCATTCCGGGCGCTGTGGATGCTGGAGGAAATCGGCGCCGTCTACGAGCTCGTGCCGATCGACCTGCGTTCGCACGAACAGGGCAGCGACGCGTTCGTCCAGGTCAATCCTATGGCCAAGCTGCCCGCGCTCGACGACGGCAGCGAGCCGTTCGCCGAATCGGGCGCGGTGCTGCTCTATCTCGCCGATCGCTGCCCGGGCGCCGGGCTCGGCATCGCGCCGGACGATCCGCTGCGCGGCCGCTTCCTGCAGTGGATGTTCTTCACGCCCACCTGCCTCGAACCGGCGATGGCCGAGAAATTCACCGGTGCGTCGGGCAACCCCGTCGCGTTCGGCTGGGGCAACATCACGCGGGTGCAACGTGCGCTCGCGCAAACGCTCGCTCACAGCCGCTGGCTCGTCGGCGACCGCTTCACCGCGGCCGACCTGTTGCTCGCCAGCACGCTGAAGATCGCGTTCGACGCGCATCTGCTGCCGCACGAAGGCGTGCTCGGCGACTACGTCACACGCGCCGAGGATCGCGACGGCCACCGCCGCGCGATGGCGGTCGAACAACGTGAAGCGTCACGTCTGCTGCATCCGTGACGCGTGCGCGGCGCGCGGTCGGTGGCGGCGGTTGCGGCGGCCGCATCCGCGCACCGGCGCCCGTTAGCGCCGGTCGCCAACGTCATGCAGCGGGCCCGGACGCCTGCGCCGCCGGGCCGCTCTCGATCACGCCCGGCGAACCGCGTTCGTCGCTCTCGGCGTCGACCGGCACGACCTCGTGAAAATGCGTGTAGTCGATATGCGTGATGCCGTCTTCGTCATGCATCAGGTCGACATAGCGGTGACGCCAGCGGATGTCCGCATGCGTCCATGAGTAGCGCGCCTGCATGACCTGCGCGGTCGTCTCGTCCGAGCCCTCGATCGTGATCAGCAGCGTCGCGTCGCGCGCGGCGAGCGATTCGGCCGTCTCGCCGAACAGCGGGCTCGTTTCGTCGATCACGTGCATCAGGTTCCAGCCGAGCAGGAAGATCGGATGCTCGCTGCGCACGAGCGGCAGGTCATGGATCTTGCGCAGCGTGTAACCCTCGTGCGTCCCCTCGACGCGCATCAGCCGCAGCTTCGCCTGCGCTTCGGCGATGACGTTCTGGCGCGCATTCGCGGCACGCACCATCAGCGTCATCCGCCCGTTCAGCGGGCGCACGATCGCCAGCCGCGCGAACAGAATCTTCGCCTGCGGCCGCGAAAACCGCGCGAACACGAGCCCGGTCGCCAGCGCGATGCCCGACATCCCGATGAAGATCTCGAAGGTCGAGACCACGTGCGCGTAGACGGTCTGCGGATGCATGTCGCCGTAGCCGACCGTCGCGAGCGTCTCGACGCTGAAGAAGAACGCACCGACGAAGCCGGCCGGCGACTGGTTCGCGATCGCGTCGTGGCCAAGCAGGTAGAGCGCCGCGAAGCCGCCGTTGAGCAGCAGGAACAGTATCGCGAGCGACAGGAAGAATACGGGCCAGCTCACCGTCAGCGCACGGTGATAGAGGTCGCGCCAGCCCAGCGGCGGCATCCCGTATGCGACAACGGGGCGGGTGCCCGACCAGAGCTTGCGGCCACGGCCGCGGGAAGCTGGGGAGGACGAATCGACGTTCATCGCGCGAGGCCGGAAGCAAGAAGGCGATGAGCGTAGCACGCGGGGCGGCGGCGGGGAATGCGCAGCGATGCGGGGCGATGCGTAGCGGCGTTGCGCGTGCGTCGCGAGCGATGCGTAGCGGCGTTGCGCGTGCGTCGCGAGCGATGCGCAGCGGCCTTGCGCGCGCCGGCGCGAAAAAAAGCCGGCCGCATCGGCGGCCGGCTGCGCGGTCATCCTGCCGGCACGCGCGCGGCGTGCGGCGTGCCTACTTGCGGTCGACGATCACGCGATCGAACGTGCCGCCGTCGGCGAAGTGGGTTTTCTGCGCGTTCGCCCAGCTGCCGAAAACCTGCTCGACGCTGAACGTCTTCAGCGGCTTGAACTCAGCCGCATGCTTCTTCAGCACGTTCGCGTCCCGCGGACGCAGATGGTGCTGCGCGATGATCTCCTGCGCCTGCGGCGTGTACAGGTAGTCGAGATACGCCTGCGCGATCTTGCGCGTGCCCTTCTTGTCGGCGACCTTGTCGACGACGGCGACGGGCGGCTCCGCGAGGATGCTCGCCGACGGGTACACGGCGTCGAATTCCGCCCCCGACGCACCCGTGTCCATCAACGCGACTTCGTTCTCGAACGTGACGAGCACGTCGCCGATGCCGCGCTGCGTGAAGGTCGTCGTCGCGCCGCGGCCGCCCGAGTCGAGCACCGGCACGTTGCGGAAGATCGCCTTCTCGAAGTCGAGCGCCTGCTGGTCGGTCGCGCCCTTCTGCTTCTGGTAGCCCCACGCGGCGAGATACGCGTAGCGGCCGTTGCCGGACGTCTTCGGGTTCGCGATGACCACCTGCACGCCCGGCTTCGCGAGGTCGCTCCAGTCCCGGATCGCCTTCGGGTTGCCCTTGCGCACGAGGAACACCATCGTCGTCGAGTACGGCGAGCTGCTGTCGGGGAAGCGCGCGCGCCAGTCCTTCGGCAGCAACTGGCCGCGCTCGGCGAGCAGGTCGATGTCGTTCGGCTGGTTCATCGTCACGACATCGGCCTGCAGCCCCTGCAGTACCGATAGCGCCTGCGCGCTCGACGCGCCGTGCGACTGCTTGATCGTCACGGTTTCGCCGGTCTGCTGCTTGTACGCGGCGGCGAAGCCCGAGTTGATGTCCTTGTACAGTTCGCGCGTCACGTCGTACGACACGTTCAGGATCGACGTGTCCGCGTGCGCGGCCGTTGCCGCCACGACCAGCGCCGCCGCGGTGCCCGTGTGCAGCCAGCGACCGATCCCCTTGATGCTTGCCATCGTGATATGCCCCGTGTCCAGTGGTGTTGAAGGTGCGTGACGGCACGCGTGCGCGCTGTCATCGAAACGTAAGCGGGCATTCTAGCGGCCGGGCGTCGCGCGCCTTCCAATCTGTCGTGGAAAGCAAATCTCGAATTCTGCTAACCGGCGCATGCGCGCTCGCGTGCGCGCCGGATCCGATGTTAAGATCGCCGCTCAGCCCTTTTCACGGTTCATCCATGTCCGCTGCCCTGCGCTCGTCGTCGATCCTTGCCGCCATCGCGGCAGGTGCGCGCGCGGCCGGGCTGAAACTGAAAAAACGACTCCTCGACTGACGGGGACGTCGCGTCCCGTCAGGCGAATGCCGGACGGGATGCCCGCAGGTCGTTTCTTTTCCTTGCTCGCACGCCTCGCTCCGGCCCATCGCCGGCGGAACGGTTCCTTCCCACTCCGTTTCCACCATGAGGCTTTGCATGCACACACGTTTCGAAGGTATCTGGCTGCCCATCATCACGCCGTTCCATAACGGCGAGGTCGACCACGGCGCGCTCGCGCGACTCGCGCGCCACTATGCGGCGGCCGGTATCGCGGGTTTCGTCGCGGGCGCGACAACCGGTGAAGGCGTGCTGCTCGACGCGCGCGAACAGGACGCCGTGTTCGCGACGCTGCGCGACGCGGTGCCCGATCTGCCCGTCGTCGTCGGGCTCACCGCGAGCGCGACGCACTTCGCGGCCGCCCGCGCACGCGAGCTCGCCGCGCTGCGGCCCGACGGGCTGCTCGTCACGCCGCCCGTCTACGTTCGGCCGACGCAGGACGGCATCCGCCGCCACGTGGAAGCAATCGTCGACGCGGCCGACCTGCCGGTCCTCGTCTACAACATCCCGTACCGCACCGGCGTGAACGTCGAACTGGAGACGCTGCAGGCGCTCGCGCGCGACCCGCGCGTCGCGGGCATCAAGGAATGCGGCGGCACGCTCGACCGGATGAGCCGGCTCGTGCACGACACGCCGCTCGCGATCCTTTCCGGCGACGACAACCAGAACTTCGCCGCGCTGTGTGCCGGCGCCCATGGCGCGATCGCGAGCAGCGCGCATGTGCTGCCCGAATGGCATGTGCGCATCCATGCGCTGCTGCGCGACGGCCGGCTCGCCGACGCGCGCGAGCTGTCGGTCGCGCTGCAGCCGCTGGTCGCGGCGCTGTTCGCGGAGCCGAATCCGGCCCCGGTGAAGGCGGTGCTGGCCGCGCAGGGGTGGTGCGAGGACGGCTTGCGGCTGCCGTTCGTGCCGGCGAGCGACGGGTTGCGGGGGAGGCTGGCCGAAATTCTCGCCACGCTCGGGGTAATCGCGCCGGCCAGCGCCGTCGCATAGGCCGCGACGCGACGCGCGGCTCGGACAATGGGCGCTGCTGACGAAGCGCTCATCCGCGCCCGAGATCAGTTCAGCTCGCGCGCCCGCGCGCTAAGCTTCGGGTCGTTGGTCACGATCCACAAGAAGATGTGCGTATCGAGCAACAGGCGCATCAGCGTCCCTCGAACGCATCCAGCAGATACGCCGGCAACGGTGCGTCGAAATCATCCGCGATCCACGCCTGACCTTCTAAAACGCCGAAGCGAATGGGCACCTTCGCCGACCCGACTGAATCGACGTGAGTATCGTCAGCCGGGCTCGATACGTCGCCTTGCTGCGAAGGACCAATCGCAATGCCGTTAGGCAGGTTCGCGTCTTGCATGATGACCTCCGTTTCAGGTGTCCATCACTGTAGTCCCGTTCGCCTGATCGCTCCATTCGGCCGATCGGCAGAGGCGTGCCGACGCATACCGAGCCGCTGCTTCGGAACGTTCCGTTACGCCGCAAGCATCGCCACCTCTGCCTGCGTCGCGTCCCGCACCGCCTGCGTGACGATCCGCGCGAGCCGCTCGACGGTCGGCGTCGCCGACGACGTGCGCCGCAGGAGCATCAGCGGCAGGCTCGGCAGTTCCGGCAGCCCGAACGACGCCGCGTCGAGCACGCGCACCGACGCGGGCAGCCCATAATGCGAGCGCACCGTCAGCCCGAGGCCGGCTGCCGCCGCGGCCCACAGCCCGGCCAGGCTCGGCGTCGTGAACGCGACGCGCCACGGCACGCCCGCGCGGTCGAGCGCGTCGGTCGCCGCGCCGAAGAACCGGCACGGCCGGTCGAACACGACGAGCGGCAGCGGCTCGCCCGACGCGCGCATCACACGCAGGCTCGCATCGCCGTCGTCGGCCGCATCCGCCGGGCCGCCGCCGTCCGGCACGCCGAAACCCGCCGCCCCGACCGCCGCGATCCACTGCATCGGCACCTGCGCGATCGCGTCGCTGTCGATGCCCGCGCGCGACACGAGCGTCGCCGACGCCGGGTCGCCCCACACCAGCGCGAGATCGAGCTGGTTCGCGTCGAGCCGCTCGAGCAGCTCGGCGTTGCGCGCGACGCGCGCCTCGATCCTCACCTTCGGATGCGCACGCGCGAACCGCCCGAGCACGTCGGGCAGGATCGCTTCGCCGAAATCCTCCTGCAGGCCGACCCGCACCCAACCGTCGAGATTCACGCCGCGCACGGCCGCGGCCGCTTCGTCGTTCAGTTCGATCATCCGGCGCGCATAGCGCAGCATCGCGTCGCCGGCGTCGGTCAGCGCGAGCCCGCGCCCGGCCTTCACGAACAGCGGCGTGCCGGCCTGCTCCTCGAGCTTGCGGATCTGCGCGCTCACCGCCGACGACGAACGCGCGACGCGATCGGCAGCCTTCGCGAAGCTGCCGAGATCCACGCCCGCCACCAGGCTGCGCAACGCCGCGACGTCGAAGTTCGGCCGGGCCAGCGTGGCATCGGGTGCCGCGAGCGACGCCGCGCCGTAGGCATTGTCTTGTCCGGACATTTCAACCATCCCGTTTTATCGAACGATTCATCAAAAACTTTCCGATTTTCAGGATGAATGTAGGTCGCCACACTGGCGATGTCAATTTCCGAACGGGCTTTGTCGCCATGGATACCTCCTGCCTCGCTTCCCCGTCCTCGCGCGCGCACGACGCGCGCGGCCCGGCCCATCGCTGGCGCGTGCTCGCGGCCGGCGTCGCCGCGAACATGAGCTTTTCCGCCGCCGCGGCCGGCATTCCGACCACCGCCGTGTGGATGCGCTCGGCCTACCACCTCGACAACGGCGCGCTCGGCCTCGTGCTCGGCGCGCTCGGCTTCGGCGTCGCGCTGTCGGAGCTGCCGTGGGGGATCGCCGCCGACCGTTTCGGCGACCGCCGCGTGTTGCTCACCGGCCTCGTCGCGACGGCCGCGATGCTGGCGCTGATGGTGATCACGATCGTCCCGAGCACGCACGCGGTGCCGCCGCTGATGCGCGTCGTCGCGGCGATGTGCTGCGTCGGCCTGCTCGGCGGCAGCGTGAACGGCTCGAGCGGACGCGCGGTGATGCGCTGGTTCGGCGAGCGCGAACGCGGCCTCGCGATGAGCATCCGCCAGACGGCCGTGCCGCTCGGCGGCGGCGTCGGCGCGGCGCTGCTGCCGTCGCTCGCGTCGCATGCCGGCTTCGCCGCGGTGTACGGCGCGCTGATGCTGCTGTGTGCCGGATCGGCCGCGCTGACGTGGCGCTGGCTGCACGAACCGCCCGACGCGCCGGCCGCCGCGCACGGCCCCACCGCGCACCGCCCCACCGCGCACCCCCCCGCCACGCAGCAACCGCCGGCCGCAGCCGCGCGCAGCCCGCTCGCCAGCGGCCGCGTGTGGCGCATCGTGCTCGGCATCGGCGCGCTGTGTGCGCCGCAGTTCGCGGTGCTCACGTTCGCGACCGTGTTCCTGCACGATTTCGGCCGGCTCGGCCTCGCCGGCATCAGCGCGGCGATGGTCGCGCTGCAGGTCGGCGCGATGGTGATGCGGGTCTGGAGCGGTCGTCATACCGACCGGCACGGCAACCGGCGCGCGTATCTGCGCGGGTCGGTGTGCGTCGCGGCCGGATCGTTCGCGCTGCTCGCGGCGGCCACCGCCGGCAGCCCGCACGTGCCGCTCGCCGCGATCGTCGCGATTCTCGTGTTCGCCGGTATTTGCGTGTCGGCATGGCACGGCGTCGCGTACACCGAACTCGCGACGCTCGCGGGCGCGAACCATGCGGGCACCGCGCTCGGGATGGCGAACACGATCGTCTATCTCGGGCTGTTCGCCACGCCGCTCGCGATTCCGCCGCTGCTCGCCGTCAGTTCGTGGAGCGTGGTCTGGCTCGCCGCCGCGCTGATCGCGGGCGCGACGTACCCGCTGTTTGCACGCTAGCGGGCCGGCGCGGCACCGGTTTGCCGAATCCGCACGGGCCTTCAAAACGTGTACACGGCCGACAGCATCGCCGAGCGGCCGTCGCCGAGCTCGACCGCGGACGAGCGCGATTCGCTCCCCGACACCTGCCGCACGCGTTCGACATAGGCACGATCGAACAGGTTGTCGACGTTCAGCTGGAAGCGCAGCCGGCGGCTCACCTCGTAGCCGGCCATCAGGCTGTGCACCCAGTACGCGCCAAGCTGGCCGTCGCCTTGCGACGTCACGTTGCGCCGGCCGACGAAGTGCGAACCGTAGCCCACCGTCCAGCCCGCCGGCAACCGATAGGTCGTCCACACGTTGAATGCGTGCCGCGGCGTATTGCCGAGCGCCTGGCCCTCGCGGCGCGGCGTGGCCGGCGAGCTGAGCGTGACGCTCGCCAGATACGTGTAGTTCGCGAACAGGTCCCAGCGCGGCGTCACCTTGCCGGCGGCACCGAGCTCGACGCCGCGCACGCGTTGCCGGCCCACGAGCGCGTAGCCGCCGTCGGCCATTCGTTCGCGCGCGTTGTTCTTTTCGGTCTGGAACAGCGCGCCGTTCAGCGCGATGCCCGCGAGCCCTTCCCATTTCGCGCCGAGCTCGAAGCTCTCGTTTTTCTCGGGGGCGAGCGCGCCGGTTGCCGCGCTCACGCCGGAGCCGGTGGTCACGAGGAATTCGGCGGACGGGTTGAACGATGTGCCATAGGCGAAATACGCGCGACCGTTATCGGTCGGCTTGAACACGAGGGCTGCGCGCGTGCTCAGATGACGGTCGCCGCTCTCCGCGCGCTCGGTCGGTTTGCCGGCCGGCGTACTTTCCGCCCAGCCGTCGATCCAGTCGTGCCGCAGCCCGACGTCGACGTCCCAATGACGGCCGAGCGAGATCGTGTCGAACGCGTACAGCGCCTTCACGACGAGCGCCGTGTCGTTGCGCGCGCTGTCCTGGCGCCGCGCGGGCCCTTGCCAGAGGCCCGGCGGCGCGGCGAGCGCGAAACCGTCGGCCGGATAGAACCGGTTGAGCCCGTACGAATAGGTCGTGCGGCCGTACGTTTCCCGCGAGATCTCGAAGCCGGTGACGAGCGTGTGCCCGATCCCGAGCGTCGCGAACTCGCTCGTGATGTTCGTCTGGTTCGCCCACATCGCGGTCGACGCATCGCGGCCGTAGCCCTGCGGCCCGGCCGGCTTGTAGCGCCCGGGCGGCAGCCCCTGCAGGTTCACGTGCGACGCGGAAATCACGGTGTCGCGATTCAGGTGCGCATAGCGGCTCAGGTTCTGCACCTTCAGGCTGGACGACACATCGTGTTCGGCCTTCACGGTGAACGCGTCCGACGTGATGCGCTCGCGATCGAGATTGCGCCAGCCGAAATAGCTGTCGCGCGACACGCCGGCCAGCACCTGGCCGTTGTGCGCCGGCAGCCCGTAGTCGGGCAGGTTGTTGTCGTACTGGTGAAAATAGCCGAGCGTGACGCGCGTCGGCGTGCCGAGACCGAACGCGAGCGACGGCGCGACACCCCAGCGCCGCTTGCGGATGTCGTCGCGGCCCGGCACTTCGTTGACGTGCGCCATCGCGTTCAGGCGGAACGCCACCCGATCGTCGGTGCCGGGCAGCGGCCGGTTCGCATCGAGCGTCACGCGGCGATAGCCCGACGTGCCGAGCATCGTGCCGGCCTCCGTGGACGCGCCGGCCTTCGGGGTCTTGGTGACCAGGTTCACCGAGCCGCCCGTCGTGCCCGCGCCGCCGAATACCGAGTTCGGCCCCTTGATCACTTCGACCGCCTCGATGTTGAACAGGTCGCTGCGATTGTTCTGCGCACTGTCGCGCAGCCCGTCGATCTGCATATTCGCATTCGCGCTGAAGCCGCGAATATTGAACATGTCGCCCGAACCGCCGCCGCCCTCTCCGGCGTTGAACGTGATGCCCGCGACGTTCGACAGCGCCTCGCGCAGGCTCAGCGCCTGCTGTTCGTCGAGCACCACGCGCGGCACGACGGTGATCGTCTGCGGCACGTCGAGCAGCGGCGTCGCATATTTGGCGGAGCCCGAGCGGTCGACGCGCGAACCCGCGTCGCGCTCGCCGTGAACGAAGATCGGGCTCAGGTGCGGCGCATGCCGCGGCTCGCCCTCGTCCGCGCAGGCCGGCGCGGCCGCACAGGTCATCATCGCGAATGCGACGGACGCGCTCGCGCGGCGCGGCGGCGTCGCGCGCGACTGGATGCAACGGCTCATGTTTATTCCACTCCATTGTTGCGAATGATTCTCATTACAATGGATTGGGCGCGACGGGGCAATTGGACACGTCCGAACTTCGTTATCCGAATGAACCGTCGAACGAAGCGACCATTCAACCGACCGGCCAGCCGCGGCCGCGTGTCAGACCTGCTCGCGCGCCAGCGCGCGCCGAGCGGCCGGCCGCTCGGCCTCGCGCTGCGCATGCGCGGTCCACGCGGGATGCCGCGTCATGTCGAGCCCGATCGCGACACCCCAGCGATACAGCACCAGCAGGAACGGATCGACGATCGAATGACCGCCCGGCTCCGCCCACGTGCGGCCGTCGGCGAGCGCGGCTTCGATCGATGCGTTCGCGGCGTCGATCAGCCCGCGCCCGTGCGCGCTGATCGCGCCGTGCAGCGCGGGATCGCCGATGAAGCGCCCCGGCCGCCACAGCGTGCCGTAGCCGACGCCGTGCACCCAGCCGACCAGCCAGGCGAGCCATTCGTGGCAGCGCGCCTCGCGCAGCGGATCGTCGAGCGGCAGCAGCCGCGCGTCCGGATGACGGCGCGCGAGATACGTGAGGATCGCGGGCGTTTCGGTCAGCACACGCGGCTCGCCGGGAATCGCGAGCACGGGCACCCGTGCCTTCGGATTGATCGCGAGATAGCGCGCGTCGAGATTCTGCCGCTCGCGCACGGACACGATCTCGACGTCGAACGGCGCGCCGGTTTCCTCGAGCGCGATGTGGGCGGCGAGCGAACACGCGCCCGGCGAAAGGTAGAGACGATATGCGTTCATGGATGGCGTTGCCCGGTGGACTCGTTGAAAGACGGAACCGAGTGTAGGAGCGCGCGGCCGGCCGCCACAAACGATGAATTGTCGTGCTCGGGCATTAGTGCTACTAATGCGTGATGCGACGCATCCACCTTCCCCCGCTGCAGACGCTGCGTGCGTTCGAAGCCGCCGTGCGGCTGCAGAGCTTCACGCGCGCGGCCGACGAACTCGCGCTCACGCAGGGCGCGGTCAGCCAGCACATCCGCGCGCTCGAGGCGCAGCTCGGCCACCCGCTGTTCACGCGCGAGCGCAACGGCGCCACGCCGACGCATGCCGCGCATGCGCTCGTGCTGCAGGTGCGCCAGGGCCTGAGCGTGCTCGAACGCGCGTTCGAGCCGGCGCTCGCCGTGCGCGACCGCCCGCGCACCTGCGACGTCACGCTGAACGCGAGCGTGCTGCCGAGCGTCGCCGAGCGCTGGCTCGCGCCGCGCCTGCCGCGCTTCGCGGCCGCGCATCCGCACATTGCGATCGCGCTGCATCCGGACGCGGCGCTCGCGCCGCTGCGCAAGCGCGACCGCATCGACGTCGCGCTGCGCTACGGGCCCGGCACCTGGCCGGGCGTCGTCGCCGAGAAGCTGATGAACGAGACGGTGTTTCCGGTCGCGAGCCCCGCGTACCGCAATCGCGACGGCATCGCGCCGCGCACGCCAGCCGATCTCGTGCGCGCGACCCTGCTGCGCCACCCCGCGCAGCCGTGGGAACCGTGGTTCCAGGCCGCGCGCCTCGACCTCGTCGAATCCGCGCGCGCGCCGCGCTTCACCGATGCGAACGCGTTGATCGACGCGGCGCTGAAAGGACGCGGCGTCGCGCTCGCGCGCCGCTCGCTGATCGAACCCGAACTCGCGGCCGGCACGCTCGTGCGCGTGTCGACGGTGCGCGTGACCGACGTGTATGCGCACTACGTGGTGTGGCGCCCCGGCCATCCGCACGAAGCGGCGATCCGCACGTGGCTCGACTGGCTGCGCAGCGAAGTGCGGCGCAGGACGCCGCGACGCTGACGCGCTCAGGCCCGCGCCGGCATCGCCACCTTGTCGAGCGTGATCGGCAGATCGCGCACGCGCGCGCCGGTCGCGTGATAGACGGCGTTGGCAATCGCGGCCGGCACGCCGGTGATCCCGATCTCGCCGATGCCACGGATGCCGAGCGGATTGAAATGCGTGTCGCTCTCGTCGACGAAGGTCACGTCGAACTCGCCGATATCCGCATTCACCGGCACGTGATATTCGGCGAGGTTCGCATTCGTGAAGCGGCCGTGCCGCACGTCGAGATGCGAACCTTCCTCGAGCGCCGTGCCGAGCCCCCACACCATCCCGCCGAGCAGCTGGCTGCGCGCGGTCTTCGCATTGAGCACGCGGCCGACGCTGTACACGCCGACGATGCGCGGCACGCGGATCGTGCCGAGTTCGGCGTCGACGTGCACTTCCGCGAACACCGCGCCGAACGAGTGCGACGCATAGCGCGACTTCTCGTCGCCCGGCTTCGCCGTCGCCTGCGCGTCGATCGGATGGCCGCCCGCCCGCGCGATCACCGCGGCGGCCGGATCGCGCCGCGACGGGTCGCCGCGATGCACGAGCCAGCCGTCGTCGACCGTCACGTCGTCGGCCGCCGCGCCGTGCAGCGGCGAGCCCGGATCGGCGATCGCCAGCGCGATCAGCTTCGCGCGCGCCTGCAGGGCGGCCTCGCGCACGGCCGGCGCGACGCTCGCCGCCGATTGCGAGCCGCCCGACACCGGCGCGCGCGGCAGGCTCGAATCGCCGAGCACGAAACGCACGTGTTGCGGCGCGAAGCCGAGCGCATCGGCGGCGACCTGCGTCATCACCGTGTAGGTGCCGGTACCGATGTCCTGCGTGCCCGACGCCACTTCGGCCGTGCCGTCCGGCAGGATGCGCGCACGCGCGGCCGCCTCGCTGCGGTTCGCCGGATACGTGGCGGCCGCCATCCCGAGGCCGATCAGCGTGTCGCCGTCGCGCATCGTGCGCGGCGCGCCGGTGCGGCGCGACCAGCCGAAGCGCTGCGCGCCGACGCGGTAGCACTCGCGCAGCTTGTTGCTCGACCACGGCTTGCCGTCCTCAGGATCGACCTCGGCATAATTCGCGAGCCGCAGCGCGACCGGATCCATCCCGAGCCGCCACGCGAGTTCGTCCATCGCCGATTCGAGCGCGAACGAGCCGGGCGTCTCGCCGGGCGCGCGCATGAACGTCGGCGTGCCGACGTTCAGCGCCACGATCCGGTGCGTGGTCGCCTGGTTCGGCACCGCATACATGATGCGCGACGGCATCCCGCACATCTCCGTCCAGTCCTCGAAGGTCGACGTGGTGACGATCGAGTCGTGGCGCATCGCGGTCAGCGTGCCGTCGTGGCGGGCGGCCAGCACGATGCGCTGTTCGGTGAACGGCCGGCCGCCGACCGGGCCGAACATCTGCGGCCGCGTCAGCGCGAGCCGGACCGGGCGACCGACCTGCTTCGCGGCCATCGCGCACAGCGACACGTGCGACCACGACGATCCCTTGCAGCCGAAACCGCCGCCGAGGAACGGTGAAATCACGCGGACCTGTTCCGGCGCGATACCGAAGACCGCGGCCACCGCGGTGCTCGCGCCGGACACGCCCTGCGTCGCATCGTGCAGCGTGAGCGTCGGCCCGTCCCAGTGCGCCATCGTCGCGTGCGGCTCGATCGGGTTGTGATGCTGCATCGGCGTCGTGTAGGTCGCGTCGATGCGTACCGCGCCTTCGCGCAGGCCCGCGTCGACGTCGCCGCGCTGCGTGTCCATCGCGCGCCCCTGCTGCTTCGGCGGCACGCGTGCGGCGCCCTTCTCGCGTGCGAAATCGAGCGCGGCACCGCTCGCGCGATAGCGCACGCGCACCGCATTCGCGGCGTCGGTCGCGTGCTCGAGCGTGTCGGCGACGACGACCGCGACGGGCTCGTTACTGTAGCGCACCGCGTCGTCCTGCAGCAGCGTGAGCCGGCGCCCGGCGGGCGGCGACAGCGGCGGACGGCCGCCGTTCGGCAGCCGCATCGCATTCTCGTGCGTCATCACGAGCAGCACGCCCGGCATCGCGCGGGCGCGCGCCGTGTCGATCGACTCGATGCGTCCCGATGGAATCGTGCTGGTCACGAGCACCGCATGCGCGAGCCGCGCATCGGCAAACTCGGCCGCGTAACGCGCGCCGCCCGTCACCTTGAGTTCGCCGTCGACGCGGTCGAGCGGCTGTCCCGTCAACGTGTTCATGCGGCACCTCCCGTCGCGCCGGCGGCGAGGGTCACCGCGCGCACGATCGCGCGCTGCGCGAGCGCGACCTTGAATCCGTTGCCCTGAAGCGGCTGCGCATCGCGCAGCTCGAGCGCGGCCGCCTCGCGCAGCGCGGCATCGGTCGGCGCGCGCCCCGCGAGATGCCGTTCCGCGGCCGTCGCGCGCAGCGGCTTGTGCGCGACGCCGCCGAGCGCGATGCGCGCCTCCGCGATGCGCGGGCCGTCCATCCGCAGCGCGGCGGCCACGGCCACCAGCGCGAACGCGTAGCTCGCGCGGTCGCGCACCTTCAGATAGTGCGCATGGTCGGCGAAGCGCGGCGGCGGCAGGTCGACCGCGGTGATCAGTTCGCCGGGCTCGAGCGTCGTGTCGAGATCGGGCCGATCGCCGGGCAAGCGGTGAAACGATGCGAACGGAATCTGCCGCGCGCCGTGCGGGCCGCTCACCTGCACGACGGCGTCAAGCGCCGCGAGCGCGACGCTCATGTCCGACGGGTTCACCGCCACGCACTGCGGGCTCGCGCCGAGTATCGCGTGCATCCGGTTGTGGCCGCCGATCGCCGCGCAGCCGCTGCCCGGCGCGCGCTTGTTGCATTGCGCGAACGCCGGATCGTAGAAATACGGACAGCGCGTGCGCTGCATCAGGTTGCCGCCCACGGTCGCCATGTTGCGCAATTGCGCGGACGCGCCGGCGAGCAGCGCTTGGGACAGCAGCGGATAGTCGGTGCGAATGCGCGGATGGTCAGCCGCGTCGCTGTTGCGCACGAGCGCACCGATGCGCAGCCCGCCGCCGGGCAACGCATCGACCGTGTCGAGACCCGCGATGCGCGTGATGTCGATGAGCGCGACGGGCCGTGCGACGCCGCCCTTCATCAGGTCGAGCAGGTTCGTGCCGCCGCCGATGAACGCCGCGCCCGGCCGCTGCGCCGCGCGCACGGCAGCGGCGACGTCGGTTGCGCGTTCGTAGGAGATCGCTTCCATTGCGGTGCCCTCCGTCGGCTAGCCGCGCGCCGCGTGCGCGGCGCGCACGGCGGCGACGATGTTCTGATACGCACCGCAGCGGCACAGGTTGCCGCTCATGCGTTCGCGGATCTCGTCGTCCGACAGCTGCGCCGGGCGCCGCCGCACATCGTCGGTAACGGCGCTCGCGGCCCCGGACGAGAACTCGTCGAGCAGCGCGGTCGCGGAGCAGAGTTGGCCGGACGTGCAGTAGCCGCACTGGAACGCATCGTGTTCGACGAACGCACGCTGCACGGAGCTCAATACGCCACCGCGCGCGAGGCCCTCGACGGTCGTGATCCGCTGGCCTTCGTGCATCACCGCGAGCGTCAGGCACGCATTGATGCGCCGCCCGTCGACGAGCACCGTGCACGCGCCGCACTGCCCGCGGTCGCAGCCCTTCTTCGTGCCCGTGAGCCCCGCATATTCGCGCAGCGCGTCGAGCAGCGTGACGCGCGGTTCGAGCTGCAGCGTGTAGGCGCGCCCGTTGATGTCGAGATGAACCGGTTGTGCCGGGACCGGATCGCGGTGCGGGGCAGCCGACCCAGACGCAGCGTGTGCGGGCTGCGGATGAACGTGCGATGCGGCGCTGACCGTCGCGGCGGCGGCCGCGGATTGCAAGAAGCGGCGCCGTGCGGCACTCGACGGCGTATCGTGCGGCGACGGCAGCGCCGCTGCATGGTCGGGCGCGGGTGTCGGCGGGCCGGCATCGCGCGCGGGTTCGGCGGACGGGGACTCGGATCGATCGCTGGACATGACTTCTGCTCGCTCCATGGGGTGAATGGATGCAGATGTGCCGCCCGTGCGCGGATGGCCGCGCGCGACGGCACGCGCATCGGCGCAATTAGCAATTCCGGTGCCGCGGGTATGTGGGGGTAGCGCCCCAACGCGCGGCGCCGGCATCGACACGCGGTGCGAACGCGCGGCAAACTGGCCGCGCCGCCTTTCTTGACGCATGCATGGCACGACGCTGGCGCGTGGCTGACCGTGCGCTGGCAAAGTGGCAAAAACGCCCGCTTTTTGGGCGTGACCCGCGGCGCATCGACCGCCGATTTCCGATCGCATTCGGCGCGCCGCGCACACCGCAGGCATTGCAATGAGTCCGTCGACGCATTGCACACGCGTGTAAATACGCGCGGCCTCCGCGTCCGCTGGAAAATTCCACCATGCGAGCATGCGATGCTTCTCGAAAGCATCCGGTCAGCTTCATGAAAGCCTTTCGCGATCACGCCCCGGTTGCAAACGATTCACCGAATCGTCGCATCGCACCGGCATACTGGAAATCGTTTCCCGATCCGCCTGCCAGGAGAGAAGTCATGCGTCGCGTTGCCCTCGTCGTCGTTCTGTGTGCCGCCACCTTCGTCGCCGCCTGCAGCGACGATGCGCCGCACGACGCGCACACGGCCGACGGCTCGCCACCGGCCGGCGCATCGTCCGGCTCGGCGAGCGCATTCAACAGCGGTGCAGGCGCGAGCACCACCGCGTCGGAAGCCGCACCGCTCGCGCCGCCCGTCGTCCACTACCCGCCCGACGATGACGACGACGCCAAGCCCGCGACGAATGCGGGCGCGTCCGGCGTCGCTGCGTCCTCATCGCACTGATCCCGCCGCTCCTGTCCCGTCCCCGATCGCAGAACCGAGGTGAAACAACATGACGTCATCCAGCCGCCGCCGTTTCCTGCATACCGTCGCACAGTCAGCGGGCGCCGCCGTCGCGCTCAACGCGTTCCCTGAATCGATCCGCCGCGCGCTCGCGATTCCGGCCGCGCGCGGCACCGGCACGATCCGCGATGTGCAGCACATCGTCGTGTTCATGCAGGAGAACCGCTCGTTCGACCATTACTTCGGACACCTGCGCGGCGTGCGCGGCTACAACGACCGCTTCCCGATCCCGCTGCCGAACGGCAAGCCGGTGTGGTACCAGCCGTCGAAGGAAGACCCGACGAAACCGGTGCTGCCGTTTCGGCTCGACACGAAGACGACCAGCGCGCAGTGCCTCGGCGCGCTCGACCATTCGTGGGCGAAGACCCACGCGGCGATCGACGGCGGCCGCTACGACCAGTGGCCCGCGAACAAGACCGACATGACGATGGGCTATCACGTGCGCGAGGACATCCCGTTCCACTATGCGCTCGCCGATGCGTTCACCGTGTGCGACCACTACTTCTGCTCGCTGCCGGGGCCGACGCACCCGAACCGCGCGTATCTGATGACGGGCACGGTCGACCCGACCGGCAAGTTCGGCGGCCCGCTGCTCGACAACGCCGACTACGTCGACGGCGACCTGCCGCCCGCGTATCAGCTGCTGTCGTGGACGACCTTCCCCGAACGGCTCGAGGCGCACGGCGTGTCGTGGCAGATCTACCAGCAGGGGCTCACCTGGGCCGACCCGTACAACGGCAACTACGGCACGAACATCCTGCAGAACTTCACGAACTTCATCAACGCGAAGCCGGGTTCGTCGCTATACCAGCGCGCGCAGACGGTGCGAACGCTCGACAACCTGAAGGACGACGTGATCAACGACCGGCTGCCGCAGGTGTCGTGGCTGCTGCCGCCCGCCGCATTCTCCGAGCATCCGAAATACACGCCCGCGTACGGCGCGAACTACACGTCGCAGATCCTCGACGCGCTGACGTCGAATCCGGACGTATGGGCGAAGACCGTGCTGTTCATCATGTACGACGAGAACGACGGCTTCTTCGACCACGTCGTGCCGCCGCAGCCGCCCACCTCCGCCGCGCAGGGCGCGTCGACCGTGACGACCGACGGCGAGCTGCATACCGTCGTGAACCCGGGCCGCGGCGGCAGCTACACCGCCGACGGGCTGCCGTACGGCCTCGGGCCGCGCGTGCCGATGACTGTCGTGTCGCCGTGGTCGAAAGGCGGCTTCGTGTGCTCCCAGGTGTTCGACCACACGTCGGTGATCCGCTTCATCGGCGAGCGCTTCGGCATCGACGAGCCGAACATCACGCCGTGGCGCCGCACCGTGTGCGGCGACCTCACCGCCGCGTTCGACTTCCGCTCGTCGGATGCATCGTTTCCGTCGCTGCCCGATACGAGCCAGTACCGCTCGATCGCCGACCAGCAATCCCGCGCCCACCGTGCCCGCGACGCCGTCGCCGATCGTCCCGCAGGAGCCCGGCGTGCGGCCCGCCCGCGCGCTGCCTTACGAACTGCATGTGAACGCGAGCATCTACGGCGGCAACACGCTGCGCATCGAGTTCGCGAACCGCGGCAACCAGGGCGCGCACTTCCAGGTGTACGCGACGAACCGCACCGACGGCCCGTGGCGCTACACGGTCGGCGCGCGCCGCGTGCTGCATGCGGATTTCGACCTGACGGAGACGAACGGCGTGTATGCGTTCTCGGTGTACGGGCCGAACGGCTTCGTCCGGATGTTCGCGGGCAACGTGTCGGCGGCAACCGCGCGCCGCCGCAACCACGCGCAGCCGGAGGTGAAAGCCGGCTACGACATCGCGAACGGCAACCTGTACCTGAAGCTGCGCAACCATGGCGCAGGCCACGTCACGCTGACGCTGGCCGACAACGCATACGGCGCGCCCGCGCGCCAGGTGACGCTGCACGGCGGCGACGAACGCGTCGAGCAGTGGGCGCTCGCGTCGAGCCACCACTGGTATGACGTTACGGTGAGCGACGGCGCGAACGGCACGTTCTCGCGCCGCTTCGCGGGTCACGTCGAGAACGGCCGGCCGAGCTACTCGGATCCGGCCGCGGTGGCGCCCGTCTCCGCGTCGTAACTGCGCGACGACACTGCGCGGCCCCGGCTGCGCAGCGTCGTGACGATGAGTGTCAGACCGCGTGCGCGAGCGCGCGGTCGACGAGCGCGGCGTCGAAGCCGTCGTCCGCGTCGCGAAAGCGCAGCGGCGCCGCGCAATGCACCAGCGTGTCGACGAAATATTTCGCGCGCGGCCATGGGCCGAAGCCGGCCGCGGTGTTGATGTGCCCCGCGTCGCCGAGGTTCACGAATGCGCTGCCGAGCCGCTGTGCGAGCGTGCGCGCATCGGCGAGCGGCATCCACGGATCGGTCTCGCTGCCGATCACGATCGACGGCGCCGCGAGCCGGCGCGCGTCGAACGGCCCGGCGAACGTGAACTTCTTAGGACTGGCCGGTGCGACGAGCAGCACGCCCGCGACGTCGGCCGTCTGCGGCCATTGCGCGAGCGCATGCGCGGCCGCGAGGCAGCCGAAGCTGTGCGCGGCGAGCACGAACGGGCCGCGCTCACGTTCGAGCAGCGCGCGCACCGACTGCGCCCAGCGCCCGAGATCGGGGGCGTCCCAGTCGGCCTGTTCGACCCGCAGCGAACGCGGGAACTGCCGCTCCAGCCAGGTCTGCCAGTGGGCGCCTTCGCTGCCGTGCAGGCCCGGAACGGTCACGAGCCGCGGCGGCCACGCCGATTTGCTGCATGCGCGCATGATTGCCCTCGCTTGCTTTGCTTGGAGACGAGGTTCGATTGTGGCGCGCCGCGCGCGGCGGCCGAACCAATATTTTGTGCTTTGCTTCTGCGCGCGAGGGGCACCCGGGGGCGGCCACCGGCGACGGGCGCCCGGGAACGGCCGCCAGCGATGGGCACCCGGGGACGGCCTCCGGCGACGGGCAACCCGGCGAAGGCCACCGCGGATGGCCACCGGCGACGGGCACCCAAGGACGGCCGCCGTCGGCCACCCATGCGAGCCGCGCCGCGCGCACTGGCGCCCCCTCGGCGGCGCAACCCGCCGCGAAACCGTAGAATGTGGGCTTCCCGCTTGCCATGCATCGGCTCGACCCGCGCGCCGCCGCGCCGGTGCCGATCGACAGGAGACGCCCGATGTCCGCTACGCCCGCCGGCGCGCTGCGCCCGTTCCATCTTGCCTTTCCCGTATCGAGCCTCGCCGACGCCCGCGCGTTCTACGGCGGCCTGCTCGGCTGCCCCGAGGGCCGCAGCTCGGATCACTGGGTCGACTTCGACTTTTTCGGCCACCAGGTCGTCGCGCATCTCGCGCCGGACGAAACCGGCGCGAGCGCGGTGAATCCGGTCGACGGCGACAACGTGCCCGTGCGCCATTTCGGCGTCGTGCTGTCGATGGACGAATGGCATGCGCTCGCCGATAAACTCAAGGCCGCGCACACGCGCTTCGTGATCGAGCCGCACATCCGTTTCAAGGGCGAGGTCGGCGAGCAAGCGACGATGTTCTTCCTCGATCCGTGCGGCAACGCGCTGGAATTCAAGGCGTTCGCCGACATCGGCCAGCTGTTCGCGAAGTAAGCGCATGAAGATCCTGTTCTACTCGCCGCACCAGGAAGCCGACGCATGGCGCGACGCGATCGCGCAGGCGCTGCCCGACGCCGAGCTGCGCGCATGGCAGCCGGGCGACACGGCCGCCGCCGACTACGCGCTCGTGTGGCGCGCGCCGCGCGAGCTGTTCGCGCCGCGCGACGGCCTGCGCGCGATCTTCAATCTCGGCGCGGGCGTCGACGCGCTGCTCGCGCTCGAGCGCGCGCATCCCGGCACGCTACCGCGCGACGTGCCGCTGGTGCGCCTCGAGGATTCGGGCATGGCGCAGCAGATGATCGAATATGTGACACACGCGGTGCTGCGCTACCTGCGCCGCTTCGACGAATACGAAGCGCTACAGCGCGAGCGCCGCTGGCAGGTGCTCGAACCGCATCCGCGCGCGCGCTTCACCGTCGCGGTGCTCGGCCTCGGCGTGCTCGGGGCGCAGGTCGCGCACGCGCTCGCCGCGCTCGGCCTGCCGGTGCGCGGCTACAGCCGCAGCCCGAAGCAGCTCGACGGTATCGACACCTTCGCGGGCGACGACGCGCTCGACGCATGCATCGACGGTGCGAAGGTACTCGTGAACCTGCTGCCGAGCACGCGCGATACCGACGGAATCCTGTCGGCGCGCACCTTCGCCCGGCTCGCGCCCGGTGCGTACCTGGTGAACGTCGCACGCGGCGCGCATCTCGTCGAAGCCGACCTGCTCGACGCGCTCGCGAGCGGCCAGCTCGCCGCGGCGACGCTCGACGTGTTCCAGCACGAGCCGCTGCCGGCCGATCATCCGTTCTGGCACGCGCCGCGCATCACGATCACGCCGCACTGTTCGGCCGAGACGCTGCGCGACGAAGCGGTCGAGCAGATCGCGGGCAAGATCCGCGCGCTCGAGCGCGGCGAGCGCGTCGGCGGCATCGTCGACTACGCGCGCGGCTACTGAATTCCGCCTACACAAACTGGAGACAACCATGACGTTCCCCACCGCCGTCAAGATCGTCGAAGTCGGCCCGCGCGACGGGCTGCAGAACGAAAAGACCTTCGTGCCGACCGACGTGAAGATCGCGCTCGTCGACCGGCTGTCGCGCGCCGGTTTCCGCAACATCGAGGCCGCGTCGTTCGTGTCGCCGAAATGGGTGCCGCAGATGGCCGACGGCGCCGACGTGATGGCCGGCATCGAGCGTCGCGCGGGCACCGTGTACTCGGTGCTCACGCCGAACCTGAAGGGCTTCGAGAACGCGCTCGCCGCACGCGCGGACGAAGTGGTGATCTTCGGCGCGGCGAGCGAGGCGTTCTCGCAGCGGAACATCAACTGCAGCATCGCGGAAAGCATCGCGCGCTTCGAGCCGGTCGCGAAGGCCGCGAAGGATGCCGGCGTGCGGCTGCGCGGCAGCGTGTCGTGCACGCTCGGCTGCCCGTACCAGGGCGAGGTGCCGGTCGCGTCGGTCGTCGACGTCGTCGAGCGCTTCGCCGCGCTCGGCTGCGACGAGATCGACATCGCCGACACGATCGGCGTCGGCACGCCGAAGCGCACGCGCGAAGTGCTGTCGGCCGTCACGCGCGTGTTTCCGCGCGAACGGCTGTCGGGCCACTTCCACGACACCTACGGCCAGGCGCTCGCGAACATCTACGCGGCGCTCTTCGAAGGGATCGAGATCTTCCACGCGTCGGTCGCCGGCCTCGGCGGCTGTCCGTACGCGAAGGGCGCGACCGGCAACGTCGCGACCGAGGACGTGCTGTACCTGATGCAGGGCCTCGGCATCGACACCGGCATCGACCTCGCGCAGGTGGTCGCCGCCGGCGACTTCATCTCGAACGCGATCGGCCGCGCGAACGTGTCGCGCGCCGGCCGCGCGCTGCTCGCCAAGGCGCAGAGCGCGACCGACGCGCCGAGCTGCGCCTGACCCCGCCACTCACGGATTCTCCATGACGACACCCACTTCATTCGACTCCCTCCCCGATTCCGCGCGACGCGTCGCGCTGCTCCTGCGCGAGCGCGGGCATTCGAAAGGCATCGTGATGCTCGCCGAAACCGGCAAGACCTCCGCCGAGGCCGCGGCCGGGCTCGGCTGCTCGGTCGCGCAGATCGCGAAGTCGATCCTGTTTCGGCGCGAATCGGACGGGCTGCCGGTGCTCGTCGTCGCGAGCGGCGTGAACCGCGTCGACGAGAAGAAGGTCGCCGCCCAGGTCGGCCCGGTCGGCCGTGCCGATGCGAAGTTCGTGCGCGACCACACCGGCTACGCGATCGGCGGCGTCTGCCCGATCGGCCATCTCGTCGAGCCGGTCACGCTGATCGACGCCGACCTGCTCGAACTCGACAGCCTGTGGGCGGCCGCCGGCCATCCGCACGCGGTGTTCAACCTGTCGCCGCAGGAGCTCGTCTCGCTGACGGGCGCGCCGGTCGCCGACGTCGCGTTGAGGAACGACGCATGAGCGACGTGCCGGTGGTGGTCGGCACGGTCGCGTCGCCGTGCACCGACGTATGCAGGATCGACCCGCGTACCGACTGGTGCGCGGGGTGCCTGCGCACGCGCGACGAGATCAAGGGATGGCGCGCGTCGGACGACGACGCGAGGCGTGCGCTGCTCGCGCGGCTCGATGCGCGGCGGCGCCTACTCGCGCGGAGCGGCGCATAAAAAAATGCCGTTCGGCCTGTCTGGCGAACGGCATGAGATCGGAATCCTGTGAACGTGATCAACGTCACAGCCGCATCATACGAGCGACGCTGCGGCGTCGCATCGGGTGTTTCCCTACAACTTCCTGCGGCCTTGTTCGCGGGCAATCGGCGTTCCCGGACGCGGCGCCAACAGGCGCGGCAGACAGCCCCGGCGACGAGCCGAAACAGCCCGCCGAAGCGCACGAATATTTCAGTTGCCGAGCGGCGCGCGACGCGCGGGCACGATGCGCCAGCCGAGGTTCACGCCGGCCGCCGCGAGCAGGATCAGCAGCGCGCCGAGCACCTGCGTCCACGCGAGCGTCTGTCCGAACGCGACGCGATCGACGATGATCGCGACGACCGGATAAACGAACGACAGCGCGCCCGTCATCGCGACCGGCAGCTTCTGGATCGCGCCGTACAGCAGCACGTACATCACGCCGGTGTTCACGACGCCGAGCACGACGAGATCGAGCCACTGCGCGGGCGTCGCCGGCAACGTGCCGAAGTGGGCGAACGGCGCGAGCAGCACGATGCCGAGGCCGGCCTGCAGCAGCGCGAGCAGATGCGGCGGCGTGCCCTTCAGGTGCTTCGTGACGATCGACGACACCGCGTACAGGAACGCCGCGCCGAGCGACAACGCGACGCCTTCGAGATATTCGCCGGGTACCGCGAGCACCGCCGGCTCGACCCGCACCACGCACACGAGCCCGACGAAGGCGAGCGCGAGCCACGTGATCGTCGATGCGCTGATCCGCTCGCGGAACACGATCGCGCCGAGCGCGACGAGCATGAACGGCTGCGTGTTGTAGACGGCGGTCGCCATCGAGATCGACGCGCGCGAATACGCGGCGAACAGCAGCAGCCAGTTCGCGACGATCGCGACGCTGCCGAGCGTCGCGAGCGCGAGCATGCGCGGCGAGAACAGCGCGCGGCGCAGGAAGCCGAGCGCCGCGCAGACGATCGCGAGCGTCGCCGCGCCAAACAGGCAGCGGAAGAACACGACGTTGGTGAGCGGTTGCTGCGACGACATCACGAGCCAGCCGATCGTGCCGGACATCATCATCGCGACGACCATCTCGGCGGCGCCGCGGCGGGTTTCGTTCGAGGCCATCAGGGACTCCATTCGACGAGAGAAGATGACTTCGATTCTAGGAACTTGCTTTCCGCGCATCCACGACTAAACTGAAGCGAAACCACCGATTCACCTTCGAAAGCAAAGCGATCATGTCGAAACGCCTTTCCCCGCCCGCCGTCGCGTCACTGGACGCGACCGACCGCGCGATCCTCGCGGCGCTTGCCGAGGATGCGCGCATCGCCACCAGCGAACTGGCGCGGCAGATCGGGCTGTCGGCGCCCGCGACCGCCGACCGCGTGCGGCGGCTCGAAGCGCAGGGCGTGATCGCGGGCTTCACCGTCGAGCTCGACCCACGCGCGCTCGGCTACACGCTGCAGGCGATCGTCCGCGTGAAGCCGCTGCCGGGGCAGCTGCATCTGGTCGAGGAGGTGTTGCGGCGGATTCCCGAATTCGTCGAATGCGACAAGGTGACCGGCGAGGACTGCTTCATCTGCCGGCTCTACCTGCGCACGATCGGGCACCTCGACGACATCCTGTCGAAGGTGACGGAGCGCGCGGAAACGAGCACGGCGATCGTGAAATCGACGCCCGTGCCGCGCCGCCTGCCGCCGCTCGTCGAAGACGACGCCGCACGCCGCTGACCGTCGGCGCGACCCGCCGCGGCCGGCGCCGCTCACGCGGCCGCGTCGCGCGCGTCGAAGAACGCGAGCAGCTCGTCGATCAGCGCGACGGGCGCCTCTTCCGGAATGTAGTGTCCGCAATCAAGCGCGCGGCCGCTGACGTCGCGCGCGACGCGCCGCCATTCGTCGAGCGGATCGAAGCAGCGGCCGACGATCCCGTGCTCGCCCCACAGCACGCGCAGCGGGCACGCGACCTTGTTGCCGCGCTCGAGATCCGCGCGGTCGTGTTCGAGGTCGATCGTCGCCGACGCGCGGTAGTCCTCGCACATCGCATGCACGGCGCCCGGCTGCGCGAGCGCGGCGCGATACGCGGCGAGCGCCTCCGGCGCGAACGGCGCGAGCCCGGCCGAACGGTTGCCCATCACGCGCTCGATATACGCATCGGTGCGGCCTTCGATCAGTGTTTCGGGCAGCGGCGCCGGCTGGATCAGGAAGAACCAGTGGAAATACGCGGTCGCGAACGCACGATCCGTTTTCTCGTACATCGCGAGCGTCGGCGCGATGTCGAGCAGCATCATCCGTTCGACGGCCGCCGGATGATCGAGCGCGAGCCGGTGCGCGACGCGCGCGCCGCGATCGTGCGCGCACACGTGGAATTGCTCGAAGCCGAAATGCCGCATCACGGCGACCTGGTCGGCCGCCATCGCGCGTTTCGAATACGGCGCGTGCCGCGCGTCGCTCGGCGGCCTGCCCGACGCGCCGTAGCCGCGCAGGTCGGTCGCGATCACCGTGAAGTGATTCGCCAGCGTCGCGGCGACGCGATGCCAGATCATGTGGGTCTGCGGATGGCCGTGCAGCAGCAGAAGCGGCGGCCCCGCGCCTCCTTTGACACCGAAGATGTCGGTGTCCTGCATCGTCACGCGAAACGATGCAAACGCGTCAAACGACATGGTTTGTTTCTCGTCGGTTTGTTATGGCGGGTATTGTAGGAGCGCGCGGCAGGCTGCTGCGCGCGGCAGCGGCCCGAATGCGTAGAAAGAGAACACTCACTCGATTGTCGCCACGCCGCGCCGTTTGCTAAGCTCGCGTAGAATCGCACGACCGTTCGTATTAATATGGGCGCAGCGCTACGCCGCTACACTCGAAGCATCGTTCGACCGCCAAGCATGCATGCCGAAGCCGGCGCGATCGCGCCGGGGCCGGCCGCCCCTCGAGACTGGAGACATCACATGGCATTGCCCGCTGTCCTGCAGAACCTGACGCTGCCCGTCATCGCGTCGCCGATGTTCATCGTCAGCTACCCCGAACTCGTGCTCGCGCAATGCAAGGCGGGTATCGTCGGATCCTTCCCCGCGCTCAACGCCCGTCCGGCCGAACTGCTCGACGAATGGCTCACGCAGATCCAGTCCGAGCTCGCCGACCACAAGGCGAAGCACCCGGACGCGGTGATCGGCCCGATCGCGGTCAACCAGATCGTCCATCAGTCGAATGTGCGCCTCGAGCATGACGTGCGCGTGTGCGTCGAGCACAAGGTGCCGATCTTCATCACGAGCCTGCGCGCGCCGGCGCGCGAGATCGTCGACGCGGTGCACAGCTACGGCGGCATCGTGCTGCATGACGTGATCAACCTGCGTCACGCGCAGAAGGCGCTCGAAGCCGGCGTCGACGGGCTGATCCTCGTCGCGGCCGGCGCCGGCGGCCACGCGGGCACGACGTCGCCGTTCGCGCTCGTCGGCGAAGTGCGCCGGATGTTCGACGGCCCGATCGTGCTGTCCGGTTCGATCGCGAACGGCGGCTCGATCCTCGCCGCGCAGGCGATGGGCGCCGACTTCGCGTACATGGGCACGCGCTTCATCGCGACGCAGGAAGCGCACGCGGTCGAGGACTACAAGCATGCGATCCTCAACGCGAAATCGTCCGACATCATCTATACGAACCTCTTCACCGGCGTGCACGGCAACTACATCCGCGAGAGCATCGAGAAGGCCGGCCTCGATCCGGACGCGCTGCCGGAATCGGACAAGACGAAGATGAATTTCGGCGGCGACAAGACGAAGGCGTGGAAGGACATCTGGGGTGCCGGCCAGGGCGTCGGCCTGATGGACGACCTGCCGAGCGTCGGCGAGCTCGTCGAGCGGATGAAGCGCGAGTACGACGACGCGAAGGCACGGCTCGGCATCGCACGCTGACGCACGCGGCGGGTGGCGCCACCGCCGCGCATCCGCGCATCACGTCGGACCAAACGAAAAAGCGCGAACCGCAACGGCTCGCGCTTTTTTCATGTCCGCTCGTGGGCGGGCGGCGCCGGTCAGCCCGCGCGCTTGATCCCCGTGATCGGCAGCACGCGCAGGTGCGATTCGATCGACGGGCACAGCGACTGCCCTTCGAAACGCGCGGCGAGGAAGTCGACGAACGAGCGCACCTTCGCGGACACGTGGCGGCGGCTCGCATACACCGCATAGATCGGCGCCTCGTGCGGCGGCACCGAGTCGAGCAGCACCGGCACGAGCCGGCCGGATTCGATGTCGTCGCCGACCACCTCGGTGCCGAGCAGCGCGATGCCCGCGCCCGCGAGCACGGCCGCGCGCAGCCCTTCGAGATGGTTCACGATCAGGTTGCCGTTCAGGTTCACGCGCGACGCGGCGGCCGCGTCGATCACCAGCGAATCGAGCATCGTCGAATTCGAATCGCGCCGCAGGTAGTTGTGGTGCGCGAGATCGGCGATCGTCTGCGGCGTGCCGTGCTTCTCGAGATACTCGGGCGACGCGACCAGCAGGATGTGCGCGGTCGCGATCTGCCGCGCGACCAGCGACGAGGATTTCAGTCCGTTGGGCGCCGCGCGCACCGCGACGTCATAGCCTTCCTCGATCAGGTCGACCACACGATCGGACAGCGTCATGTCGACGACCACGTCCGGGAACCGGCCCGCATAATCGGTGACGGCCTGCATCACGTGCCGCAATCCGAACGCGGACAGCGACGTCACGCGCAGGCGGCCCTGCGGCACGACGCTCGCGGCGCCGACCGCCTGTCCGGCTTCGTCGAGTTCCGACAGCGCCTGCACGAGGCGCTCATAGTATTCGCGTCCCGCCTCGGTCGGCGCGACGCGTCGTGTCGTGCGATGCAGCAGCCGCGCGCCGAGCTGCTGCTCGAGATGCATCACGTGCTTGCTCGCCATCGCGGCCGACATCTGCATGCGCTCCGCCGCGCCGACGAAGCTGCCCACTTCGACGACGTAGCGAAACACATTCATGCTGACGAGGGTATCCATCGAACTAGCTCGCAATTCCTGGGAATCATGCAATTACGAGATAGGGTAACAAAGGCAAGGAAACCAAAAGGTCAACAATGGCAAAACGGCGCAACAGTAAGCGGCGCCGTTGCGGGGCGGGAAACGGGCGGGCGGCACGCGCGGTGCGGATTCGCGCCCGCCATCGTCTCGTCAGAACTTTGCGCGGATACCTGCGCCGAACGTGTTGCCGTTCGACAGGCCGCTGATGTGGTCGTTCATGTACGCGGCATAGACGTCGGTGCGCTTGGACAGCGGATAGTCGTAGCCGACGGCCCAGGTCTGGCGCGTCTGGTCGAGGCCGCCGCCGTCGCGCGAGTACGCATACGACGCCATCGCGTTGCCGACGCCGAGCGGCACCGACACGCCGCCCTGCGCGGTATTCACGTGCCAGCTGCCGGCGACCTGGTCGTTCTTCGTATACATATACTGGCCGAACAGCTTCACGTACTTCAGGTCGTAGGTCGCGCCGAGCAGCCCGATCCCCTGGCTCTTCATGCCGGTCACGAGCGAGCTCAGGTCCTGCGGGCCGTTGTTGAAGTTCACGTACTGGTAGACGGCGGTCGCGGCGAACGGGCCGTTCGCGTAGTTGAACTGCGCGCTCCACTTCTTCGAGCGGTTGTCGCCGGCCGTGTTGCCGAGCGCGTACATCGCGCCGAAATTCAGGCCGCCGAACGAAGGCGACGTGTACGACAGCGCATTGTTCCAGCCCGAATCCCCCACCGCGCCCTGGTCGCTCGGATAGGTCGGGAACGTGCCGAGGCCGAGGAACACGTGGTACACCATCGGCGAGAAGGTGTACGAGTCGTAGAACGGGTTGAACAGGATCGTCGACAGGAACAGGTGCGTCGTCAGGCGGCCTGCCGTCACCGTGCCGTACGGCGAGCTGACGCCGACGTACGCGTTGCGCGCGAAGAACGTATCGCCCTGGAAGCGCCCGAACTGGCCGTTCTGCGCGCGGAAGAAGCTCTCCAGCGTGAAGATCGCCTTGTAGCCGTTGCCGAGATCCTCCGCACCGTGCAGGCCCCAGTACGAGGTCGACATCCCGCCGCCCGACACGTTCCACGCGCGATCGCCGCCCGGGAACTTGGTTGCGCCGATCCATTCGTCCACCTGACCGTAGAGCGAAACGCTCGACTGCGCGTGGACGGGTGCGGCGGCCGCCACGCAGGTGGCCGCGGCGATCAGCTTGACGGACGTGCGCGACGCACGGCGAGCGAATGCTTTCATGGGATCTCCAGGTTTTGTCGAAGTCGATAAGTGGCGCGAGCGTTGTTTTTTGGAGCCGATTGCTTGCGTCGTATGGGGCGCAGCCATCTTTACGGATCATTTGTCCGGTCAAAATTGCGCGCACTTATTGCGGGTATAGCGGCGGCATTAACTTCGCGGCATCGACACATGGCCGCACGCGTCGCGGCGGGCCCGCGCGGGGCAGGCACGCGACGGGACGGCCGCGGGACGGCGCCCGTGCCGGGCGCGAAAGATAGCGCAATGCGGGGGGAAAATCAGCGGAAATCTGCGCGCGACTGTGGCGAATTCGCATCACAGCCGGCGAGGGACGAGCGCGCGGCGGCGCTCAGCGAACGCGCGGGGCGCTCAGTTTCGGTAGAACGGGGAGAAATACGGCGAGTGGGCGGCGGGTTCTTCCTGCGCGCGCGGCGGCGGCATCGGACGGCCACCGCGCTCCTCGTTGTAGCGCGCGACGTCGGCGCGGATCGAGCCGGCACGCATCGGCACGTTGCCGCCGCCCGGCGGGCGCGGCATCTGGCGGGAGTCGGCGCTGATCGGGCGATACGGGCTTTGCGCGGCGTAATGGCCGTAAGACGGCGTCGGCCGCAGGCCCCAGCGGAAGCCGTTGCCGCTCACGCCGCCGGCACGCGCGCCGCCCGGCGGCAGCGCCCGGCGCCAGACCTGCCCGCTGGCGGCCGACTGGCCGTACGCGCGCATGTCGCCGCCGCCGAAACCGTGGCCGCCGAACGCATGACCGCCGTGCGGCGGTTGCGCGAGCGCGAACGGCATCAGCAGCGTGCCAAGCACGCCTGCCACCCATCGTCCGACCTTCAGTTTCACCCGTTCCGTCATCATTCGTTGCCTGTTACCGCTCGCCGCCGGTGTTTTTCGGCTGACGCAAGCCTTTCAGCAGTAATTTATGAGCGGCCTGAAACGGTGTCGAGCCAAAAAGTGTTAGGTCGCCGGCATCGGTGTAACACCATGTTACTGCTAGGTTTTTTCACTTCCGCGGCCAATCGTGGAAGAACATTCTTCTGCTCATTCGCGCGCCGTCCGGTGGCCCTGTCGCATTCAATGGATTCATCAATCGATTCTCACAATGAATTTGTCTCTTGAATGAGCAGCCGGGACAATATCGGCTTCGCGCGCGCGATGCGCGCCGCCGTTTCCGAATCGAGCTCCCGATGGCCCGTCCCCGTTTCCTTCCCGACAACTTCACGCTCGCGCTCGTCGGCACCGTCGTGCTCGCGAGCCTGTTGCCGTGCCGCGGCCCGGCCGCCCACGCATTCAACTGGGCGACCAACATCGCGGTCGGCCTGCTGTTCTTCCTGCATGGCGCGAAGCTGTCGCGCGAAGCCGTCGTCGCGGGGGCGACCCACTGGCGGCTGCATGCGGTCGTGCTGCTCAGCACGTTCGCGCTGTTCCCGCTGCTCGGCCTCGCGCTGAAACCCGTGCTGCAACCGCTCGTCACGCCGACGCTCTATGCCGGCGTGCTCTTTCTGTGCACGCTGCCGTCGACGGTCCAGTCGTCGATCGCGTTCACATCCATCGCGAAGGGCAACGTGCCGGCCGCCGTGTGCGCGGCGTCCGCATCGAGCCTGCTCGGGATCTTCGTGACGCCGGCGCTCGTCGGGCTGATGATCACGTCGCAGTCGGCCGCGGCCGCGTCGCCGTGGAGTACGGTCGGCAGCATCGTGATGCAGCTGCTCGTGCCGTTCGTCGCCGGCCAACTGCTGCGGCCCGTGATCGGCGGCTGGATCGAGCGCAATCGCGGCGTGCTGCGCTTCGTCGACCAGGGCTCGATCCTGCTCGTCGTGTACGTCGCGTTCAGCGAGGCCGTGAACCAGGGGCTGTGGCACCAGATTCCGGCGCGCGCGCTCGGCGGCCTGCTGGTGGTCAATGTCGTGCTGCTCGTGATCGCGCTGGTGCTGACCACGATCGTCAGCAAGCGGCTCGGCTTCAACCGCGCCGACCAGATCACGATCATCTTCTGCGGGTCGAAGAAGAGCCTCGCGGCCGGCGTGCCGATGGCGAAGGTGATCTTCTCCGCGCAGGCGGTCGGCGCGATCGTGCTGCCGCTGATGCTGTTCCACCAGATCCAGCTGATGGCGTGCGCGGCGCTCGCGCAGCGCTGGGGCGCGCGCGACCTGAGCGGCGAGCGCGATGGCGAGGAGGGCGCGGCCCGCGCGGCGCGCACATAGAGCACGCTGAACGCGGGCAAGCGCTGACGCGGAGGCGGCGCGCGCGGCATGGCGGGCCCAGGATGCCGCGGCGGGCACGGCGGGCACGGCGCGCACGCGGGGCACCCCGAACGCGGGCAAGCGCTGACGCGGAGGCGGCGCGGTCGGCATCGCGGGCCCAGGATGCTGCGGCGGGCACGGCGCGCACGCAGGGCACCCCGAACGCGGGCAAGCGCTTGATGTGGAGGCATCGCCGGCCACGCCCGCGGCACGCACGTTGGCGCTCCCGCGCCGGCCTCCCCCGTCGCGCCCTTTCGGCCCCACGCAACGCATGCACCATCGACGTGCATCGCGTCACGAAATCTTCATTCAATTCTTCGCGCGCGCTGCCGTTAAAGTCGGGCGTCCCGTCGCCTCGGCCGCCCTCCTCCATGCCCGCGCCCCATCCTGACTCGTCCGTTGCTCCCACCACGCGCCTGATCGCGGAGCGCGCGCTCGCCGCCGTGTTCCAGCCTATCGTCGATCTCGGATCGGGCACGGTCGTCGGCTACGAAGGCCTGATCCGCGGCCCGAGCGGCACCGACCTCGAGCCGCCGGCCGCGTTGTTCGCGCAGGCCGCCCGCGACGGCACGACCATCGCGCTCGAGCAGGCGGCCGCGCTCACCTGCCTCGACGCGTTCGCGGCGCTCGGCTGCGACGGCAAGCTGTTCCTCAACTTCAGCGCGGGCACGATCGTGCAACTCGTCCGCGAACGAGAGCGCGTGCGGCAACTGCTCGGCCGGGCGGGCGTCGGCGCCGAGCGCATCGTGATCGAGCTGACCGAGCAGACCGCGATGCCGGACGTCGCGCGCATCGAGCCGGCGGTCGCGTCGCTGCGCGACGCCGGCATCCAGTTCGCGCTCGACGACTACGGCACGGCGAACGCGAGCATGAACCTGTGGTTGCGCCTGCACCCGGATGTCGTGAAGATCGACCGCTTCTTCATCCACGACATCGCGCGCGACCCGCTCAAGTTCGAGGCGGTCAGGGCGATGCAGCACTTCGCGCACGCGAGCGGCGCGCAGCTGATCGCGGAAGGCATCGAGAACGCGAGCGACCTGATCGTCGTGCGCGACATGGGCATCTGCTGCGTGCAGGGCTTCCTGCTCGGCCGGCCGAACGCGCGGCCGTCGCCGGTCGTCGCGCCGGCCGCGCGCGACGCGATCCGCACCCCGCACATCGCGGTGTTCCCCGGCGCGACGCGCACCGCGCGGCCGGCCGGCACGATCGCGGCGAAGATGCTCGTCCCCGCGCCGGCGCTGCCGCGCGAGGCGACCAGCAACGACGTGCTCGACCTGTTCAACCGGATGCCCGGCCTGCACGCGGTCGCGCTCGTCGAACGCGGGCGGCCGGTCGCGCTCGTGAACCGGCGCGGCTTCATCGACCGCTTCACGCTGCCGTACCACCGCGAGGTGTTCGGGAAGAAGCCGTGCCTGCAGTTCGCAAACGACGCGCCGCTGATGATCGACAACGCAACGTCGGTCGAGCAGCTCGCGATGCTGCTCGCGAGCCACGACCAGCGCTATCTCGCGGACGGCTTCGTGATCACCGAGCACGGCCGCTACCTCGGGCTCGGCACCGGCGAAAGCCTCGTGCGCGCGGTGACCGAGATGCGCATCGAGGCCGCGCGTTATGCGAATCCGCTGACCTTCCTGCCCGGCAACATCCCGATCAGCGCGCATATCGACCGCCTGCTGGAGCGCGACGCCGGCTTCCATGCGTGCTACGTCGACCTGAACCAGTTCAAGCCGTTCAACGATCAGTACGGCTACTGGCAAGGCGACGAAGTGCTGAAGTTCGCGGCGACGGTGCTGGCCGGCGTGTGCGATCCGCAGCGGGATTTTCTCGGGCACGTCGGCGGCGACGATTTCCTCGTGCTGTTCCAGCGCGACGACTGGCGCGCGCGGGCAACCGACGCGATCGCGCGCTTCAACGACGGCGCGCAGCGCTTCTACACGCAGGCCGACCGGCTCGCAGGCGGGCTGCGCGGCGAGGACCGCCACGGCAACCCCGCGTTCTTCGGCTTCGTGACGATGGCGATCGGCGCGGTCGGTGTGCCGGCAGGCGCGCACGGCGCGATGCGCTACGGCAGCGACGAGATCGCATCGGTCGCGGCGCTCGCGAAGCGGCGGGCGAAACAGCAGCCGGGCGGGCTCGCGGTCGTCGATCTCGATGCGGGGCGCGCGGCGCTGCGCGAGCGCGGCGAGCCGCCGCTCGCGGCGGCGGGTTGAATGGGAGGCTCACCTTGCCTTTTCCGCGTTTTGTTTAGTATTTTTAGTAACGGCGTTTTCGCAGATTAGCACGTAAAAACCCGCTATTTCCGGGTATTCCCCGGTTATCCGGCCCGAATTTGGCGCCGAGTTTTACTATACAATCGCCGTCACCCTAAACAAACCGGATCCCGAACGATGGGCACCACCATTCGCGACGTAGCGCGGGCGGCAGAGGTCTCGATCGGCACCGTCTCCCGCGCGCTGAAAAACCAGCCGGGCCTGTCCGAAGCCACGCGCGCGCGCATCGTCGAGATCGCGCAGCGGCTCGGTTACGACCCGGCCCAGTTGCGCCCGCGCATCCGCCGGCTCACCTTCCTGCTGCACCGCCAGCACAACCGCTTTCCCGCCAGTCCGTTCTTCTCGCACGTGCTGCACGGCGTCGAGGACGCGTGCCGCGAGCGCGGCATCGTGCCGACGCTGCTCACGGTCGGCCCGAACGACGACGTGCTGCGCCAGATGCGCCCGCACGCGCCGGACGCGATCGCGGTGGCCGGCTTCATCGAGCCCGAGACGATCGAGGCGCTCGCCGCGACCGGCCGCCCGCTCGTGCTGATCGACCTGTGGGCGCCCGGCCTGCGTTCGGTGAACATCGACAACGCGACGGGCGCGGCGCTCGCGATGCGCCACCTGCTCGCCACCGGCCGCTCGCGGATCGCGTTCATCGGCGGCTCCGCCGCGCACTACAGCATCGCGCAGCGCGCGATCGGCTACCGGCGCGCGTTCTTCGAGGCCGGGCGGCTGTTCGATCCCGCGTACGAAGTGACGATCGACGCCGGGCTCGACCCCGACACCGGCGCCGCGCGCGCGATGCAGCAGCTGCTCGACGCGCCGGGCCCGCGCCCCGACGCCGTGTTCGCGTACAACGACGCCGCCGCGCTGGCCGCGCAGCGCGTGTGCATCGCGCGCGGCGTGCGGATTCCGGAAGACATCGCGATCGTCGGCTTCGACGACATCCCCGCCGCCGCGCACGCGAACCCGCCGCTCACGACGCTCGCCGTCGACAAGGAAGCGCTCGGCCGCCGCGGCGTCGAACTGCTGCTTGCCGAAGCGCCCGAGCGCACCGAGATCTCCCTGCCCGTCGAGCTGATCGTGCGGGCCAGCAGCCAGCCCGCCGGCTCACCGGCACTCGATACCGCCACGGTCACCGAATCATGAACATGCCCCCGGTCCAATCCCGCACGGCCACGCCGGCCAACCACGCGCAAGCGGCGCCGTTCGTCGCGAGCTTCCGCGATCCGTCGTTCCTGCTGTCCCACATCGAGGACACGCTGCGCTTCTACGCGACGAACGCGTTCGACCCGACGGGCGGCTTCTACCACTACTTCCGCGACGACGGCAGCGTCTACAACCGCACGTCGCGGCATCTGGTCAGCAGCTGCCGGTTCGTCTTCAACTACGCGATGGCGTACCGGCATTTCGGCGATCCGCGCCATCTCGAGTACGCGCGCCACGGGCTGCGCTTCCTGCGCGACGCGCACTGGGACGACGAACTGCAAGGCTACGACTGGGAACTCGACTGGCGCGACGGCGCGAAGCGCGAGACGCTCGACGCCACGCGCCACTGCTACGGGCTCGCGTTCGTGCTGCTGGCGGCCGCGCACGCGACGATGGCCGGCATCGACGAAGCGCGCGCGCTGATCGCGTCGACCTTCGAGCTCGCCGAGCACCGCTTCTGGGATGCGGCCGCGGGCCTCTATGCGGACGACGCGACGCCGAACTGGAACGTGTCGTCGTACCGCGGCCAGAACGCGAACATGCACATGACGGAGGCGCTGCTCGCGGCCTACGAGGCGACCGGCCACGTCACCTACCTCGACCGCGCGGAGAAGCTCGCGACCCATATCACGCAGCGCCAGGCCGCGCTGTCGGGCGGCCTCGTGTGGGAGCACTACCATGCGGACTGGTCGGTCGACTGGGACTACAACAAGGAAGACAGCTCGAACATCTTCCGTCCGTGGGGCTTCCAGCCCGGGCACCAGACCGAATGGGCGAAGCTGCTGCTGATCCTGGAGCGGCACCGCCCGCTCGACTGGCTCGTGCCGCGCGCCGCCGAGCTGTTCGACGCGGCGCTCACGCACGCGTGGGACGCCGATCACGGCGGCCTCTGCTACGGCTTCGGCCCCGACTTCACGATCTGCGACCACAACAAGTATTTCTGGGTGCAGGCGGAAACCTTCGCGGCGGCCGCGATGCTCGGCGCGCGCACCGGCAGCGAGCGCTTCTGGGACTGGTACGACGAAATCTGGCGCTACAGCTGGGCGCATTTCGTCGACCACCGCTACGGCGCGTGGTACCGGATCCTCACCTGCGACAACCGCAAGTACAGCGACGAGAAGAGCCCGGCCGGCAAGACCGACTATCACACGATGGGCGCGTGCTACGACGTGCTCGCGACCCTCGCGCGCGCGGCGCGCAGCGAGCCGACGCAATGAGCGGCGGCACGTTTCCGGCATTCGTGTCGGCGGGCGACATCCTGACCGACATGGTGCGCGCGGGCGACGCGCAGTGGACCTCGGTGCCGGGCGGCGCCGGCTGGAACGTCGCACGCGCGGTCGCGCGGCTCGGCGTGCCGAGCGCGCTCGCGGGCGCGATCGGCGAGGACTGCTTCTCCGACGTGCTGTGGCGCACCAGCGACGCGGCCGGGCTCGACCTGCGCTTCCTGCAGCGCGTGCCGCGCGCGCCGCTGCTGGCGATCGTTCACGAGACGCGGCCGCCCGCGTACTTCTTCATCGGCGATGCCAGCGCGGATCTCGCATTCGACCCGGCGCGGCTGCCGGCCGGCTGGACCGAACACGTGCAATGGGCGCACTTCGGCTGCATCAGCCTGGTGCGCGAGCCGCTCGCCAGCACGCTCGTCGCGCTCGCGGCCGACCTGCACGCGCGCGGCGTGAAGATCAGCTTCGATCCGAACTACCGGAACCTGATGACGGCCGCGTACCGGCCGACGCTGGAGAAGATGGCTGGCCTGGCCGACCTGATCAAGGTGTCCGACGAGGACCTGCGCCACCTGTTCGGCGGCGACGGCCCCGACGCGGTCGACGCGGTGCGCGCGCTGAATCCGCGCGCGGCCGTGCTCGTCACGCGCGGCGCGCAGGCGGCGACCCTTTACGCGGATGGCGACGTGCTGGAGGCCAGCCCGCCGCGCGTCGAGGTGGTCGACACCGTCGGCGCGGGCGACGCGTCGATCGGCGGCCTGCTGTTCAGCCTGATGGCCGCGCCGCAACGGCCGTGGCGCGAGCATCTCGCGTTCGCGCTCGCGGCGGGCGCGGCCGCGTGCCGGCATACGGGCGCGCACGCGCCGACGCTCGACGAGGTCGTCGCGCTGCTCGAACGGTGACGGCATGGGGTGGCACGGGGCGGCGCGCTGATCGGTCGCCGATTAGCGGCGCTGTACATGCTGCGCCGCAGTGCTACGATGAAGTGTCCTATTGCGGGAGAGGCACGATGGACACGAACACGTTCACCAAAGGCATCTACACGGCCAAGGCGCATACGCAGCACACCGCCAACGGGCAATACCAGGGCTACGTGATCCTCGCGCGGGACGACGGCGACGAGACGGAGAACATGCGCTACGACGTCCACACGACGAGCCCGAGCGAGGAAGAGGCGTTCGACGAAGCGAAGGCGCTCGCGCACCGGATCCTCGGCGAGATTGAACTGTAATGCGCAGGACCATCACGCGCGCGCCGCGGCCGGACCGCGACGCGCCGCCGCATGCGGCGCGGCTCAGAGCAGCCGCGCGACCATCGACACCAGCATCGTCACCACCAGCGTCGACATGAACGGGAACGGGTAGCGCCGCCCGCCGAGCGTCAGCGTGACGTCGCCCGGCATCCGCCCGATGCCGAGCTTGCCGAGCCACGGCCAGCAACGCGTCAGGATCATCACCGCGAAGAACGACGCCATCAGCCAGCGCAGCATGCTAGGGCCTGTTTCCATATGGAACGCGCATGCGTTGCCACGAGAACGGCCGCTCGCGAGGCGCGCGACGCCGCGAATACTGGACGTATTCGCAAGGAGCGCAACACGGCGAGCGGCCGTTCTCGTGGCAACCCCAAATTAAAAAAAACATGTCGCAGGAATGTGCGTTCCATATGGAAACAGGCCCTCGCCCCGTCAGAGCGCGTGCGAGCGGTCGCCGCGCGCGAACGCGTCGAGCGTGCCGTCGATTCCGCGCGAGAAGGCGATCACCTTGAACAGCTCGCCCATCTCGGCTTCCGAGATCAGCTTCTGCACCGCGTTCGCGGCCGGCAGGAACTGGTGGACGTCGGACGGATCGATCGCGGCCAGTGCGTCGGTGATGCCCGCGTTCAACAGGAAGCGCGCCTGCGACGTGTAGCCGAGCAGGTCGGCGCCGGTGCCGACGCCCGCGTCGTAGATGCCGGTGAATTCGACGTGCGCGGTGATGTCCTGCAGCCCCGGGTACAGGAACGCGTCGTCGTGCGCGTGGTGGCGGTAGTGGCACATGAGCGTGCCGCGGTCGCGCTGCGGATGGTAGTACTCGTGCGCCGGAAAGCCGTAGTCGACCAGCAGCACCGCGCCGCGCGCGAGCATCGTGCACACGGTGCGCGTGAACGCGAGCGCGGCTTCGTGCGTCTCGGTCACATAGCCGTCGTCGACGTCGAGCGTCGCCAGCACCGCGGGCAGGCCGGCAGCGCCGGCGGGTCGGTCGTCGAACACGAACGCGTGCTGCGCATCCAGCGCGACGCCGCGCTCGAGCCATGCGCCGCCCGACTTCGCGAACAGCCGCACCGGCATCGCATCGAGCACCTCGTTGCCGACCACGACGCCGTCGAAACGCTCGGGCAGCGCGTCGAGCCAGCGCACCTTGCCGGCAAGCGCCGGCGCGGCGGCCGCGATCGTGTCGCGTTGCCGTTCGCGCAGCTCGCCCGACAGATCGACGATCAGGTATTCGTCGAGCTCGACGTCGAGCGCATCGAGTGCCGCGAGCAGCCCGGCCGCGAGCTTGCCCGTGCCCGCGCCGAACTCCATCACGCGACGCGTGCCGCTCGCCGCGAGCGCGTCCGCGACGGGATTCGCGAGCGTCTGCGCGAACAGCGGCGACAGCTCGGGGGCCGTCACGAAGTCGCTGCCGTCGTCGGCGCGGCGTCCGAACTTGCGCGCGCCGCCGCTGTAATAGCCGAGGCCGGGCGCGTACAGCGCGCGCTCCATGAAGCGGTCGAACGGCAGCCAGCCGCCGGCCGCCGCGATCTCGTCGCGCAGTTGCGCGGCGAGCGTTTCGGACTGCGCGAGCGCGTCAGGGCCGGGAGCAGGTAAACTAGCGGATTCGTGAGCTTTCGGGTTCATCCCGGCATTGTAAATGACCGTTTCAGCCGATACGTCGACCCCGCGCATCGCGCTCGTCGCAGGCGCGCTGGACAGCGCGGCCGACGCCGCGTCGCTCGGTCGTGCGCTCGCGACCGCCTTCGCGCAGCGCGGCTGGGACGTCGCGCTGCAACGCAGCGCCGGCGCGCCGCGCGCGGCCGGCGACGCGCTCGTCGCCGAAGTCGCCGCCCGAGGCCGCCGCGCGGCCGTGCTCGACGCCGATCTGGCCCTGGAAGCCGACGCGGGCGCGCTGGTGGCCGCCTGCGGCACGGCGCTCGGCCGGCCCACGTGTGTGGTGTTCGTGAGCGCGTGCGCCGGCACCGACGACGCGCAGACGGTAGACGCCGCATCGCTCGCCGGCGCGCTTGCCCGCAATGTGACGGCGCCGCTCGCGCTGGCCCGGGCGCTCGCCGATGCGACGCCCGACGCCGCGCGCGACGATGAAACGCTGCGCGCGTGCGTGATCCACGTGCTGGACCAGGCGCTGTTTCACCCGGCGCCGGCCCGGCTGTCGCACGCGCTGATGCAGGCCGCGCTGAACCGCGCGACCGCCGCGCTGGCGCTGGCCCTCGCGCCGAAGGTGCGCGTCGCGGCGCTCGTGCGCGGCCACGCGCCGCACGCGGACGACATCGCGGCGGCGGCCTGCTATCTCGCGACCGCGCCCGGCGTCACGGGCGCGACGCTTACCGTCGACGGCGGCGAGCACCTGGTGCCGCCCGCCGCCGGCCCGAATGAATGAATTGCGCGGACCGCGGCCTGATCGCCGCCGTCCGCGCCGCTTTGCGTGCGCGCACGCCAATTTGACTGGGACGACCATGTTTTCCGCTCTCCTGCACCCCCGCCTCGCGGACTGCCGCAGGCTCTACCTGCGCGACTACGAGGTGCACATGAAGATCGGGGCCTTCGAACACGAGAAGCGCGGCGAGCAGCGCGTCGTCATCAACATCGACCTGTTCGTGCCGCTCGCGCTGTCCACCCCCGTCGACGACCGGCTGCATGAAGTCGTCGACTACGATCTGATGAAACAGAGCGTCGCGCAGTGTCTCGCGCGCGGCCACATCCACCTGCAGGAAACGCTGTGCGACGCGATCGCCGCGAACCTGCTGGCGCACGACATCGTGCGCGCGGTACGTGTCCGTACCGAGAAACCGGACGCCTATCCGGACTGCGACGCCGTCGGCGTCGAAGTCTTTCGCATCAAGGACGAGGAGCGCGCATGAACGCCCCCCACATGCATGACACGGCGGCCGATGGCGCCGCCATCGAAGCCACCGTCGCCGACATCGCCGACACCGGCCGCCGCGCGCTGACGCGCCGCGAGCAGAAGGAAGCGTACGAGAACAACAAGCTGTTCAAGCGGATCGTGCGCCAGGTCGGCCAGGCGATCGGCGACTACAACATGATCGAGCAGGGCGACAAGGTGATGGTGTGCCTGTCGGGCGGCAAGGACAGCTACGCGATGCTCGACGTGCTGCTGCGCCTGCGCGAGCGCGCGCCGATCGACTTCGACATCGTCGCGGTCAACCTCGACCAGAAGCAGCCGGGCTTCCCCGAGCACGTGCTGCCCGAATACCTGACGCAGATCGGCGTGCCGTTCCACATCGAGAACCAGGACACCTACAGCATCGTCAAGCGGCTCGTGCCCGAGGGCAAGACGACCTGCTCGCTGTGCTCGCGGCTGCGCCGCGGGATCCTGTACCGCGTGGCCGGCGAGCTCGGCGCGACCAAGATCGCGCTCGGCCACCACCGCGACGACATCCTGCAAACCCTGCTGCTCAACATGTTCTACGGCGGCAAGCTGAAGGGGATGCCGCCGAAGCTGCAGTCGGACGACGGCAGGAACGTCGTGATCCGCCCGCTCGCGTACGTGAAGGAGACCGATCTCGAGAAATTCGCGGAGCTGCGCGAATTCCCGATCATCCCGTGCAACCTGTGCGGCAGCCAGCCGAACCTGAAGCGCGCGGAAATGAAGGCGCTGATCCGCGACTGGGACAAGCGCTTCCCGGGCCGCGTCGACAACATGTTCAGCGCGCTCGCGAACGTCGTGCCGTCGCACCTGATGGATACGACCCAGTTCCCGTTCGGGTCGCTGCGCGCGACCGGCCAGGCCGACCCGCAGGGCGACATCGCGTTCGACGAGGAGCCGTGCGCGTCCGGTGAGGACACCGCCGCGCGCGACGGCGCCCGACCGATCTCGATCGTGCAGTTCGACGACCTGTAAGCAGGGCCCGAACACCCGCCGGAACCACGGCCCACGGCCGTGTTCCGGCGCTGTCGCCCCGCCGCGACAAGCCCGGAACGCCAGGGGCCGCATGCTAAAATGGTCGGCTTCGAACTCCTCTGACAGCTGGCGCCATGAATATCGTGATTTTGGCGGCAGGCACCGGCAAGCGCATGCGTTCCGCGCTGCCGAAAGTGCTTCATCCCCTGGCCGGCAGGCCGCTCCTCTCCCACGTCATCGCCACCGCGCGCACGCTGCAGCCGTCGCGGCTCGTCGTCGTCGTCGGGCATGGCGCCGAGCAGGTCCAGGCCGCCGTCGCCGCGCCCGACGTCCAGTTCGCGGTGCAGGCCGAGCAGCTCGGCACCGGCCATGCGGTGCGCCAGGCGCTGCCGCTGCTCGATCCCGCGCAACCGACGCTGGTGCTGTACGGCGACGTGCCGCTCACCCGCGCGTCGACGCTGCGGCGTCTGGTCGACGCCGCGCGCGACGGCAGCTACGGGATTCTGACCGTCACGCTCGACGATCCCACCGGCTACGGCCGCATCGTGCGCGACGCGGCCGGCTTCGTCACGCGCATCGTCGAGCAGAAGGATGCGTCGCCCGAACAGCTGAAGATCGCCGAGATCAACACCGGCATCATCATCACGCCCACCGGCCAGCTGGCGATGTGGCTCGGCGCGCTGAAGAACGAGAACGCGCAGGGCGAGTACTACCTGACCGACGTCGTCGAACTCGCGATCGAGGCAGGCTTCGACGTCGTCACGTCGCAGCCCGACGACGAATGGGAAACGCTCGGCGTGAACAGCAAGGCGCAGCTCGCGGAGCTCGAGCGCATCCATCAGCGCAACGTCGCCGATGCGCTGCTCGTCGACGGCGTCACGCTCGCCGATCCGGCGCGCGTCGACGTGCGCGGCACGCTGCGCTGCGGCCGCGACGTGTCGATCGACGTGAACTGCGTGTTCGAAGGCAACGTGATGCTCGCCGACAACGTGACGATCGGCCCGAACTGCGTGATCCGCAACGCGTCGGTCGGCGCCGGCACGCGCATCGACGCCTTCACGCACATCGACGGCGCCGAGCTCGGCGCGAACACCGTGATCGGCCCGTACGCGCGGCTGCGCCCGGGCGCGCAGCTCGCGGACGAAGCGCACGTCGGCAACTTCGTCGAGGTGAAGAACGCGGTGATCGGCCACGGCTCGAAGGCGAACCACCTGACGTACATCGGCGACGCCGACATCGGCGCGCGCGTGAACATCGGCGCGGGCACGATCACCTGCAACTACGACGGTGCGAACAAGTTCCGCACCGTGATCGAGGACGACGTGTTCGTCGGCTCGGACACTCAACTGGTCGCGCCGGTGCGCGTCGGCCGCGGCGTGACGATCGCGGCCGGCACGACGATCTGGAAGGACGTCGCCGAGGGCGTCCTCGCATTGAACGAGAAGACGCAGACCGCGAAGAGCGGCTACGTCCGCCCGGTCAAGAAGAAAAGTTGACATCACGCGGGCGCCCGACGGCGCCCGTTTCCACATAGAGGGTAAGTTTCATGTGCGGCATTGTCGGCGCAGTTGCGCAGCGTAATATCGTTCCGGTGCTGATCGAAGGATTGCGGCGCCTCGAATACCGTGGCTACGATTCGTGCGGTGTCGCCGTGCTCGAGCCGGGCGCACCGAAGCGCGCGCGCAGCGTCGCGCGCGTCGCCGATCTCGACGCGCAGGTCCACGAATCGCACCTCGAAGGCACGACCGGCGTCGCGCACACGCGCTGGGCCACGCACGGCGCGCCCGTCACGCACAATGCGCACCCGATCTTCTCGTCGAACGCGCTCGCACTGGTGCACAACGGCATCATCGAGAACTTCGAGACGCTGCGCGACGCGCTGCGCGCAAAGGGCTACGAATTCGTGTCGCAGACCGACACCGAAGTGATCGCGCACCTCGTGCACAGCCTGTATCGCGGCAACCTGTTCGACGCCGTGCGCGAAGCCGTGCAGCAGCTGCACGGCGCGTATGCGATCGCGGTCACCCACAAGGACGAGCCGCACACGGTCGTCGGTGCGCGCCAGGGTTCGCCGCTCGTCGTCGGTCACGGCGACGGCGAGAACTTCCTCGCGTCCGACGCGCTGGCGCTGGCCGGCAGCACCGACCGCTTCACGTTCCTCGAGGAAGGCGACGTGTGCGAACTGTCGCTCGACGGCGTGAAGATCGTCGACCGCCACGGCGCGCTCGCGCAGCGCGAGATCCGCGTCGTCAGCGCGTACGGCGGCGCGGTCGAGCTCGGCCCGTATCGCCACTTCATGCAGAAGGAAATCTTCGAGCAGCCGCGCGCGATCGGCGACACGGTGCCGCAAACCGACGCGTTCGACGCGACGCTGTTCGGCGACGCGGCCCCCGCCGCGTTCGCTAACGTTGACAGCCTGCTGATCCTCGCGTGCGGCACGAGCTACTACTCGGGCCTCACCGCGAAGTACTGGCTCGAATCGATCGCGAAGATCCCGACCCAGGTCGAGATCGCGAGCGAATACCGCTACCGCGAGTCGGTGCCGAACCCGCGCCAGCTCGTGCTGGTGATCTCGCAATCGGGCGAGACGGCCGACACGCTCGCCGCGCTCAAGCACGCGCAGTCGCTCGGCCACACGCATACGCTCGCGGTGTGCAACGTCGCGACGAGCGCGATGGTGCGCCTCACCGAGATGCAGTTCCTGACGCACGCGGGCACCGAGATCGGCGTCGCGTCGACGAAGGCGTTCACGACCCAGCTCGTCGCGCTGTTCGTGCTGGCCGCGACGCTCGGCAAGCTGCGCGGGCACGTCGACGCCGCGCAGGAAGCGGAATTCCTGAAGCAGCTGCGCCACCTGCCGGCCGCGCTGAACAGCGTGCTCGCGCTCGAGCCGCAGATCATCGCGTGGTCGGAGGAATTCGCACGCAAGGAAAACGCGCTGTTCCTCGGCCGCGGGCTGCACTACCCGATCGCGCTCGAAGGCGCGCTGAAGCTGAAGGAAATCTCGTACATCCACGCGGAGGCCTATCCGGCCGGCGAACTGAAGCACGGGCCGCTCGCGCTCGTCACGGAAGCGATGCCGGTCGTCACGGTCGCGCCGAACGACACGCTGCTCGAGAAGCTGAAGTCGAACATGCAGGAAGTGCGGGCGCGCGGCGGCGAGCTGTACGTGTTCGCGGATGCCGACACGCAGATCGTCAACGACGACGGCCTGCACGTGATCCGGATGCCGGAACACTACGGGCAGCTGTCGCCGATCCTGCACGTCGTGCCGCTGCAGCTGCTCGCGTATCACACCGCGTGCGCGCGCGGCACCGATGTGGACAAGCCGCGCAACCTCGCGAAGTCGGTGACGGTGGAGTAATGCAGGTTCCCCGGACGGGCCGTCGTCGGCCGTCCGGACGCGTATCGGCAGGAAGCAACGCACGAAGCAGGCCGTTCGGCCAGGTCGAAATATGTACCACGTAGTGGTATATAATCCTGTGCTAACTCGACTGGCTCGACATGTCTGCTTCCGTACGACGCGTGTTCAAGACGAAGTGGTTTCACAAGGCAGCAGGAAAAGCGGGAATCGCCGATCGCGACCTGTGCCGAGCGGTTCGGGAGCTGGCGCGGGGCCAGGGCATCGACCTCGGCGGCAACGTCTGGAAGAAGCGCCTGGACGACAATCGCCAGCGAGGCATCGTGCTGGGCAAGGTCGGGCATACGTGGGTGTTCGTGTTCCTGTTCGCGAAACGTGATCGCGACAACATCGATGCACGCGAGTTGCGCGCCTTCAGGAAGCTCGCCGCGGATGTCGGTCGACACACCGACGTCGACATCGCGACGCTGGTCGCACTGAATGAGTGGGTGGAGATTTGCAATGGCTAAGAGTCGATTCAAGAGCGACGCGACGGAGGCGGTCCACAGCGCCGCGTCGGGCCTTTATCGCGCGCAATTGATCGACAAGAAGACGATGCGCGAATACGACGCGCTCTGCATCGAAGCTGCACCGCAGTTCGATCCGGAGGCGATCGCCCGTATCCGCAAGTCGGTCAACGTCAGCCAGAGCGTGTTCGCGCTCTATCTGAACACGACCACATCGACGATCCGCCAGTGGGAACAGGGCGACAAGCGTCCGAGCGGCATCGCCGCGCGTATGCTGCAGATCGTCGAGAAGCACGGGCTCGAGGTGTTCTCCTGAACCGCCTTCCCCGAATGCGCACGGGCGGCCGATCCCGCACCGGATACCGCGACGCGAGCCGCAAGCAAGATGACGGAGAGACCATGGTAAGACTGTTTGGATGCGGATTGCTGGCGCTGACTTTCGCGTCGACGGGCTGGGCGGCCGAGCACTACGTCGAAGTCTGGAACCCGCCCGAGGCGCGGCATCCGGCAGCACGCACATCGGATGCCCGCATGCCGACCGCGCACGCCGGCGGCAAGGCCGTCGAAAAACATGCGAGCGTGCAGCCGAAGGCCGCGGTCAAGCCGCACAATCGCCGCGTCGCGCAAGCCGTGAAGGCCGCCCCGCATCGTCCGCCCGCCGCGACGGTCGAGGCGCCGGTCGCACCGCGCCCGGTCGCGCAGCCCGCGCCGGGCCGGCTCACGGTGATGCAGCCGGCGGCGCCCGACACGCCGCACGCGCTCAATTTCTCCCACATCCCGCGGCAATACACGCCGGACGGCAACGTGCTGCGCGTCGGCACGAACGCCCGTTCCGCGAAGGTGACGCGATAATGGAAGCGCAGAGCTATCACGGCTACCAGATCTGGGGCCACGCCATCCTGCAGCAGGACGAGATCCTGCAGCCCGAACGCTTCGCGGCGAGCGGCACGATCACGCAGAACAATCGGCTCGTCGAAGCGTCGGGCGTGCTCGGCGTGTTCGATACCGAGGACGAAGCGCGCGAAGCGGGGCTCGAATGGGCCCGCGCGTGGATCGACGGACATCGCTGAACGGGCCACGCGCGAACTGCGCGCGAACCGTCAACGCAAAGAACAAGGGGCGTCCACGACGCCCCTTGTTGCATTCAGACCTGCCGCCGGCTCAGGCGACCGGACGCGGCGGCCTCATGGCCGTACGCGGGCGGCCGACGAGCCGCGTGAGCACGACGATCGCGACCAGCGTGACGATGTACGCGACGATCTGGATCCCGGCCGGACGCGCGGTATAGCCAACCAGCGTATGCAGCGCCTTGCCGACGATGCTCGATTCCTTGAGCAGCCACGACGTGTCCCACACCGTATCGCCCCACGACGGCACGAGGCCCGCCGCGAGCAGGAAGCCGGCGCACTGGCTCGCCATCCCGGCCGCGAGCAGCACGATCAGCGCGTTGGTGACGGAGAACAGGCGCTTCAGCGGAATCTGCAGCAGCCCCGCATACATCGCGTAGCCGAGCCCGGCTCCGCCGAGCACGCCGAGCAGCCCGCCGACGATCATCTGCGGCGTCTGTCCCGGATCGCCCGCCGCGATGCCGTACAGGAACAGCACGGCCTCGGAGCCTTCGCGCAACACCGCGACGCCGACCACGATCGCCAGCCCCGTCAGCGGCCGGCTGCCGGCCGCGACGGCCCGCCCCACTTCGCCCATGTGCAGCGCCATCTCGCGGCCGTGGCTACTCATCCAGATGCAGTGCCACGCCAGCATCAGCGTCGCGACGAACATCACGCCCGCGTTGAAGACTTCCTGCCCCATGCCGGACGCCCATTGCGAGATCACGTCGGCAAACGCGGCGATCAGGCCCGCGCCAATCACGCCGCCGACGAGCCCGCCGCCGACCCACCAGCCGCGCTGCGGCACGCCCTTCGTGGCGGCCATCACGATCGAGACCACCAGCGCGGCCTCGAGCACTTCACGAAAGACGATCAGGGCGGTCGACAGCATGGTGATATCCGCTTACTTGACGGTCAGGTGCGTCTTCGACTGCGCTTCGTGATACTCGTCGTGGAACTCGTAGGTGCCGGCCTTCAGCGGCCCGACGAGAATCTCGACCGACTTGCCGGCCGGCACGACCTTCTCCGCCTTGAAATCGTCGCTTTCGAATTCCGCGGGCGTCGCGTCGAGGTTCTTGACGACGAACTTCACCTTCTTGCCGGCCGGGATCGTCACGCCGTCGGGCGAGAACTTGTGGTCCTTGAGCGTCAGGTTGACGACGTCGTCGGCCGCGAAGGCGGACGTTGCCGATGCGCCCAGGAGGGCCAGTGCGAAGCCGATGGCGAAACGAGTCATGGTGGTAATGAAAAGAAATATCGAGGGGAATCGATACTAAGATCGATTCGCATTTTCAACTCGGAGTACCCTTACTCAGATCATGGAGATCGTGCGGCGTCGATTCCGGCATGCGCCTTGCCGCGCAAGGCTTCGCCAGATTTCGCCAACAATGCGCAGTCGTCAATCGGGAGAAGTTCGGGATGACGCGCGCAGCCAAGCCGCCCATTCGTCAGACTTCATGTTTACAAATAGCTGTTGCGTGACCGCGCGTCATGAACGCGCTTGACCTTCCCACCATGGCAAGCTTCATGCTGGACCTACTCGTCAATCGTCAACTCAGGAGAACACGATGGAATTCGAAGTCCAGGACATGACCTGCGGCGGCTGCGCCAATGCGATCACGCGCGCCGTGACGGCGGCGGACCCGGCCGCGAAGCTCGACATCGACGTGGCCGCGAAGCTCGTCAAGGTCGAATCGGCGCAAGGCGCCGAACGTGTGCAGTCGATCATCGAGGCCGCGGGCTTCCACCCGGCACTGCGCTCGGCCTGACGCGGGTGCATCGCACGCGGGCGCAGTGCCGCTCGGCACCGCGCCCGCCTACCGGCCGCGTCAGCGCAGCCGGATCAGCGTCGACTTCAGTTCGGTGTACTTCTCGAGCGCGTGCAGCGACTTGTCGCGGCCATTGCCCGACTGCTTGTAGCCGCCGAACGGAAAGTTCATGTCGCCACCCTCGTCATAGCAGTTCACCCACACCGTGCCCGCGCGCAGCCGGCGCGACACGTCGTGCGCGGTCGTCAGATCCGACGTCCACACGGCCGCCGCGAGCCCGTACTCGGTATCGTTAGCGATCCTGACCGCCTCGTCGACATCGTCGAACACGATCACCGACAGCACGGGACCGAAGATCTCCTCGCGCGCGATCCTCGCATCGGGCTTCACCTCGAACACCGTCGGCTCCACGTAGAAGCCGCCCGATGCCTCGTTCACGCGTGCGCCGCCCGTGACGAGCGTGCCTTCCTTGCGCCCCGCGTCGATGTAGCCGAGCACGCGCTCGAGCTGGACGCCGTCGACGATCGCGCCCATCGATACCGACGGATCGAGCGGGTTGCCCGGCACGTACGCACGCGCGGCCGCGACCAGCTTCTCGATGAACGCATCCTTGATGTCGCGATGCACGAGCAGGCGTGAGCCGGCCGTGCACATCTCGCCCATGTTGTAGAAGATCGCGCCGGCCGCGGCCTGCGCGGCGCGGTCGAGATCCGGACAATCGGGCAGCACGATGTTCGGCGACTTGCCGCCGAGTTCGAGCCACGCACGCTTGAGGTTCGACTGCGCGGCGTACTGCATGATCAGCTTGCCGACCGCGGTGGAGCCGGTGAACGCGATGCAGTCGACGTCGCGATGCAGCGCGAGCAGCTTGCCCGGTTCACCCGCGCCCGGCACGACGTTGAACACGCCGGCCGGGATGCCGGCCTCGAACGCGAGCTGCGCGACGCGGATCGCGGTCAGCGGCGACTTCTCCGACGGTTTCAGCACGACGCTGTTGCCGGCCGCGAGCGCCGGGCCGAACTTCCATGCGGCCATCAGGATCGGGAAGTTCCACGGCACGACGGCCGCCACCACGCCGACCGGCTCGCGCGTGACGAGACCGACGAGATGATGGTCGGCCGGCGCGACTTCGCCGCCGACCTTGTCGATCGCTTCGGCGAACCACTCGACGCAATACGCGGCGCCCGGCACGTCGACCGTCGTCGTATCGCCGATCGGCTTGCCCGCGTCGAGCGTCTCGAGCAGCGACAGTTCGTCGAGATGCTCGCGCATCAGCGCGGCCCAGCGCAACAGCACGGCCTTGCGTGCGCGCGGGTTCAGTCCGGCCCACACGCCGGCGTCGAACGCGCGGCGCGCGGCCGCCACCGCGGCGTTCACGTCGGCTTCGCCGCAATCGGCCACCTTCGCGAGCACGCGGCCGTCGATCGGGCTCACGCAGTCGAACGTCTTGCCGCCGTGCGCGTCGCGCGACGCGCCGTCGATGAATGCGCGCCCTTCGATCTCGAGCGACGCCGCCTTGTCCTGCCAGTCAGCCAAAGTCAACTTGTTCATCAGGATGCCTCAATTGTCGTGGCATTCGCGCAGCAGCGCGCCGCGCAATGGCAACACTGCCGGCGGCGAATGCGGTGATGCGCGGTCAGAAGGTGGCCGGCGAATTGGCCGACACGACCTCGCAGAGCTGTTCCGCGCTGGGATTGCGAAAACGGTGCGGCAAACGGCTTTCGAAGTAGTAGCCGTCTCCGGGGTCGAGCAGCCAGGTCGCGCTGTCGACGGTGAGCTCCAGCCGGCCCGACACGACCACGCCGCCCTCGTGGCCCGCATGCACGAGCATCTCGGGCCCGGTATCGGCCAGCGGCTGGTAGATCTCGCGCATGATGCACATGTTGCGGTCCTTCACGCCCGCACCGACCAGGTGAAACGCGAGCGTGTCGTTGCCGAGGTTCGGCATCTCGTCACGGCGCGACACGACCGAGCGCGACTCGACCAGCTCGAACGTGAAGAATTCCGCGAGACTCATCGGGATGCATTCGAGCAGTTTCTTCAGCGAGCCGACCGACGGGCTCACGCGGCCTTGTTCGATCAGCGAGATCGTGCCGTTGGTCACGCCGGCCCGCTTCGCGAGTTCGCGCTGCGACAGGCCATGCTTGTTGCGCACGAAACGCAGGCGCTCGGCGACTTCGGTAGACATCGATTCGGTTTCGGACACGATAGTAGTGCGGTGAAAAGGTGAAGCGACGCGTGGGGCAGCCGTTGAATATTCTAATCACTTTATGCCGCGCATCAGCGGGGAAAACCCTGAAAGGCGTTCGAAATAATGAACACCCGACACCGCATTCCATTTCCGAATATTTTGTTCGGAGTGCCCCGGGAAAGCCCTGACACGGGACCGTCAAAAAACATTTGACGCCGTTTTTGACTCGTATATGCTGGCTCTCAGGTCAGCGTCATTGACCATTCATCGGCACCGAAACACGTTATCGCAACGTAAAAAACGATGCCGACCGATGCAAATGACGCAGGCCCGACACCTCGATTATTTTAAACGCCCCGCGCGCCGAAACGATCAGGTGTTCAATACTTTCAACAAACCAGTCGAGTGTAATCGTGAGAGTCCGTGGCCCTCTGGTGAGGTGGGATCGAGGCGATGTGCGAAGTTTGCGCAGCGCTGCTCCCGCTTCCGATGGCAGTTGCGGCTGGCATAGTCCTCGCCTGCTGCACCTGTCGATCTACACCATCCTGTCCCGTCGTTCCGTTCGGCGTCACAACGCCGTATCCGCACGTGCATTCGTGGCCGTCGATACCGACGAAGTCGCGTCGCTGCTGCCATAGCGCCTCTCCCCCTTTTCTCGTCGTCCGTTTCAGCTGCCTGTTCGTCTGCCGCCTCTTTCGCGCGGTGACGGAACGCGTTCGCGCATCGATTGCCGCGTCACGCCTCGCAACGAAACGAACGACGGCCTGACCGTCGCGCACAGCGCGGGCCGCCACGCGACCCCGTCGTGCCCATTCATCAGCGGCCTTCGCGCTCTGCGCCAGGCTGCGGGGCTTTGTCGCGCCCGCGTTTTGCCATCTTCGGCGCAACGCACGTGCAAGCCTTATGGACAACTGATTGACGTCATGGAAAGGAAACCCCTCGTCGGCATCACCGCCGACTTCACGCAGCTCGGCGCACACGCGTCGCACACGGTCGGCGACAAGTACGTCGCGGCGATCGTCGACGGCGCGAACGCGTTAGCGATGGTGCTGCCCGCGCTCGGCGATCGCCAGTCGATCGACGACGTGCTCGACACGGTCGACGGCCTGCTGTTTACCGGCAGCTATTCGAACGTCGAGCCGCATCGGTACGGCGGCGAGCCGAGCACACCGGGCACGAGGCACGACCCCGCACGCGATGCGACGACGCTGCCGCTGCTGCGCGCGGCGATCGCGGCGGGCGTGCCGGTGCTCGCCGTATGCCGCGGCTTCCAGGAGCTGAACGTCGTCTGCGGCGGCACGCTGCATCAGCACGTACACGACGTGCCTGGCCTCGCGGATCACCGCGAGGACGACGCCGCGCCGATGGAATCGCAATACGGCCCCGCGCACGTCGTGCACCTGACGCCCGGCGGCAAGCTGCATGCGCTCGCCGGCGGACGCGACGAAGTGCACGTGAACTCGCTGCACAAGCAGGGCATCGCGCAGCTCGGCTCCGGCCTCGCCGTCGAAGCCGTCGCACCGGACGGCCTGATCGAAGCCGTGAGCGTCGTCGACGCACCGGCTTTCGCACTCGCCGTGCAATGGCATCCGGAATGGCGGCATGCGCAGGACCCGCTGTCGAGCGCGATCTTTCGCGCGTTCGGCGACGCCTGCCGCGCCCGCCGCGCCGCCCGCACGCACACCACGGCCGCTGCCGCGCTCGCCTGAGCGCGCCGACCCACACAACGAGAACGGACATGCAAGACATGGAAGACTTTCTGAGACAGCACCGGATCACCGAAGTCGAGGCGATCATCCCCGACATGGCCGGCATCGCACGCGGCAAGATCACGCCGCGCAACAAGTTCACGTCCGGCGAATCGATGCGCCTGCCGCAGGCCGTGATGGTGCAGACCGTCACCGGCGAATATCCGGAAGATGGGTCGCTGACCGGCGTGACCGACCCCGACATGGTGTGCGTGCCCGACACGTCGACGATCCGCCTGATCCCGTGGGCCGTCGATCCGACCGCGCAGGTGATCCACGACTGCGTGCACTTCGACGGCTCGCCGGTCGAGATCTCGCCGCGCTATGTGCTGCGCCGCGTACTCGCGCTGTACAAGGCGAAGGGCTGGAAGCCGGTGGTCGCGCCGGAGCTCGAGTTCTATCTCGTCGACATGAACAAGGATCCCGACCTGCCGCTGCGTCCGCCGGTCGGCCGCACGGGGCGCCCCGAAACGGGCCGCCAGTCGTATTCGATCGAGGCCGTCAACGAGTTTGATCCGCTGTTCGAGGATATCTACGAGTACTGCGAAACGCAGGGTCTCGACATCGACACGCTGATCCACGAAGTCGGCGCCGCGCAGATGGAGATCAACTTCATGCACGGCGACGCGCTGTCGCTGGCCGACCAGGTGTTCCTGTTCAAGCGCACGGTGCGCGAGGCGGCGCTGCGCCACAACATGTACGCGACGTTCATGGCCAAGCCGATGGAAGGCGAGCCGGGCTCCGCGATGCACGTGCACCAGAGCATCGTCGACGAGGAAACGGGCCGCAACCTGTTCACGTCGCCGGAGACGGGCGGTGCGACGTCGCTCTTCTACAACTACCTCGCCGGGCTGCAGAAGTACACGCCGGCGCTGATGCCGATCTTCGCGCCGTACATCAACTCGTATCGCCGGCTGTCGCGCTTCATGGCCGCGCCGATCAACGTGCAGTGGGGCTACGACAACCGCACGGTCGGCTTCCGCATCCCGCACTCGGGCCCGGCCGCGCGCCGCATCGAGAACCGGATCCCGGGCGTCGACTGCAACCCGTACCTCGCGCTCGCGGCGACGCTCGCGGCCGGCTATCTCGGCATGACGCAGCGCCTCGAGCCGACCGAGCCGCTCGTCAGCGACGGCTACGACTTGCCATACCAGCTGCCGCGCAACCTCGAGGAAGGGCTCACGCTGATGGCCGCGTGCGAGCCACTCGGCGAGATTCTCGGCCACAAGTTCCTGAAGGCGTATTTCGCGCTGAAGGAGACCGAATACGAAGCGTTCTTCCGCGTGATCAGCTCGTGGGAACGCCGTCATCTGCTGCTGCACGTGTAAGCGCGCGCACGAACGTACCAACGAATACGGAGGAAACATGACGTACCGCAACGAATCAGCGTGGATCCAGCCGGCCGCACCGGCCGTCGCACCGCGCACGACGCAGGCCCGCTCGACCGCCGAATACCGCGCGCTCGACGCCGCACACCACATTCACCCGTTCTCGGACATGGGCGCGCTCAATCGTGCGGGCAGCCGCGTGATCGTGAAGGCCGACGGCGTCTACCTGTGGGACTCCGACGGCAACAAGGTGATCGACGGGATGGCCGGCCTCTGGTGCGTGAACGTCGGCTACGGCCGCAAGGAGCTCGCCGACGCCGCGTATCGCCAGTTGCAGGAACTGCCGTTCTACAACACGTTCTTCAAGACGACGCACCCGCCGGTGATCGAACTGTCGGCGCTGCTTGCCGAAGTCACGCCCGCGGGCTTCAACCATTTCTTCTATTGCAACAGCGGCTCGGAAGGCAACGACACCGTGCTGCGCGTCGTGCACCAGTACTGGCGCGTGCAGGGCAAGCCGCAGAAGAAGTTCGTGATCTCGCGCAAGAACGGTTACCACGGCTCGACGATCGCGGGCGGCACGCTCGGCGGGATGAGCTACATGCACGAGCAGATGCCGTCGAAGGTCGAGCACATCGTGCACATCGACCAGCCGTATTTCTTCGGCGAAGCGCAAGCCGGCGAGACGCCCGAAGCGTTCGGCCTCGCACGCGCGCAGCAGCTCGAGGCGAAGATTCTCGAACTCGGCGCGGAGAACGTCGCGGCGTTCATCGGCGAGCCGTTCCAGGGCGCCGGCGGCGTGATCTTCCCGCCGTCGACGTACTGGCCGGAAATCCAGCGGATCTGCCGCAAGTACGACATCCTGCTCGTCGCCGACGAAGTGATCGGCGGCTTCGGCCGCACCGGCGAATGGTTCGCGCACCAGCACTTCGGCTTCGAGCCGGACCTGATCACGATGGCCAAGGGCCTGACGTCGGGTTACGTGCCGATGGGCGCGGTGGGCATTCACGAGCGCATCGCGCGCCCAATCATCGACAACGGCGAATTCAATCACGGCCTCACGTACTCGGGCCACCCGGTGGCGGCGGCCGTCGCGGTTGCGAACCTGAAGCTGCTGCGCGACGAAGGAATCGTCGAGCGCGTGAAGAACGACACGGGCCCGTACTTCCAGGCGCTGATGCGCGAGACCTTCGCGCGTCATCCGATCGTCGGCGAGGTGCACGGCCACGGCCTCGTCGCGAGCCTGCAGCTCGCCGAAGCGCCGGCCGAACGTCGGCGCTTCGCGAACGGCGGCGACGTCGGCACGATCTGCCGCGACTTCTGCTTCAACGGCAACCTGATCATGCGCGCGACGGGCGACCGGATGCTGCTGTCGCCGCCGCTCGTGATCTCGCGTCAGGAAATCGATGAACTCGTATCGAAGGCGAAGAAGGCCGTCGATGCGACCGCCCAGCAACTGGGCCTTTCGTAACGACCTTGCCTCCGGGTGTGCGGCGGGCGCCGCACGCCACCATCATCCAGGGGAATTCCACCATGCGTTCCAGCTTTCTTCGTCAAGCCTGTTCCGTTGCCGCCCTCGCCGCCGCGGCCGCGTTCACGTCGGTCGCCAGCCCGTCGGCGCATGCCGACGAGCTGAACATCTACAACTGGTCCGACTACATCGCCCCCGACACGGTCCCGAACTTCCAGAAACAGACGGGCATTCACGTCAAGTACGACAACTACGACAGCGACGACACGCTGCAGGCGAAGCTGCTGGCGGGCAGCTCCGGCTACGACATCGTCGTGCCGACGTCGAACTACATGGCCAAGCAAATTCAGGCCGGCGTGTACCAGAAGCTCGACAAGTCGAAGCTGCCGAACCTCGCGAACCTCGACCCGCTGCTGATGAAGATGATCGCCGATGCCGACCCGGGCAACCAGTACGGCGTGCCCTGGGCCTACGGCACGGACGGCATCGGCTACAACGCACAGGCGGTGAAGAAGGCGCTCGGCGACAAGGCGCCGGTCGACAGCTGGGCGCTGGTGTTCGATCCGGCCAACATGGAAAAGCTGAAGAGTTGCGGCGTGTCGTTCCTCGACCAGGCCGTCGACGTGTTCGCCGCCACGCTGCAATACATGGGCAAGGATCCGAACAGCAAGAATCCCGGCGATTACCAGGCAGCATTCGAAGTCCTGAAGAAAGTCCGCCCGTACATCACCCAGTTCAACTCGTCCGGCTACATCAACGACCTCGCGAACAACGACGTGTGCGTCGCGCTCGGCTGGTCGGGCGACATCGGCATCGCGCACCGCCGCTCGGCGGAGGCGAAGCGCGCGTACGACATCAAGTTCGCGAATCCGAAGGAAGGCGGCCTGCTGTGGTTCGACGTGATGGTGATCCCGAAGGATGCACCGCACCCCGAGGCCGCGATGAAGTGGATCAACTACGTGTCCGACCCGAAGGTCAACGCGGCGATCACCAACACGGTGTTCTACCCGACCGCGAACAAGGCCGCGCATCAGTTCGTCACGCCGGCCGTCGCGCAGGACCCGACCGTCTATCCGCCGGAAGACGTGCTCAAGAAGATGGTGCTGATGAAGCCGATGCCGTCCGACATCCTGCGCCTCGAGAACCGTCTCTGGGCGCAGCTGAAGACGGGCCACTGACCGCGTCCCGTCACGGCGGCGCAGGCATCGGCTGAACGCCTGCCCGCCCGGGATCCGCGAACTCTCCGTCTGCCCGCGCGCACCGCGCGCCCTGTTCCATCCGGCACGAGCCGTTGTCCGCGAGTCGCGTTGCGCGCCTCGCGCGGGGACGCTCGCGCCAGCAATCCGTGAAGAACGAATGGTGACTCCCATGCAATCGATACCCTCTTCCGCTGCCGTACGCCAGACCCAACCGGCCGCCGCGGCCCGTTCGAAGAACGACGCGTTCGTGCGCATCGAAAACGTCGTGAAGAAGTTCGGCGACAGCACCGCCGTCGACAACGTGAACCTGACGATCGCGAAGAACGAGCTGTTCGCGCTGCTCGGCAGCTCGGGCTGCGGCAAGTCCACGCTGTTGCGCATGCTCGCCGGGCTCGAGACGGCCACGTCCGGCAAGATTCTCGTCGACGGTGAAGACCTCGCGTCGCTGCCGCCGTACCGCCGCCCGGTGAACATGATGTTCCAGTCGTACGCGCTGTTCCCGCACATGTCGGTCGAGTCGAACGTCGCGTTCGGGCTGAAGCAGGAAGGCACGCCGAAGAACGAGATCAAGGAACGCGTGGCGGACGCGCTCGCGCTCGTGCAGATGAGCAAGTACGCGAAGCGCAAGCCGCACCAGCTGTCCGGCGGTCAGCAGCAGCGCGTCGCGCTGGCCCGCTCGCTCGTCAAGCGCCCGAAGCTGCTGCTGCTCGACGAGCCGATGTCCGCGCTCGACAAGAAGATCCGCCAGAAAACCCAGCTCGAACTCGTGAACATCATCGAGAAGGTCGACGTGACCTGCGTGATGGTCACGCACGACCAGGAAGAGGCGATGACGATGGCAAGCCGCCTCGCGGTGATGAGCGAAGGCAAGATCGTGCAGATCGGCACGCCCGGCGAAGTGTACGAATACCCGAACAGCCGCTTCTCGGCCGAATTCATCGGCTCGACGAACCTGTTCGAAGGACGCGTGGTCGAGGACGAGCCCGATCACATCTTCGTCGAGAGCGACGACCTCGAGGCGCGCATGTACGTGAGCCACGGTGTGACCGGCCCGCTGGGGATGCCCGTCGGCATCTCGGTGCGGCCCGAGCGCGTGCACGTGTCGCGCGACAAGCCCGGCTCGCATCACAACTGGGCGCGCGGCGTCGTGACCGACATCGCGTACATGGGCAGCTACTCGCTGTATCACGTGCGGCTGCCGAGCGGCAAGACGGTCGTGTCGAACCTGTCGAGCTCGCACCTGCTGCACGACGGTGCGCCATCGTGGAACGACGACGTGTTCGTGTCGTGGTCGCCGGCCAGCGGCGTCGTGCTGACGCAGTGAGGACGACATGATCAGAACTTCCGCTTCCACTCCGTCCGCGCCGGTGTCGACCGCTGCGGCAAGCGCCGGCGCCGGCCGCGCGCGCCGCAGCCGCTTCGCCGTGCTGTCGCGCTTCCTGCCGTCGGGCCGCAACGTCGCGATCGGCGTGCCGTTCCTGTGGCTCACGATCTTCTTCGCGCTGCCGTTCGTGCTGGTGTTCAAGATCAGCTTCGCCGACCAGGTGATGGGGATCCCGCCGTACACGTCCCTCGTGGCGTTCAAGGACGGCGTCGTGCACTTCGCGCTGCAGCTGTCGCACTACGCGTTCCTGCTGCAGGACGACCTGTACATCGCGACCTACCTCAGCTCGCTGAAGATGGCCGCCGTGTCGACGGTGCTGTGCCTGCTGATCGGCTACCCGATGGCGTACTACATCGCCCGTGCCGAACCGGCCCGGCGCAACGTGCTGATGATGGCCGTGATGCTGCCGTTCTGGACGTCGTTCCTGATCCGCGTGTACGCATGGATCGGCATCCTGAAGGACGACGGCCTGCTGAATCACACGCTGATCGCGCTGGGCGTCATCCACTCGCCGCTGCGCCTTTATCACAGCGATGCGGGCGTCTACATCGGGATGGTCTATTCGTACCTGCCGTTCATGATCATGCCGCTCTATGCGCACCTCGTGAAGATGGACCTCACGCTGCTCGAGGCCGCGTACGACCTCGGCGCGAAGCCGTGGGTCGCATTCACGCGCATCACGCTGCCGCTGTCGAAGAACGGGATCATCGCCGGCAGCCTGCTGGTGTTCATTCCGGCGGTGGGCGAGTACGTGATTCCGGAACTGCTCGGCGGCGCCGACACGCTGATGATCGGCCGCGTGATGTGGGATGAGTTCTTCAACAACATGGACTGGCCGATGGCGTCCGCGGTGACGGTCGCGATGGTGCTGCTGTTGCTGGTGCCGATGGCGCTGTTCCAGTACTACCAGGTCAAGGAACTGGAGGACGCGAAATGATCAAGCCGAACAAACCGCTGTCGACGGGCGTTCTCGCCTTCGGCTTCCTGTTTCTGTACATCCCGATCATCAGCCTGGTCGTGTACTCGTTCAACGAGTCGAAGCTCGTGACGGTGTGGTCGGGCTTCTCGCTGAAGTGGTACGCGGCGCTTCTGGAAGACGACGAGCTGCTCACCGCCGCGTGGCTGTCGCTGAAGATCGGCCTGCTGACGGCCACCGCGTCGGTCGTGATCGGCACGTGGGCGGGCTTCGTGCTCGCGCGCTTCGGCCGTTTCAAGGGCTTCACGCTGTACACGGGGATGATCAACGCGCCGCTGGTGATTCCGGAGGTGATCCAGGGAATCTCGCTGCTGTTGCTGTTCGTTGCGCTGGAGCAGATGTTCGGCTGGCCGAAGGGGCGCGGGATGGTGACGATCTGGATCGGTCACGTGATGCTGTGCGTGTCGTACGTGGCGATCATCGTGCAGTCGCGCGTGAAGGAGATGAACAAGTCGCTGGAAGAGGCGGCGCTGGATCTGGGCGCGACGCCGCTGAAGGTGTTCTTCGTGGTGACGCTGCCGCTGATCTCGCAGGCGCTGCTGTCGGGCTGGCTGCTGTCGTTCACGCTGTCGATCGACGATCTGGTGCTGTCGGCGTTCCTGTCGGGGCCGGGCTCGACGACGCTGCCGCTGGTGGTGTTCTCGCGCGTGCGGCTCGGCCTGAATCCCGAGATGAACGCGCTGGCGACGCTGTTCATCACCGCGGTGACGATCGGCGTGATCGTCGTGAACCAGATGATGATCGCGCGCGAACGGCGTCGGGTGGCCGACCTGAAGGCGGCGTTCGCGGCGGCCTGACGCCCCTCCTCCCCATCCATCGATAACAAGACCTGCGCGCCGCGCGTTTGGGGCGCGCACCGAAACGCAGATTGACAGGCACACGACAAGGAGAATCCGCAATGAAGAAGAAACTGATCTGCCTGCTGGTGGCCGGCGCGTTGCCGGGCATCGCGCTGGCCGACTCGACCTCCGCCGAAATCAAGGCATTGCAGGCGCAGGTGGCCGCGTTGCAGAAGCAGATGAAGGCCATGCAGGCGCAGCTCGCCGGGAAGCCGGGCGGCGCACCCGTCGCGCAGGCGGGTGCAACGGGCGCGGCAAGGCCGGTGATCGTGGCCGCCGATCCGGCATCGCCGGACTATGGCCGTGCGCAGGCCGCGCTGACCAACGACGAAGTCAGCGAAATGAAGCAGCAGATCGCCAACCAGCAGCTGAAGGTCGACTCGCTGACGGACGCGGCCAGCACCGGGCCGCTCGCGGGGCTGTCGGTGACGGGCTACATCGATCCGACCTACATCTACAACCGCGCGGCCGGCACGTCGTCGTTCCTGTTCGCGAACCACGAGAACGCGTACAACTATTTCAACAGCACGTTCGGCGACCTGTACCTCGACATCAAGAAGACCTTCGGCGTCGGCCCGATGGCGCCGTCGGCCGAGATCACGCTGATGCCGAACCGCGGCAACGGCATCACGCTGCTGCAGAACTCGCGCGGCTCGATCACCGACAACCTGCTGAACACCGCGGTCATCAACGTGCCGATCACCGCGTCGACCACGCTCGTCGCCGGGCTGATCCCGAGCTTCGGCGGCTACGAGGTGCAGCAGTCGAACCAGATGCTCACGCTCACGCACAACCTGCTGTACGACTTCTCCGATCCGGGCAGCTACGTCGGTGCGGGCGCGAACTACACGAAGGGCAACTGGGCGTGGAAGTTCTTCGTCGGCAACGAGCAGTACCGCACCTACGGCTCGGTAACGCAGACGGGCACCAATGCACTCGGCGATCCGATCACGACCAGCAACAAGGTGCCGACCTTCACCGCGCGCGCCGACTACACGTGGTCGAGCGCGCTCGACATCGGCGGGTCGATCAACATCGGCCGGCAGACGCTGGCGAGCGCGATCGATGCGGACGGCAACGTTCACTACGGCCCGGGCGGCGCCGCGCCGAGCGCATACGGCACGTTCTTCTTCGGCGAAGTCGACGCGACCTACACGCTGGCCGACATCCAGTACAACGCCGAGCTCGACTACGGCCAGCAGCAGCATGCGGCGTACAACGGCGGGCTCGCGCAGTGGTACGGCCTGTCGCTGCTCGCGCACCGCAAGTTCAACGCACCGGTGGTCGGCCGCATGGGCGTGACGCTGCGCTACGATGCGCTCGTGAACCGCAAGAACGGTGGCGGCGGTGGCGGCATCGCGCTGAACGGCCAAGGAATGGATACGTCCAACGGTTTCGGTATCGATGCGGACTGCCTCGCGACGTCGAAGGCGAACGGCGGCCTCGGCTTCGACTGCAAGGGCGCCATCCGCCAGGACGTCGCGCTCGACCTGCTGTTCTATCCGACCCAGCAGATCACCGTGAAGGTCGAATACCGGCACGACTGGGCGAACAACAAGGTGTTCCTGCGCAACGACGGCTCGTACGGCAAGTCCAACGACCTGCTCGCGACGCAGTTCATCTATTCGTTCTGACGCTGGTCGCGCGGAGCGCCGTGCCGCACGCATGGCATCCCGCGCCGTTTCATCCGGCCGGATCGCGGTGCGTCGCGCACCGGCGCCGGCCGTCTTCGAGGGAGTCGGTTTGATGACGCAGTCTTTCACCCGCCGCGCCGATGCGCTCGCGCGCGACTCGTACTACGAAGCAACCGCCACGCGGCCGGTGGTCGACGACCCGGCGCTGGAAGACGCGATCGACGTCGACGTGTGCGTGATCGGCGCGGGCTTCGCGGGCCTGTCGACGGCGCTCGATTGCCGCGCGCGCGGGCTGTCGGTCGCCGTGCTCGACGCGCACCGGCCCGGCTGGGGCGCGTCGGGTCGCAACGGCGGCCAGGCGATCACGGGTTTCGCGAAAGACGAGGTGATCGAGCGGCAGCTCGGCGCGGCCGGCGCACGCGCCGCATGGTCGCTGTCGCTCGACGGCGTCGCGCTGATCGCCGAGCGAATCGCACGCTATGGCATCGACTGCGACTTCACGCGCGGCTACCTGACAGTCGCGACGAAGCCGCGCCGCATCGACGACCTGCGTGCATGGATGAACGCCGCGCGCTCGCGCTGGGGCCATCCGTCGCTGTCGTGGCTCGACACCGGCGAGATCCGCGCGCGCATCGCGTCGTCCCGCTATCTGGCGGGCGTCTACGATCCGCTGTCGGGTCACCTGCATCCGCTCAAGTATTGCCTCGGCCTCGCCGATGCCGCACGACGCGAAGGCGTCGCGCTCCATGCGCACACGCCCACGCTCGAGGTCGTGCGCGGCGCGCGGCCGGTCGTGCGCACGCCGTCGGGCGCGGTGCGCTGCCGCTTCGTCGTGTCGTGCTGCAACGCGGGCCCCGGCGGCATCCTGCCGGCCGCGACCGCCGCGCGCATCGCGCCGATCGCGTCATACATCATCGCGACCGAACCGCTCGGCCGCGCGCGTGCCGACGCGCTGATCGCGCAACGCGAAGCCGTGTGCGACAACAACTTCTTCCTCGACTACTTCCGGCTGTCGGCCGACCACCGGATGCTGTTCGGCGGCCGCGCGAACTCCGCGGGCGCATCGCCCGACACGCTCGCCGAAACGATCCGGCGGCGCATGGTCGGCGTGTTCCCGCAGCTCGCCGACGTGCGCATCGATCACGCGTGGGGCGGCTTCGTCGACGTCACGCGCAACCGCGCGCCGGACTTCGGCGCGCTCGATCCGAACTTCTTCTACGTGCAGGGCTTCAGCGGACACGGCGTCGCGCTGACCGGCATCGCGGGGCGCGCGATCGCCGGCGCGATCGCGGGCGACACGCGCGCGTTCGACCTGTTCGCCCAGCTGCGCCACCGGCGCTTTCCCGGCGGCGACGCGTGGCGGCAGCCCGCGCTCGAACTCGGGATGCTGTACCACCGCGTGCGCGAGCTGTTCTGAGCCCTCTTTCTCCGTTCTCCTGACCATGCAGACATTCGCCAACCAGCCGCACGTCGCGTCGTACTACGCGGCGAGCGCCAACGATACGACCCGCCATGCGCCGCTCGCCGGCGCGACCGACGCCGACGTGTGCGTGATCGGCGCGGGCCTCACCGGTTTGTCCGCCGCGCTCAACCTCGCCGAGCGCGGCCATTCGGTGACCGTGCTCGAGGCGTCGCGGGTCGGATGGGCGGCGAGCGGACGCAACGGCGGCCAGCTGATCGGCGGCTTCGCGTGCGACATCGACACGTTCGGCAACTTCATGCCGGAAGGCGACGTGAAGCGGATCTGGGACATGGGGCTCGAAACGCTGTCGCTCGTGAAGTCGCGCATCGCGCAACACGACATCGACTGCGCGCTCGTGCCCGGCTACCTGACCGCCGCGAACACCGAGCGCGACGCCGATGCGCTGAAGCGCTGGCGCGACGAGGCCGCGAAGCGCTTCGGCTACGATCGCTTCCATTTCGTCGAAGCGGACGAACTCGGCGACTACGTGCAGTCGGCGCGCTATCGCGGCGGCCTGTACGACCCCGACAGCGGCCACCTGCATCCGCTGAACTACACGCTCGGGCTCGCGCGCGCGGCGACCGACGCCGGCGTGCGGATCCACGAGGACAGCTGCGTGACGCACGTGCGCGACGTCGCGGGTGGGCATGTCGTCGAAACGGACCACGGGCACGTGCGTGCACGCTTCGTCGTGCTCGCGTGCAACACCTACGTCGGCACGCTCGCGCCCGCGCTGTCGAAAAAGATCATGCCGGTCGGCACCTACGTGATCGCGACCGAGCCGCTCGGCGAAGCGCGCGCCGCCGCGCTGATGCCCGCGCGCGCGGCGATCTGCGACAGCCGCTTCGTGCTCGACTATTTCCGGCCGGCGCCCGACACGCGGCTCGTGTGGGGCGGCAAGGTCAGCTATTCGACGCGGCCGCCGCGCAATCTAGCCGCCGCGATGCGCGCGGACATGCTGAAGACGTTCCCGCAGCTCGCGGACGTGAAGATCGACTACGCATGGGGCGGCTTCGTCGACATCACGATGAACCGCGCGCCGCACTTCGGGCGCGTCGCGCCGACGATGTATTTCGCCCAGGGCTTCTCGGGGCACGGCGTGAACACGACCGCGCTCGCGGGCAAGCTGATCGCCGAGGCGATCGACGGCCAGGCGAGCCGCTTCGATTTGTTCGGCAGGATCCGGCATCGCGACTTCCCCGGCGGCGCGACGCTGCGCACGCCGGCGCTGGTGCTCGCGATGAGCTGGTATCGGCTGCTCGATGCGCTCGGCGTGCATTGAGCGTCGTTCCGCGGCGATGCGGCGCACGCGTTGAACGCACGCCACACGCCGATGCAAAACGAAAACGGCCGCGCAACGAGCGCGGCCGTTCGATCGGATCGCATCACGTCGGCATGACGGCGGCGCGGCGGGGGAATACGGTGCCCGTGCGCTGCGCGCCGACTTGCTCGGTCCGTCGCGTACTTCAGCGCATGCGGACCGCACGGCAGCGCGTGATACGCGACGCGCAACCGAAGCCGGCGCTGACAACACGCCCCGGTTACCGCTAATCGGCCACCTTCTGCCGCAGCGTCACGAACTCCTCGGCCGCGGTCGGGTGAATGCCGATCGTGTCGTCGAACTGCGCCTTCGTCGCGCCCGCGCGAATCGCGATCGCGATGCCCTGGATGATCTCGCCCGCGTCGCGCCCGACCATGTGCGCGCCGACTACGCGCTGGCTGTCGCGCGCGACCACCAGCTTCATCAGCGTGCGTTCGTCGCGGCCCGACAGCGTGTGGCGCAGCGCCTTGAACGACGTGCGGTAGATGTCGAGCTCGCCGTACACACCGCGCGCGTGCGCCTCGGTAAGGCCAACCGTCGCGACCTCGGGCTGGCTGAACACCGCGGACGGCACCCATTCATGATCGGTCGCCGCGCGGCGCCCGCCGAACAGCGTCGCCGCGAGCAGCGCGCCGTCGCGCGTCGCGACCGGCGTGAGCTGCGGCCGCGACGTCACGTCGCCGATCGCATGGATCGATTCGACCGACGTCGCCGAATATGCATCGACCGCGATCGCGCCGCGCGCGTCGAGCAGCACGCCCGCGCGCTCGAGCCCGAGCCCTTCGACGTTCGGCACGCGGCCGGTTGCATAGAGCACCGCGTCGTACGGCCCGTGCTGCGCATCGCCGACGCGCACGCTCAGCGTGCCGTCGTCCGCGCGCACGATCGATTCGACCACCGCGCGCGCGTGGATCGCGACGCCCTGCTTGGTCATCTCGTCGGTCAGGAAGTGACGCACATCGTCGTCGAAGCCGCGCAGGATCTTCTCGCCGCGATAGAACAGGTCGACATGGCTGCCGAAGCCGTTGAAGATGCCCGCGAACTCGACGGCGATGTAACCGCCGCCGACCACCGCGATGCGCTCGGGCAGCTTCGCGAGCGACAGCGCCTCGCGCGACGTGATCGCATGCTCGATGCCGGGCCGCGGCGGCAGCGACGGGCGCGAGCCGGTCGCGATCGCGATGTGGCGCGCGCGGATCGTGCGATCGCCTATCGCGACGGTATGCGCGTCGACGAGCGTCGCGCGCCCCGCGTGCATCTCGACGCCGGACTGTCGCAGCAGGTTGATGTAGATGTCGCTGAGCCGGTTGATCTCGCGGTCCTTTGCGGCGATCAGCGCGGGCCAGTCGAGCGTGCCGGCGTCGAAGGTCCAGCCGAAGCCCTTCGCGTCCTCGACCTCGTGCGGATAATGCGATGCGTAGACGAGCAGCTTCTTCGGGATGCAGCCGCGCAGCACGCAGGTGCCGCCGATCTGCTCCTCTTCCGCTATCCCGACGCGCGCGCCGTATGACGCCGACATCCGGGCGAGCCTCACGCCACCGGAGCCGGCCCCGATGACGAACAGGTCGTAGTCGAATTCCATCGCAAGCCCTCATCGTTGTTCAGCAGTTCGGATGACGGCACGATAGCAAGATTCGGGCATATTCGTGCGGGACGTGGCGCCGTGGCGCGCGCGCCCCATAAAAAACGGCGAGAGACATCGCCTCTCGCCGGTCAAACCAGCTGCCGGGTGTGCCATGCGTCACCGATCGACCACATGCCCGACCTGCCGGCCGCGCGGCGCCGGTCCGCCCGGGCGCGCGAACGGCGCACCCGCGGCGGCCCCGCCGCCATGCTCAGGCCTGCGACGTGTCGCTGCCGTCCGTCGCCTGCGTATCGTCTGCCTGCTGGGGCTGCTCTTCCTTCTTCTCGAGCATGCCTTCGATCGCCTCGGCGCCCTTGAAGCCGGCGATGGCCGCTGCCGCCTTGGTCAGCAGGCCCGCATCCGGATCGAGCTTCTCCGCTGCCTCGACGGCCGCCACGGCGCCAGCAATTTCGCCCACGGTATTCAGGATACCCATCGTCATCCCCTTTCAAGAAAAAGCGTGAGCGCATCGTCCCACGAAAAAAACCGGCAGACCGTGTTTGTCATCACCGGATACACAAATTACGCACCAGGCCGGCCGCACGCGAAAACGCGCGCCGGAACGACGCCCGCGCGTGCGGCACGGCGCACGGCGGACCCTGCACGCAGCGTAGCGGAAACGCTTCGCGCGCACTGTCAAAGTATGTTCCGGATTCCCGACGGAACCCTTACGGACGAGTCGTTTCCGATGGAGCGATCGCTGAATGATCGTGCGCGCGCGGCGAGTTCGTGTGACGAAAAAAAGAGGCTCCCGCGGGAGCCTCTTCGATGCGCGCCGAGCCGAGGCCCGTGCGTGTGTTTTCCGATTTTCGTCAGAAGATATTGCGCAGGCCGATCGCGATGCCGGTCTGGTTGCTGCGACCCGGCAGCTCGACGTTCGCCGCGCCGTTCGTCTTGTTGAAGTCGACGGTGCCGTAGACTTCCGTGCGCTTGCTCAGCGCGTATTCGGCGATGCCGACGATCGCGTAGCGGTTGCCGCTCGCGAGCGTGCCGTTCGTGGTCATCGCGTTGCGCATGTGGTCGTAGTAGAACGCGCCCGTCAGCGTCAGCGGCGTGCTGACCTGCCAGCTCACGCCCGCGAACGGACCGTCGTCGATCCGGCCCGTGCCCTTCGCGACCGGGATCGACTGCTGCGCGAGCAGGCTGTCGACGAAACCGGTGTCGTCCTTCGAGCGCAGGTAGCCCGCATAGATCTTCGCCTTGCTGAACGCGTACACGACGTTCGCGTGGTAGATCGTCTGCTTGCGCGCGGAGTTGTCGCTGTTCTGCTGCGCGCCGGCCGCGATGCTCAGCGGCCCCGCCACGTACGACAGCGACACGCCCCATGCATTGCCCTTGCCGAGCGAGCCCGGGATCTGGCCGGAGAAACCGCCGGCGCCGGTCGATTCGTAGTTCGTGCCCGTCGAGTACATCGCCTTCGCGGTCAGGCCCGCGAACTTGCCCGTGTACTTGATCTGGTTGTCCGCATACAGGCCGCCACCCAGCGCGACCGGCAGCCACGCGTTTTCGAGGTAGTTGCCGACCGTCAGCGGATCGTAGGTGTCCGCCAGCAGGTCGAACAGCGGGGTCTTCTGGCGGCCGAGGGTCACCGTGCCGTACGGGCTCTGCAGGCCGACGTACGCTGCGCGGTTGAACAGGCGGCCGCTGTCGGCGAATCCGCCATTCTGCAGGTTGACGCCGCTTTCGAGGTTGAACACGGCCTTCAGGCCGCCGCCGAGGTCTTCCGTGCCGTAGATGCCGAAGCGGCTGTTCGTGATCGCGCCGTTGGCCATCGACAGCAGGCCGTCGTTCTTCGCGTTTGCGTTGGTCAGGTAACGGATGCTGGCGTCGGCGACGCCCCACAGCGTGACCGAGCTTTGTGCTGCTGCGTACTGGCTGGCGAAGGCCAGCGCCGCGCCCCCTGCGATGACTGCGAGTCGGGTGGTCTGCTTCATGAGCTTGCCCTTTTTGTAGGTGTCTCCATTCATGGCCGGCCGCGTGCGCGGCCGGGTGGCGATCGCGGAACGCTCATGGCGTGCGCGATGTGGGCTGAATCATAAGACGAGTGCGCGCGCTGAAAGAAATTGAAAAGCGTGGCAGCGCGCGATTTTGTCGCCCGGGCGCAACGTTTAACGCGTGGGGTTTGCGTCGTGTGGTGTGCGGCCGTCGGGATTGCTGCCGGTGCTGCCGGTGCTGCTGTTGCTGCTGTTGCTGCGGGCGCTGCCGTTGCTGCCGTTGCTGCCGTTGCTGCCGTTGCTGCCGTTGCTGCCGTTGCTGCCGTTGCTGCCGTTGCTGCCGTTGCTGTTGCTGTTGCTGCCGTCGCTGTTGCTGTTGCTGCCGTCGCTGTTGCCCTTGCTGCTGGCGCCGCTCTCACCACCGCCCGCGCGCCGCCGCGCCCGCCGTACGATCTCCGCGAACGCGCCGACGAGCAGCAGCACCGCGCCCCACAGCGCGACGTCCGGCACGAGCCGTGTCACGAGGCCGCCGATCACCGCGCCGGCCAGGAAACAGAAGCTGATCGTCGCGAGCAGCGCCGAGTCGTGCAGCGCGAGCACGTCGTAGCGCGGAATCAGCCCGACGAACAGCTTCTGCGCGGCACGCCGCAGGTTGCCGGTCGTCATCACCGACGTGTACGACAGTTCCTCGAGATGGGTGAACGACAGCGTCTGCAGCGTCGCGACGAACGAGATGCCGGGAATCAGCCACGCGCTCGACGCGCCCACGAGCCCGCTCGCGGCGAGGCCGAGAAACGCGATCTCGACGATCAGGCTCACGAACGCGGTGTGGCGCATCCAGCCGCGCTGCGCGGCGAGGCCGAACAGGTGCGCGACGAACACCGCGACCACGAAGCCGCCGAGCGGCGGCACGTGATGCAGCGCCTCCGCCCATTCGCCGGCCGAGACGTTGATGCCGAGCAGCGCGACGTTGCCGGTCATCGTGTTCGCGAACACGTGGCCGTGACCGACGTACGTGTACGCGTCGAGGTAGCCGCCGGACAGCGTGAGCAGCGCGGCGACGGTGAGGTTGCGGCTGGCGCCGTCGAGATCCATCGATCCTCCCGTGTGACGCGCCGCCCGGCCGCACGAGGCGAGGCGGGGCGGCGCCTGATTCATCGGTTCCGGCCGGTGCCGGACGTCGCGGCTCCCACCCGGCCGCGCCAATATAATGGTCGGCGTCGGGCGCGCGCATACCGCCATCGCGAATGTCGGTGCCGGAAAACCGGCCGAGTATACCGGCCGCCTTCGCCGGCTACCTTGCCGCCTCCCGCGCGCCGCTTCACCCCGATCCGCTGCCCTCTCGACACGCCGCCGCATGCCATGACACCCGCGAAGTTCTTCCTGCGCTACACCGTGATCCCGTTCTTCGCGATCGTGCTGGTGGCCGTCTGGGCGTTGAACCGCGAATCGGGCGAAGTCGATGCGCGCCAATATGCGGCGCTGGTGGCGGCCTATCCGTCGTTCACGCCGAAGTTGAAGCGCGAGGTGGCCGATGCGATGCGCGGCCGCGGCAGGCTCGGCAAGGCCGACTACGACGCGATCATGCGCGACGCGCTCGACGCCGGTTACGTGATGGACTGGCCGGCCGCGACGGACGACGTCGGCGGCGAGCGCGGCCGGCTGCTCGGCCTCGTGAACAGTGACCGGCCGGCATCGCCGTAGCGTGCGGTCACGCCCGGCATCGCTCGGCCGCCGCCGATCGGCTCCCGCTCACTGACCGATGCCAGTAAGCCCGATCAGCGCGCCGGCCGCGAGCAGCCACAGCGGATGAATGCGCGTGCGCCACGCGAGCACCGCGCATGCGGCGGTGATGCCCCACTGGATCGCGGTGCGGTTCGACGCTTCCGAGATCAGCACCGCGCTGGCCGCGACGAGCCCGGCCGTGACCGGCATCAGCCCCTGCTGCACGTAGCGGCGCCACGGCCGGTCGCGAAAGCGCTCCCACGCATGCAGCGCGAGCACCGTGACGATCGAGGACGGCCCGAACTTCGCGATCGACGCGACCAGCAGCCCGGCCCAGCCGGCCACGTGCCAGCCGACCAGCGACACGATCATCATGTTCGGCCCCGGAGCGGCCTGCGCGAGCGCGAACAGCGCGGTGAACTCGTGCGCGCTCATCCAGTGACGGACGTCGACCACCTGCCGCTGCATCTCCGGCAGGATCGTGTTGCCGCCGCCGAACGCGAGCAGCGACAGCTGGCTGAAGATCGTCGCGATCGCGATCAGCGTGTCGTTCATGAGCGGCCTCCGTCGCGGGCGGCGCTGCGTTGCGATGCCGGTGTATCGCGGCGCCGCGACGCGAGCCAGATGCTGACGGGCGTCAGCACCAGCATCGTGGTCAGCAGCGGAACGCGCAGCACCGCGATCGCGACGAACGCGAGCGCCGCGATGCCTGCCGCCGTGCGCGGTGCGTGCCGCAGCGGTTTCGCGACCTTCACGGCCATCGCGACGAGCAGGCCCGCGGCCGCGGCGGCGAGCCCGCCGAATAGATGCTGCACGCGCGGATCGCCCTGCGTCTTCGCATACAGCACGCCGAGCGCGACGACGACGAGCGTCGGGCCCGCGATCAGCCCGAGAATGCCGGCGAACGCGCCCGCGACGCCGCGAAAGCGCATGCCGACGGCGACCGACAGGTTGATCACGTTGCCGCCCGGCAGGAACTGGCACAGGCCGAGCAGATCGGTGAATTCGTCGGCGGACAGCCATTTGCGCTCGTCGACGATCGTGCGCCGCGCGAACGGCAACGCGCCGCCGAACGACATCAGGCCGAGCGACAGGAAGCCGGTGAACAGCTCGGCGAGGCCGATGCGGCGCGCGGGCGCCGCGGGCGGCGGGGAAACGGATTGCATGGGGCTCCTCATCAAACGTGCCCCGAGATTACCGCCGTTCGGAATGCCGGCAAAACGATTTTATCGACGCGCCCTTGTGATCTAGAATCACAAGCATGGCACGCGATCTCCCGCCCTTTTCCGCGCTTCGGGCCTTTGAAGCAGCGGCCCGACACGAAAGCTTCAGCGCCGCCGGCGACGAGCTGCATGTGACTCACGGTGCCATCAGCCGGCAGATCGCCGGGTTCGAGGCGTGGCTCGGCAAGCCGGTGTTCCACCGCTACGGCAAGCGCGTGAGGCTCACCGACGAAGGCCGCCGTTATCTGGACACCGTGCGCGCCGCGTTCGACAGCATCGCGCTCGCCACCGAGCAGTTGCGCAACACCGGTGCCGCGCGCGTGCTGCGCATCAATGCGCTGCCGACCTTCGCGATGAAATGGCTGCTGCCGCGCCTGTCGCGGTTCCAGCGCGACGTGCCGAACGTCGAGCTGAAGCTGTCCACGTCGAACGCGCCGCTCGACGCGCTCGATGGCTTCGACGTCGCGATCCGCCGCGGCCCCGGCCACTGGCCGAACTGCACGAGCGGCCACTTCCTCGACGAAAGCGTGATTCCGGTCTGCAGCCCCGCGCTGCTCAAGCGCGCGCCGATTACCCGCGCGGACGATCTCGCCCGGCACGTGCTGCTGCATTCGGATACGCGGCCGGAAGGCTGGCGCGACTGGTTCGCGGCGGCCGGCGTGACGCCGAAGGGGCGCAAGCGGCAGTCGTTCGACCACTTCTACCTCGCGCTGCAGGCGGCCGTCGACGGGCTGGGCGTCGCGCTCGGCCCGCTGCCGCTGATCGATGATGAACTCGCGAGCGGGCGCCTGGTGATGCCGCTCGACGGGCCGCGCATCGCGACGCGCAGCTATTGGTGGATCGCGCCGCGCGCGCCGGCCGACGATCCGCTCGTCGCGCAGTTCTGTGCGTGGCTGCAGGCGCAGTCGAACACCGGCGCGTGAGGACGCACCAGCGGGCGGCATTGCACCGCCCGCACCCAAATCAGATCAAACCACCGGCCCCGGTTCCTTTTCCTTGCGCAAGATCGCGTACAGGATGATCGCGCCGAACGTCGCGGTGCCGATCCCGCCGAGCCCGAAGCCGCCGATCTTCAGCGAGAAGTCGCCGGCGCCGAGCACCAGCGTGACGGCCGCGACGATCAGGTTGCGGTTGTCGGAGAAGTCGACCTTGTTGACGACCCAGATCCGCGCGCCCGTCACCGCGATCAGCCCGAACACGACGATCGACACGCCGCCGAGCACCGGGCCCGGAATCGTCTGGATCACCGCGCCGAACTTCGGCGAGAAGCCCAGTCCGATCGCGATCAGCGCGGCGACCGCGAACACCAGCGTCGAATAGATTCGCGTGACGGCCATCACGCCGATGTTCTCCGCGTAGGTGGTCACGCCCGTGCCGCCGACGCTGCCCGACACGATCGTCGCGAGCCCGTCGCCGATGAACGCGCGGCCGACGTAGCGGTCGAGGTTGTGCCCCGTCATCGCGCTGACGGCCTTGATGTGCCCGAGGTTCTCGGCGACGAGGATCACCGCGACCGGCGCGAGCATCAGCATCGCGTGCGGATCGAACACGGGCGCCCGGAAAGCCGGCACGCCGAACCACGCGGCATGCGCGACGATCGAGAAATCGATCGGCTTGCCGAGGCCCATCGCGTTGGTCGCGATCGCGTACAGCGCGTACGCGATCGCGAGCCCGACGAGGATCAGCAGGCGCTGCATCATCCCGCGCGCGAACACCGCGACGCCGCCCACGCACAGCACCGTGACGAGCGCCATCACCGAGTCGAACGTCGAAGCCGACACGCCCTTGACCGCGATCGGCGCGAGGTTCAGCCCGATCACCGCGACCACCGCGCCGGTGACGACGGGCGGCATCAGCGTCTCGATCCAGCGCGTGCCGATCGCCTGCACCAGCGCGCCGAGCGCGACGTACACGACGCCGCACGCGACGATCCCGCCGAGCGCGACCGCGATGTTCGGGTTGGGGCCGCTGCCGCCGTAGCCCGTCACCGCGATCACGAGGCCGATGAACGCGAAGCTCGAGCCGAGGTAGCTCGGCACGCGGCCGCCGACCAGCACGAAGAACAGCAGCGTACCGATGCCCGACATGAAGATGCACAGGTTCGGGTCGAATCCCATCAGCAGCGGCGCGAGCACGGTCGAGCCGAACATCGCGACGACGTGCTGCACGCCCATCGCGACCATCTGCGGCCACGCGAGGCGTTCGTCGGGGCCGACCACGCGCGCCGCGCCGGGCGATTGCACCCGCCAGCGCGGGAAGTAGGAATCGGACATGGGGAAAAAGGGCTCCTGTCGAACGCCGGCTGCGGACGGTGCGCCGGTCTGGAATCTGGCGCGAGTTTACGGAGCGGAGATGGGGCTGGCAAGCGCGAACCGCCGGAGCGACGGCCGCGCCGGGAGAAGCGGCCAACGGGCCTGGCGCGATCGCACGCGCCGGCCGGCCGCAGCCGTGGGCCGTGGGCCGTGGGCCGTGGGTCGTGGGTCGTGGGTCGTGGGTCGTGAGCCGTGGGCCGTGAGCCGTGAGCCGTGAGCCGTGAGCCGTGAGCCGTGAGCCGTGAGCCGTAAGCCGTGGCCAGCAGCGACCGCCCAGCCCGCCGCACAACGTAAGCGGGCGCTCACATCGCAGCGGGCGCCGCGGACATCACGGATTGATGTACTGGAACAGCGACAGGTTCTGCAGCTGCACGTAGGCCTTCTGCGCGCCGGTCAGCGCATTCTGCACCTGCAGATACTGGCTGATCGTCGTCGTCATGTTGGTGCTGGTCAAGTCGGTCAGGTTGCTGGTGGTCTGCAGCGACGCGGTCTGGTTGACGGCCTGCATCGCCTTGACCTCCTGCTCGCGGCCGCCAACCGACGCCTGGATCGTCGTCACGTTGCGCATCGTGTTGCCGACCTTGATCGAGCCCGTCATCAGCGCGTTCGACAACGCCGCGGCGGCAACGGGGTTGCCGGTCACGGGCGTCTTCAGCGCCGAGATCATCGAGTCGAGCGTCGAGAATATGTCCGCGCCGCCGCTCGCCTGCGGGCCGGGCGTCACGGCGAACGTGTCGCCGGCGGCCGGCGTGCCCGACACCGCCACCGTCATCCCGCCGCCGAGCGCGATCGACGCGCCCGCCGTGTACGCCTGCGCGGGCGTGGTGGTCGGCGGCTTGGCCGAGTTGTCGGTCACCGTGTAGGTCGGCGCGGCGGGCGTGCCGCCGAACGCGATCGAGAACTGATGGCCGTTGGTCGCGGCCGACGGGGTCGTGACCGTCACCGCGGTGATCGTGCCGGTGCCCGTGTTGGCGGCGCCGGCCGACGGCACCGGTGCGCTGCCGAGCGACGGCACCGACATGAACACCGCCGAACCGGTGTCGCCCTGCGCCACGCTGCTCGAATCGCCGATCTGCACCTGGCGCGTGCCCGAGTCGCCGACGTAGCTGACGCTGCCGTTCGGGCTGCTGGTAAACGGCGCCGACGAATTGTTCAGGCCGGCGAACAGGTAGTTGCCGGCCCCGTCGTTCGAGTTCGCGAGCGTCATCAGCTGGTCGCGATAGCCTTGCAGCTGCGTCGCGAGCGCCGAGCGGTCGCTGTCGGCGAGCGAGCCGTCGCCGGCACGCACGACGAGCGTCTGCACGCCGGTCAGCACGCCGCTCACGCTTTGCAGCGCCTGGTCCTCGGCCTGCAGCGACGCGAGCGCCGCGGTCTGGTTGGTCGCGTACTGCGACAGCGTCGCCGACGTCATCGACAGCTGCACGGCCTGCGCCGCGCCGACCGGGTTGTCGGCCGGCGTCTGCAGGCTCACGCCGCTCGCGATCTGCTGGTACAGCTGCGCGAGCTGCGCCTGCTGATCGTTCATCTGGGAAACGTTCAGCTGAAAGAACTGGGCGCTGGAAATTCGCATCGCTTCTATTCCTCGAATCCGGTCAGTTGAACAGGCCGAGCACGGTCTGGAACAGCGTCGCCGCCGTCTGGATCACCTTCGCGTTCGCCTGGTAAAGCTGCTGGTACTGCATCAGGTTCGCCGCTTCCTCGTTCTGGTTCACGCCCGACACCGACTGCTGCGCGGTCGTGATCTGGCCAACCAGCGAGGTCTGCGCGGCGCTCGACGACTTCAGCTGGCTCGCCGTGTTGCCGATCGCGTTCACGTACTTCGCATATGCGCCGGTCAGCGTCGTCGTGCCGCCGCCGAGCGACTTCGCGGTGACGAGCTGCGACAGCGCGAGCGCGTTGGAGCCGTCGCTCGTGCCGCCCGCGTAAGGTCCGATCGTGAAGGAGTCGCCATCCGACGGCGCGCCGGACAGCGTGACGGTCACGCCGTTCATCACGCCCGCCGGCGCCGGCTGCGTGGTGCTCGAGATCGTCAGCTTCGCGCCGGCCGTCGCGTCGTACGGCACGCTGTCGGTCGGGCTCGTGATCGTCACCGAGGTGGGCGGCGTGCCCGCGATCGTCACCGTGGTGCCGGCCTGGAAGCCCGACAGCGACTTCGACGCCGCGTCGTAGGTGAGCTTGGTCGGCGTGGTCGGGACCTGGTAGCCGGCGCTCACCGCGCCCTGCGCGATCTTGCCCGTGCCGAGGTTGGTGCTCGACGCCGCCGCGACCACCGGCGACGCGGCCGCGATCGCCGAACCGCTCGTCGTCGCGAGGCCGAAGCCGTTCAGCGCGCCGCGCGTCGGCAGCACGGTGAACTGGTCGCCGGCATTCATCGAGCCGGACGCGAACGAGAAGGCCAGCCCGCCGATCGACGCCGGCATCGACGTCGACTGGCCGACCACCGACCCGCTCGCGCGGTCGGTCAGCGTGTAGTTGGTGCCGTCGAACGACAGCGTGTAGTCGCTCGTCGTCGGCTGCGCTGCGTTGGCGAACGAGACGGAAAGCGACGCGGTGCCGGTATTGCCCTGGTTCGAATAGACGGCCGGGTTCGCCACCGTGAACAGGTTGCCGCCCGGCTTGCCCGACAGGTCGATGCCGAGCGCGTTCTGCCCGTTGACCTGCGCGGCGAAGCTGGTCGCGAGCGCGCCGAGCTGCGCCTGCGCGGGGTCGAGCGTCTGGCTGCGGAACGCGAGCAGGCCGCCGAGCGTGCCGCCCGACAGCGACGTATCCGGCAGCGCCTGGTTCGGGCCCGGCGGGTTCGCGCCGGCGATGCCCTGCGACACGACGGTCAGCTCGCTCGGATCGGACGGCGACGTGACCGTCGCGAGCTGGTAGCTCTTGTCGGCGACGACGAGCGGCTGGCCGCCCGCGAGGAACACGCTGTAGCCGCTGTCGTTGCGCACGACCTGCACGCCGGCGAGACTCGACAGATTCGACACCGCGAGGTCGCGCTGGTCCATCAGCTGGTTGGGCGGCTGCCCCTGGCTGCTCGCCGCCGCGATCTGCTGGTTCAGTTGCGCGATCTGCGACGTGTACGTGTTGATCTGCGACACGGTGCTGGTGAGCTGCGTGTTCACGCTCTGGCGCAGCGCGTCGTACTGCTGGCCGGCCGCCTTCAGTTGGTCGGCGAGCACCTGCGCGTTGCTGATCGCGGTCTGCCGCACCGACGGATCGGACGCATTGTTCGCGACGTTCTGCAGCCCGGTGAAATAGCCGGTGATCGCGGTCGAGATGCCGGCCGTCGGGCTGCCGACGTAGTTGTTCAGCTGCGCGACGAGCGAATACCACGTCGACAGCGCGCCGCCCTGCGACTGCGCGCTGTTCAGCTGGTCGCTCAGGTACTGGCTGTACTGCCGCTGCACGGTGACGGTGTTCACGCCCTGCGGCATGTAGCCGCTCGACGTGTACTGGCCGCTCGCCTCGGCATAGACGGGGCGCTCGACCGAATAGCCGGGCGTCGCGGCATTGCTGATGTTCTGACCGGTCGTCGTGAGGCCCCAGAGCGCGGCATTGAGGCCGCTGACGCCGAGGTTCATGAGTGTGTTGGACATGCGCGATCCTGATGAGCCGGCCGCGCTGCGGCCGCCGGGTTGCGTGACTCCCGGTATAACGGCCGCGGATCGAAAAAATTGAGGAAAAAATGCACGCGCGGCGCGCACTGGCGCGTCGCCGGTCGGGGGCTGCGGCGCGCGCTGCCGGCGCCGCTGCGAAGGCGGCCCCGAGCGGGGCCGCGAGGCGGTGCGTCAGGCCCGCGCGAGCGAGCGGCGCTTCATCTCGAGCTGCGTGATCAGGCGCTGCAGCGTGTTCTCCGCGCTGCCCGGCAGCGACATGAAGCGAAAGCCGAGCTGATAGCGCCGCGAACCGTTCGGCATCTGCGTCGAACGCTGCGACACGAGGCGCAGTTCCAGCGACAGCTTGCCGTGGCCGGTCAGCTCGAGCTCGACGTCCGGCAGCAGCGTGCCGACCTCGAGCGCCTCGACGCGCTCGTCGGCCGTGCGCAACCCGACGCCGCCGAGCGACAGGTTATGCACCTCGAACACGAAGCTCTCGCCGTCCGGCAGCGTGCCGCGGCAGAGGAACGGATCGACGATCGGCGCATCGACGCGGAAGTACTCGCGGCGCTGGATGCACATCAGCACGTCGGGGAAATCGGCGACGAACGCGGGCAGCCCCTCGTAGCGCGTCTCGCGCGGCGTGTTCGTGGTGAATTCGACGCGCACGCCCTCCGGCGCGGCCGAGAACGTGCAGTGCGACGCGGCGAGGATGCTGGCGTTCTGCTCGGACAGCGCGCCCCAGTCGAACGTGAACGTGCGCGCGCCGACGTCGACCTCGAGCAGGCGCGTGACGAGCTGGCCGCCCGGGTACTGGACGGTCAGGAAGTCGCCGCGATTCACGAGATTGCGCAGCTGCACGCCGATCTCCAGCGGATTGCGGCGGGCGTAGTCAGGCCCGGAATGGCCCGCATCCAGGCTCGGATCGGTCGACGTTTCGATATTCATGGCTAGCCGGTTTTCTTGTCAGGGCGCCCGGACGAACGGTGCGCAGTAAAACCGGGCCAGAACAGGGCCCGGTAGCAGGTCTCACACACTTAGCGGCAGTGCTCCCCGAAAGTTTAGATCGAATTGCCGATATTTTTCGCGCAAACGTTGAAAACCGCGCGCGGCGGGGTGCCGGGCGCGGTCCGAGAGGCGGCGGAACGGGGGCTGCCCCGTCAGCCGATCTGCTGCATGATGGAGATCAGCTTCTTCGCGTAATTCGGGTCGGTCGCGTAGCCGGCCTTCTGCATCCCGTGCGCGAAACCCTCGACGCTGCGGCTCGCGCTCAGCACGCCCGCGTAGCGCGGGTTGTTCTTCAGAAGGTTCGCATAGTCGGTCATCGCATGCTCGTACGAATCGTACGCGCGGAACTTCGCGACGACGCGCCGCGGCGTGCCGTTCACGTACTCCGTCGTCAGCGCCGACACCGTGCGGCCCGTCCAGCCCTTGTTCGCCTTGATGCCGAATACGTTGTAGCTCGTCGAGCCGTCGCTCGCGCGGATCTCGCGCTTGCCCCAGCCCGATTCGAGCGCGGCCTGGCCGACGATGAAGCGCGCCGGAATGCCGGTGCTCGCGCTCGCCGCCTGCGCCGGCGCGGCGAGCCGGTCGACGAACGCGTCGGCGTCCTGCACGCCGCTCGCGCCCTTCAGCGGCGGCGTGAGCGCGCTGCCGGCCGAGTAGCCGCGCGCGCCGGCGAGGCCGCCGTTGTTCGCCGCGTTCGCATACGCCCGCGCCATCGCATTCATCGCGGCGAGGCTGCCTTCGTTGCCCGACGTGCCGGCGCCGGCCGCGCCCAAGCCAGCCGCGCCGAGCCCAGCGGCGCCGGCGTCGGCCGCCGTGCCGCTGCCCTGCCCCGCGTTGCGCATCAGCTGCTTCATCAGCGCGTCGGCGACGCCGATCCCGCGCTTCGACATCTGCTGCGCGAGCTGCTGGTCGAGCATCGACGTGTACATCTTCGACGTGTGCGAATCGAGCAGCCCGCCGTCGGGCGTCGCGTCGCGCATGCTCTTGAGCATCATCTGCGTGAACATCGCGTCGAACTGGCCCGCGACCGCCTTCGCGCCGGCCTGCGGCGACTGCCTCGCCTGCGCGCGCAGCGCATCGAAGCCCTGCACGTCGAGTGCAAAGCGCTGGGTGAGATCGTTCGCGTCGGGAAGGTTGGCTGCCATTTAGATCACCTCCAGGTCGGCGCGCAGCGCGCCCGCCGCCTTCATCGCCTGCAGGATCGACATCAGGTCCGCCGGCGTCGCGCCGAGCGTGTTCAGCGCCTTCACGACGTCGGCGAGGTTCGCGCCGGCCGTCACCATCTTGAGTGCCCCGTTGTCCTGCTTCAACTGGATCTGCGACTGCTGCGCGACCACCGTCTGCCCGTTCGAGAACGGCCCGGGCTGCGACACCACCGGCTGCGTGTTGACGACCACCGACAGGTTGCCGTGCGCGACCGCGCAGCTTTGCAGCGTCACCATCTGGTTCATCACGATCGAGCCGGTGCGCGCGTTCAGGATGACCTTCGCGGCGGCCTTGTCCGGGCTCACGTCGAGGTTCTGCAGGCGCGCCATGAACGCGACCTGCTGCGCGGAATCGGCCGGCGCGGCGAGCTGGATCGTGCGGCCGTCGAGCGCCGTCGCGGTGCCCGGGCCGAAGCTCGAATTGACCGCGGACACGATCCGCTGCGCGGTGCCGTAGTCCATGTCGTTCAGTTGCAGCTGCAGCACGCCGTTCATCTGCGCGATCGCGTTCGGCACCGCGCGCTCGACGATCGCACCGCCGACGATCCGGCCGGCCGCGAGCTGGTTCACCTGGACGCGGCTGCCGTTCGCACTCGCGCCCGCGCCGCCGACCGCCATGTTGCCCTGCGCGAGCGCGTACACCTGCCCGTCCGCGCCTTTGAGCGGCGTGAGCAGCAGCGTGCCGCCGCGCAGGCTCTTCGCGTTGCCGAGCGACGACACGGTCACGTCGAGCGCCTCGCCCGGCCGCGCGAACGGCGGCAGCGTGGCGGTCACCATCACGGCCGCGACGTTCTTCAGCTGCATGTTGCTCAGCGACGACGGGCCACCGTTGGCCGACCCGTTGTTGATCGAGATGCCGAGGTTCGCGAGCATGTTCGCGAGCGTCTGCGTCGTGAACGGCGTCTGCATCGTCTGGTCGCCCGTGCCGTCGAGGCCGACGACGAGGCCATAGCCGATCAGCGGGTTGTCGCGCACGCCCTGGATCTGCGCGAGATCCTTCAGGCGTTCCGCGTGCGCGCCCGGCGCGCCGAACGCGCATGCGGCCAGCACGAGCGCGGCGGCGATCCGCGCGACGGTCTGCGCGCGGGACGACAGTCGATGGAAAAGAGGCTGCGGCATCGTCATCACCACGGTGCGATGTTGAGGAAGAAGCGCTGCAGCCAGCCCATCGTCTCGGCTTCGTTGATATAGCCCTTCGACGAGTATTCGATCTTCGCGTCGGCGACCTGCGTCGAGTAGACCGAGTTCGCGCCCGAGATCGTGTTCGGGTTGACGACCCCCGAGAAGCGCACGAACTCGTTGCCCTGATTGATCAGCATCTGCTTCTCGCCGCTGACGACGAGGTTGCCGTTCGGCAGCACGTTGGTGACGGTCACGGTGATCGTGCCGTTGAACGTGTTCGCAGCACTCGCGCCGCCCGTCGCCGCGAACTTGTTGGCGCCGGCCGCCGACATGTTCGCCTTCGCGAACAGCCCGCCGAGGAAGCCGGCCGTCGGCACGCTGAAGTCGGTGTTGCCCTGCCGGTTGGTGTTCGCCCCCGACGACTTGGTCGCGTTGATGTTCTCCGCGATCATGATCGTCAGGATGTCGCCGATGTTGCGCGGCCGCTGGTCTTCGAACAGCGGCCGGCCCGCGTAGCCCGGGTTGTAGATCGAGCCGGGCGCCTGCATCGACATCGGCATCGGCGGCTGTGCCGTCATCGGCTGCTGGATGATCGGATCGCGCGGAATCTGCGCGCAGCCGGCGAGCGCGGCCACCGCGAGCGCGCACACGGCGCGCACGGGGGCTGACGGGAGGAGGCGAACCTGCTTCATGGCGACGACTGGACTTTCCGGTTAGCTCTTCATCTGCGTGACGGTCTGCAGCATCTGGTCGGACGTCGTCACGGCCTTGCTGTTGATCTCGTACGCACGCTGCGTCTGAATCATGTTGACGAGCTCCTGCACGACGTTCACGTTCGACGCCTCGACGTAGCCCTGGTTGAGCACGCCGGCGCCGTTCAGGCCCGGTTGCGCCACGTTCGGCGCGCCCGACGACGTGGTTTCGGCGAACAGGTTCTCGCCCTTCGCCTCGAGGCCGGCCGGGTTGATGAAGGTCGCGATCTGCAGCGAGCCGATCTGCACCGCGTTGCTCGAGCCCGGCTGCGTGACCGACACGACGCCGTCCTTGCCGATCGTCAGCGACTGCGCGTTCTGCGGCACGGTGATCGCCGGCAGGATCTGGTAGCCGCTCGACGTGACGAGCTGGCCCTGCGCGTTGGTCTGGAACGAGCCGTCGCGCGTGTACGCATTCGTGCCGTCCGGCATCAGCACCTGGAAGAAGCCCGCGCCGTTGATCGCGACGTCCTTCGAGTTGCCGGTCTGCGTGAGGCCGCCCTGCGTGTACAGGCGCTCGGTCGCGACCTGCTGCACGCCGGTGCCGAGCTGCAGGCCCGACGGCAGTTCGGTCTGCTGCGTCGAGTTCGCGCCCGGCTGGCGGATGGTCTGGTACAGCAGATCCTCGAACACCGCGCGCGACGCCTTGAAGCCGTTCGTGCTGGTGTTCGCGAGGTTGTTCGAGATCACGTCCATCTGCGCCTGCTGCGCATTCATGCCGGTGGCGGCAATGTAGAGCGAACGGTTCATGTTGAATCTTCTCCTGGTAGCGAGGGCCGTGCCGCTCAGCTGAAGTTGAGCAGCTGGTTCGCCGACTGCTCGTTCTGGTCGGCCGTCTGGATCAGCTTCGACTGCAGCTGGAACGCCCGTGCGTTGTCGATCATCGCGACCATCGCGGTCACCGGATTCACGTTGCTGCCTTCGAGCGAATTCGGCGTGACGACCACGCTCGGGTCGCTGTCGGCCGGATTGCCGTCGGCGGTGCGGAACAGCCCGTCGTTGCCGCGCGCGAGCGTGGCCGGATCGGGGTTCACGAGCTTCATCTGGTCGACGATCGCGACCGCCGTCGGCGGGTCGCCCGGCATCAGCGCGGACACCGTGCCGTCCTTGCCGATCGTCACTTCCGCGTTCGGCGGCACCGAGATCGGGCCGCCGTTGCCGATCACCGGCAGGTTGCTCGCGTTGACGAGCTGGCCGTTTTCATCGACGTGCAGGTTGCCGGCGCGCGTGTACGCCTCGCTGCCGTCGGCCGTCTGCACCGCCAGCCAGCCGGCGCCCTGCACGGCGACGTCGAGCGGGTTGCCGGTGCGCGTGATCGGACCCGGCGCGTAGTCCGCGCCGGGCGTCGACGCGAGCACGTAGGTGCGCGTCGTCGTCGGGTCGCTCGTGCTGCCGTCGCCGAAATTCATCGGCACCGCGCGGTAGGTCGCGAGCTGCGCGCGAAAACCCGTCGTCGACGCGTTCGCGAGGTTGTTCGCGACGATCGCCTGCTGGTCGAGCGACTGCGACGCGCCCGTCATCGCCGTGTAGATCAGTCGGTCCATGGCTGCCGGTTATCCGCGCGTTACAGGTTGATGAGCGTCTGGTCGACGGTCTGCTGCGTCTTGATCGTCTGCGCGTTCGCCTGGTAGTTGCGCTGCGCGGTGATCAGGTTGACGAGCTGCGACGTCAGGTCGACGTTCGAGTTCTCGAGCGCGCTGCCCTGCAGCGTGCCGTGGTTCGTGCTGCCCGGCGCCGATATCTGCGGCACGCCCGACGCGGCCGTTTCCGCGTACTGGTTGCCGCCGAGGTTGACGAGGCCGTTCGGGTTGTTGAAGTTCGCGATGGCGATCTGCCCGAGCACCGCCGTCTGGCCGTTCGAGTAGTTGCCGGTCAGCTTGCCGTCCGCGCCGATCGAGAAGGTCGTCAGCGTGCCGCTCGCGTAGCCGTTCTGCGCGAGGTTGTTCACGCCGTCCTTGCCGCCGAATTGCGTCGTGCCGGTCAGGTCGAGCGTGAGCGGCTGCGGCGTGGTCGAGCCGTCGGTGGTCGGCACGGTGAACTGGAACTGGCCGACCGACGCGGTCGGCACGGCCGGCGTGCCCGTCGTCGTGCTCTTGATCGCGCCCGACGAATCGAACGTGACCGTGCCGAGGTCGGTCGTGGCGCCGCCCTGCACGCCCGCATACGCTTCCCACGTGCCCGCCGCCGACTTCACGAAGTACATGTTGACCGCCTGCGAGCCGCCGAGCGAGTCGTACACCTGCACCGACGTCGAATAGTTGTACGTCGAGGTGTCGGTCGCGTCGAACGGCGTCTTGGTCGGCACCTTGTCCTGCGAGTTCAGGTTGAACTGGCCGGTGATCTTGGTCGTGGCGGTCGGCGAGATGTTGGTCGTCGGCGCCTGCAGCGGCACGGTCTGCGCGGTGTTCACCACGCCGTTCTTGTCGGCCAGGTAGCCCATCAGGTTCAGGCCCTGCGCGTTGACGATGTAGCCGTTCTTGTCGCGCTGGAACGTGCCGTCGCGCGAATACGTCGTCACGCCGTTGTTCGACATCTGGAAGAAGCCGTTGCCGTTGATCGCGACGTCGAGCGACGAGTTCGTCGTGTTGATCGTGCCCTGGCCGAACTGCTGCTGCACCGACGAGAGCGCCGTGCCGATGCCGATCTGCGTGTTGACCGACGTCGCGATCGAGTTCGCGTACATGTCGGAGAACTGCGCGGTGCTCGACTTGAAGCCGACCGTGTTCGCGTTCGCGATGTTGTTGCCGATCACGTCGAGCGCGTTCGATGCGCCGGCGAGGCCGCTCAGACCCTGTTGATAACCCATTTCGGTCTCCGTTTTCGAGAAAGCTGGATCAGTTGGTGGTGGTGGCGTCGGAGGTCGACGACGATGCGGTGTTCGGGAAGATCGACGCGACCTGGGTGAGCCCCACGGTCGTGCCGTTCGACAGCACGAGCCCCGCCGTGCCGTCCGCCTGCTTGATCACGCTCTGTACCTGCGCGGCCGCGAGCACGGTCGGCGCATACGTCTTGCCGTCGCTGCCCGTGTACTGCGCGCTCACGGTGTACTTGCCGTCCGGCAGCGCGTTGCCCGCTGCATCGGTCGGCGTCCAGTTGAACGGCACCGTGCCGGCCGACTGCTTGCCCGCGTTGATCGTGTTGACGACGGCTCCCGAGCTGTTCTTCACGGTGATCGTCAAGTTCGACACGTCGTTCGCGAGCGACACGCCGAACGGCGACGCCGCGCCACCCTTCACCGCGACGCCGTTGCCCGGCGCGAGCACGTTCGTGCCGATCAGGAGCGCGGCCTGCGTCTGCTGGCCGGCCGCGAGCTGGCTCGACAGCGACGTGAGCGACGTGTTCAGCTGCGCGATGCCGCTCACCGTGTTGATCTGCGCGAGCTGCGAGGTCATCTGCGAACTGTCGACGGGGCTCGTCGGATCCTGGTTCTGCAACTGCGTGACGAGCAGCTTCAGGAACGTCGCCTGCAGGTCGCTCGCCGACGTGCCGGTCGTCGACACGTTGCTGGTGTTCATCGTGTCGGTCGGCAGGTTCGACACGTTGGTGCCGTTGCCGCCGATCGTCGTGCTGGTGGATGTCATCCTGAATGGCCTTGTGTCGGAACTGTCGGGTCTGGGGTCTCGATGTGTCGGTATCGCTGCGCGGCTTACGAGCCGATCGTCAGCGTCTTGAGCATCAGCGTCTTCGCGGTGTTCAGCGTCTCGACGTTGGCCTGGTACGAGCGCGACGCCGAGATCATGTTCACCATCTCCTGCACCGGATCGACGTTCGGCATCTGCACGTAGCCGTTCGCGTCGGCGGACGGGTTCGCCGGGTCGTAGGTCGACTTCATCGGCGACGGATCGTCCATCACCTTCGTCACGCGCACGCCGCCCACGCCCTGGCCGGACGCGGTGCGCGCGCCGCCCATCGGGTCGGTCGCGAACACGACCTGCTTGGCCTTGTACGGCTTGCCGTCGGGGCCGGTCGCGCTGTCGGCGTTCGCGAGGTTCGACGCGGTGACGTTCAGGCGCTGCGATTGCGCGGACAGCGCCGAACCGGCGACGCCGAAGATGTTCATCAACGAGGGCATGAGGGCTCCTTGTTCGGGTACGGAAGCGGCGCGCGCTTACGAGTTCGTCGAGATCGCGGCGATCATCGCCTTGATCTGCTGGGTCATCACGGTCATCCCGGTTTCGTAGTGCAGCGCGTTGTTCGCGAACTGCACGCGCTCGACGTCGAGATCGACCGTGTTGCCGTCGAGCGACGGCTGCAGCGGCATCCGGTACTGCGAGCGACCGTAGTCGTCGGCCGGGCCGCCCGTCGGAATCAGCTTCGCGGCGCCGGCCATGTGGCCCGGCGCCGTCGACACCATCGTCATCCCGCTCGCCACGCCGGCCGGCTGCGCCATCGGCAGCTGCGCGGCGTTGCTCGGCGCGAGGCCGCCGTGGGTCTGCTTCAGCGAGCGCGCGAGGGTCGACGCGAAATCGACGTCGCGGGCCTGGTAGCCCGGCGTGTCGGCGTTCGCGATGTTCGACGACAGCAGTTCCTGCCGATAGGCGCGCACGTCGAGCGCCTGGCGCCCGAACGCGAATTCGGCATCGAGTTTGTCCAGCATGTGTGCGTCTCTCCGTATGAAGCGCTGCACGCCCGTTGCGCCGGATGGCGACCCAAGGGGCTTTTTTCCATGACAGCGATGGTAGGCGTCGCGCGCAACCGGCAATCGGGCGAATAACGCGGCAAAGGCCCCCTCTATTCATCGTTTGCGCGACGGCCCCGCTGCCTAGAATGCGAATCGGATCAACGGTTTCGAGGACACGGCGATGACAGGCAGCGCACTTCGCGGGAACGACGGACGCCGGACGCGCGTGCCGCGTGCGTTCGCGCTCGCCGCGGCGCTGTGGCTCGCGGTGCCGGCGGCGCATGCGGACGACGGGATGATCGTGATCCCCGGACGCGGCGAGACGGCCGAGACGGCGCTCGCGCATGCGAATGCGGCGAGCGGCGGGCAGTTTGGGGGGAATGCGGGGATGGCGTCGGGCGCGGCGATGGGTGCGGCGTCGGGAACGGTGCCGGGAGCGGGAACGGCGTCTGGCGCGGGCATAGCGCCGGGAGCGGGCATGGCGATGGCGACCGGTGCGGGCGGCACTGCCGCGGCTGCCTACGCGGCGCAGCCGGCCGGCTCGATGGTCGTGACGAGCGTTCCTCCGCCGGCTGCCGTGCCGGCGCCCGCACCGCGGCCCGTCTACGCGGCCGCACGCATGAACACCGCCGCACGCATGAACACCGGTTACGGCGCGCCGCGCGCCGCCGATCCGGGCGCCGTCGCGACCGTCGTCGCCGGTACGGCCGAATCCGCGTCGAATCCCGCATCGAATCCGGCGCGAGCGGCGATTGCCCCGCGCGTCGCGGCAGCGCGCCCCCTCCCGGCCGCACCGGCCCCGCGCGCGCCGACGGCGTCAACCACCGCGGCCCAGGCTTCCGCCGCGCCCCAGCCGGCGACGCCGCCCGGCCAGCAGGACCCCGACGCGATCCGGCGCACGGCCCTCGCGTTCCTCCAGCAGCAGATCGCCGGCCTGCCGGGCAAGACCACCGCGACCGTCGCGACGGCGTTTCCGCGCGGGCTCGCCGCGTGCACGACGCTCGAGCCGTTCCTGCCGACCGGCGCGCGCCTGTGGGGCCGCACGACGGTCGGCGTGCGCTGCGCGGGCGAACGGCCGTGGACCGTCTACCTGCAGGCGAAGGTCGCCGTGCAGGCCACCTATTACGTCGCCGCGCGGCAGATCGCGCCCGGCGAGCCGCTCACCGCAGCCGACCTCGTCGCGCGCGACGGCGACCTGACGGTGCTGCCGCTCGCGGTGATCACCGATCCCGCGCAGGCGGTCGGCGCGACCGCGCTGGCCCGGATCTCGGCCGGGCTGCCGCTGCGCCAGGACATGCTGAAGAGCGCCGCGTCGGTGTCGGCCGGCCAGACGGTGCGGGTCGTCGCGGCCGGGCCCGGCTTCACGATCTCGGCCGAGGGCAGCGCGCTAGCGAACGCGGCGCCGGGCCAGTCGATACGGGTCAGGATGGCCGCGGGGCAAATCGTGACGGCGATCGTCAAGGACGCCGGGACCGTGGAAATTCCGCTGTAGGGGCGGATCCCGCCGCAAGATTGCAAAGAATTGTTTATTCGGAGCCTGTCGGGCTCACGATGCTAAAGTTCGGGCCGACCCGGCCGTTATCTGGGTCATACCGTACAGGAAACCCATCGTGAAGATCGATTCCACTCCGAAACCGAGCCCCCTCGCGTCGACCGGCAACGGCGCGACCCGCGCGCAATCCGGCGCGGCTTCGTCGTCCGCGCAGGCGGCCGACGCAGGATCGACCGGCGGCGACACGACCGTGAACCTGTCGGGTCTGTCGGGCCAGCTGCGTTCGCAGTCGGCCTCGGGCAGCGCCGACATCGACACGGCCCTCGTCCAGTCGATCAAGGATGCGCTGAACGACGGCACGCTGACGATCGACGTGAACAAGATCGCCGACGGCGTATTGAATACCGCCCGCGACCTGCTGCAACAGCAGCGCTCGCAGGGCAACTGAGCCGGCCAGGGGCCCGTCACGCCCTGACCGGTCCCCTGGTTTGCCGGCATGCGCCACCGCGTGCCGGCGCGACGAGCATGACGCGATGAGAGAAGAGCTGCTGGCCACGGTCAACGACGAACACGCGACGGTCGAAGCGTTCGCGTCCCTGCTCGCCTACGAGGAAAAGGCGCTCACGACGCCGGAGCCGCTCGACATGCTGCCCGGCATCGTCGAGAAGAAGAGCGTGCTGATCGACCGGCTCGCGCAGCTCGAGCGCACGCGCGACACGCAGCTGTCCGCGCTCGGCTTTCCGGCCGGCAAGAAAGGCATGGACCAGGCCGCCGAGCGCGATGCACGCCTCGCCGGCCGCTGGCAACTGCTGCTGCAGGCCGCCGAACGTGCGCGCCAGGCCAATGCGACCAACGGGATGCTGATCCGGATCCGGATGGACTACAACGAGCGCGCGCTCGCGGTGCTGCGCTCGGCCCCCGCGCCGGCCGGCGTCTACGGGCCCGACGGGCGCGTGTCGGCGTTGATGCGCTGAAGCAGCGACGTACCGATCACGCCGACACTCTGATGTACTGATCAGGTCGACGCTCCGACGTACCGATCATGCCGGCGCTCCGACGCGCCGGCAGCGCGCCCTCCCCGCCTTACAGCAACGGACACGCAGTGACCTGCGTGCCGCGTTCCACGCAAAGCCGTTCGTAGTCGCGCAGGTACGTGCGCTCGTCCTCGTCCAGCAGCTCGACGTCGATCAGATCCCAGTCGTAGCCGACGGTGACGATGTTCTCGAACGAGACGGTGTCCGATGCGTCGTCGTCCGCGCGCACGATCACGATGTTCTCGATCCGCACGCCGCCCTTGCCCGGCACGTAGATGCCCGGCTCGACCGAAATCACCGCATTCGGCACCAGCCCGTACTTCGCGCCCGGCGCGAATCGCACGCCGCCCTCGTGGACGTGGATCCCGACGCCATGCCCGGTGCCGTGGCCGAAATCGTAGCCGTGGTCGCGGCACACCTGCCGTACCGCCGCATCGACGTCGCCGCCCGTGGCCGTCTTCGGGAAATGCGTGACGAGCCCCTTGATGCAGGCCTTCAGCGCGACCGTATAGATCTCGCGCTGCCACGGCTGCGCGACCGTTTCCGGCCGCGTGCGGCGCAGCACCACCCGCGTGCAGTCCGTCGCGAAACCGGCGTCGTAATACGCGCCGCTGTCGAGCAGCACGAGTTCGCCTTCCGTCAACTCGACCTCGGCGCTCGCCGTCGTGTAATGCGCGAACGCGCTGTTCGCGCCGTTCGCCGCGATCGACGGGAACGTCAGCGCGACCGCCGAGCGGGCGCCGTACGCGTCGTTGATCGTGCGGGCCAGATCGTATTCCGTATGGCGCCGCCCCGGCTCGCCGGCCTTCGCCCAGCGCATCGTTTCGGCGATCGCCGCCGAACTGCGCGCGAACGCGTCGCGGAAGCGGTCGAGCACCGCCGGCGTCTTGCTCGCCCGCATCGCCTCGACCGGGTTGAAATCGGCGTGGCGCGCCTGCGGCCACACGCGACGCACCGATTCGACCAGCGCGCAGTTGACCGATTCGAAGCCGTAGCACACGTGGTCGACCGCGCATGACGCGAGGAAGCGCTCGAGTTCGGCGAAGTCGCGCCGGATCACGCGCAGCGCCGGATACGACGTCAGCTCGACCGGGCACCGGTCGCAGCCTTCCGGCAGGAACAGCACGACCTGCGCGCCGACCGCGAACAGGAAGCCCAGGTGCGACGACACGTTCGGGATGTGATAGCCGCGGCTGTTCAGCAGGTACGCGAGATCGTCCGACGCACACGTGAAGAACGCGGTCTTGCCGGGCGCCGCGCCGGTGTGCTCGGCGAGCCGGCGGTTCAGCGCGTCGAGGTTCTGCGCGACGCTCGCGCCGGTCATCGTGTCCGGCAGCTCGAAGATCGGCCGCTCGACCACCCAGCCCGGCAGCGCGATTGCGCGGTCGATCTCGCGCTCGACGAGACTCGTCCAGTCGAGCGACGCGGGCTGCGTCTGCTCGATCAGCCGGTCGCGCTGCGCGACGCTGATCCGCAGCGCGTCGTAGCCGACCCGCGCAAGCCGGCTCGCGTGCACGACGAGCCAGTCGCCCAGCGCCTGCCAGATCGTCACGTTCATCCCGAGCTTCTCGATCCGCACGTGGGCCGGGTCGCACTGCCGTTCGGCCTGCAGGTGATAGCGGCCGTCGACGAACAGCACGAACGGCGGCACGCCGAGCGCCTGCGCGGTCGCCGCGCTCAGGAAGATCCCGCAGCCGGCCGAGCCGTCGAAGCCCGACAGCGCGTAGCGCGGGTTGTTGCTGCGCGGCAGATATTCGGTGATGTATTCGTCCTGCGACGTGACGACCACGGCGTCGAGCCGCAGCGCGTCGAGCACGCGCGACAGGCCGCGCTGCGTATCGGCGACGCACGCGTCATACGGAGGAAGGCCGGAGAAGCTGTATTTCAGTCGATCGATCATCGGATACCCGCTAATGATTGTGGTCGGCAGCCGGCGGTGTCACGCGGCCTCGCGCACGCGTGACGCGGCGCGCCGCCCGGGCGCGGACGACGCAAGGCCCCGCGGGCAGCCGGGCCGCGGCGCCGCAGCGCCGTTTCCGGCGGCCGGTCTCGAGAAAAATTTTTGTCCCACTTAACTTTGTTTGATGCGTCGACAGAATCTAGAGCACGCTCAAATTGAGGTCAAGCCAAAATTTTCGTAGGGCTAAAATTACCGGCACGGCGCGAGGGTGGCCCGGCCAGGCGCGGTGGCGCCGTGCGGGCGCCACCGCGCGGTACAATGCGCCGGCATCGCCGTCCCGACGGCCGTGCGTCGTGCGCTTCGCGGAACGCAACGTCCCGGCGGCTGCACCGCCCTTCCGCTCGCCTCCCGACTCGTTGTCACGAAAGAGATTCATGGATTCAGACCTCATGCGTATCGGCCAGCGCATCCGGCGGCTGCGCCGGGAAGCGAAGAAGACGCTGCTGGAAGTCGCGACCGAGGCGAACCTGTCGATCGGATTCCTGTCGCAGGTCGAGCGCAATCTCACCGGGATCTCGCTGTCGTCGCTCGTCAACGTCGCGACGGCGCTGAACGTGCCGCTCGGCACGCTGATCGAGCAGCCGCGCCAGGCGCAGCCCGACTCGCGCGCGGGCCGCCGCGAACCGTACGCGGTCGATGCCACGTCGCAATGGTACGAGCGGCTGTCGACCACCTTCGACGGCAGCCAGATCCACGCGCTCAAGGTCCGGATGATGGAGGGCTACCGTTCGGAATGGGTCGCGCACGGCGGCGACGAGTTCGTGTACGTGCTGACCGGCCGCGTCTGCTACACGATCGGCAAGAAGGATTACCCGCTGTCGCCCGGCGACTCGCTGCACTTCGACGCGCGCAAGCGCCATCGCGTCGCGAATGTCGGGGACGGGCCGGCCGAACTGATCGCGGTCGGCACGCTGCCGCTCTTCGACGACAGTTGCGCCGAATTCGGATCCGCGACAATGGAAATCAGGCCGCCCGCGCGCGATGCCGGCCCGACGCCGGGCGAGCCGCGCGTGAGCCGCCGCGAACCGGCGCAGAAACGCGAACAAGAGCACGCCGCGAACGCGGCCGCGCCTGCCGACCTGCCGGCCCGCGTGGCGGCCAAGTCGGCGGCCAAGCCCGCTGCCGGCAAGCCGCGCGCGACCACGGGCAAACGCCCGGCCGCCGCCACCCCGGCCCGCCGCGCCACCACCCGCACGAAGCAATGACGGCGGGCGGCCGGACGACGCCCCGCGCCACCCGTTTCTCCCGCGCTATTCGCCGATCGCCAGCGCCTGCTTGACGGCCTCGACCCGTGCGCGATGCACGGCGTCCTTGATCTGCGTCACATCGTCGCCGACACCGCGCGCGATCGCGCCCGCGTCGACGCTGCGCGCCGCCACCAGCGCCACGCGCAGCCGCTCGGCCTGCGGATACGGCTGCGTGTCGAGCCCGAGCCGGCCGCGGGCATCCGATTCGCACGCCTGCAGCATCTCCGCGAAGCGCGCCGGCTTGCGCAACGCGTCGCTGCGCTCGAAGAACCGCACCAGCGCGGCCGCGCCCATTTCCATCACGCGATGCAGGTTGCCGTGCTCGCGCGCGACCACCAGCGCCAGATCGCGGCATTCGTTCGGCACGCGCAGCCGCTCGCACAACGGCTTGATGAGCTCGACGCTGCGGCCTTCGTGGCCGACATGGCGCGGCAGCACGTCGGCAGGCGTCGTCGCCTTGCCGAGATCGTGCGTGAGCGCCGCGAAGCGCACCGGCAGCGAGTAGCCCTGCTTCGCCGCGTAGTCGACGACCATCATCACGTGCACGCCCGTGTCGACTTCCGGGTGGTAGTCGGCGCGCTGCGGCACGCCCCACAGCGCGTCGACCTCGGGCAGGACGCGCGCGAGCGCGCCGCATTCGCGCAGCACCGCGAACATCCGCGACGGCTTCGCCTCCATCAGCCCGCGCGCGATTTCCTGCCACACGCGTTCGGCCACCAGCGCGTCCGCTTCGCCGGCGTCGACCATGCGGCGCATCAGCGCGAGCGTGTCGTCCGCGACCGTGAAATCCGCGAAGCGCGCGGCAAAACGCGCGAGCCGCAGGATCCGCACCGGATCCTCGACGAACGCGTCGCCCACGTGCCGGAACACGCGTGCACGCAGGTCGGCCTGTCCGTCGAACGGATCGATCACCGGCCCGACCAGCGCGCCCTCCGGGCTCACTTCGCGCGCCATCGCGTTGATCGTCAGGTCGCGCCGCGCGAGATCCTCGTCGAGCGTCACGTCCGGCGCGAAGTAGAACTGGAAGCCGTGATAGCCGGCCGCCGTCTTGCGCTCGGTGCGCGCGAGCGCGTATTCCTCCTGCGTGTCCGGATGCAGGAACACCGGGAAATCCTTGCCGACCGGCCGGAAGCCCTGGGCGACCATCTGCTCGGGCGTCGCGCCCACCACCACGTAGTCGCGGTCCTGCACCGGCACGCCGAGCAGTTCGTCGCGGATCGCTCCGCCTACTGCGTAGATGTTCATGGGTTCGGTTCGTATTCGGCAATCACGTTGGTTTCGCGGCGCGCGGCGTCGATCCAGCGCTGCACCGCCGGCAGCGCGGTCACGCGCGCGGCATACCCGGCCGCTTCCGGCGACAGCGCCGGCGCATACGTATTGAAGCGCATCACGACCGGCGCATACATCGCATCCGCGATCCCGAATTCACCGAACAGGAACGGCCCGCCCGATGCCTCGATGCACGCGCTCCACAGCGCGTCGATACGCGCGACGTCGGCCAGCGCATCGGGCGTCGCGCCGCGTCCCGGCATCGACGCGCGCACGTTCATCCCCATCTGCGTGCGCAGCGCGGGGAAGCCCGAGTGCATCTCGGCCGAGATGCAGCGCGCGTGGACGCGCTCCAGCGGATCGGCCGGCCACATCGGGAATTGCGGATAGCGCTCGGCGAGCGTCTCGGCGATTGCGAGCGAATCCCAGATCGCGGTGCCGTGATCGTCGATCAGGCACGGCACCTTGCCGGTCGGCGAATACTCGCGGATACGCGCGGCCGTGTCGTCACGGCGCAGCTCGATCGCGATCTCGTCGAACGGGATCCCGAAATGCGCGAGCAGCAGCCACGGCCGCATCGACCACGACGAGTAATTCTTGTCTCCAATGACGAGTTTCATGGCGGTGTTCCGAAAGGCGCGAAAATGAATGACGGAAAGCGGTTGCCCGCGACGCCTAGCGGCGCGAGCGAAACCAGTCGAAGCGGGAGCGCTGCGCGCCGTCGCCGAGATACGCGGGCGCGATGCTCTCGAGACTCGCGGGCGACAGCCCGAGTTCCGGCGCGAGCGGCCCTGACAGCACATTGGGCACCGACATCGACGCGAGATTGTCGCGCGTGATCATCGGCTCGCCGGGCAGGCATTCGAACACGCGCGCCTGCAGCTGCGCAAGCGCGTCGGGCAGCCGCAGGATGCGTGCCTGCCGGCCGACCAGCGTGCCGCAATAGCGCACCAGCTGCTCGAGCGTATAGACGGTCGGACCGCCGAGCTCGTAGGTTTTGCCGTGCGCGGCCGTGAGATCGAGCGTGTTGACGAACGCGGTTACGACGTCACCGACGAACACCGGCTGGAAGCGCGCGTCGGGCATCGCGAGCGGCAGCACCGGCAGCGTACGCTGCAGGTTCGCGAATGTGTTGAGGAATGTGTCGCCGGGACCGAACACGACCGACGGGCGGAAGATCGTCAGCGCGAGCGAATCGGTCGCCGCGACCGCGTGCAGCGCGGCCTCGCCGTCGCCTTTCGAGCGCTGGTACATGCTCGCGCCGTGCGAGTCGGCGCCGAGCGCGCTCATGTGCAGCACGCGCCGCACGCCGACTTCGACGCATGCGGCGGCCAGCGCGGCCGGCAGCGCGACGTGCGCGCGCTCGAAGCCGGGCCCGTATGGCGTGCCGCGGCCGTCGTGCAGCACGCCGACGAGATTGATGGCCGCGTGCGCGCCGGCGACGAACCGGGCCAGCGTGCGCGTGTCGAGCGCGTCGAGCTCGACGATCTCGACCGGCAGCATCTGCAGGTGGCGAGCATGGTCGCGCCGCCGCGTGCCGATCCTCACGTGCTTGCCGGCGTCGATCAGCGCATTGACGAGCCGGCTGCCGATGAAGCCGGTGCCGCCCAGCAGCGCGACGGTCTGGCGATCCATGGTCGAGTCCTCCAACGGGCGGTTCACGCTGATGACGGGCTTGCGAACGAGCCGTGCCGGCTGTCCGCAGCGGGGCTTCCTTCGGGCGCATGCAAGAAGCGGGGCGCGCCGTCCGGCCGAGCCTGACAAGCGACGCGCGACGCCGCAGTGCGGCCGGCCACGCTTGCGCCCCTGACCAGGAGAATCATAGACGGGGCTGGCCCGTCATGAGCGTGGACAGCCCCTCGAGCATACTGCCGCGTGTCGCGCGGCAGTATGAAGATTGCGGATCAGGGCGAGATCATGCCCAGGCGTTTCTTCAACGACTGCGGTTTGCCCTCGAAGAGCGCCGCGTAGTAGACGGTGTTCGACAGCACGTTCTTCACGTAGTCGCGCGTCTCGTTGAACGGAATCGTCTCCGCGAAAATCGCGCCTTCGACCGGCTGCGTCAGCACCTGGCGCCACTGGCGCGGCCGGCCCGGGCCCGCGTTGTAGCCGGCGGTGGCCAGCACCGGCGAGCTGTCGAAGTTGTTGTAGATGTCCGCCAGATACCAGGTGCCGAGCTGGATGTTGGTGTTGATGTCGTGCATCTGCGCACGCGTGATCGTGCCCATCCCGAGCTTCTTCGCGACGAGCTGCGCGGTGGCCGGCATCAGCTGCATCAGCCCGCCCGCGCCGACCGAAGAACGCGCGTTCGTGATGAAGCGCGACTCCTGGCGGATCAGCCCGTACGCCCATTCGATGTCGAGGCCCGACGACTGCGCGTAGCGCTCGACGATGTCGCGGTACGGCGACGGGTAGCGCAGCGTGAAGTCGTGCTCGGCTTTCGTGCGGTCGGCCGTGTTGACCGTGCGGTCGAGCAGGTCGACGCGCTTGCCGTATTCGGCGGCCGCGAGCAGTTGGCGATCGGTCATCCCGCGCAGCGGCCAGTTCCATTCGCGGTTGCCTTCGAGGCGCAGGTTCAGCCCATAGAAGCGCTGCGCGAGCGCGAAGCCCGGGATCTTGCTCATCGCGCCGATGTCGGCGTCGCTCACCTTCGTGCGCGGCGGAACGCTCGTCCGCTGGCCGAGCTCTTCGCCGGCGAGCTGCCCGTAGAAGTTGTACTGGCCCGCGACCTGCTCGAATTCCTGGTTCGCCTGCAGCGTGTCGCCGCTCTGCTTGAGCGCGCGCGCATGCCAGTAGATCCAGGCCGGATCCTCGCGCAGCGACGGCGGCATCTGCTCGATCGACCAGCGCACCATCGGCCAGTTGCCGGCGAGCAGCGCGGCGCGCGTGCGCCATTCGTAGCCGGGGTTCGACAGCTGCGCGTTCGCGGATTTCGCATACCAGACCGACGCGAGCGGCGAGCGCTTGATCGCGCCCTGGTAGCCGATCGCGCCCCACGCGATCGCCTGCTCCGGCTTAGTGAGCGAGCCGGCGACGGACGTCAGCATCCCCGCCGCCGCGTCCGGATCGTTGCGCGCCATGCGGCCGAGCGCGATCAGCGCGAGCTGGTGCGACGCCGCGTCGGGGCCGACGCCGCGCGCGAGGTACAGCGGCGGCGCGCTGGTCGCCTGGTCGAAGTCGACCGGGCGCGGGCCGAGCGCGTCGACGATCTTGCCGCCGAGCGTCGTGTAGTTCTGCTCGTACGCGAGGCGCGCCTGCTGCCACACGTCGTCGCTCGTGAACTGCTGGTTGACCGTCAGCGCCGTAATCAGGTCGACACAGGCGTCGCCGTAGTATTTCGGCTCGACGAGCAGCGCACGTGCCGCGTCGGCGACGTTCTCGCCGCGCGCCGCGCGCGATTCGAGCGCGTAGCACTTGACCTGCGTGTCGTCGTCGAGCACGAAGCGCTTGTACTGGTCGTCGAAGCTGCGCCAGTCGTGGCGCGCGCCGAGCACGAGCAGGTAGTCGTTGCGCATGCGGTCGGCGATCGCCTGTCCGTCGTAGCGCTGCAGGAACGACTGCACGGGTGCGTCGGGCGCATCGACACGTGCGCGGCCCGTCGAATCGAACAGCTGCGGCTTGATCTGGAAATACTCGACGTAGGACGGGACCGGATAGTTCGGGATCATCGACGCGAGCTGCGCGGCCTTCGCGGCGTCGTTGCGGCGTGCGGCTTCGCGAAGCTGCACGAAGATCTGGTCATCCCCGGCGAGCGTGTCGTCGCCCGGTGCGGCGCACGCGGCCGTGCCCGCGACGAGCGCGGCGGCGGAAAGCGTGAGCGCGACCGCGCGATATACTCGGAAAAGGCTGTTCGACATCGTTTTGAATGGAGCACGAATTGAGCGAAAGCATAGCATGCAACCCTGTGCCGAACCCGAAGGTTGCACTGCGTAAAACGCTGGCCGGCGCGCGTCGCGACGCCGCGTCGCAGCCCGCCGCGAACGCCGCGCTCGACGCGCGGCTGCGCGCGTTGCTCGAGCGCCTCGCGCCGCGCACGGTCGGCTTCTACTGGCCGCTGCCGGGCGAATTCGACGCGCGCGACGCGGTGCTCGCGTGGTCCGCGGCCGGCACCGGCCGCCGTGCCGCGCTGCCGGTGATCGGCGAGCGTCACACGCCGCTCGCGTTCCATGCGTGGGATGCGCACACGCCGATGCGCGAAGGGCATCACCGGATTCCGGAGCCGGCGTCGGGGGTCGTCGTCGTGCCCGACCTGTTGCTGATTCCGTGTGTGGGATTCGATCTGGAGCGCTACCGGCTCGGCTATGGCGGCGGCTACTACGACCGCACGCTCGCGGTGTGGCCGGGCGACACGCTGCCGGTGACGGTCGGCATCGCCTATGAAGCGTGCCGCGTCGATGCGCTGCCGGCCGAGGCGCACGATCTCGCGATGCGCTGGATCGTCACCGACGCCGCGCTTTACCCGGCCGCCGGATGACGCGGCGCGCGACACCGCGCCAGCCGCATGCCGCGCGTCACCGCGTTCCCCGTCCCGTTCGCAATCGTTTACAGCGAGGTTTACAGCGAGGCCGCCGCCCGCGCGGCCGTATCGTAGAGGCCCGATGCGTGGCGCAGCAGCTGCGCCGCGTCGCCGATCTGCGCGTTGGTGAGGCCGCTGTCCTTCAGCGTCTCGATCAGGCAATGTTCGCGCACCTCGCGATACTTCAGGCACAGCTCGCGGCCCGCGTCGGTCGCGAAGAAGAACACCTCCTTGCCGCTCTTCTCGCTCTTCACATAGCCGCGCGCGATCAGTTTTTTCAGCGCATAGGTCGCGACGTGCGTATCCTCGATATTGAGCACGAAGCAGATGTCGGCGAGCTTTTTCTTGCGTTCGCGATGGCTCACGTGATGCAGCAGCGACACCTCGACCGCCGTCATGTCCTTCGCGCCCGCGGCCGACATGCAGCGCACCATCCATCGGTTGAATGCGTTGCCGGCCATGATCAGGCCGTATTCGAGCTCCGACAGCTCGGCGCTCGACTCGGAAACGAGGTGTTCGGATGACACGATCTTGGTCGCAGGACGCTTCATGGAAAGGCGGCGCAAGCCGGATGACAGGGTGTGCCGAGTGTACGACAGAAGCCCCGGCATACGAGCTAGGCGAAAACGCTTATTGGGAAGTTGTCGATATTTTATCGACAATGTGCGCTAACATTGCCGTCCGAACCGTGCCAGTCCGATGACGCAACCCCGCATTTATCCGCTCGGCGATGCCGCCCTCGTCTGCGAGGTGCCGCCGCCCGCCACGCTCGATTGCCAGCGCCGCGTCTGGGCCGTCGCCGAGGTCGCGCGCGCGTGGCCCGACGTGATCGACGTCGTGCCGGGCATGAACAATCTGACGATCGTGTTCGACGCGCTCGCCGCGACGGCCGAGTCGCTCACGCCGGCGCTGCGCGACGCGTGGGAAACCGCCGACGTCGAGCACGCGGAGGGCCGCGAAGTCGAGATTCCCGTTGAATACGGCGGCACCGCCGGCCCCGACCTGCCGGCTGTCGCCGCGCATACGGGGCTGTCGGCCGACGAAGTCGTCGCGCGCCACGCGGCCGGCGCATACGTCGTGTTCTTCGTCGGCTTCCAGCCGGGCTTCGCGTATCTCGGCGGCCTCGATGCGTCGCTGCACACGCCACGGCGCGCGGCGCCGCGCCTCGAAGTGCCGGCCGGCTCGGTCGGCATCGGCGGTGCGCAGACGGGCATCTATCCGGCCACGTCGCCCGGCGGCTGGCAACTGATCGGCCGCACGTCGCACGTGCTGTTCGATCCCACGCGGGCGCAGCCGACGCTGCTGCTGCCCGGCGACCGCGTACGCTTCACCATTGCCGGAGTCGACGCGACATGAGCCAGAACACCGCACCGGGCACGATCGAGGTCGTCCGCGCCGGCCCGCTGTCGACCGTGCAGGATCTCGGCCGCCGCGGCACGCGCCATCTCGGCGTCGCGCAGGGCGGCGCGCTCGACGGCCTCGCGCTCGAGGTCGGCAACCGGCTGGTCGGCAATCGCCCCGACGCGGCGGCCGTCGAAATCACGATCGGCCCGGCCGCGTTCCGCTTCACGCGCGCGACGCGCATCGCGATCACCGGCACCGAATTCGGCGCGACGCTCGACGGCAAGCCCGTGTATTCATGGTGGAGCCTGCCGGTCGAGGCCGGGCAGACGCTCGTGCTGCCGGCCGCGAAGCGCGGGATGCGCGGCTACCTGTGCATCGCGGGCGGCGTCGACGTGCTGCCGATGCTCGGCTCGCGCAGCACCGATCTCGCGTCGCGCTTCGGCGGCCTCGGCGGCCGCGCGCTGCGCGACGGCGATCGGCTCCCGGTCGGCGTGCCGCCGGCCGGCGCCGGCTGCCTCGCGGCCGATGCGCCCGAATTCGGCGTGAAGGCGCCCACGTGGTGCGCGTTCGTGCGCGTCGACGAACCCCCGCGCCGCCACCACCGTCCCGCGCACGCGCCGTGGGCGATGCCCGTGCGCGTGCTGCCGGGCCCCGACTACGCGTCGTTCGCGGCCGATTCGCAGCAGGCGTTCTGGGACGAGGAATGGCTCGTCACCGCGAACAGCAACCGAATGGGCTACCGCCTCGCCGGCGCCGAGCTGGTGCGCGAGCGGCCGGTCGAGCTGCTGTCGCACGCGGTGCTGCCCGGCACGATCCAGGTGCCGCCGAACGGCCAGCCGATCGTGCTGATGCACGATGCGCAGACCACCGGCGGCTATCCGAAGATCGGCACGGTGATCCACGCGGATCTCTGGAAACTCGCGCAGGCGCGCCTGAACCTGCCGATCCGCTTCGTGCGCACGACACGCGAGGCCGCGCGCACCGCCCTGACCGCGGAACGTGCGTATCTGCGGCAGATCGACGTCGCGATCGAGATGCGCGAGGAAACGCGCCGCCGCGAGCAATCGCGCGCGGCGTGACAATGTCGTAAGCAACAAGGAGGACGCGCCACGCCATCCGTGGACGACGAACATCATGGAAATCGATCTGAATGCCGATCTCGGCGAAGGATGCGGATCGGACGAGGCGCTGCTCGACCTCGTCACGTCGGCGAACATCGCGTGCGGCTGGCATGCAGGCGGCGCCAATGCGATGCGCGACTGCGTGCGCTGGGCCGTGCAGAAAGGCGTGTCGATCGGCGCACACCCGAGTTTTCACGACCCGGAGAATTTCGGGCGCAAGGAAATGCAGCTGCCGGCCGGCGACATCTATGCGGGCGTGCTGTACCAGCTCGGCGCGCTGTCGGCGATCGCACAGGCCGAAGGCGGCCGCATCGCGCACGTGAAGCCGCACGGCGCGCTGTACAACCAGGCCGCGCGCGACCCGCTGATCGCCGACGCGGTGGTGTCCGCGATCCACGACTTCGATCCGTCGCTCGCCGTGTTCGGGCTCGCCAACAGCGTGTTCGTCGCGGCCGCGCGCCACGCGGGGCTCGCCGCGGTGGAGGAAGTGTTCGCCGATCGCGGCTACCGTGCGGACGGCTCGCTCGTGCCGCGCAGCCAGCCCGGCGCGCTGATCGACGATGAAAATGCCGTGCTCGCGCGCACGCTCGACATGGTGCGCGAGCGGAAGGTGCGCGCGGTGAGCGGCGAGTGGGTGCCGCTCAATGCGCAGACGGTTTGCCTGCATGGCGACGGCCCGCATGCGCTCGCGTTCGCGAAGCGGATCCGCACGGCGCTCGAAGCGGCCGGTGTCGACGTCGTCGCGCCCGGCGCGCTGCAGGCCGACGAAGACGCTTGAAAAGCGCGCAAGCCCCGCTGCCCTCCGACCAAAACCGCCGCACAAAAGAAAAAAGCGCCCTGGTGGCGCTTTTCTGTTGGCACGATCGCCGCGGACTTCGCCGTCTGTCGATTCGCCCCCCGAAACCGTCTGTCGACGGTGACCGGAAACCTGCTCCGGATTAAAAAACGTCCGCCGCCGCCCGAATACTGCTTCCCCCGGTCGGACGACGGAACGTCGCTTATCCGCAAGTCTGCCGCATGCATTTGTTGTACCGACGATGTTTGGCCCCGCCGTGCATGCAGACACTCCGTGGCCGGCACGCGCATCACGTGCCGGCTACGCTAACCCCGCGCTTTGTTTTCTGCTACCCCGTAGAACTTATCTATTCTTTTCATTTTTTCAACTTGTGGGATGAAGAATAGAGATTCGCAGAACGGGATGTCAATGGTCTTAAACGCTATTTCCTGAGGATTCGAGGGTTTTCCTTATCGGCTCGCGCGGCCGCGCACGCGCTTCGCACCGCGCGCGCGACGTCGATCAAACAGGGGAGGATCGATGCGCGGCACCCGGCGCGATCAGTTCGCGTCGACCCGGTATCCTTGCCGGCGCAACAATTCGAGCACGCCGCGCGGGCCGCCCAGATGCAGCGCGCCGATCGCGACGAATACCGGCCGGTCCGGCGCGGCGATTGCCGTCATTCGTGCAACGAAGCGCCGGTTGCGCTCGTACAGGATCTTGTTGTCGATCGACGCCGACAGCGCCTTCGAACGTGCCAGCCGCTCGCTCTTCGCGACCGCCCACGCGGCGATCGCATCGGCGTCGCCAATTTGCCACAGCCGGTGCAGCGCCTTGATGTCGGCCGCGTTCTGCGCCGGCGTCTGCACCATGTCCTGCGCGAGCATCTCGCGCTGCTCGGCGAGTGTCAGCCCGGTGAACGCACGCATCTGCTCGGCCAGCGTCTCGAGCCCGATCACGCGGCCGCCCTTCTTCTTCAGGAACACGTTCTGCAGCTGCGCCTCGGTGCCGTATTCGGTCTGCAGGCCGGCCGACAGCGAGTCGTAGGTCTCGACGACCAGCGCCGCGAGCCACGGCCGCATCCGGCGGATCTCCACGAGCGCGGCCGGATTGCCGCGCAGGCGCGCGGCGAGCCGCTGCCACAGCGGCTCGGGCAGCAGGCGTTGCAGGCACGGGTAGCGGCACACGCCGTACTTCGACACGTCGTCCTGCGATTCGAGCAGATCGTCCGGCGACAGCTCGAGCGCGAGCGTCGGCGACGCGGCCAGCGCCCCGAGGATGCGCGGCCGGAACGGCTGGGCACTCGGGTAGTCGGACGGGTCGCCCGTATGCAGCGTGCCGAGCACGTACAGCGTGACCCGGCCGCGGGTGGCGACATAGAACGGCATGCGCGCGGGCTGCACGCGCACCGTGCCGCGCGCGACCGTGCCGTTCGACACGGACGGCGCGTGGAAGCCCGGCAGGCTCAGGCCGGGCGGCGGAACCTGCGATGGATGGATCGGCGAGCTCGACGGCGCGCGCCCTTCGGCACGCGCGGCGTCGGCCGGGACCAGCACGCTGGCGGCCACGCACGCGCCGGCCAGCGCCGCGCCCGTGACCGTGCGCACGCTCCAACGCCGTGCGTTGCGGCACGCGCGCATCACGCGCGCGCTGCCAGTCCCCGAACGGCGCACGTCTGACGCGCGCGCCGCCAAACCATCAGGCATTCGCCTCCCCCACCTCCTCGGCGCGATGGCAGGCCACACGGCGTCCGTCGACGTCGCGCAACTGCGGTTCCTCGACACGGCACCGCTCGATCGCGTACGGGCAGCGCTGGTGAAACGCGCAGCCCGACGGCGGATTGAGCGGCGACGGCAGCTCGCCTTGCAGCTTGATCTGCACGCGGCGGTCTTCCTCGAAGATCGCCGGCGTCGCCGACATCAGCGCGCGCGTGTACGGATGCCGCGGCCGCGCGTAGATCGTCGCCTTGTCGCCGAGCTCGGCGACGCTGCCGAAGTACATCACCATCACGTCGTCCGCGACGTGCTCGACCACCGCCAGGTTGTGCGAGATGAACACGTAGCTGGTTTTGAACTGCTCCTGCAGATCCATGAACAGGTTCAGGATCTGCGCCTGGATCGACACGTCGAGCGCGGACACCGGCTCGTCGGCGACGACGATGCGCGGATCGAGGATCATCGCACGCGCGATCGCGACGCGCTGGCGCTGGCCGCCCGAGAACATGTGCGGATAGCGCTTCGCGTGCTCGGGCCGCAGGCCGACCGTGCGCATGATCTGCGCGATGCGCGCCGCGCGTTCGGCGGCCGTCAGGTTCGCGTTGATCTCGAGCGGCTCGCCGAGCGTCTGCTCGACGGTCTTGCGCGGGTTCAGCGACGCGAACGGATTCTGGAACACCATCTGCACGCGCCGGCGCAGGTCGGCGACCGTCTCGCGGTTCGCGCCGGCCACGTTCTTGCCGTCGATCACCAGGCTGCCCGCGGTGGGCGTCTCGATCATCGTGAGCTGGCGCGCGAGCGTCGATTTCCCGCAGCCAGACTCGCCGACGACCGCGAGCGTCTTGCCGCGCTTGAGCGTGAACGACACGCCGTTCAGCGCCTTCACGGTGCCCTGCCCGAACATCCCGCGCTTCACCGAGTAGTGCTTCGCGAGGCCATCCGCGATCAGCACCGCTTCCTCGTCGCCGTGCGACGCACGCGTTTCGTGGACTGCATTCATCGTGCGCCTCCCGTCAGGTCGAGGTTGGAAATATTGAGCGGCTTGATGCAGCGCGCACGCATCGCATCGTTGGCCGGCACCAGCGTGTCGAGCGCCGGACGCGCCTTGCGGCAATCGTCGACGACGTACTTGCAGCGCGGCGCGAACAGACAGCCGGACGGGCGATCATCGCGGCCCGGCACCATGCCCGGCAATGCGGCAAGGCGACGCGCCCCCTTATTGTGCTCGGGAATCGCCGCGAGAAGCGCTTCGGTGTACGGATGATGCGGCGCACGGAAGATGTCCGGCACGCGATTGGTCTCGATCACCTCGCCCGCATACATCACCGCGACGCGCTGCGCGACCTCCGACACCACGGCCAGATCGTGCGAGATCAGCACGAGCGCCATCCCGCGCTCCTTCTGCAGCTTCACGAGAAGATCCATGATCTGCGCCTGGATCGTCACGTCGAGCGCGGTGGTCGGCTCGTCGGCGATCAGCAGCTTCGGGTTGCACGCGACCGCCATCGCGATCATCACGCGCTGGTTCATCCCGCCCGACATCTGGTGCGGGAACGCCGTGATGCGGTTCTTCGCATCGGGAATGCCGACCTGGTCGAGCAGTTCGAGCGCGCGCCGGTGCAGCGCGTCGCCGCGCAGTCCTTCGTGCAGCTTCAGCACCTCCTTGATCTGGTAGCCGACCGTGTAGCTCGGATTCAGGCTCGACAGCGCGTCCTGGAACACCATCGCGATGTCCTTGCCGACGATCTTGCGGCGCGCCTTCGGCGACGCCTTCAGCAGGTCCACGCCGTTGAACGTGACCTCGTCGGCCGTCACCTTGCCCGGCGCGTCGATCAGGCCCATCAGCGCCATCATCGTCACGCTCTTGCCCGAGCCCGATTCGCCGACGACGCCCACCACCTCGCCCGGCGCAACCGACAGGTTGATCCGGTCGACAGCGGGCAGGCCGTTGAAGTTCACCGCGAGATTGCGGATAGTCAAAAGATCTTGGCTCATGGTCAGGCCATCCGCTTCAGTTTGGGATCGAGCGCGTCGCGCAGCCCGTCGCCGAGCAGGTTGATCGCGAGCACCGAAATCAGGATCGACAGGCCGGGCATCGTCACGATCCACCATGCGTTGTCGATGTAGTCGCGCGCGGACGCGAGCATCGCGCCCCACTCGGCGGTCGGCGGCTGCACGCCGAGGCCGAGGAAGCCGAGCGCGGCCGCGTCGAGAATGGCCGACGAGAAGCCGAGCGTCGCCTGCACGATCAGCGGCGCCGTGCAGTTCGGCAGCACCTGCGAGAACATCAGGCGCACCGTGCCGGCACCGGCCACGCGCGACGCCGTCACGTACTCCTTCTGCAGTTCGCCGAGCGCGGACGCGCGCGTGAGACGCACATAGGCCGGCAGCGCGACGATCGCGATCGCGAACATCGTGTTGGTGAGGCCCGGGCCGATGATCGCGACGACCGCGACCGCGAGCAGCAGCGACGGCAGCGCGAGCAGCACGTCCATGATGCGCATCACGGGCGTGTCGGCCCACTTCTGGAAGAACGCGGCGACCAGCCCGAGCACGATGCCGGGGATCAGTGCGAGCACGACCGACACGAAGCCGATCCAGAACGACATCCGCGCGCCGAACATCAGGCGCGAAAGAATGTCGCGGCCCGCTTCGTCGGTGCCGAGGATGAAGTGCCAGTTGCCGCCTTCGAGCCACGCGGGCGGGATCTTCACGTAGTCGCGGTATTGCTCGACCGGGCTGTGCGGCGCGATCAGCGGGGCGAGCAGCGCGACCAGGATCAGCACCAGCACGACGATGCCGGCGCCGACGGCGCCGCGGTTGCGCGAGAAGTTGGCCCAGAACTCGCGCAGCGCGAGCGCACGGCCGCCGGCCGGCGCGGATTCGCTCGGCAGGGTGTTTTGCAGATTGCTCATGGAATTACCTCGTGTGGCGGATGCGCGGATTCAGCACGCCGTACAGCAGGTCGACGACCAGGTTCACGACGATCACGAGCGTCGCGATCAGCAGGATGCCGCCCTGGACGACCGGATAGTCGCGACGGCCGATCGCATCGATCAGCCACTTGCCGACACCGGGCCACGAAAAGAGCGTCTCGGTCAGCACGGCGCCCGCGAGCAGCGTGCCGATCTGCAGGCCGATCACGGTGACGACCGGGATCAGCGCGTTGCGCAGCGCATGCACGACGACCACGCGCGCGGGCGACAGCCCCTTCGCGCGGGCGGTGCGGATGTAGTCCTCGCGCAGCACTTCGAGCATCGACGAGCGCGTCATCCGCGCGATCACCGCGAGCGGGATCGTGCCGAGCACGATCGCGGGCAGGATCAGGTGGCTGACCGCCGACTTGAACGCACCTTCGTCCGGCGCGAACAACGCGTCGATCAGCATGAAGCCCGTCGGGTGCGGGAAGTCGTATTCGACCGCGATGCGCCCCGACACGGGCGTCCAGCCGAGATACGAGGAAAACACCATGATGAGGATCAGCCCCCACCAGAAGATCGGCATCGAGTAGCCGGTGAGCGCGGTTCCCATCACGCCGTGATCGATGGCCGAGCCGCGTCGCAGCGCGGCGATCACGCCGGCCGGCAGGCCGACCGCGAGCGCGAACACGAGCGCGCACAGCGACAGCTCGACGGTCGCCGGGAAGCGTGCGAAGAATTCGCCCGCGACGCTGGTGTTGGTGATGATCGACGTGCCGAGGTCGCCGTGCAGCGCACGGCCGATGTAGTGGATGTACTGCAGCGGCAGCGGCTGGTCGAGGCCGAGCCGTTTCATTGCCTCCGCATGCATCGCGGGATCGACGCCGCGCTCGCCCATCATCACTTCGATGGGGTCGCCCGGTATCAGGTGAATCAGCGCAAACGCCAGGATGGTGATGCCGATGAAGGTCGGGATCACCATGCCCACGCGGCGCAACACGAAAGTGAACATGATGCGTCTCGTATTTTCTTGTGGGAAATGTGCGACCGGCGACGGGAAGCTTTTGGCCTCCCGCCGCCGGATGAATAGTGCCTTCTCGATCGTTGCAGACAGCTTACACGGGTCGTGTTACTTCACGCCGACACCGTCGAAGCGGGCATAGCCGAGCGGCTCGATGCGCATGTCGACCACGTTCTTGCGTACCGGCTGGTAGACCGTCGAGTTCGCGATCGGCGAGAACGGCAGCTGCTGCGCGAAGATCTGCTGAGCCTGCGTGTAGATCTTCGTGCGCGCGTCCTGGCCCGTCGTCGTGCGGCCCTTCTGGACCAGCTCGTCGAACGGCTTGTAGCACCAGTGCGAGAAGTTGTTGCCCTTGATCGCCTCGCAGCCGAGCAGCGTGCCGAGCCAGTTGTCCGGGTCGCCGTTGTCGCCCGTCCAGCCGATCAGCATCGTGTCCTGCTCGCCCGTGTGCGCACGCTTGATGTACTCACCCCACTCGTACGTGACGATCTTCGCCTTCACGCCGATCTTCGCCCAGTCGGCCTGGATCATCTCGGCCATCAGGCGGGCGTTCGGGTTGTACGCGCGCTGCACCGGCATGGCCCACAGCGTGATGTCGAAACCGTTCGGGAAGCCGGCCTTCGCGAGCAGCGCCTTCGCCTTCGCGGTGTCGTACGCGGGCATCTTCAGGTTCTTGTCGTACGACCATTGGGTCGGCGGCACCGGCGCGGTGGCGGCCTGGCCCGCGCCCTGATAGACGGATTCGAGGATCGCCTTCTTGTTGATCGCCATGTCGAGTGCCTGACGCACCTCGAGCTTGTCGACCGGCTTGTGCTCGACGTTGTACGCGAGGTAGCCGAGGTTGAAGCCCGGCTGCGACGGCATGTCGATGCCCGAGTCGGCCTTCAGCGTCGCGATGTCGGCCGGACGCGGATAGCTCATCACCTGGCATTCGTTGCGCTTGATCTTCTGCACGCGCACGCCCGGGTCGGGCGTGATCGAGAAGATCAGCTTCGACAGCTTCACGGCACCCTTCTTCCAATAGTCAGGATTGCCGTCGAAACGGATCGTCGCGTCCTTCGTGTAGCTGCGGAAGATGAACGGGCCCGTGCCGACCGGCTTCTGGTTGATGTCGGCGGCCTTGCCGGCCTTCATCAGCTGGTCGCCGTATTCGGCCGACAGGATCGACGCGAATTCCATCGCCATGTTCTGGATGAACGGTGCGTTCGGTTCGGCCAGCGTGAACTTCACGGTGTACGGATCGACCTTCTCGACCTTCGTGATCAGCTTGTCGAGGCCCATGTCGGTGAAGTACGGGAACGACACGGGGTAGGCCTTGCGGAACGCCTGGTTCGGATCGAGCATGCGCTCGAACGAGAACACGACGTCGTCCGCGTTGAATTCGCGCGTCGGCTTGAAGAAGTCGGTCGTGTGGAACTTCACGCCATGACGCAGGTGGAACGTGTACACCTTGCCGTCGGACGAGACGTCCCACTTCTCCGCGAGGCCCGGCTCGACCTTCGTGCCGCCGCGCTCGAATTCGACGAGCCGGTTGTAGACGGTGAACGTGGCGGCCGTGAAATCGACGCCGGTCGTGAATTGCGCGGAATCAAAACCCGCCGGGCTGCCTTCTGAGCAGTAGACGAGCGTTTTGTTCGGGATCTGTGCGAATGCAGAGCCCGCGACGCCGAGCGATGCCGCTGCCACGCCTGCAATGGCGGTAACACGCAGGGTGTGCAACAGACGGTTGTATTCCATGTTTCCTCCAGGTTTCCAGATCGGAACCGGTCCCCCAGGGGCCGGGTACGCGGATATTACTTGAGCTAGCGATTCTGCAACAAGCTGGAGAAAAAACTCTTCTACACGCATCTCCGCGGGTTTTTGCGGATGTCTGGCACGCGCGAAAAGTGCCTCTGCACGCGCGGACGGCCATTTCGCCGATCCGGCGCGTGTTTCCTTCGTCAACTAAACAATTTGTACGCGCCGATAGCGGCACGTCAGCCCGTTTTCGGGCCAAACCGCGCGCATTGTTGCAGCCTTGGAACCGATGCGGTGCCCGCGCTGCACGCGGGATCAGTCCGGCGCGTCGAGATCCGCGTTGCGCGCGGGCACGAACGCGACCGCGACGATCGACAGCGCGAGCCCCGCCATCACGTAATAGGTGGGCGCGAGCGGCGTGCCCGTCGTCTTGATCAGCCACGTGACGATGAACTGCCCGAACCCGCCGAACAGCATCACCGCGACGTTGTACGCGATCGACAGCCCGGTCGAGCGCACGTTGGCCGGGAACAGCTCGGCGATCATCGCGCCGAACGGCCCGTAGTAGCCTGCGAGCGTCACCGACAGCACGGCCTGCACCGCGATCAGCCGCCCGATGCTCGGCGCCGCGTCGAGCCACGCGAACAGCGGGTACATCAGCGCGAGCGTCAGCACGAGCGACCACAGCGACAGCCCCTTGCGGCCGATGCGGTCCGACCATGCGCCCGCGATCGGCGACAGCACCATCAGCAACAGATTGCCGACGATCACCGCGTAGAACGACTCCGCATACGGCAGCTTCAGCTGCTTCACCGCGAAGGTCGGCAGATAGCTGATCAGCACGTAGATCGTCACCGTCAGCGCGATCACCGAGCCGAGCCCGCACAGCACCTCGCGCGGATAGCGCGTGAACACTTCGCCGAGCGTCGCGCGGCGCGCGCTTTGCTGTGCATGCAGGAATGCTTCGGAATCCGCGAGATGGCGGCGAATATAGAAGCCGATCGGACCGATCACGAGCCCGAGGATGAACGGCACGCGCCAGCCCCAGCTGCGCAGCGCGTCGTGCGACAGCCCGCGCGTGATCGCCGCGCCGACCAGTGCGCCGATCAGCAGCGCGGCCGCCTGGCTCGCCATCTGCCAACTGCCGTAGAAACCGCGTTTCGAGAATGGCGCGGCTTCGATCAGCAGCGCGGTCGCGCTGCCGAATTCGCCGCCGGCCGAGAAACCCTGCAGCAGGCGGCCGAGCACGATCAGCAATGGGCCGCCGATGCCGATCGCCGCATAGGGCGGTGCGATCGCGAGCAGGAAGATGCCGGCCGTCATCAGCAGGATCACGAGCGACAGCGCGGCCTTGCGGCCCGCGCGGTCCGCATAGAGCCCGAACACGATGCCGCCGATCGGGCGCATGAAGAATGCGACGCCGAACGTCGCGGTGGTCAGCAGCAGCGAAGAATATTCACTGGAAGTCGGGAAGAACAGCTCGGCGATCACGACCGTCATGAAGCCGAACACCGTGAAGTCGTACCACTCGAGCGCATTGCCGATCACGGCCGCCACGACCGCGCGCCGGTTCAGCGCACGCTCGGGCCGGGCCGTTTTCGTTGAATTCGCAATCGTCGCCATGCGTGCCTCGTCCTCGTGAATTCGCCGTGTCGGGCGGTGCGGCGCGCGGAGGGCCCGCGGCGCGCTGGTGTGCAGCGAGTGTAGAAAGCGACGGAACCGTTTTCAAGCATAAAAAACGCCCGCCATCTTCCGATGGCGGGCGTTTCGCGGTTTTCGCCACATTGCGGCACCGCACGATGCCGCTGCGCACGTCAACCCATCTTCGAGAATGCGCTGCACCAGCCCTTCGCCGACACCTGCTTGCCGGGGAATGCGCCGCACGGGCCCGAAGCCGAGCCCTTCTTGCCCTGGTACAGCATGCAGGCCGCGCAATCCTGGCCCGCTGCGTATTTCGGATACTTCGTCTTGTCGACCTTCGTGGCATCGGCCTTGTAGCCGAGCGCCACGGCGGTCGGATCGGTTTCCGACAGCATCGGCGCATCGGCCAGCGCTTCGCGCGACAGCGCCAGCGCGGACACGGCGCCAATGCTCGTGATCAGGAAACTCCGACGGGTTGTTTTCATGGGGGACTCGCTCCAACGTTATTGGTTTGAAAGCCGTTCTGTCGACAGCCGTCCGACAGAATACCCGCCATGCGCACAAATGTGCGCGCCGAAATGCTGGAGATAAGGGATTTCACACGGGGGCTCGCACACGGCGCCGCCCCGTGCGCGTCACGCGTTCGACGTCATGTCGCCCACGCGCTGCGCGAGCGCGAGCGACGCGGTCAGCCCCGGCGACTCGATGCCGAACAGGTTCACGAGCCCGCGCACGCCGTGCTGCGCGCCGCCTTGCACGATGAAATCGGCCGGCGGCTCGCCCGGCCCCGCGAGCTTCGGACGAATCCCGGAGTAAGCCGGCTGCAGCGCGTCGTCGGGCAGTTCCGGCCAGTATGCGCGGATCGACGCGTAGAACGCCTGCGCGCGCGCCGGATCGACTTCATAGCGCAGCGCATCGACCCATTCGACGTCCGGGCCGAAGCGCGCCTGCCCGGCCAGGTCGAGCGTCAGGTGAATACCGAGCCCGCCCCGGTCGGGCATCGGATACACGAGGTGCGAGAACGGCGCGCGCCCGGACAGGCTGAAGTAGTTGCCGCGCGCGAGATAGAGCGGCGGCACCCAGTGCGGGTCGAGGCCGCGCGTGCGGCGCGCGAGCGCCTGCGCGCCGAGGCCCGCGCTGTTGATCACGCACGCCGCCTCGATTTCGGTCGGCACGTCGCCACCGGTGCGCACGACGAAGCGGCCGCCGCGCAGCACGTCGATCGATTCGACCGGGGATTTCAGCACGCACGTCGCACCGTTGCGCTGCGCGTCGCCGAGCAGCGCGAGCATCAGCTGGTGGCTGTCGACGATGCCGGTGGATGGCGAGAACACCGCTTCCACGCAGTCGAGCGCGGGCTCGAGCGTCTGCGCCTCGGCGCGCGTGAGCGGCAGCAGGTCGAGCACGCCGTTTTCCGCCGCGCGCGCGGCGAGCGCCTTCAACTGCTTCACCTGCGCGACGCTCGTCGCGACGATCAGCTTGCCGATGCGCCGGTGCGGCACATGATGCGTTTCGCAGAATTCGTACAGCAGTTCGCGCCCGCGCACGCACGACATCGCCTTCAGCGTGCCGCGCGGGTAGTAGAGCCCCGCGTGAATCACCTCGCTGTTGCGCGAACTCGTGCCCGTGCCGATCGCGTCGGCCGCCTCGAGCACGATCGTTTCGCGCCCGCGCGCGGCCAGCTCACGCGCAATCGCAAGACCGACCACACCTGCGCCGATCACCACACAATCCGTCTGCTCCATGGCGTTTCGCGTCGCTCACGCGTCGAGGGGAGAGATAGGAATTGTACGTCCCGGTTCGCCCGCCTGCCGAACCCATCTGTATCGGCATGTGCGCGCGGGCCGCGGCGAACCGCGCGCCGCCGCCTCAGAATCCGATCGGTCGGCGCTTCGCGGCCCCCTCGTCGGCGCGAATGTCGGACGGCGCGATCACGTCGCGGCCGTCGAGCCGTGCGGCGCCGAACGCATGCAGCAGCGCGCGGCGCATCGTGCGCGGCGGCGTCGCGGCGAGCACGTCGAGCGCGTCGTCGTCGAGCGTGTCGGGGAAGCGCTGCCCCCACGCGTGCGACGTGCGGATCTCGTCGTAGATCGTCTGCGCGATCCGCCGCGCGCCGGCCGCATCGGGCGGCGCGATCTCGTACACGTTCATCCGGTTCAGCAGCGGCTCCGGAATCGCCTGCGCTTCGTTCGCGGTCGCGATCCAGATCACGTTGCCCGCATCGATCGGCACTTCGGCGAATTCGTCGACGAACGCGCGCGCCGTGTCGTGCTCGAGCAACGCATACAGCGCGCCGAGCGGATCGTATTGCGCGTCGCTGCCGGCCTTGTCGATCTCGTCGACCGCGATCACCGGGTTCGCGTAGCTACCGTTGACGAGCGCCTCGAACACCTTGCCGGGCTTCGCGTTCTTCCATTGCGACGACGCGCCCGACAGGATCCAGCCGGCCGTCAGCGAACTCATCGGCACGTAGTGGTACGCGGTGCCGAGCAGCTTCGCGAGCGCCTTCGCGAAATGCGTCTTGCCGATGCCGGGCGGCCCGAGCAGCAGGATCGGCATCAGTTCGAGCCGGTCGTCGGTCTCGAGACACAACGCGACCTGCTTGCGCACGTCGTCGAGCGGCTCGGTGAAATTGGGCAGCGCGTCGCCGAGTTCGTCGAACGACGGCATCCGGTTCGGCTTCACGCAAAAGCGCAGATTGCCCGTCTTGAGCATCCGCTCGTAGGTGGCGCGCAGTGCGTCGCTCGCGCTCTCGTTCAAGTCGTTGAGCGCGGTCTCGACCTGCTCGAGGTCGTACACCGTGCTGAAGGATGCCACCGCCAGTTCCTGTTTCACCATCGCCGTCGTCATACCAACCTCGCTCCTGCTGCGATCACACGACCATCAGACACGACCATCAGACCCTTACGATTTCAGTGTAGCGATCCCGCATCGGCGCGCAAGCAAGCAGCCGTCCGACACTGCTGCTAACACCACGCGCGCACTGCAGCGTCGCGCCGCGCGGCGTATCATCGATGATTCACCGGCCATCGCGCCGGTCTGGCTACGATCCGGACACGAGCGAAAACGCCTCGTCATCGAGCCCACGAGCGTCGCCAAGTTCGCGCGCCTTTTCGCTTGAAAACGCGTGACGCGCACCTACCTTTCTATCAGGACCGGATCGTGCTGCGAACCCGCGGCGACGCGTCCTGTCACACGACCGTCCAAATCGATCGGGCGTAAGATGTGCGTCCATTCCCCGCTACCCCGCGTTTCCGGAGAAGTTTCATGCTGAAACACGGCCTGGCCGTCCTGCTCGCGAGCCTCGCGCTCGCGGCCCATGCGCAGAGCCCCGCACCGGCCGCCGTCGCATGGGAGATCCAGGTGGTGCGCGACGGTCAGACGATCGACACGTTCCAGCAGCGCACCACCGTCGGTCAAACCCGCACCGACACCCATCGCTATCCGTCCGCCGTGCCCGTCGGCTGCGGCAATGCCGCGCGCGTCGTGCCGACCGAGCGCTCGCGCTCGGTGACGGTCGCGCCGCTCGCCGTCGACGACGCCGCGCACACGGTGTCGCTCGCGCTCGACGTGCAGGAAACCCTCGACGACGAAAACGCGACGCGCAGCGATCCGTGCGTGCCCGCGTCGCCGCGGCAGATCGTCGCGAGCCATCCGGGGTTGTCGGTCGGCGGCGAGGCCTGGACCGACTGGACGCTCGTCGAGCAGCATCCGCATCTCGTCTATCGCGTGCGCGCGCACGTCGCAAAGGACTGAGCGCCATGTCCGCCGACGCCCTGTCCCTGCCGTTCGCCGAACCGCACGCCGCGCCCGACGAAATCACCGCGGTCAGCTGGAACCTGCACAAGGGCCGCTCGCCGCTCGGCTTCACCGCGTGGAATGCGATGCGCAACTGGATGCAATCGACGCACGCCGACGTGTATTTTCTGCAGGAAGCGATGGCGCGCCGCATGCCGCGCCCGATGCTTGCAACGGGCTTCGGCGCACCGATCGACGACGCGGTCGACGACGTGTGGCACTGCCAGGCCACCGAGATCGCACAGGCGCTCGACTGGCAGATCGCGCTCGGGCCGAACGTGTTCAAGCCGTCGTGGCGGCACGGCAACGCGATCCTGTCGCCGCATCCGCTCGACCTTGGCGGCCGCTGGGACATCTCCGCGCACCGCTTCGAGCGGCGCGGGCTGCTGGTCGCGCGCGCGACGCTCGCCGGCGCGCGACCCGTCACGCTGCTGTGCGCGCACCTCGCGCTCACGCGCGCGGCGCGGCTGCGCCAGATGCACTGGATCGCGCACTGGATCGTGCGCAACGCGGGCGACGACCCGCTCGTGCTCGCCGGCGACTTCAACGACTGGCGCAACGATTCGGTCGCGTTGTTCGGCGAGATCGGAATGTCCGAGGTCGCGACGCTGCTCGGCCAGTCGGGCCGCACGTTCCCCGCGTTCTCGCCGGCGCTCGCGCTCGACAAGATGTTCGTGCGCGGGCTGACGCCGCTCGAATGGCAGGCGCCGTCCGGCGAAACCGCGTGGTTGTCCGACCACCTGCCGTATATCGCGCGGCTGCGGCTCGATCCGCGGTGATGCACTGACGCCCTTGAAGCGCTGACTCCCTTGAAGCCCTGACACCGCAAGCGCGGTTGCACGGCGCGCGCTACAGTAGCGCTTTGCCCGCCTGCCGCCGCGCCACCATGAATTACCTCCCGATCCTGCTGCAAATCGCCGTCGTCTACCTCGTCGCGGCGATCACGCCCGGCCCGAATTTCTTCATGATTTCGCAGCTGTCGCTCGCAGGGCGGCGCAGTCTTGGCGCCGCGTCGGCACTGGGCGTCGGCACCGCATCGATGGCCTGGGCGACGCTCGCGATGCTCGGCCTCGCGGCCGTGCTGCACCAGGTCGAATGGCTGTACGAGACGATCCGGATCGGCGGCGCCGTCTATCTCGTGTATTTCGGCATCAAGCTGCTGCGCTCGGGCGTGCGCCGCGACGCGGCGCCGGCCGACACCGCGGATGTGAGCACACCGCTGGCCGCGCCGCACCTGCGCGACTATCTGCGCGCGTATCGCAGCGGCCTGCTCACTTGCCTGACCAACCCGAAATCGTGCGCGTTCTGGACCAGCGTGTTCGCGGCGATGCTGCCCGCGCACGTGCCGCTGTGGTTCAACGGCGCGGTGCTGGTGACGATCGGCGTGCTGTCGGCCGGCTGGTATTCGTGCGTCGCGTTCCTGTTCGCGAGCCCGCGCGCGCAGCGCGGCTACCGGCGCGTGCGGCGCCCGCTCGACGCGCTGTGCGGCGTCGCGCTCGTCGGTCTCGGCGCGAAGCTCGCGGCCGATCGTTGAAAGCTCGCTGAAATGATTCGTTGCGCCAAATCCGCGCAGCCGGGCGGGTCAAGCCCGCATCTGCCCCAAGCAGGGTAAAATAACCAGTTCCTCAAACGTCTGTCATCGAGAAGGCGCGTGTCCGACGCGCCGGCCGGCCGATCCGCGATCGGGCCGACGCACTCGGTTTTTTTGCCCGTTTTTGGGCCCGTTACACGCGTTCGCTACGCGCGTCCGTTTTCAAAGCCATGAGCAAATACGACACCGCCACCGTCCAATCCGTCCATCACTGGACCGACACGCTGTTCAGCTTCACCTGCACCCGTGAGCCGAGCCTGCGCTTCAACAACGGCGAATTCACGATGGTCGGCCTCGAAGTCGACGGCAAGCCGCTCGCGCGCGCCTACTCGATCGTCAGCCCGAACTACGAAGAGCACCTCGAATTCTTCAGCATCAAGGTCCAGAACGGCCCGCTGACGTCGCGCCTGCAGCACCTGAAGGTGGGCGACTCGGTGCTGATCGGCAAGAAGCCGACCGGCACGCTCGTCGCCGACAACCTGCTGCCCGGCAAGACGCTGTGGATGCTGTCGACCGGCACGGGCCTCGCGCCGTTCATGTCGATCATCCGCGATCCGGACATCTACGACCGCTTCGACAAGGTCATCCTGACGCACACCTGCCGCCTGAAGGGCGAGCTGGCGTACATGGACTACATCAAGCACGACCTGCCCGGCCACGAGTACCTCGGCGACATCATCAAGGAAAAGCTCGTGTACTACCCGACGGTCACGCGCGAAGCGTTCGCCAACGAGGGCCGGATCACCGACCTGATCGCGACGGGCAAGCTGTTCACGGATCTCGGCGTGCCGGCGTTCTCGCCGGAAAACGACCGCGTGATGCTGTGCGGCAGCACCGCGATGCTGAAGGACACGACCGACCTGCTGAAGCAGGCCGGCCTGGTCGAAGGCAAGAACAGCGCACCGGGTCACTACGTGATCGAGCGCGCATTCGTGGACTGATCGATCCCCGAATTTGTGCAGCATCAAGAAACCGGAGCAAAAGCTCCGGTTTTTTTTCGTCCCCACTTGGCGAATTCGTAACAAACTGCGACCATCTAATCTCAAATAGTTACATTTTGATACGGGCGGGCCCGGTGCTTTCGTGTCGGTGTTTTTCCTACAACAGGTTCGTTCCGATTATTCACATTTACCCTTAAATGTCCGCCCGGCATGACTTTTCCAGATTTTTTGAGATATGATTCGGCCGGCGCGGTTGCGGTTCGGATGGTCGTTGAAGGGTCGGAATCAAACGTTACAAGATGTAACTTTTGTTACCTCGGCCCGGGGCGACGCTCTGGCGGCGGCCGCGATCGAAACGGCAGCCAATCCACGCAGCCAGCCGGTGTGTGAATCGCTTTCTGACAGCAGGGAGAGTCATGGATACGTCGCTCAACGCGCCCCCCGGCGCCCACGCCCCGTTCCCGTCGCGGCCGCTCGTGCACAGCCGCGCCGCGGCCGCACCCGTGGCCGAAACCCTCCCCAAGCGCGACGCATCCGCCAGCCGGATCGCGACGCTGTCCACCCAATTGATGGCAGCCGACGAAGCCGCCCGCCGCCATCTGGCCGGCGAGTTGCATGACGGGCTCGGCGCCGAACTCACCGCCGCCCGATTCGCACTCGCAAACGTTCAAACGTGGCTGCCGGCCGATGCGCCCGAAGGCTGCCTGCGCGCGCTCGAACTGGCGCAGCAGGCACTCGACGCCGCGACCGATGCCAACCGCCGCCTGATCGACGAGCGCGACACGCCGGCGCTCGACGGCGGGCTCGTCGGCGCGCTGTCGGCGTGGGTCGACAGCCACGCGGCGCGCACCGGCCTGCGCACGAGCTTCGTCTGCGCAGCCGACGCACGGCTCACGCAGCTGGCCGGCGCGAGTGCGCTCGCGATCTTCCGCGTCGCGCAGGAAGCGCTGTCGAACGTCGCGAAGCATGCGCGCGCGGCGTCCGTCGACGTGCGGATCGACACGGACGGCGCGCATCTGTCCCTGATCGTCACCGATGATGGGACCGGTTTCTCGCGCCGCCGGCGTGTCGGCTACGGCCTCGCCGGCATGCGCGCCCGCTGCGAAGCGTTCGGCGGCAGCTTCGACACGCGCGCGCCGGAATCGGGCCGCGGCACGCGCATCACCGCGCGCTTCGCATGGAACTCGCTGTTCGCGGTGCCGGCCGCCGCGCGCCGCGCGTCGCTTTCGTGAGGTCGCGATGAGCCTGAACATCCTCCTCGTGGACGACCACGCGATCGTCCGGCAAGGGGTCCGCCACCTGCTGATCGACCGCGGCGTCGCGCGCGAAGTGACCGAAGCCGAGACCGGCAGCGATGCGGTGGCCGCCGTCGACCGTCAGACCTTCGACGTAATCCTGCTCGATATCTCGCTGCCGGACACCAACGGCATCGAGTTGCTCAAGCGCATCAAGCGCAAGCTGCCGGGCACGCCGGTGCTGATGTTCTCGATGTACCGCGAGGATCAGTACGCGGTGCGCGCGCTGAAGGCCGGCGCATCCGGCTATCTGTCGAAGACGGTGAATGCCGCGCAGATGATCGGCGCGATCCAGCAGGTCGCGGCCGGCCGCAAGTACGTGAGCCCGGCGATGGCCGAGGCGCTCGCCGAATACGTGTCGTTCGAGAACGAACCGCTGCCGCACGAGAAGCTGTCCGATCGCGAATACCAGACGCTCTGCATGCTGGCATCGGGCAAGCGCCTCACCGATATCGCGAACACGCTGTCGCTGTCGGTGAAGACGGTCAGCGTGTACCGGTCGCGGCTGCTCGAGAAGATGCGGCTGTCGAACAACGCGGAACTGACGTTCTACGTGATGAGCAACCGGCTCGTCGACATGGCGCCCGCGTCGGGCGCCTGATCCCCCGCATTCACCGAAATCGTACGACGCGCGCCGCGCCGGCCTGCCACGGGCCGGCCCCGATCGCCGCACGCTGCGTGCAAGCGCTTGTTTTCTCGGACGATTCCGCCGCGCGCCGCTGCACCGCAGCAGGTCTTGCGCGCCAAATCGGCTAAAATTGCGGGTTTTCCTTCTCTCACTCGGCGCCGCCGCGTTCGCGCGCGCTGGAGACTCATCCGCAATGTCCCTCTTCCGCAAGAAAAACGTCGATCGCATGATCGCCGGCGCGCATGGCGCCGGGCTCAAGAAAGCGCTCGGCGCAATCGACCTCACCTTCCTCGGCATCGGCGCGATCATCGGCACCGGGATCTTCGTGCTGACCGGCACCGGCGCCGTTCAGGCCGGCCCCGCGCTGATGCTGTCGTTCGTGATCGCGGCGATCGCGTGCGGCCTCGCGGCGCTGTCGTACGCCGAATTCGCGTCGACGATTCCGGTCGCGGGCTCGATCTACACGTACTCGTACGCGACGCTCGGCGAGCTCGTCGCATGGATCATCGGCTGGGACCTGATGCTCGAATACGGGCTCGCGGCGTCGGCCGTGTCGGTCGGCTGGTCGGGCTACCTGCAGTCGCTGCTGCAGGGCTTCGGGCTCGCGCTGCCGACCGTGCTGACCGCCGCGCCCGGCGCGATTCCCGACGTCGTCACGTGGTTCAACCTGCCCGCGTTCCTCGTGATGCTGGTGATCACGACGCTGCTGTCGATCGGCATCCGCGAGTCGACCCGCATCAACAACATCATGGTGTTCATCAAGGTGTCGGTGGTGCTGCTCGTGATCGCGGTCGGCCTGTTCCACGTGACGCCCGCGAACTGGAAACCGTTCATGCCGCACGGCTGGAACGGCGTGTTCGGCGCGGCCGCGGTGATGTTCTTCGCGTTCATCGGCTTCGACGCGGTGTCGTCGGCGGCTGAGGAAGTGAAGAATCCGAAGCGCGACCTGCCGATCGGCATCATCGCGTCGCTCGCCGTGTGCGCGGTGCTGTACGTGACGGTCGCGGCGGTCGCGACCGGCATCGTGCCGGCGGCCCAGTACGCGAACGTGTCGCACCCGATCTCGTATGCGCTGCAGATCGCCGGCGAGAAGTGGGTCGCGGGCTTCATCGATCTCGGCGCGGTGCTCGGCATGCTGACCGTGATCCTCGTGATGAGCTACGGCCAGACGCGGATCATCTTCGCGATGTCGCGCGACGGGCTGCTGCCGGCGATGCTGTCGCGCGTGCATCCGCGCTTCGCGACGCCGTTCCTGACGACCTGGCTCGTCGGCCTGTTCTTCGGGCTGATCGCCGCGCTCGTGCCGCTGAACGTGCTCGCCGAGCTGATCAACATCGGCACGCTCGCCGCGTTCTCGATGGTGTCGATCGCGGTGCTGGTGCTGCGCCGCACGCATCCGGAGCTGCCGCGCGCGTTCCGCTGCCCGGGCGTGCCGGTGGTGCCGATCCTCGCGGTCGGCGCGTGCCTGTTCCTGATGCTCAACCTGCAGCCCGTCACGTGGGCCGCGTTCGGCATCTGGCTCGTGATCGGCCTCGTGATCTACTTCCTGTATTCGCGTCACCACTCGAAGCTCGCCCGCGGCCACGCGGACTGACATCCGGCTGCGACGCGCCGCGTCGCTCCGCTGCAACGGCGCACCCGCCTCGCGGGCGCGCCGTTTGCGTTTGTGGGGCGGCGGGCGGCGTGAGCAGGCACCGAGCGCGGGCAGCCTGAGCGGGTGGTCCGCGCCGCCGCCCGAACCGGTCGTCCGAACCGCTCGTCCGAACCGTTCCTCCCCATCGCCGCCACCGCTCGGCCACGCGCCGGCGCACGGCAAGCAAGCCTGCGGCGGGCGCGTCATAATGCGCCCAATCAATGAGGGAACGACGATGGAAAGTGTGGATCTCGACGTGCTGAAGTCGAGCGCGCGCTGGCTCGACGAAGGGCGCCGCGTGCTGCTCGTGACGGTCGTGAAGACGTGGGGCTCGTCGCCCCGCCCCGAAGGCGCGATGCTCGCGGTGCGCGAGGACGGGCTCGTGGTCGGCTCCGTGTCCGGCGGGTGCATCGAGGACGACCTGATCGCCCGCGTGCATGCGAGCGGCATCGCGGCCGATGCGCGCCCGGAAGCGGTCAAGTACGGCGTGACGGCCGAGGAAGCGCACCGCTTCGGGCTGCCCTGCGGCGGCACGATCCAGCTCGTGCTGGAGCCGCTCACGCGCGACAGCGGGATTGCCGCGTTGTGCGCCGAGGTGGAGGCCGGCCGGCTCGTCACGCGCACGATGACGCTGGCGACCGGCCGCGCGTCGCTGTCGCCCGCGCAGGCGACCGACGGGCTCGCGTTCGACGGCGAACGGCTCGTGACGATCCACGGGCCGCGCTATCGGATGCTCGTGATCGGTGCCGGGCAGTTGTCGCGCTATCTGTGCCAGATCGCGGTCGGGCTCGACTACCAGGTGACGGTCTGCGATCCGCGCGAGGAGTACACGGATGCGTGGGACGTGCCGGGCACCCGCGTCGTGCACACGATGCCCGACGACACCGTGCTCGACATGAAGCTCGACGCGCGTTCGGCCGTGATCGCGCTCACCCACGATCCGAAGCTCGACGATCTCGCGCTGATGGAGGCGCTCAAGACACCCGCGTTCTACGTGGGCGCGCTCGGCTCGCGGCGCAACAACGCGGCGCGGCGCGAGCGGCTGCTCGAATTCGACCTGAACGACGCGGAACTGGCGCGGCTGCACGGGCCGGCCGGCATCTACATCGGCAGCCGCACGCCGCCGGAAATCGCGATCTCGATCCTCGCCGAGGTCACGGCCGCGAAGAACAACGTGTCGCTGCCGACGATCCTGCAGGTCGAGGGGGCGAAGGCCGCCCGCGAGATCGCGGCCAACAACGGCGCGACCTGCGGCCTCTGAGGGCGGCCGGCGCGGGCAGCGGCGCAGGGCCGTCGCGCCGGATGCGCGCCCCATGCGCCGGCACCGAGCCGGCGCGTTTCTACCGTTGCGTCAGGCAGGTTGCGTCAGGCAAGGCCGGCGGCGAGCGCCGCGGCGACCGAGCCGACCACCAGCACGACGCCGACCGTGCGGCGCTTGTTCAGCTCCGTCCACAGCAGCACGCCCGTCAGCGACAACAGGATCAGCGAACCCGCGATCGTGTCCATCAGCAGCACCCAGCCGACATTCATGCCGACGCCGCGATGCAGGTTGTTCAGCGTCGTCAGGAACGTGTTGCCGGTGCGCTTCACCGACACGTAGCCGTTGCCGACCCAGTATTCGGCCTGCAGGTTCTGGTGCGGCCCGAACAGCCCCATCTGCCAGTGCTCGGGCTGCATCACGCGCTTGTCGCCCCACGCGACCGGCTGCGCGGGTTCCTTGCGCACACGGCCCGGCCGGCCGTCGAAGTGCAGTTCGTGCTGCAGCCACTTCGTCATCGCCGCGGGCGACTTCGGCACCGGGTCCGGCAACGCGATCTGCATCTGCTCGACCTGCGGTTCGCCGGTCGAGATCTTCAGCGGCGGCGCACGGTGGTTGAGCAGCACGCCCGTCACGCCGAACAGCAGCCCGAGCACCGCGCCCCATAGCCCGACCCAGCCGTGCACCTTGCGCAGCCATTTGATGAAGGTCGCGCGGCGCGAGCGCTGGCGGCGCGCCGCCAGTTCGGCGTCGCTCAGCGGACGTGCGGCCGGATGCGGCACGGTAACGTGCGCGGGAGGCATGCCCGCCTGCGGCGGGGCGATTGTTTCGGGCGCGTTCACGCGAGAAGGTCCATTCGTTCAAAGCAACGGGCGACGCACGGAAAACGCGCGTCGCCCGGATAACATCAAAATGAGAATGGATATCATTACACAAATGACGCGGCGGCTCAATCGGAGCACGCACGGCGGGCGGGCGACAAATTCAGCCGATGAGCGATGAAGCAGGCGGATTGCGCGCCGATCCCCGGCAATGGAACAAAAATACCGACGAAATGATTGCGAAAGACCGCGACAGCCGTTCGCAAGAAACCGCGCGGCCGTGTGTTCAGCGACGCAGCGGCGGCAGCGGAAAGCGCGGCGCGGCGTCGCCCGGCTCGGGCTCGGTGCGATCGAGCGCATACAGCCACGCGAGCAGATCCGCGACGGCCTGGTAAAGCTGCGGCGGAATCCGGTCGTCGAGGTCGACCTGCATCAGCAGCGACACCATCTCCGGCGCGGTATGCACGTACAGCCCCGCATCGCGTGCCCGGGCGACGATCATTTCGGCGACCAGGCCGTATCCCTTCGCGACCACGCGCGGCGCGGCATCGCCGCCTTTCGGATCGTAGACGAGCGCGGCCGCGCGCTTGCGGGATGCCATGCTCATCGCGGCGTCTCGTCGTCGGCACCCGGCGTGCCGCCCGGCGCGCTGCGCGCATACGCGGCGGCAGCCGCGTGCGCGACGAGCGGGTCGAAGCCGTCCGGTTCGTCGCCGACCGCGCGGATCGACAGTCCGCCGAGCCGCAGCCCCGAACCCTCGAACCGCTGCCGCAGCGCGGCCTCGTGGCGCGTGAGCCGGTCGGCGCCCGCCGAATTCGCGCGCAGCCGCGCGACGAGTTGCGCGCCGTTCAACACCAGTTCCGCGTCGACCGTCCCGAGCGACGGCAGCGTCAGCGTCAGCCGCGTGCGCCACGCGATGCCGTCTCCCGCGTCGTCGCCGCCGCGCGACGCGTGGCCGCCGGAATCGTCGGGCTCGATCGTCCAGTCGAGCCGCGCGCCGGGCCACGCCTCGCCTGCCCAGCGGAACTGGTCGGTCGCCAGCGCGTCGAGCTGCTGCCGCACGATCGGCACGGCGGCCGGATGCACGGGAGCAGCCGATGCCTGCGCCTGCGGATCGGCCGACGCGGCCGCCAGTTCGGCGCGCGCGGGCGTCCAGCGTGCATCGGGATGGTCGCCGAGCGGGTCGGTCGTACCGGCCGTGTTCGACGCCATGCCCGGCCGAGCGGCCGCCGGCGCGTTCTGCGCGGGAGCGAGCGAGTGCGCAGCCGCACCGCCCGGCGCGGGCGCGCCCGGCTGCACGGCGGTTCGCGCGGCCGCCGGCAGCGGCAGACGCGGCGCGAGCAGTTCGTCGAGCACATCGGGCGCGTCTTGCTGCACGGCATCCGGGGCCGGCTGCACCGGCTCGGCCGTGAGGCGCGCCTGCGGTTCGCGCATCAGCGCGGCGAGCGGGCGCTGGCCGGCCAGCCACTGCGCGAGATGGGATTCGTAAAAGAGGCCGCTTTCGCTCACGGCCTGCGCGAGCGCCGCGCGCAGCGCGGCGACCGGCGGCGCGTCCGACGCGGCGCGCGCGGCCGCGACGTCGGACGCGGGCAATGCAGCGGAAGAAGAAGCGACAGGCGCAGCAGGACCCGCGGCCGGCTGTCCGTGCGGCGGCACGGCCGCCGCGCTCAGCAGCACGGACGGATCGGCCAGCAGCGGCGTACGCCCGGCGATCACGGGCGTCGCGGCCCCGCCCGAGCGCGAGATCGCGTCGAGCACGAGCGCGACGTCGGACAACGCGGTCTGCGCGGATGCCGGCGGCGCGACGGGCGAGCCGCCCGCCGGCGCCGCGGACGATGCGCCGGCGCCGGGCGTGCCGACCTGCGAGGCCGCCCCGCCGCCGGCCGACGGCGACACGGTGCCGCTCAGCAGGCTGTCGAGGCGGCTCGCCAGCACGGCGGCCGCAACGGAGTCGATACCGGTCATGATCGGAGCCTGCTCACCTCAGCCACATCGTTGCGAAGCCGGGCGCGGCAACCGCCGCCCCGGCAAACGGGCACTAGCCGCGCGCGCGGTAGAGATCGGTCAATACCTTGGTCGAGCGCCGCGCCTCGAACAGCGCGGACAGCCGCGCGACTTCCGGGCTCGCGAGATCGCGGATCGCGGCGTCGTCGGCGAGGATGCGGCGGATCAGCCCGAGCTTGCGGCCGAGGTCCGATTCGTCGAGCGCGACGCCCGGATCGGCCTCCTTCAACCCCTCGACGAGCCGCAGGAATTCGTCCTGCAACTCCGGCAGCGCGCTCCAGTCGGCACCGCGTGCCGCGCTCAGCATGCGGCCCGACACGGCCGCGAGCGCCTCGTAGCGGGCGAAGTATTCGGCCTTGAGATTCATCGCGCCGCGTCCGCCGCCTGTTGCGCGGTCATCCGCGCGACTTCGGGGGCGATGCCCGTCCACGCTTCCTCGAGCGTGGCGAGCAGTCCGTCGACCTCGACCAGCATCGCGTCGCTCGCATGCATGTTGGCTTCCAGCAAACGCCGGACGATATAGGCGTACAGCGCATCCAGGCGCCCGGCGATCTCGCCGCCCGCGTCGCGGTTCAGCGACGCCTGCAGCCCGCTCTCGACGATCCCGATCGCCTTGCCGATCGCTTCGCCGCGTGCGGGCACGTTGCCCTGCTGCAGGTGCATGCGCGCGAGCGCGATGGCCTGCCGCGCGCCCTGGTACAGCATCGCGATCAGCCGGTGCGGGGAGGCGCCCATCACCCCCGTCTCGACGCCGACACGCGCGTACGCACTGGCTCCAGCGTGTCCTGGGGAAAACATGCGCTTCTTCTCCTTGTGATGCGTTGGCTATGCGGAGGCCGCCGCCCTGCGTTGCACGACGCGGCCTTGTACCGGAGTTATCGGAAGGGAATTGAAAAGCTTTAGGCGCGCGGGCCGCCAGCCCGGCCGCCGCGGCGTGACCGGCTCGTCACACCGACATCTGCATGATGTCGTTGTACGCGCTCACGAGCTTGTTGCGGACCTGGAGCCCGAACTGGAAGCCGATGTTGGCCTTCTGCATGTCGACCATCACGTCGTTCAGCGACACGTTGGCCGCACCGACCTCGAACGCCTGCGCCTCGCCGAGCGCGTGCTGCTGGTCACCGCTGATCTTGTCGAGCGACGCCTTCATCGCGCTCGCGAACGTGCCGGCCGTCGCGGCGCCCGAGCCGGCGAGCGCAGCCGTCGGGCTCGCGACGCCGCCGCCCGCCTGCGCGGCCATCGCCTGCATCTGTTGCAACACCGAACCGATTCCGCTGACGTTGGCAGTCATGCTGTCCCCACACATAAGAGAAGAGACCCGGGCCCACCGGGCGTTTGCGCCGGCGCCGCACCATGCGCACCATGCCGGATCGCGAAAAAGGATAGCAGCGCGGCGCCCGCCAAAGCCGCGAAAGTACGGGGGAAACCCCGCTCTTTTCGGTCGATCGGAGTCGCCCCCGGATCCCGATAATCGCAACGTGTCATTGTCCGTCCGCTCGTCCGAGCGGCTCAGTCGTCCCGCTCCGGAGAAACTCCACGCATGGATTCGCAGGCCAACTCGCTGATCAACCCCGACGCCCGCACGGGCCTCGCCAGCCCGGTGCCAGGCGCCACCGCGGCCGCCGCGTTGCCGGGAGCAGGCGGCGCCGGCGCGGACTTCGGGTTCGGCGGTTTCGCGGAACGCATCCCCGGCATCTCGCGGATGAAGGGCAACCCGAAGCTGCCGTTCGTGATCGCCGTCGCGTTCGCGATCGCCGCGATCACCGCGCTCGTGCTGTGGAGCCGCGCGCCCGACTATCGCGTGCTGTACAGCAACCTGTCGGACCGCGACGGCGGCGCGATCATCGCCGCGCTCCAGCAGGCCAACGTTCCGTACAAGTTCGCCGACGCCGGCGGCGCGATCCTCGTGCCGTCGAACCAGGTGCATGAAACGCGCCTGAAGCTCGCCGCACTGGGCCTGCCCAAGGGCGGCTCGGTCGGCTTCGAGCTGATGGACAACCAGAAATTCGGCATCAGCCAGTTCGCCGAGCAGGTGAATTACCAGCGCGCGCTCGAAGGCGAGCTGCAGCGCACGATCGAATCGATCAACGCGGTGCGCGGCGCGCGCGTGCATCTCGCGATCCCGAAGCCGTCGGTGTTCGTGCGCGACAAGGAAGCGCCGAGCGCGTCGGTATTCGTCGACCTCTACCCGGGCCGCGTGCTCGACGAGGGCCAGGTGCAGGCGATCACGCGGATGGTGTCGTCCGGCGTGCCCGACATGCCGGCGAAGAACGTGACGATCGTCGACCAGGACGGCAACCTGCTGACGCAGACCGCGTCGGCCTCCGGCCTCGACGCGAGCCAGCTCAAGTACGTGCAGCAGGTCGAGCGCAATACGCAGAAGCGCATCGATTCGATCCTCGCGCCGATCTTCGGCACCGGCAACGCGCGCTCGCAGGTCAGCGCCGACATCGATTTCTCGAAGCTCGAGCAGACCTCGGAAAGCTACGGCCCGAACGGCACGCCGCAGCAGGCCGCGATCCGCAGCCAGCAAACCAGCAGCGCGACCGAGCTCGCGCAGGGCGGCGCATCGGGCGTGCCGGGCGCGCTGTCGAACACGCCGCCGCAGCCGGCCTCCGCGCCGATCGTCGCCGGCAACGGCCAGAATGGCGCGCAGTCGACGCCCGTCAGCGATCGCAAGGACCAGACCACCAACTACGAGCTCGACAAGACGATCCGCCACGTCGAGCAGCCGATGGGCAACGTGAAGCGGCTGTCGGTCGCCGTCGTCGTCAACTACCAGCCGGTCGCCGACGCGAAGGGCCACGTGACGATGCAGCCGCTGCCGCCCGCGAAGCTCGCGCAGATCGAGCAGCTCGTGAAGGACGCGATGGGCTACGACGAGAAGCGCGGCGATTCGGTGAACGTCGTGAACAGCGCGTTCTCGAGCGTCGGCGATCCGTACGCCGACCTGCCGTGGTGGCGCCAGCCGGACATGATCGCGATGGCGAAGGAAGCCGCGAAGTGGCTCGGCATCGCGGCAGCCGCGGCGGCGCTCTATTTCATGTTCGTGCGCCCGGCGATGCGCCGCGCGTTCCCGCCGCCCGAGCCGGTCGCCCCGGCGCTCGCGGCGCCGGACGATCCGGTCGCGCTCGACGGCCTGCCCGCCCCGGACAGGGCCGACGAGCCCGATCCGCTGCTGCTGGGCTTCGAGAACGAAAAGAACCGCTACGAACGCAACCTCGACTACGCGCGCACGATCGCCCGCCAGGATCCGAAGATCGTCGCCACCGTCGTGAAGAACTGGGTGTCCGATGAACGCTGAAGGCCTGACCAAGAGCGCACTGCTGCTGATGTCGATCGGCGAGGAAGAGGCCGCTGAAGTATTCAAGTTCCTCGCGCCGCGCGAGGTGCAGAAGATCGGCGCCGCGATGGCCGCGCTGAAGAACGTCACGCGCGAGCAGGTCGAGGGCGTGCTGCAGGAATTCGCGAAGGAAGCCGAGCAGCACACCGCGCTGTCGCTCGATTCCAGCGAGTACATCCGCTCGGTGCTGACCAAGGCGCTCGGCGAGGACAAGGCCGGCGTGCTGATCGACCGGATCCTGCAGGGCAGCGACACGAGCGGCATCGAGGGCCTGAAGTGGATGGACTCGGGCGCGGTGGCCGAACTGATCAAGAACGAGCATCCGCAGATCATCGCGACGATCCTCGTGCACCTCGACCGCGACCAGGCGTCCGAGATCGCGTCGTGCTTCACCGAGCGGCTGCGCAACGACGTGCTGCTGCGGATCGCGACGCTCGACGGCATCCAGCCGGCCGCGCTGCGCGAGCTCGACGACGTGCTCACCGGCCTGCTGTCCGGCAGCGACAACCTGAAGCGCAGCCCGATGGGCGGCATCCGCACCGCGGCCGAGATCCTCAACTTCATGACGAGCAATCATGAAGAAGGTGTGCTCGAAAGCGTGCGCCAGTACGACGCCGACCTCGCGCAGAAGATCGTCGACCAGATGTTCGTGTTCGAGAACCTGCTCGACCTCGAGGATCGCGCAATCCAGATGGTGCTGAAGGAAGTCGAGTCGGAAACGCTGATCATCGCGCTGAAGGGCGCGCCGCCCGCGCTGCGCCAGAAGTTCCTCGCGAACATGTCGCAACGCGCGGCCGAACTGCTCGCGGAGGATCTCGACGCACGCGGCCCGGTGCGCGTGTCGGAAGTCGAGACGCAGCAGCGCCGCATCCTGCAGATCGTGCGCAACCTCGCCGAGAGCGGTCAGATCGTGATCGGCGGCAAGGCGGAAGACGCATATGTCTGATTCCGTGCGCGATCGGGCCGCCACCCTCACCGCGTACCAGCGGTGGGAGATGGCGTCGTTCGATCCGCCGCCGCCCCCGCCGCCGCCCGACGACGCGGCCGCGGCCGCCGCCGCGCTCGCCGAGGAACTGCAGCGCGTGCGCGACGCCGCGCATGCCGAAGGCCATGCGGCCGGTCACGTCGAAGGCCAGGCGCTGGGTTACCAGGCCGGTTTCGACCAGGGCCGCGAGCAGGGTTTCGAGGCCGGCCAGGCCGAAGCCCGCGAACAGGCCGCGCAGCTCGCGGCGCTCGCCGCGTCGTTCCGCGAAGCCGTGTCGAGCGTCGAGCACGATCTCGCGTCCGATCTCGCGCAGCTCGCGCTCGACATCGCGCAGCAGGTCGTGCGCCAGCACGTGAAGCACGATCCCGCGGCGCTCGTCGCGGCCGTGCGCGACGTGCTCGCCGCCGAACCGGCGTTGTCCGGCGCGCCGCATCTCGCGGTGAATCCGGCCGACCTGCCCGTCGTCGAAGCCTATCTGCAGGACGATCTCGATACGCTCGGCTGGACCGTGCGCACCGACACGTCGATCGAGCGCGGCGGCTGCCGCGCGCACGCCGCGACGGGCGAGGTCGACGCGACGCTGCCCACCCGCTGGCAGCGCGTCGCCGCCGCGATCGGCAAGGTGAGCGCATGGTGACACCCACGCCCGAATCGATCCTGTACGACGGCATGACGCCGCTCGAGCGCGAACTCGCGCTCGCGTCGTTCGGCCCCGACGGCGCGCACGACTCCGCCCACGGCGCCGATCCGCACGCGGCACCCGCTGCGGACGACGCACCGCGCGCCCCGCACAATCCGCATCTCGCGCACTGGCGCACGCACCTGAACGGGCTCGCGACGCGCAGCCACCGCGCGCTGCCGCTGCGGCCGTGCGGGCGTCTCACGCGCGCTGCGGGCCTCGTGCTCGAGGCGATCGGGCTGCGCCTGTCGGTCGGCGCCGAATGCACGATCGAACTGCCGCCCGGCAGCACGCTGCCGCACGCGGAAGCGGAAGTCGTCGGGTTCTCCGGCGATCGCCTGTTCCTGATGCCGACCACCGATGTCGCCGGCGTGCTGCCCGGCGCGCGCGTGTGGCCGCGGGAAAGCGCCCCCGTCGCCGATCCGCTCGCGGGCGCCAAACGGCTGCCGGTCGGCTGGGAAATGCTCGGGCGTGTGGTCGACGCGTCGGGCCGCCCGCTCGACGGCCTCGGCCCGCTCGCGTCGAAGGTCGACGCAGCGCTGTCGGCGCCGTCGATCAACCCGCTCGATCGCGAGCCGATCCACAGCGTGCTCGACGTCGGCGTGCGCGCGATCAACGCGCTGCTCACCGTCGGCCGCGGGCAGCGGATGGGCCTGTTCGCGGGGTCCGGCGTCGGCAAGTCGGTGCTGCTCGGCACGATGGCGCGCTACACCAGCGCGGAAGTGATCGTGATCGGGCTGATCGGCGAACGCGGCCGCGAAGTGAAGGAATTCATCGAACAGATCCTCGGCGAGGACGGGCTCGCGCGCTCGGTCGTCGTCGCGGCGCCGGCCGACGTGTCGCCGCTGCTGCGGATGCAGGGCGCCGCCTACGCGACGTCGCTCGCCGAGTATTTCCGCGACCAGGGCAAGCACGTGCTGCTGCTGATGGATTCGCTGACGCGCTACGCGATGGCGCAGCGCGAGATCGCACTCGCGATCGGCGAGCCGCCCGCGACCAAGGGCTATCCGCCGTCGGTGTTCGCGAAGCTGCCCGCGCTCGTCGAGCGCACCGGCAACGGGCCCGAAGGCGGCGGCTCGATCACTGCGTTCTACACGGTGCTGACCGAAGGCGACGACCAGCAGGACCCGATCGCCGACTCGGCGCGCGCGATCCTCGACGGCCACATCGTGCTGTCGCGCGCGCTCGCCGAGGCCGGCCACTATCCGGCGATCGACATCGAGGCGTCGATCAGCCGCGCAATGACCGCGCTGATCGACGAAACGCATCTCGACCGCGTGCGGCAGTTCAAGCAGATGCTGTCGCGCTACCAGCGCAATCGCGACCTGATCGCGGTCGGCGCCTATGCACCGGGCCGCGACGCGCAGCTCGACCGCGCGATCGCGCTCTATCCGCGCATCGAATCGTTCCTGCAGCAGGGCTTTCGCGAATGCGCGCCGTTCGCGTCGAGCCTCGCCGGGCTCGATGCGCTGTTCGACGTACACGGAGGCTGATTCCGATGGCACACGGCTTTCCCCTTCAACTGCTGCTCGACCGCGCGCAGGAAGATCTCGACACGGCCACGAAGCAGCTCGGCACCGCGCAGCGCGACCGCACCGCGGCCGCCGAACAGCTCGACGCGCTGCTGCGCTATCGCGACGAATACCACGCGCGCTTTTCGCAGTCCGCGCAGCACGGGATGCCGGCCGGCAACTGGCGCAATTTCCAGGCGTTCATCGATACGCTCGACGCGGCGATCGCGCAGCAGCGCACCGTGCTGGCCGCGGCCGAACTGCGCATCGACGAGGCGCGCCCGAACTGGCAACAGAAGAAACGCACCGTCGGTTCATACGAAACCCTGCAGGCGCGCGGCGTCGCGCAGGAAACGCAGCGTGCCGCGAAGCGCGAACAGCGCGACGCCGACGAACACGCCGCGAAGATTCTGCGCATGCGGGCCGATGCGGCCCGCTCGGCGTAACCGCTCACCGCTTTCGAACGAGAGAATCGCCATGCCTCCCCTGCCCCTGCTCGGCGCGCTGCTCGACACCGCCGGCACCGCCATCAAGGCCGCGCGCGGCGCGGGTTCGTCCGCCGCCGCGACGTCCGCCGGCAACGATGCCGCAACCAGCCCGGCCGCCGTGCCGTTCGCGCAGACGCTGAAGCAAAGCGTCGGCACACGGCACGACGCGGCGAACGCCGGCAAGCCGGATACCGCGACGCAACAGGCGTCGTCGACGTCGCCCGCCGGCGCGAAGCCCGCCGACCGCGTCGACGACAAGTCGACCGACGACGCGAACGCGACGCCCAGCGCCGACGCCGCCGCGCTCGCCGCGGCCGCCGCCGTTCAGGCGCAACTGCAGGCGCGCGTGAACGACGGGGCGCCGGCCGGTGCCGCAGCCGATACCGCCGCCACGGCCGCGCAAACGACGGCCGTGTCCGGCCAACCCGACGCTACGGCCGCGCTGACGAATCATGCAAGCAAGGATGCGGCCGCCGAGCCGGCGTTGCCGGCGTCGGGTCGCGACGCGCTGCAAGCTGCGCTGGCGAAACTGACGGGCGGCGCGGGTGCGATCGCGATGCCCGCGACGGGCACGGCAGCAGCAACGGCCGCGACAGCGCCGGCATCGACGACGTCCGCATCGGCCGCCGCCGCGCCGCTGACGCCGAAAGTCCCGACCTTCGACCGCACGCTCGCCGACGCGAAAGGCGCGCTCGCGACGCAGCCGACGCCCACGCAAGCCACCGCCCAGGCGCTGCAGGCGGGCGCCGCCGGCCAGCCGACCGCGCATGCGCTCGCCGCCACCGAGGAAGCCGCCAGCCCGGCCGCCGACGCATCGGTCGCTGCCGCCGCAACGGCTGCGGCAGCCGCGCAGGCGAATCTGCAGGCATCGCCGGCCGCCAGCTCGGTCGCCGCGGCCAACGCCCACGTGCTGGCCCCGCATGTCGGCACCGCCGACTGGACCGACGCGCTGAGCCAGAAGGTCGTGTTCCTGTCGAATGCGCATCAGCAGAGCGCCGAGCTCACGCTGAACCCGCCGGACCTCGGCCCGCTGCAGGTCGTGCTGCGTGTCGCGGACAATCACGCGCATGCGCTGTTCGTCTCGCAGCACGCGCAGGTGCGCGACGCGGTCGAAGCCGCGCTGCCGAAGCTGCGCGAAGCGATGGAAGCGGGCGGGCTCGGCCTGGGCAGCGCGACCGTCAGCGACGGCGGCTTCGCGCAGCAGCAGCAGAACCCGCAACAGAGCTTCGCCGGCGGCCGGCCGTCGCCGCGCGCACGCGCCGGATCGTCAGCCGTCGATGCACCGGTCGACGCTGCGCAATCCGCAGCGGCCGGCGCGACCGTGAGCCGCGCGGGCCTCGTCGATACGTTCGCCTGAGCATCGCGCCGCTCGCGTGCCGGTGCGCGCCGCTCAGCGGCCGTGCACCGCCGCGGCCGCCTCGCCGCGCGGCACCGCGCCCTTGCGCGTCGCGACGATGAAGTCCGCCGCGCGTTCGCCGATCATCACCGACGGCGCATTCGTGTTCCCGCCGATCAGCGTCGGCATCACCGCCGCGTCCACCACCCGCAGCCCGTCGACACCCCGCACGCGCAGTTGCGGATCCACGACCGCGCGCACATCCGAACCCATCCGGCAGGTGCCGACCGGGTGATAGATCGTGTCGGCGTGCGCGACGATCGTCGCGCGCAGCTCGGCTTCGCTCTGGTCCGCCCGCGTGTACAGCTCGCGCCCGCCCTGCGACGCGAGCGGCGCCTGCGACAAGATCCGGCGCATCGCCTGCGCACCGCGCACGAGCAGGTCGAGATCGCGCGTATCGCTGAAGAAGCGCGGATCGATCAGCGGCGCGTCGCGCGCATCGCCGCTCGCGAGGGCGACCGTGCCACGGCTGAACGGGCGCAGCGCGCACACGTGCAGCGAATAGCCGAAGCCCCAGTGCATCTTGCGGTTGTGGTCATCGACGAGCGCCGTGCAGAAATGCAGTTGCAGGTCCGGTCGGTCGAGCGACGGATCGCTCTTGATGAAGCCGCCGGCCTCCGCGACGTTGCTCGTCATCATCCCCGTGCGGCTCGAGACATAGCGCGCGAGCGCCGGCGTCATCTTCGCGATGCCGCGCAGGCAGATGCCGACCAGCTCCGACGAATTCACGCGCGTGTTGATGATGAAGTCGATATGGTCGATCAGGTTGGCGCCGACGTCCGGCGCGTCCTGCACGATCGCGATCCCGTGCCGCCGGAGCTGCTCCGCCGGACCGATCCCCGAGCACATCAGCAGTTGCGGCGAATTGAACGCGCCGGCCGACAGAATCACCTCCGCCCGCGCGCCGAGCGTCTCGACGCGCCCGTCGCGCGACACCACGACGCCGACCGCGCGCTTGCCGTCGAAGCCGACGCGCAGCACCGTCGCATCGGTGATCACGTGCAGGTTCGGCCGGTTGCGGCCATAGATATACGCACGCGCGACGCTGCAGCGCGAGCCGTCGCGATGCGTGACCTGATAGAAGCCGACGCCTTCCTGCGTCGCGCCGTTGAAATCGTTGTTCAGCGGATAGCCGGCCGCGTGCGCGGCCTGGATGAATCGTTCGGAGAACGGATTGCGAAAGCGCAGATCGGACACCGTCAACGGGCCGTCCGCGCCGTGCCATGCATCGGCGCCGCGCGCGTTGCCTTCCGCGCGGCGGAAATACGGCAACACGTCCTGCCAGCCCCAGCCCGTCGCGCCGAGCTGGGCCCACTCGTCGTAGTCGCCCGGGTGGCCGCGCGTGTAGATCATCGCGTTGATCGCGCTCGAGCCGCCCATCCCGCGTCCGCGCGGTTGGTAGCCGCGCCGGCCGCCGAGGCCCGGCTGCGGCACCGTCTCGTAACCGTAGTTCGTGCCGAGCTTGAACGGCACGAGCGCCGCGATCCCCACCGGCATGTTGACGAGCAGGTTGCGCTCCGTGTGCGGGCCGGCCTCGATCAGCGCGATCGTCGCGTCGGGGCATGCATCGGCGAGGCGGCTGGCGACGCTCGAGCCGCCCGACCCGCCGCCCACGATGATGTAGTCGTATTGCATGTCACGTCTCCTTCGTGTCATGAACGGCGCCCGGCGCGGCCGGCTCCCGCTTGTAATGTTCGGGCATTGTAGGAATGGCCGTCGCGCGCGCGGCACGCCGATTCAAGAGCGATTCCTCTAAACGCCCGCGTGAACTAAATTTAAGATGTATCGATCGATGCGACGCGAGGCAGCGGCCGCCAGAAGCCGCGCCGCCGTGAAAAAAGGGAGACGATGATGCAGCGCGACGTTCTGCAGGCCGCGTGCCGACCGGGTGGTCCGGACGCACCGCGTGCGGCCCGCATTTCATTTCAAACGGACGCCCGAATGGTTGCGACCGGCACCGTGCGCGCGGCCGGTCGAAATCGAACAATGCAACGTATGGCCGACCGTTTGGATGGCTCGTCGAATGAGCGATCCGACCTGCCGGTGCGCGGGTCGCGACGCGCATCGCGCGGCCCCGCTTCGGTGTGCGCGCAAGCACCCGCAGCGTGCGATCGCGCGGCAGCCGGCAATCGCATCGGGCCGCACGCGCGCACCGTACAGCCCCGTTTTCGGACGCGAACACCGTCGCGCGGATACGACGCTTGCCGCACGCCGCACCCTGTTTTCACCCGCGCATCGCATCCGGCCCCGCGCCGCGCGACGCGCGCCACCCTGATCCGCCCCGCCACGCGCGCCGAGCGCTCACGTGCGGCCTGACTGCTGGCCGACGTGCCACGCCCCACTGGAGGAGACGACATGAAGAACGACCTGCCCGAACTGGCCCCGCAAGCGCTGCCGTCGGTCGATGCGCTGACGGCGCTGCTGCGCGACCAGCGCGCGGCCTACCTGCGCGCGCCCTATCCGGAGTGGGACACCCGCGCGCAGCACCTGCGCGCGCTGCGCACCATGCTGCTCGATCACGCGGATGCACTCGCCGACGCGATCAGCGCCGACTTCGGCCACCGCGCGAAGCAGGAAGTGCTGCTGTCGGAAATCTGGATGGCGAAGGAAGAGATCGACGACGCGCTCAAGCACGGCAAGCGCTGGATGAAGCCGATCAGCAAGCCGATGAACAAGTGGCTGCGGCCGGCGCGCGCGAAGGTGCTGCCGCAACCGCTCGGCGTGGTCGGCATCGTCGTGCCGTGGAACTATCCGATCCTGCTCGCGGCCGGGCCGCTGATCTGCGCGCTCGCGGCCGGCAACCGCGCGATCATCAAGATGTCCGAACTGACGCCGCGCACGTCGGCGTTGTTCGAGCAACTGATCGCGAAGACCTTCTCGCGCGACCACGTCGCGGTTGTGAACGGCGATGCCGAGATCGGCGCCGCGTTCAGCGCGCTGCCGTTCGATCATCTGCTGTTCACCGGCTCGACGCATGTCGGCCGCCACGTGATGCGCGCCGCGGCCGACAATCTCACGCCCGTCACGCTCGAACTCGGCGGCAAGTCGCCGGCGATCATCGGCCCGAATGCGCGCTTCGATGCCGCGGTCGACGCGATCATCGGCGGCAAGACGCTGAACGCGGGCCAGACCTGCATCGCGCCCGACTACGTGCTGCTGCCGCGCGGGATGGAAGCCGCGTTCATCGAGCGCGCGCGGGCGCGCTTCGCCAAGCTGTATCCGGACCTGTCGACCAACGGCGACTACACGACGATCGTGTCGCCGCGCCACTACGCGCGGCTGCAGCAGCTTGCGACCGACGCGCAGGCGGCCGGCGCGCAACTGCATCCGCTGTCGGACGCGCAGTCCGATCCCGCGTCGCGCCGCTTCGTGCCGTGCGCGGTCACGCACGTGCCGGCCGCGTCGCAGCTGATGCAGGAGGAAATCTTCGGGCCCTTGCTGCCGCTCGTGCCGTACGAGCGGCTCGACGAGGCGATCGCGTACGTGAATGCGCGCCCGCGCCCGCTTGCGCTGTATCTGTTCGACGAGGATGGCGGCACGGTCGATCGCGTGATGCGCGAAACGATCTCGGGCGGCGTGACCGTCAACGACGCGCTGCTGCACATCGCGTGCGGCAGCTTGCCGTTCGGCGGCGTCGGCGCGAGCGGGATGGGTGCGTATCACGGCTACGACGGCTTCGTGACGTTCTCGAAGATGAAGCCCGTGCTCACGCAGGCGCGCCTGAATACTCGCGGGCTGATCGCACCGCCTTACGGCAGGCGCTTCGCCGCGGTGATCCGGATGATGCTGAAGTTCTGAGCGATGCGGGCCGCGCGCAATGCGTGGCGGCCCGCGCTGAACACGCCGCGCGGCGACGCTGCCGCGCGCGCCGTCACACGGGCCAGAGCGGCCCTTCCTGCATCGCGCCGATCTGCTCGCGCAGCTCGAGTACGCGTGCTTCCCAGTAGCGATGCGTGTTGAACCACGGGAACGCGGCCGGAAACGCCGGATCGTCCCAGCGGCGCGCAAGCCAGGCCGCGTAGTGGATCAACCGCAGCGTGCGCAGCGCTTCGACCAGATGCAGTTCGCGCGGCTCGAATTCGCAGAAGTCCTCATAACCGGCGAGCAGGTCCGCTAGCGCGCGCGATGCGCCTTCGCGATCGCCCGGCAGCAGCAGCCACAGGTCCTGAACCGCCGGCGCCATCCGGCTGTCGTCGAAGTCGACGAAATGCGGCCCCGCGTCGGTCCACAGCACGTTGCTCGGATGGCAATCGCCGTGCGTGCGCAGCAGGCGGATTTCGCCCGCACGCTCGAACGCGGCCTCGACGCCTTCCAGCGCGAGCGTGACCGCCGTCTCGTACGCAGGACGTACATCGTCGGGAATGAAATCGTGCGCGAGCAGGTAGTCGCGCGGCTCGTAGCCGAACGTGCGGATGTCGAGCACCGGACGCGCGACGTAAGGCTGCGTCGCGCCCACCGCGTGAATGCGGCCGATGAAGCGGCCGAGCCATTCGAGCGTGTCGCTGCGGTCGAGATCGGGCGCGCGGCCGCCGCGCCGCTCGAAGATCGAGAAGCGGAAGCCGTCGAACGCGTGCAGCGTGCGGCCGTCGAAGGCGGTCGCGGGCACCACCGGAATCTCGCGCGCGGCAAGTTCGGCGACGAATGCGTGTTCTTCGAGGATCGCGTCGTCCGACCATCGCTCGGGCCGGTAGAACTTCGCGACGACGGGCGGGCCGTCTTCGATGCCGACCTGATAGACGCGGTTCTCGTAGCTGTTGAGGGCGAGCATGCGCCCGTCGGTGCGCAGCCCGGCCGGCATCAGCACGCTGTCGAGCGCGTCGAGCACGCACTCGGGCGTGAGGCCGGCGAACGGCGGGCCGGCGGGAGCAGCGGGGGCGGAAGTGGCGTCTGTCATGCCCCGCATTGTGCCGTCAGCCGCGCCGAAACACGAGCGTCCGATGCGGCGCGCGTGCTCAGTGGATCGCGGCGCCGGCCGGCAGCACGGATTCGCCGGTGTCGATCAGATCCTCGAGAAAGAACGGCTCGGTGTTGAGTTCTTTCGACTCGCCCGGCACGCCCGCGTACCAGGTCACCATGGCCATGTCGCCCAGAAGGCGCTGGACGATGCCGCGCGCGCCCTTGGGCACCGCGATATGGGTAGTGCAGACAATCGACCCGACATGCATGATGGTTCCCCACTCTTGAATCTTGAAACCCGGCCCGCTGACGAGCCGGCAAATGCACGATCCGCGCCGCCCTCGGCGGGGTGTTGCGCATGATCCCATTGTTCACGGTTTATCGAAGCGCGAAAAGAAGAAGAAGCGGGCGAAGTGCCGCGAATTCGTCGAATGTCTCCAATCAACCACTGCGTCGCGCGTGCGCTTGCACGGGCGGATACCCCCATCATACCCTGTCGAATGTGACTGTCCGCCGAATCGCGCCGGGCATGCGATCCACACGCGAATTGCGCGATGCACGTATCGTCTGGCCTTTGCTCCGGCCGTCGTGATATCGCGCGTGACCGCATCCGACGGAACCACGCTCCCGGCCGCGCAGAGCAATGCCTCCCCGCCCTATCTCGAACGCGGCTCGCGCAACGACTCGCGCGCGAGCGTCGCGGTACTGTTTGCGGGCTTCGTGTCGAAAGGTGCGAGCCGCCACTGGTTGATGACGATGTCGCTGGTGCTGTCGTCGCTGCGCACGCTCGTCGCCGCCTTCACGCCGCACTAATGTCAGATGCTCATGCTGCGTGCGCGCGCCGGCGTGCTCGCGGTCGGCATGGCCGCGCCTACGCGAACGCGGCGGCATCACATGACGTTCCCGCACGCAACCGAGTCTTTGCGCAGACAGTTGCGCCGGATGGCCGCGTTGCGGTACCGTTGACGCTCATCCGCGTTCAAGCGCATTTCGACACGATGCATCCGTTCACGTCCGCACTCGCTCAATCCCGGCCGCAGTTCGACTCGCGGCCGCAGGCGTGCGCGCATCCGTCGGTCCTTCCTCCTCCTGTCGCACCGCCGCTCGTCGGCGCCGCGCCGCCCCCGCCGGCGGCACGCGTCGGCTGACCAGCCGGCTTTCGCTTTTTCGTTTTCCATTCGCCCGTGTGCAGCCGTTCGTGCGTCGTCACGCACGGCGCGTTGCCGCGCGCGCGACATGGAACGTATCGATCCGTTCGACAGGTGGATTCACATGGTTTCGTTCAAACGCGCGCTCGCCGCGCATGGCGTGACGTCGCTCTTCGTGCTGCTGTGGAGCAGCGGCGCGATCTTCGCTGAACTCGGTCTGCGTCACGCATCCGCGTTCGTCTTTCTCACCGCACGTTTCGCGCTCGCGTCACTCGTGCTGCTCGTCCTGGCCGTCATGCGCGGCCGCTGGCTGCCGCCGCGCGGCGAGCGGCGCATGGCCGCGCTGACCGGCCTGCTGATGATGGGCGGCTATTCGATCTTCTACCTGCTCGCGCTCGATCAGGGGATCGCACCGGGCGTGCTCGCGACGATCCTCGGCGTGCAGCCGATCGTCACGCTCGCGATGGTCGAGCGACGCTGGCAACCGATGCGCGTCGCGGGGCTCGCGCTGTCGCTCGCCGGCCTCGCGCTCGTCGTGTGCCGCGGCGTGGGCGGCGCCGGCCTGCCGATCATCGGCATCGCCTGCGCGCTCACGGCGCTCGCCGCGCTGACCGTCGGCTCACTGCTGCAAAAGCGCGTGCGCGCCGCGCCCGGCGACGTGCTGCCGCTGCAGAACGCGATCGGCCTCGCGTTGTGCGTGGCGATCCTGCCGTTCCGGCCTATCTCGCTCGATGCGAGCTGGGCGTTCGTCGTGCCGCTGCTGTGGCTGGGCATCGTGATCTCGGTGATCGCGCAGTTGCTGTTCTACCGGTTGATGCAGCGCGGCGATCTCGTCAACGTGACGAGCCTGTTCTATCTCGTGCCCGTCGTCACCACGCTGATGGATGCCGTCTGGCTCGGTAACCGGCCGGCGCCGCTCGCGCTCGCCGGCATGGCGGCGATCGTCGCGGGGCTCGTGCTCGTGTTTCGCACACCGGCCGCTCGCGCGCAACCCGAGCGCGCGTAAGCGGACGGCCGCCGCACCCGCGGGTGCGGCGGCCCGCCTCGAACATGTACGACGTTCGCGCGCAAACGGAAAGGAGCCGGAAAGCCATGCGCAAGGCATTCGTCTGATTCCCCGGGGAAATGCAGAATTCCCGGGGTTTCCGCATACTTTTAATGGTTCGGATAGCGAAAAACGCTGCGCGGTTGCCTATACTCGAACTGCCGGCCCCACTCGCAATCGGTCCGGCACATATTAGAAATGCCCGGCATGGGGCGGGTACAGGCGCGTGCGCCTGCGCCGGCCGACTATGGAGACACGCATGACGACCTATTTCACGATCGGCGACTTCATCCTGTTGATTCCGATGGCGCTGGCCGGCGCGCTATTTCTCGGCGCGGTGCCCTGCGCGACCCAATTCCGCCACAACCTGCTGCGCGTGCTCGGCGTGATGCTCGGCGTCGGCGTTGCGGTGTTGCTCGTCGAAGGCCTTCCCGCACTGCTGTAGCGACGCGTTCGCGCGCCGGTCACATCGCTGCACCGCAGCGACGTGACGGCTTGCTTGCGTGCGCCGCGATAAGGGATGCGATCGTTCGCATTCCGTATCGACTGTCCTCGCTACCGGTCAGATCGCCTGATCGGTGGACGGCTTTTCCCACAGATTGATGCCGCCTTCGGTCGCATGACGGTCGATCTCCGCGAGTTCGTCGGCCGAGAACTCGAGGTTCTTCAGCGCGCCGACGTTTTCACGCACCTGCTCCGCGCGGCTCGCACCGATCAGCGCCGACGTCACGCGACCATTGCGCAGCACCCACGCGAGCGCCATCTGCGCGAGGCTTTGCCCGCGCCGCTGCGCGATGCCGTTGAGCTTGCGCACGTGCTCGAGGTTGTCCGCGCTCAGATGGTCCTGTTTCAGCGAACCGCCGCCCGGCTTGTTCACCCGCGCATCGGCCGGCACGCCGTTCAGGTATTTCGACGTCAGCAACCCCTGCGCGAGCGGCGTGAACGCGATGCTGCCCGTGCCGATCTCGTCGAGCGTCCCGAGCAGATCCTGCTCGATCCAGCGGTTCAGCATGTTGTACGAAGGCTGGTGGATCAGCAGCGGCACCTGGTATTGCGCGAGCAGTTCGGCCATCTCGCGCGTCTTCGCGGCCGAATACGACGAGATGCCGATGTACAGCGCCTTGCCCTGCCGCACGGCCGACGCGAGCGCGCCGGCCGTTTCCTCGAGCGGCGTGTGCGCGTCGAAACGATGCGAATAGAAGATGTCGACGTAGTCGAGGCCCATTCGCTGCAGGCTCTGGTCGAGGCTCGCGAGCACGTACTTGCGCGATCCGCCGCCGCTGCCGTACGGCCCCGGCCACATGTCCCAGCCGGCCTTCGTCGAGATCAGCAGCTCGTCGCGGTACGGCCGGAAATCTTCCTTCAGCAGCCGGCCGAAATTGGTTTCGGCGCTGCCGTACGGCGGCCCGTAGTTGTTCGCCAGGTCGAAGTGATTGATGCCGAGATCGAACGCGGTGCGCAGGATGTCGCGCTGCGTGTCGATCGGCGTCGAGTCGCCGAAGTTGTGCCACAGACCGAGCGACAGCGCGGGCAGTTTGAGCCCGGATTTGCCGCAGGTGCGGTATTGCATGTCGGCATAACGTTCGGAAGCTGCTTCATAGGCCATGGGTCGGTTCCGTCAGGACGTCGGGGGAAGGGACGCGCGCCGCACGCGAGCATCGCGCGCCGGCGGCGAAGGAAACAACGACGGCTATGGTAGCGAACGCGGCGCGAGCCTGCACGGCAATGGACGCGACCGCGCGCGTCGCCTACACTGCGCCGTCTCGAATCACCGTTACAGCGAGGTTGGTATGTCCCGGGTCATCTCGGTTGCACTGCTCGTCGGCGGCGTCGTGCTGCTGTATTTCGGCGGCCAGTCGTTCCATTCGATCAACGACAACATGTCGCGCTTCTTCACCGGCTCGCCCGCCACGAAGACGATCCTGCTGATCGCGGGCGGCGCCGTCGCGTCGCTGATAGGCCTGATCGGCCTCGCGATGCCGGGCAACAAGCGCTGATCTAGCAGCCGCGCGGCGCGCGACGACTCGCGGTGCGCGGCGCGCGAGCGAGCGGTTCAAAACGCAACGGGCGGCCCAGGCCGCCCGTTTCTTCATCCGCCCACGCGGCCCAGCGCCGCAGCGGGCGACCGGCTGCGGGCGACCGGCACGGCTGCATCGCCGTCCGGACCGCTGCTAGAACTGCACTTCCGGCTTCGTTGCCGAACGCGTGCCCGGCACCGGCCGGTTGCTCACCCCGTGATACGTGTAGACGAGCGAGAACTTCACCTGGTCGGAGCGGTTCTGCCCCGCCGAATGCAGCGTGTTGCAGTGAAAGAACACGACGTCGCCCGTCTGGAGCGGCGGGCAGGTTGCCGCATCGATCATCTTGCGGTTCTCCGGCAGGTCGCTGCGGAAGAACTTCGCGTCGTCGAACGCTTCCGGCCCGAATTCGGCCGTGTGCGACCCGGGCACCAGCCAGAGCGCGCCGTTTTCATTCGTTTCCGGCCCGAGCGCGAGCCACACCGACACCATGTCCGCGCGTTCGAACGACCAGTAGCGGAAGTCGCGATGCCAGCCCGTCAGGCTCCCGTACGCGGGGTGCTTCGTCATCATGCAGTTGTGATGCGTGCGCGACAGCACCGGCTGCTCGCCGAAGTACTCGCGCATCCACGCGCCGATTTCGGGCGCGATCGCGCGCTCGGCGAACGCCGGATCGCGCCCATAGGCGTCCAGCAGCCGCCGCACCGTATGACCGCCCGGCGCATGCTTCGACTCGGGCGCGCCCGGGTAGCGCAAATCCGCCTCGAACTCGATCGGCTCCGCCGCTTCCTGCAACTGGCGCTCCGCGATGCGCTTGAGCGCCGCGCACTGCGCTTCGCCGACGAGGCCGCGCGCGACGACGAAACCACGTTCGCGCAATTCCGCGACTTGCGCGCGGATCGATTCCGACTGCAATGAAGACGACATGGGATGCCAGACGTTTATTGTGTGAATTTGACGATTGTAAATCGGCGCCGGATACCGCGAACAGCGCCATTGTCGTGCGCAGGGGCATGCCAATCGCGGATTTGATCGCGATCAAGGGAACTGTACGGCGCGGCGGGAGCCTCAGCGACAGGCGGTATGCGGCGACTCGCTTGCGGCACAAGGGTTTATCGCGACTTTTGCGCGTCACGAAACCCTTGTAGCCTGTCGCGGCCTGTCAATTCTGGCGGGCGCGGCGCGCAACGACTTTCGGTAAGATCCGTTGCGTCATCCGAGGCCGTTCATACCAGTGCGCTCTTCAAGGGCGCCATCCATACAAGCGAAGCATCGTTCACATGCCATTCCGTCTGACTTCCCGTTTCAACCGCGCTGCGAAGCGCGTCGTGCCGTCCGCTCCCGCCCGCTCGCTGCGCCATCACCGCGCCCGCACGCAGGCACTCGCCAGGCACACGCACGCGCACAGCCGGCTGGACGGCATCCGTGCGTGGTTCCACGCATTCTTCTCGATGATGAGCGCGCAGGCGTTCGCACGCCGCGCCGGCCTGCGTTCGCTGCTGCAGAAGCCGTCGTCGCTGCGCGCGCTCGCGCTGCGCCGCACGCTCGGCCCGCAGCGCCGCATCAACCGCCCGCGCCGCCTCGCGGCCAGCAATGGGTGGTTCGGGTTCAGCGCGCGCTGAAACCGCGCCGGCGGGCAATGTCCGCCGCGATCGCCGTCATTTCGCCGGCGCTCGACACGCATAAAAAAACCCCGGCATGCCGGGGTTTTTCGTTTCAGGCGGGACGCCGCTTACGCGACGCGTGCCGTCGGCTCCACGCCGGCCGCTTCGGCCAGCACGAGTGCCTTGTCGGTTGCTTCCCACGAGAATTCCGGCTCTTCGCGGCCGAAGTGGCCGTAAGCTGCCGTCTTCTCGTAGATCGGGCGCAGCAGGTCGAGCATCTTGATGATGCCCTTCGGACGCAGGTCGAAATGCTCGCGCACGAGCTTCGTGATCACCGCATCCGACACGCGGCCCGTGCCGAACGTGTTGACCATCACCGAGGTCGGCTCGGCGACGCCGATCGCGTACGACACCTGGATCAGCGCGCGCGACGCGAGGCCTGCCGCGACGATGTTCTTCGCGACGTAGCGGCCGGCATACGCTGCCGAGCGGTCGACCTTCGACGGATCCTTGCCCGAGAACGCGCCGCCGCCGTGCGGTGCGGCACCGCCGTACGTGTCGACGATGATCTTGCGGCCCGTCAGGCCGCAGTCGCCCTGCGGGCCGCCGATCACGAACCGGCCGGTCGGGTTCACCAGGAACTTGATGTCGCCCTTGATCAGGTCGGCCGGCAGCGTCGGCTTGATGATTTCCTCGATCACGGCTTCGCGCAGCGCCGGCAGTTCGATGTCCGGTGCGTGCTGCGTCGACAGCACGACGGTGTCGATCGAATCCGGGCGGCCGTCGACGTAGCGAACCGTCACCTGCGACTTCGCGTCCGGACGCAGCCACGGCAGGCGGCCGTCGCGGCGCAGGCTGGCCTGGCGCTCGACGAGGCGGTGCGACAGGTAGATCGGCAGCGGCATCAGTTCCGGCGTTTCGTCGCATGCGTAACCGAACATCAGGCCCTGATCGCCCGCGCCTTGATCGAGGTTGTCGTCATGGGCGCGATCGACGCCTTGCGCGATGTCGGGCGACTGCTTGTCGTACGCGACGAGCACCGCGCAACCCTTGTAGTCGATGCCGTAGTCGGTGTTGTCGTAGCCGATGCGCTTGATCGTGTCGCGCGCGATCTGGATGTAATCGATGTTGGCCGTCGTGGTGATTTCACCGGCGAGAACGACGAGACCCGTGTTGCACAGCGTTTCGGCCGCAACGCGGGAATATTTGTCCTGCTCGAGGATGGCGTCGAGAATCGCGTCCGAGATCTGGTCCGCGACTTTGTCCGGATGGCCTTCGGAGACGGATTCGGACGTGAAGAGATAATCGTTTGCCACTTTTTCAGGCTCCTGTGTGGTTACGGTTGGTTTCACGTAGCCAGCTTCGTTGGGCCTGAAGCGGCGACGCTTTAGCGGATTACCAGGACCGGGCAGCGCGCTTCGCGCCAGCCGGCTTCGCCCCGCAAGTTGTCAGTTAACTCGGCGAAGCCCGTATTATAGCGACTTTCGTGAATTGTCACAGAGCGCCGCCCGTGCTGTATCGCCCGCTGTCCTACCCCCCTGTTCGCAACGTGCCGGCCAGCCGGCCCCACGGAGATTCCGCATGCTAGGCCGCCTCGGCACGCATCTCGCCATCGGCTTTCTGAAGCTGCTCGCCCTGCTGCCGTACGGTGTGACCGCGCGCTTCGGCGATGGCCTCGGCTGGCTGCTGTATCAGATTCCCAGCCGGCGAAAGCGCATCGTACATACCAATCTGAAACTCTGCTTCCCCGACTGGAGCGACGAACGGCGCGAGGAAGTGGCCGGCCAGCATTTCCGCCATGCGATCCGCAGCTACGTCGAGCGCAGCTATCAGTGGTTCGCGTCGGAACAGGCCTACCGCAAGCTGTTCACGATCGACAGCGAGATCGACCTGAGCGATCCGGACATGCCGCCCACCCTGCTGCTCGGTCTCCATTTCGTCGGCATCGAGGCCGGCTCGATGGCGCTCAATCTCGCACTCGGCCGTATGTGCGGCTCGCTCTATACGCCGATGAAGAATCCGGAAATCGACGCCGCGGCCAAAGCCGGCCGCAGCCGCTTCGGCGCGGAACTGGCGGGCCGCGCGGACAGCGCGCGCATCGTGCTGCGCTGGCTGCGCGACCGCAAGCCCGTGATGCTCGGTGCCGACATGGACTACGGGCTGCGCAACTCGACGTTCGTGCCCTTCTTCGGCGTGCCCGCCTGCACGCTGACGGCCGTCGGCCGGCTCGCGAAGGCGGGCCACGCGCAGGTCGTGCCGTTCATCGGCGAGGTGCTGCCGAACTACAAGGGCTACCGGCTGAAGGTGTTCAAGCCGTGGGATCACTACCCGACCGGCGACGACGATCTCGACGCGCGGCGGATGAACGAATTCCTCGAGCAACAGATCCCGCTGATGCCGGAGCAGTACTACTGGGTTCACAAGCGCTTCAAGACGCGCCCGCCCGGCGAGCCGAGCCTGTACTGACCCTGCCGGGCGACCGCGAGCGAGCCGTCATGCGCTCGCCGGCCTCGCCAAGCCCCGCTCCGAGACGCAGCGCCATTTCGGGCGCGATGCCGGCATGGCCGTGCAGGACGCCCCTGTCCGCTGCATGTATCATTTGCGGCTGAGATCAGCACGACGAACGACGCCGCCCGGCACACGGCCGCCGGCCTCGCGTCGTGCTGGCCGCCTTGTTCGTCATGGAATTCCGGACCCAGTGAAACTCTCGTTCACCAAGATGCACGGCGCGGGCAACGACTTCGTCGTGCTCGACGGCTATTCGCGTGCGTTGCCGCCGCTCACCGAAGCGCAGGTGCGCGCGCTCGCCAACCGGCACTTCGGCATCGGCGCCGACCAGTTGCTGCTCGTCGAAAAGCCGACTGTCGACGGCGCGGATTTCAAGTACCGGATCTTCAATTGCGACGGCGGCGAAGTCGAACACTGCGGCAACGGCGCACGCTGCTTCGTGAAGTTCGTCAGCGACCGCGGCCTGACCGACAAGCGCAGCGTGCGCGTGCAGGTCATGAAGGGCCTGATCACGCTGACGCTGCAGGACAACGGCGAAGTCGTCGTCGACATGGGGGCGCCCGTGTTCGCGCCGGCGCAGGTGCCGTTTGAAGCGTCGGGCCTCGACGGCCGCACCGAAGGCCGCGACACGCTGTGGCCGCTCGACGTCGGCGGCGCGCCGCGCTGGATTTCGGCGGTGTCGATGGGCAATCCGCATGCGGTGCAGATCGTCGACGACGTCGAAGCGTATCCGGTGCTCGAAGAAGGCCCGCTGATCGAGCGCCATGCGCGCTTCCCGCAGCGCGTGAACGCCGGCTTCATGCAGATCGTGTCGCGCCACGAAGTGAAGCTGCGCGTGTACGAACGCGGCGCGGGCGAGACGCTCGCGTGCGGCACGGGTGCGTGCGCGGCGGTCGCGGCCGGCATCCGGCGCGGCCTGCTCGATTCGCCGGTGACCGTCCATACGCACGGCGGCACGCTGACGATCGGCTGGGACGGCGCGCGCGACGAAGCCGCCGCGCTGATGATGGCCGGGCCTGCCGCGACCGTGTTCGAAGGCGAGATCGACCTCACCGCCTGACCCTGCAACGTCCTTGATAACTGAACGCTCCAGCCACATGAACGATCGCGAAGTCGCCGACTACCTGCTCGCCAATCCCGAATTCTTCGCGCAGCACGCCGAACTGCTCGCGACGATCCGCCTCGCGAACCCGCACGGCAAGGCCGCGATCTCGCTGCAGGAGCGGCAGATGGAGATGCTGCGCGACAAGAACAAGCATCTCGAGCGCCGGCTCGCCGAGCTCGTGCGCTACGGCCACGAGAACGACAGCCTGTCCGCGAAGTTCAGCCGCTGGACCGCGCGCGTGATCGCGGAACGCGACCCGTACGCGCTGCCGCGCACGATCGCCGAAGGCATCGCCGACGTGTTCGACGTGCCGCAGACCGCGCTGCGCGTGTGGGACGTCGCCGACACCTACGCGCAGGCCGATTTCGCGCGCCAGGTCGGCGAGGAAGTGCGCCTGTTCACGAACGGGCTGTCGACGCCGTACTGCGGCGCGAACACCGGTTTCGAGGCTGCCCAGTGGCTCGCGCCCGCGCTCGCGGCACCGGCCGCGAACGCGGCGGAAGGCGCCGAAGCCGCGCCGGCCGGCGACGGCGCGGCCACGTCGGTCGCGCTGCTCGCGCTGCGCGCGCCGCTCGCCGGCACCGATGCGCCCGCGTTCGGCCTGCTCGTGCTCGGCTCGCCCGATCCGCGCCGCTTCCACGACGGGATGGCGACCGACTTCCTCGCGCAGATCGCGACGCTTGCGAGCGCCGCGCTCACGCGCCTGCTGCCGCACTGATGTCGCGCCCGCGATGACCGACGATCCGATCGCCGCCTACCTGTCGAACCTGAAGCACGTCAGGCAGCTGTCGGAACACACGCTGCGCGCGTACACGCACGAACTCGACGAACTGAAGAAGCTCGCCGCCGGTCGCCCGCTCGACACGCTGACGGCCGTCGACATGCGCGGCGCGGTCGCGCGCGCGCATGCGGGCGGGCTGTCGGCGCGCTCGATCTCGCACCGGCTGTCCGCCTGGCGCGCGTTCTACCGCTGGCTCGCGCAGCACATCGAGATGCCCGCGAACCCGGTCGCCGCGGTGCGTGCGCCGAAACGCCCGAAAACCTTGCCGAAAGCGCTGTCGGTCGACGACGCCTCGGCGCTGATGGACGCGCCGCTCGCCGGCACGACCGAAGGCATCCGCGATCACGCGATCCTCGAGCTGTTCTATTCATCGGGGCTGCGCCTCGCCGAATTGGTCGGGCTCGACGTCAGGTACACGCAGGCCGACGGCTACCGCTCGGCCGGCTGGCTCGATCTCGCCGAAGCCGAAGTCACCGTGCGCGGCAAGGGCAACAAGGAACGCAAGGTGCCGGTCGGCCGCAAGGCGATCGATGCGCTGAACGCGTGGCTCTCCGTGCGCGGCGAATTCGTGAAGCACGACCCGCATCCGCTGTTCGTGTCCGTGCGCGGCAACCGGATGGCGCCGGGCGTCGTGCGCGAGCGCGTGAAGCGCGCGGCGCTCGCCGCGGGCATCCCCGCCAATGTCCACCCGCACGTGCTGCGCCATTCGTTCGCGACGCACGTGCTGCAGTCGAGCGGCGACCTGCGCGCGGTGCAGGAACTGCTTGGCCACGCGAGCATCTCCGCGACGCAGGTCTACACGTCGCTCGACTTCCAGCACCTCGCGAAGATTTACGACAGCGCGCATCCGCGCGCGAAGAAGCGCGACTGACGCGCGTCCCGTGTTACCCGCCGCGCGCGGCGGCCGGCCACGGCCGGCGTCGCGCACGGCCCATTTCGATCTCATCATGCAAACCGTCACCCTCAAGCCGTCCAAGGAAAAATCGCTGCTGCGCCGCCATCCGTGGATCTACGCCAATGCGATCGACCGCGTCGACGGCAAGCCTGCGCCCGGCGCGACCGTCATCGTGCGTGCGCACGACGGCCGCTTCCTCGCGCGCGGCGCGTACAGCCCGCAGTCGCAGATCCGCGTGCGCGTGTGGAGCTTCGACGAGAACGAGCCGATCGATCACGCATTCTTCAAGCGCCGCGTGCAGCGCGCGGTCGCGCACCGTACGACGATGGTGTCGGGCACGGGCGCGGTGCGGCTCGTGTTCGGCGAGGCCGACGGGCTGCCGGGGCTGATCGTCGACTACTACGTCGCGGACACGGCCGAAGCCGGCGCCACGCCGCGCGGCCAGCTCGTCTGCCAGTTCATGGCCGCGGGCGTCGAAGCGTGGAAGGACGCGATCGTCGCGGCGCTCACCGGCGCGACCGGCTGCCCGAACGTGTACGAGCGCTCGGACGTGTCGATCCGCGACAAGGAAGGGCTCGAACAGACGACCGGCGTGCTGGCCGGCGATGCGCCGCCCGCGACGCTGATCGCGAACGAAAACGGCGTCCGCTATCACGTCGACGTGCCGAACGGCCACAAGACGGGCTTCTACGTCGACCAGCGCGACAACCGCGCGCTGGTCGCGCAGTACGCGGCCGATCGCGACGTGCTGAACTGCTTCTGCTACACGGGCGGCTTCTCGCTCGCGGCGCTCAAGGGCGGCGCGAAACGCGTCGTGTCGATCGACTCGTCGGGCGATGCGCTCGCGCTCGCGCAGCAGAACGTCGTGGCCAACGGCTTCGACGCCGAACGCGCGACCTGGCTCGACGCCGATGCATTCAAGACGCTGCGCCGCCTCGTCGACGAAGGCGAGCGTTTCGACCTGATCGTGCTCGATCCGCCGAAGTTCGCGCCGACCCGCGACAGCGTCGATCGCGCGGCGCGCGCCTACAAGGACATCAACCTGAGCGGCTTCAAGCTGCTGCGCCCGGGCGGCCTGCTGTTCACGTACTCGTGCTCGGGCGCGATCGACATGGACCTGTTCCAGAAGATCGTCGCGGGCGCGGCGGCCGACGCGAAGGTCGACGCGCGCATCCTGAAGCGGCTCGGCGCGGGCGTCGACCACCCGCTGCTCGCCGCGTTCCCGGAAGGCGAATATCTGAAGGGCCTGCTGTTGCAAATCGTCTGATCGCCCCGATCTTGGCGGACAACCCGGCGCGCCAGCCCGATCTGGCGGGCCAGCGCTTTCGCCTGTCGTCCGGACGACGGGCGGGGGCTTGACAGGTATGTTTCAATGGATGGTTGTGCGCCTCCGCTCGGAGCGGGAGGCGCGACGCACATCCTGGTTTTGACCCCGATTCACGAACCACAGGCGACCGACATGGCCACTCCCGTCACCATCCTCACCGGCTTCCTCGGCAGCGGCAAGACGACGCTGCTCAAGCGCATCCTGAACGAACAGCACGGCATGAAGATCGCCGTGATCGAGAACGAGTTCGGCGAAGAGAACATCGACAACGAGATCCTCGTGCAGGACTCGAACGAGCAGATCATCCAGATGAGCAACGGCTGCATCTGCTGCACGATCCGCGGCGACCTCGCCCGCGCGCTCGGCGATCTGGCCGCGAAGAAGCGCGAAGGCAAGCTCGACTTCGACCGCATCGTGATCGAAACCACCGGCCTCGCGAACCCGGGCCCCGTCGCGCAAACCTTCTTCATCGACAGCGAAATCGCCGACGACTTCCTGCTGGATGCGGTCATCACGCTCGTCGACGCGAAGCACGCGAACGCGCAGCTCGACGAACACGAAGTCGTGCAGCGCCAGGTCGGCTTCGCCGATCGCCTGTTCATCACGAAGTCGGATCTCGTCGACGACCAGACCGTCGCCGGCCTGAAGCACCGCCTGATGCACATGAACCCGAAGGCGACGATCAAGATCGTCAACTTCGGCGAAGCCGACATCAAGGAAATCTTCGACCTGCGCGGCTTCAACCTGAACGCGAAGCTCGAGATCGACCCGGATTTCCTCGCCGAGGACGACCATGCGCACGATCACCACGATCACGGCCATGATCACGATCACGCCGATTGCGACCACGATCACGGCCAATGCGCGCACGATCACGACCACGGCCATCACCACCACTACGCGCACCACGACGACAAGATCAAGTCGTTCGTGTATCGCAACGACCGCCCGTTCGACCCGAACAAGCTGGAAGACTTCCTCGGGGGCATTCTGCAGATCTACGGCGAACGGATGCTGCGCTACAAGGGCGTGCTGTACATGAAGGGCGTCGATCGCAAGGTCGTGTTCCAGGGCGTGCACCAGATGATGGGCAGCGACCTCGCCGCGAAGTGGCTGCCGGTCGAGAAGAAGACCAACAAGATGGTGTTCATCGGCGTCGATCTGCCGCAGGACCTGATCACCGACGGCCTCGACGCCTGCCTCGCCTGAGCGTTCAGGCCCCGGCATCGGGTGCCTTTCACGCGGCCGCCTTCACGGGCGGCCGCGGTGCTTGGCGGGTGCCTTGCGCGGCAAGGGTTTCACCGTCATCGCTTTTTCGCGATTTGCGCGTTATATTTTCTAGATATTGGCGCAGCCGACGGGGATCGACCCGATACGGCGCCCGCTTGCGATTCAGTTACAATACGTGCCCGCTGGAGTACGGCAATAACAGGCCCGGTTCTTGCTGAACCAATACCGGGCGTCGCAACCGCGCCGGATCGCCCATCCGCCACCCGGCCGCGGCCGATGCGATTTGCCGCGCAGCACCGGTTCGCCGCGCGCAAATCAGCGCCAGGCCTGTCCTGGTATTTGAGAACCGGTTTTCCAGAGGCTTTCGGCCCCGCGGCGGCAGATCGCAAATGATTGCAAGCGCGGTTGCGGGTAATCCCAAAGTGCAGGCAATATCTCCTGATTTGCCGCACATTGAAGAAGCAAGCAGATGACGAAGAAACTCTTGACCGAAGCCGAAATCCTGAAGATGAGCGACAAGGATTACATGAATGAGGATCAGCTCGCCTTCTTCAAAAATCGGCTCGAACAGTTGCAGGCGGACATCCTCAAGAATGCCGGCCAGACGACCGAGAATCTGCGCGAGACGGTGATCGTGCCCGACCCCGCCGATCGCGCGACGATCGAGGAAGAGCACGCGCTCGAGCTGCGTACGCGCGACCGCGAACGCAAGCTCCTCAAGAAGGTTCAGCAGTCGCTCGCCCGCATCGATTCCGGCGATTACGGCTGGTGCGAGGAAACCGGCGAACCGATCGGCATCCCGCGCCTGCTCGCGCGTCCGACGGCGACGCTGTCGCTCGAGGCGCAAGAGCGCCGCGAGCTGCGCCAGAAGCTGTTCGGCGACTGATCGAGCGGCGTTCCGCTCTGACACGCTGCTTCCCGGAAGCGCGCGGCCTGCCGCGCGCTTTTTGTTTTTCCGGCACGGTTCCCGGCCGGCCGATTTGCCCCCTCCGCCTCTTGATATCCCGGCGCCCGCCCTAAAATGAATCGGACGCGCGCCGGGCCGCTCCCCGGCGCACTGCGATTCACGCGGCGGCGCCTCGCGCCGCCCGACTCTTCCCCGTTTTTCTCAAGGAACGCAGATGGAGCAATTTCACGGCACGACCATCGTTTCGGTCCGGCGCGGCGACAAGGTCGCGCTCGGCGGCGACGGCCAGGTAACCCTCGGCAACATCGTCATGAAGGGTGGCGCGCGGAAAGTGCGGCGGATCTACAACAACCAGGTTCTGGTCGGATTCGCGGGCGGCACCGCCGATGCGTTCTCGCTGCTCGATCGCTTCGAGGCGAAACTCGAGAAGCATCAGGGCAATCTGACCCGCGCGGCCGTCGAGCTCGCGAAGGACTGGCGCACCGACCGGATGCTGCGCCGCCTCGAGGCGATGCTGATCACGGCCGATGCCACCACCACGCTCGTGATCACCGGCAACGGCGACGTGCTCGACCCGGAAGGCGGCATCTGCGCGATCGGCTCGGGCGGTGCGTACGCGCAGGCCGCGGCTCGCGCGCTCGCGGAGAACACCGAGCTGTCCCCGCGCGAAATCGTCGAGAAGTCGCTCGAGATCGCCGGCGACATGTGCATCTACACGAACCACAACCGCATCATCGAAACGATCGAGTAAGGACCGCACCATGAGCACCATGACCCCTGCCGAGATCGTCTCGGAACTCGACAAGCACATCATCGGTCAGGCCAAGGCGAAGAAGGCCGTCGCGGTCGCGCTGCGCAACCGCTGGCGCCGCCAGCAGGTCGGCGAGCCGCTGCGCCAGGAAATCACGCCGAAGAACATCCTGATGATCGGGCCGACGGGCGTCGGCAAGACCGAAATCGCGCGCCGCCTCGCGAAGCTCGCCGATGCGCCGTTCGTCAAGATCGAAGCCACCAAGTTCACCGAAGTCGGCTACGTCGGCCGTGACGTCGACAGCATCGTGCGCGACCTGATCGAGATCTCGGTCAAGCAGACGCGTGAAGCCGAGATGCGCAAGGTGCGCAGCAAGGCGACCGACCAGGCGGAAGACCGCATCCTCGACGTCCTGCTGCCGCAACCGCGCGCGGTCGGCTTCGGCGGCAACGCCGATCACGCGAACGACGACAACAACGCGACGCGCCAGACCTTCCGCAAGCGCCTGCGCGAAGGCCAGCTCGACGACAAGGAAGTCGAGCTCGACCTCGAGCAGCCGTCGGCGGGCATGGACATCATGGCGCCGCCGGGGATGGAAGAAATGACCGAGCAGATCCGCTCGATGTTCTCGAACCTCGGCAGCGGCAAGAAGCAGCGTCGCAAGGTCAAGATCAAGGAAGCGCTGAAGCTGCTGACCGACGAGGAAGCGGCGAAGATGCTCAACGACGAGGAAGTGAAGACGAAGGCCGTGCAGAACGTTGAGCAGAACGGCATCGTGTTCCTCGACGAAATCGACAAGATCACGTCGCGCAACAACGAAGGCAGCGGCGGCGAAGTGTCGCGCCAGGGCGTGCAGCGCGACCTGCTGCCGCTCGTCGAGGGCACGACCGTCAACACGAAGTACGGGATGGTGAAGACCGATCACATCCTGTTCATCGCGAGCGGCGCGTTCCACCTCGCGAAGCCGAGCGACCTGATCCCCGAACTGCAGGGGCGCTTTCCGATCCGCGTCGAGCTCGACTCGCTGTCGGTGGAGGATTTCGAGGCGATCCTCGACGCGACCGACGCGAGCCTCGTCAAGCAGTACCAGGCGCTGCTCGCCACGGAAGACGTGCAACTCGAGTTCGCTGCGGACGGCATCCGCCGCCTCGCCGAGATCGCGTATGCGGTCAACGAGAAGACCGAGAACATCGGTGCGCGCCGGCTGTACACGGTGATCGAGAAGCTGCTCGAGGAAGTGTCATTCTCGGCCGGCAACCACGCCGGCGAGCGCGTGACGATCGACGCGAAATATGTCGAGAATGCGCTCGGCGAAGTGTCGCAGGACGAAGACCTGTCGCGCTACGTGCTGTAACGCGCGCGGCGTCGAATGCGAAACGGGCGGCCCGGCGGGCCGCCCGTTTTCGTTGGTGCCGTTGGTGCTGCGGCGCCGCTTACTGGCGCACCGGCTTCTTCGCGAGCTTGCGCTGCAGCGTGCGGCGGTGCATGTTCAGCGCGCGCGCGGTGGCCGAGATGTTGTTGTTGTTCTCCGCGAGCACGCGCTGGATGTGCTCCCATTCGAGCCGGTCGACCGACAGCACGACCGGATTCTCGAGCGCCTCGTCGGCCTGCACTTCGCTGGCGTTGGTCTGCAGCGCGGCCAGGATCGACTCGATGTTCGCCGGCTTCGCGAGATAGTTGTCGGCGCCTTCCTTCACGGCCTGCACGGCGGTCGCGATGCTCGCATAGCCGGTCAGCACGAGGATCCGCGCGTCGGGTTGCAGGTCGCACAGCGGCGCGATCAGGCTCAGGCCCGAATCCTCGCCGAGATGCAGGTCGACGGTGATGAACTGGAACTTGCCGCCGGCCGCGAGCCGGAGCGCCGCCTCCTTGTCGTGCGCCTGCTGGACCGCATAGCCGCGGCGCTCGAGGCCGCGCGCGAGCGTGCCCGCGAACACCTCGTTGTCGTCGATCACCAGGAAATTGTTCTCGCTCATGTGGTTTCTCCGTCTACGTGTTGGTTAAGGCGGCCGGCGCCGCGATGCGCGCCACCGGCAGGCGCAGCACCGCGCGCGTGCCGCGGCCCGGCGAGCCGGCCGCGCGGCTGTCCGGCGCGGCTGCCGCCCGTTCGGTCGTGCGCTGGCCTGACGCCGCAGCGGCGTGACCATTCGCGCCGCCGGCGGCGCGCCCGTTGCCGCCCGCCGCGCGCGGCGTGACGTCGGACAGCTCGATCTCGCCGCCCAGGCGCACGGCCGCGCTGAACGCGAGGTACAGGCCGACTCCGTGTCCGCCCTGCGTGCTGTCGACCGGCATCGCGCCGAGCGATTCGCGCAACGCGGCCGGAATGCCCGGGCCGTCGTCGCGTACTTCGAATTCGATCTGGTCGGCCGCCCGCTCGTTGTGCGCGAGCTTCGCGGCCAGCGTCACGCGATGCGGGCTCGCCCGCGCGGCGTTGTCGAGCAGGATCGTCAGGATCTGGCCGGCCGCGACCGTGTCGTCGAGCGCGACACCCGACGGGCGCGCGCCCAGCAGTTCGAACTGCACGTGCGGATGCCGCAGGCGCCAGTGCTCGACGAAGGTATCGAGCCAGTCGTCCACCGGCTGGCGGCTCGCCGGCGCGCTCGCGCGGCTGCGCAGGCGCGCGAGCGCCGACGTGCAGAGCGTCATCTGCTCTTCCAGCACCTTCAGGTCAGCCTCGTAGCGCGCCAGCCCCGGATCGGCGCGCGCCGCGTCGCGCAGTTCCTCCGCGAGCATCGCGATCGTCGACAGCGGCGTGCCCATCTCATGTGCGACGGTGGCGGCCTGCACGCCGAGCGCGACCGCGCGCTCGTCGCGCAGCAGGTGCGCCTGCGCTTCGCCGAGCGCCGAATCGCGCTGGCGCAGCGCGTTCGACATGCGCGCGACGAACCACGCGATCAGCCCGACGCTGACCATGAAGTTCACCCACATCCCGGTGCGGTAGTAGTCGAACAGGTTCGCCGGGTTATCCATGTTGAGCGGCACCGAATCGAAGCCGAGCGCCGCGTAGCACGCGACCGCGAACGCCGCGAGCCAGATCATCAGGTGCCACGGCAGCACGGCCGCCGCGATCGCGAGCGACGGCAGATACAGCGACACAAACGGGTTGGTCGTGCCGCCCGACAGGAACAGCAGCGCCGACAGCGCACCGAGGTCGACCCACAGCTGGCCGAGCAGCTCGAAATCGGTCTCGGGCCGCGCGCGCAGCACGCGCACCCAGGTCAGCGCGTTGAAAACGATTTCGAGCGCGATGACCATCAGCATCGCCGGCAACGGCAGGTGCACGCCGAAATAGGTCTGCACGACGCCGATCGTCACGAGCTGGCCGATGATCGCGAGATTGCGCAGCCAGAACAGGTGACTGAGGTTGACGCGCCCGGTGGTGGTGATTCGTTGCATCCGAGCAGTTTACCCGTTTAGCGCGCGGCGCCTCTACCGGGGGCCGGATCGTGGCGGACGAACGCACGCACGAACGCACGAACGCACGAACGCACGAAGGAACGGCCGGACAAGCCGGCGCCTCGGCCGGTCGCACGAGGCTGCGCCGTCAGCCGGCCGCACTGGCCATGCGCTGGGCGATCTCGTCGGCGAGGCACTCGGGGCACCGGCAGCGCGTGCCGGCCGCCGGCGGCGCGCCGCCGGGCACGACCGGCATCGACGCGCACCAGCAGTCGAACGGCTGGGTACCGGCGCCGCAGTCGAAGCCGCGCCCGCAGTGCGGGCAGCGCGCGCGGCGTGGGGTCGAACGAGTGTCGACGGCGGAATCGGTCATGGCGAAGGCGCGGTAACGGGCATGAACGTCACCCTACGCGACAAGCATAGCGCGGCGGACGGATTTTGCACGTCGGCCGATCGGCCGATGCGTCCCGCAAAACACGTCCGGGCACACGCGCCGCCCGCCCGGCCCGCGGCGCCGTCGCGAGGCCCCGCGCCACGGCCGGCGGGCCGCCGCGTATGGGCCGCGGCCCGCGGCACCCACCGTCCGGCCAGCCCAAAAACCCGATGCTGCGCTGCGCCACTCCTGTACAATTCGCCCTGTTTCAACCGTTCCCAGCCAGAGCTGCCGCCATGTCCGAGCCCATCGACCTCTCGCAGATCGCCCCCACGCTGAAAGCAGAAATCCTCGCGGAAGCGCTGCCGTACATCCGTCGCTACCACGGCAAGACCGTGGTCATCAAATACGGCGGCAATGCGATGACGGAAGAGCGGCTCAAGCAAGGCTTCGCACGCGACGTGATCCTGCTGAAACTGGTCGGCATCAACCCGGTGATCGTCCACGGCGGCGGTCCGCAGATCGATCAGGCACTGAAGAAGATCGGCAAGGCCGGCACCTTCATCCAGGGCATGCGCGTCACCGACGAAGAGACGATGGAAGTCGTCGAATGGGTGCTGGGCGGCGAAGTGCAGCAGGACATCGTGACGCTGATCAACCACTTCGGCGGCCATGCGGTGGGCCTGACGGGCAAGGACGGCGGCCTGATCCACGCGCGCAAGCTGCTGATGCCGGACCGCGACAACCCGGGCCAGTACATCGACATCGGCCAGGTCGGCGAAGTCGAGGCGATCAATCCGGCCGTCGTGAAGGCGCTGCAGGACGACGCGTTCATCCCGGTGATCTCGCCGATCGGCTTCGGTGAGGACGGCCTGTCGTACAACATCAATGCCGACCTCGTCGCCGGCAAGCTCGCGACCGTGCTGAACGCCGAGAAGCTGTTGATGATGACCAACATCCCCGGCGTGATGGACAAGGACGGCAACCTGCTGACCGACCTGTCGGCACGCGAGATCGACGCGCTGTTCGAGGACGGCACGATCTCGGGCGGCATGCTGCCGAAGATCTCGTCGGCGCTCGACGCCGCGAAGAGCGGCGTGAAGTCGGTGCACATCGTCGACGGCCGGATCGAGCACTCGGTCCTGCTGGAAATCCTGACCGAGCAGCCTTTCGGCACGATGATCCGCTCGCATTGAGCGCACGCCGCCTGCCCAAGCGTTCCGACCTGCCGGCGTCGCTGCGACGCCGGCGCATCTCCCGCAGCCGGCCGCGTGCCGGCGCGCCCGTCTGGCTGTTCGATCTCGACAACACGCTGCACCACGCATCGCACGCGATCTTTCCGGAGATCAACCGCGCGATGACGCAGTACATCATCGACACGCTCCACGTCGGGCGTGCCGAGGCCGACCGCCTGCGCACCGGCTACACGCAGCGCTACGGCGCCGCGCTCCTCGGCCTCACGCGCCATCATCCGATCGATCCGAACGACTTCCTGCGGGTCGTCCACACGTTTGCCGACCTGCCCGCGATGCTGCGCGCCGAGCGCGGCCTCGCGCGCATCGTCGCCGCGCTGCCGGGCCGCAAGTTCGTGCTGACCAACGCGCCGGAGAACTACGCACGGGCGGTACTGCGCGAACTGCGCATCGAGCGGCTGTTCGAGCGCGTGATCGCGATCGAGCACATGCGCGACCGGCGCACCTGGCGCGCGAAGCCCGACCACACGATGCTGCGCCGGACCTTGCGTGCCGCGCATGCGCGGCTGGCCGACGCGATCCTCGTCGAAGATACCCGCAGTCATCTGAAACGCTACAAGCGGCTCGGCATCGGTACCGTATGGATCACCGGCCACCTGCCGGGCCATCTGCCGAGCATCGGCCGTCCACATTATGTCGACCAGCGCATTCGTTCGTTAAAATCGCTCCGACTGGGCACACGATCGGGGCGACAGAAATGCAGCCGACTTACCCGCAGGACCAAGCCGTAAAGGAAGACCAGGCCACGCCGTCCCGCCCGCGCCCGAAGCCGGGCGAGCGGCGCGTGATGATCCTGCAGACGCTCGCCGCGATGCTCGAGGTGCCGAAGCCCGAGAAAATCACGACCGCCGCGCTCGCGGCCCGGCTCGACGTGTCGGAAGCCGCGCTCTACCGGCATTTCGCCAGCAAGGCGAAGATGTACGAAGGGCTGATCGAGTTCATCGAGCAGGCGCTGTTCGGACTCGTCAACCAGATCGTTGCCAAGGAGCCGAACGGCGTGCTGCAGGCACGCACGATCGCGCTGACGATGCTCAATTTCACCGCGAAGAACCCGGGGATGACGCGCGTGCTGACCGGCGAGGCCCTGATCGGCGAGGACGAGCGGCTCACCGAACGCGTGAATCAGTTGCTCGACCGGATCGAGGCGACCGTCAAGCAATGCCTGAGGGTCGCGCGCACAGAGGCCAACGCGCCGCAGGACGGCGCCGCACCGTTCACGTTGCCGGCCGACTACGATCCCGCCGCCCGCGCGAGCCTGCTCGTCAGCTACGTGATCGGGCGCTGGCACCGTTTCGCGAAGAGCGGATTCAAGCAGGCGCCGGGTGAACAGGCCGATGCGCATCTGCTGCTGATTCTGCAGTAACGCACGACCCGCCGGATTCGCCGCGAGCCATCATTGATAGCTGATCGTGAATGTCATCCGCCCCTTCGCCGGGCCAGGCGTGACGGTTTGCGATGTCTGCACGTACCGGGCCTGTAGCGGAATCGAAAAGAAGCCGTTGCCGGTGGTACCCGCGTACCACTGATTCTTGTTCCCGACCGCCGCCGAATCCGGGCCGAAGCCGAGTTGCGTCGAATCCTTGAACACCTGAATGCCGACGCCCTTCGCCTCCGAATCCGTCGTCAGCGACAGCGTGTTGGACGTGTTGCTCTGGTTCGTGTTGTCGGTCAACGTGACGTACAGCTTCGCGTCGACATTTTCGTCGCCGCCGGAGCAGATCAGGTTGATGGCGAACGGCTTCAGCTCGGATACTGTCCCGATGCCCGTGAATTTCTTCGCCGGGATGGTGCCGAGGTCGACGTTTTGCGTCTGCGCAGCTGCCGCACACGTCGGCGCCTTGATTTGAAGATCACCGGAAAACAGGTACCGGGCTGCTCTTAAAGAACCGCCCCCGCCTGAGAAGGTCACGGAGCCATACTCCCCTGCCAATCTCCCTCGTCCGGTGATCGGGCCCGTCTTCACGAACTCCAATTTGATGTCCATTGTCGGGTGCGGCATATTGAACCCTGTAATCTGGGTGGGCCCGTAATTGAATTCCATCGGCCACATTTCATACCACGCGCCGCTACCATTTCCGTGCCTTATCTTAACCCCGACACCCTCCACTGGTGTCTGATATATCTTGTTGCCCAAATACGGATAGCTGCCGGTAAATGTCGATCTGGTGATGTAGTAGTTGCATTTGTAATTCAGCGGCGGCCCGGCACTAGGCTGCCCACCGGCAGGGATGACGACCACAGTCGCCAGCGTGGCCCCGATTTCCGCATTCGGATTGATTGGGGGAAGGCTGGTGAGGTTGGCATAGTTCGCAATCGGAAAAACCACGTTAGGGTTGAGCGAACTCTTGCATATCATTTCTGCATGCGACAGCCCGGGGACCAGTGACAACACTGTGATGCCGGCCAGTACTAAATTTCTTTTGAACATGAAGGAATCCTGGAAAAACGAGTCTGGTGTGTGACGCCGGCGGCCCCACGCGACGATGAAGTTGCCGACTGGATCACGATCAACGGACGGCCGCATCATTGGGCGCATCCGGCCCGATACGCGGCGCATAGGAATGCTTGACGGTCGGTGCCGGGGCCGCTGCGGCATCGGGAAGACACTGCGCATCGACACGCTGGTAACCATCCGAATCCGCACGCCCTTCGCGTACCGGCAAGTCGTAGGTGATGCGGCAATGCGCGTCGGGGCCGTCCCCCCAGCCGACCGACAGCACGCCGCTACGCTGCAGGCCGCGGACGAACGTCTTGCTGGCCTGACCGACGATCCCCACGTGGTTCCCCTGCTCGTCGAGTACGTTTGCACCGAACGGGATGGGCTCGCCATTCGCGCGCTTCGCGTAGATCACCGCGGAACGACCCGTCTCGGTTTCATACTTCAGCAGCGGAATCGCACCCGCATGCGGCGCGACCTGCTGGCTCGTCACCTTCAGCTCGACATCGGTCGACAGCCCCTTCGGATCGATATCGACGGAGTTCAGGCTATACGGCGTGAGGTACGGCACGATCGCATAGCCTCGGCCGTCGAGCTTCACACCGGACGAGTTGAGCACGCGAGCGCCGGCGGCCCCCTTCGCCTCGACAATGCCGAACGTATCCGATAGCGGCTGCGACAGCGTGATGCCGCCCGGGTGTGCGACGAGCGCGCCACGAATACCCGCCGAGCCCTGCGAATAACCGCTGCCCGAGCCCACGGTGGCCGAGAGGTCGGCGAGCCTGGAGTGGTACAGCACGTTTGCGCCGCCGGACGTGCTGCTCGCCCCGTTGCCGGACCCGTGGTTCACGTTCACGCCATACGACAGGTTTCGGTCGACGCCCAGCGAGCCGGTCAGCATCGACTGGACTTGCGTGCGGCCGCTCGTGTCGTACGACACGCTCGAGTTGACGGTAATCGGGTAATTGCGGCCGAGCGGAATCGTCACGCTCGCGTAGTACATCGTACTGTTCGTGCCGAACGCGGACTGCTGCCGCGTGGCCTGCACGCTGAAGTTGATATTGCGGATCGAATTGCTGTATCCGACCGAATAATTGACGTCGGAGCCGCTGCGGTTCCAGTAGTTGACCGTGGACGTGGTCAGCGACAGATAGCCGCCGCGACTGCCGAGTGTCTGGCCCAGCGTGATCTGTGCCCGATTGCGCGGGCGCATGACCGTCGAGATACCCGTCTGCAGTCGCTCGACGGCGTCCCGCGCCTGCATCGCCGCGTTGAGATCGAAATAGCCGCCCGTCGAATAGCGATACGCGGCGATCGACACGTTCGTGCCCGTCTCCGGAACGTTCTTCGAATAGCTGACTCGCGCGCTACCGCCGGTCGACGCTCCATACCCGTGCAGCCAGGTGCGCGCTTGCGTATAGTCCGCGCCGATCGCGCCGATTCTCGTATTGAGCACGCCGCCCGCCATCATCGATGCATAGCCTTGCGCGATGGTCGTGCCGACATAACCCGTCAGCGCGTTCGTGAAGCCGCGCTGCCACGTGCCTTGCATGAAAAACGGGTTGCCCGCTGTTTGCGTATCACGGAGCGTGCCCGCCGCGACGCTGAAGCGGCTGATGCCGGGGCGCAGCGACAACGGCACCGCGGCGTACGGCACCTTGAACGAATGCACGCTGCCATCCGCCTCGGTCACCTCGACCGTCAGGTCGCCGCCATAGCCCGTCGCATACAGGTCATTGATCTCGAACGCGCCCGGCGCCACCGTCGTGTCGTAGATCACGGAGCCGCTCTGCTTGATCGTTACCTTCGCGTTGCTGTTCGCCACGCCGCGAACGATCGGCGCATAGCCGCGCAGCGAATCGGGAAGCATGCGATCGTCGGTCGCGAGCCGTACGCCGCGAAACCCGACCGAGTCGAACAGATCGCCCGACGTATACGATTCGCCGATCGTGAGCTGCGCCGACAGGCGCGGAATATCGCGCTGCAGATAGGTATTGAGGCTCTGATATTGAGCGCTGCCCTGGGTGCTCCAGCTGTACGAACCGTTGTGACGAAAATGCCACGCGCCGAGGTTCGCGCCCGCGTTGATCCCGAGATAGCCCTGTGTCTGTGCGCCCTGACCGTAGGTGTTGTACGTATAAACGTTCGCGTCGTAGCCGAGGAACGCGGCATTCACGCCGTTGCTCCAGAATTCCGGGCTCACGTATCCGCGCGGATTGCGGCGCATCGAAATCTGCGGAACGCTCAGGTCGAGCCGCTGCTCGCCGAAATCGAACGACGCCGTCGCGCCGTCGATCGCCCGCTCGATCGGCAAGCAGCCATCCGCCGCGCCGAGGGTTTCGGCCGCGGCGGGGGCGAGCTTCGACAGATCGGCCCCGACGCGCATCAGCAACGTGCGATCGAAGCACGCGCGGGCATTGCCTTCCGATGTACCGAGCGTCTTGAACGGCACGTCCTCGCGCCCCGTCCAGTTGTCGTTGACGTAGATGTCGACGTTGTACACGCCCGGCAACACGGCGTCGCCCTTCTCGAAGCGGGACAGATTGGTGGCCGCGCTGCTGCCCGGCGCAAGAAAATCCTTTTCGAATTCGACCTGCGCGACCATGAGCGGCTTTTCGTTCGCTTCGGCAGCCCATGCCGCCTGACAGGCGGATAGCACCGACAGGACGGCCGCGCACAGCGGCCTGAGGCGCGGCACCGAAGATTGCGCGCCGGGTTTTACGATTTTCGTCATGGTGTCACGCACGTTGTGGCTCGGCATTGCCCGGAAGTCCAGGCGACAAGCTCCGCCGGAAACGCGTGGCGTTTCCGGGCGATGGAGTCGGTATTGGAAAAGGGCCGCGTCGATGCGGCCTGGCAGAGCCGGCCCGGCGAAGGCCGGGCCGGTCTATCAGCGTGCGGCTGGCGCTGCGAGCGCGCGCTTGCCGGTCATGCCCGCGCCGTAGTCGTTGATGGCCAGATAATCGACCTCGGCTGCGGCATCCGGCTGCTGCGTCAGTTTTTCGATCGGGAACGTCTCGGAACCCATCGGCGGAATGAAGCCATTGCCGGCTTCATAGCTGTTGCCACGCGTCTTCACGCTGAGCTCGCCGAAATTGACGAAATAGGGCGTCGGATTCTCCCCTTTGAGCGCATACCCGTGACCGTCCTTGCCGGGCACGACACGCCACGTGACCTGTGCGGGCGCCTCGATCGATTCGCCCGCCAGCCCCTTCGGACGGAACATCACCTTGATCCGCGTACGAAACGCGAGCTGCAGCCGGTTTTCGCCGCTCTCCTCGTCGGTCGCTTTCGGCGGCACTTCGAGCACGTTCAACCAGAAGAGCGTCTCCCGGTCTTGCGCGAGCGGCTCCTTCGTATAGATCATCCGCAGGGTCTGCCCTTTCTTCGGGTCGAGACGGAACATCGTGGGCGTCAGCGTGAACGGCACGTCGATCTTGTCGGGCGATGAATCCGGGTCGCCCTTGTCGATCCACGTCTGAACCAGCGCCGATGCATTGCCCTGGTTCGTCAGCTTGATCGTCACTTCACGCTCGCCGCCGCGGAAAATCACCCGCGTGTTGTCGATGACCACGCTCGCCTGCGCCGATCCGGTCGCGGCAGTCGCGCCCAGCAGAACCGTACATAAGAGGTTCTTCCATGTTTTTTTCATCTGCACTCCTATTCTTTATTTGCCGTATATCGCACCGTTCCTGAGAAGCCGTCTCGCTAGAGACGGCTTGAGAGGCGCGTGCAATGCGGGCAGTCGCGACTTCGACGGCCGCCCGCGCCCGTGCTTACTGGTATACGATGGTGTAGTTCACGCGCGACTTCGCTGCACCGGCCGTAGCACTGCCAAGCGATTCGTACTGTGCGTAGAACTGACGATCAGCCTTGCCGGCGCTGATGTTCACCTTGTCGACGTTCTGCGAACCGATCGCGGCGGCCGCATTGATCTTGTCGTACGTGCCGTTCAGCAGCGCGATTTCGACGTTCGAAGCACCGCCCGCATCGACCTTCAGGTTGCCGGTATCCGGGCTGACCGTCGGGCCCGGCTCGAGGTAAGCGCTCACGATGCCGGTGGACGGCTGGCATTCCGTCAGCGACAGCTTGAATGCCTGGCGGCCTGCCCACGAACCCTTGGTAGCCAGCGTGCTCGTCGAGACGGTCGGCAGCGTGACGGCGAAGTTGGCGCTGCCGCCATTGATCTTGCACGTTGCCGACGTCAGTGCGCCGTTGAACTCGATCAGGCCGTCGGCCGCATGTGCAGCGGGTGCGAATGCCGCGACCGATGCGGTGGCCACGAGTGCCGAGATGAGTGCTTTTTTCATTTCGTTGAACGCCTATGAATATTAATGAGATTGATTTGAAATGTTCTGTGCCGTGGCCGGGAAAACTGCATCCCGTTGTGCGCAGTGACATCTCAGGCTCAATTTTGCTGATTATTACAAAACCGATACATACGACAATTACTAAATTTCCGCCTTTTAACCTAGTTCAAGTACTAAATCTCCTTTTCTGCAGACGATTGCCCTTTGCTTTTATCTCAAAGGTTACAAACGCTTAAAGGTCTAAACCCAATCCCGAAAAGAGGTTGCCGGACAAGCGGCCGCGCGGCATCTTAAAAAATCGAACTCGTCCGATTTCAATTCATTTCGTTTCTCCGCAAGCTAGATTTCCATCCCTCGAGCCAGCAGAGAGCAACAAATGAAGTTCAAATCCGTAGGAGTTCATGCGCGTGCCGGCATTCGGTTCGCCCGTTCCGCACTGCTTGCGGGCGCTGCGATACCGGGGCTGTCCGTGGCCCAATCGGTCGAACACGGCCCGCAACGCGCGGACGGCGTCGTGCTCGAAATCGACCGCGGCGATTATTCGACGTCCGTTCGCCGCGCTCCGGTGCTGTCGGCCGTCAATGGCGGCACGCTGATCGCGGCCGGCAAGATGCGGCTGTTCTCGTTCGGCAACGGCTCGTCCGGCGCCGAGGCCGACGGCGCCGGATCCCGCGTCGAACTGCATCAAGCCGAGATCCGAACGCGCGGCATCTTCGGTACCGGCATCAGCGCGCAGGACGGCGGCAGCGTACTCGCCGAACATGTGTCGATCGACACGGACAACGACAGCGCGCATGGCGCGTACATTGCCGGTCGCGACAGCCGCGTGGATCTGATCGACGGCCTGATCGTCACGCGCGGGCGCGAGGCGCACGGCATCGCGGTGCACTACGGGCCCCGGGCGGTCGTCAACGTCACCGATACCCGCATCCTCACCGCCGGCGACTTTTCCTACGGTGTCTTCATCAGCAACAACGACGCACACGCCACACTCGATGGCGTCAATATCCGGACCTCGGGAGACTACTCGTCGGCCGTGTTCATGCCCGACGGGTCCTCCATCGCGCTCAGCAACACCTATCTGCAAACCGAGGGCGACGCCGCGCTCGGCATCGACACGCGCGCGGCCGACGCAAGGCTCGACCACGTGCGCGTCGTGACGAGCGGCGAGAGTTCGCACGGCCTGTATGCGTCAAAGGAATACGACCCGACACCGGTCGTGCGGGCAATCGACTCCGACGTCGTCACCACCGGCAATCGCTCGGTTGGCGCAATCGCAAGGCTCGGCGGCCAGGTTTCGATGACGCGCGGCAGCATCGTGACAAGCGGTGAGCGATCGTACGGCGTCCTTGCCGGCGGTGCCGATTCGATTGCGTCGCTCACCGACGCCTCTGTCACGACGCATGGCCGGAACGCGAATGCGCTCGCGATCGGCGTGGGCGGCAGGGTCGATCTGGTACGCACCGACGCGCACACGACAGGCGACGGCGCGTCGGCCGCGAGCGTCGGCGCCGGCACGCTGACGGTCGACGGCGGTTCGCTCGTCAGCGAACGAGCCGGCGCGATCGACGCGAGCGGCGCCGATATCACGCTGCGCAACGGCGCACGCGCCAGCGGCGGCAACGGCACGCTGATGTCCGTGCACGCGCGGTCAGGCCTGCCCGTGCGTCTCGCGCTCGACACCGGCGCGCAAGCGACAGGCGATATCGTCAATTGGCCGGATGATGAGGGGAAGACGCCGCCCATGGTGACGGACGTCACGCTGTCCAATGGGGCAACCTGGACCGGCGCAACCGATGCCGTGCGCACGCTGTCGCTCGACAGCGGCAGCCTGTGGACGGCCACCGGCGATTCGATCGTCGGCTCGGTTGCGCTGAACGACTCGACCATCGCGTTCGCCGCGCCCGGCGCCGGCGCGCCGCGCACGCTCGTCGTCAACGGCGACTATGCGGCCCGCAACGGCAAGCTGCTGATCCATACGACGCTGCACGACGATGCATCGCCCACCGACAAGCTGGTCATCGACGGCGGCCATGCATCGGGCAACACGGGCGTCGTCGTGAAGCGCGCCGGCGGCGACGGTGCGCAAACCACGGTCGGCATCCCGATCGTCGAAACCCGCAACGGCGGCACGACGGACGCGTCGGCGTTCGCGCTCGACGCGGCGTCCGACGGCTACCGGCAAGGCTTCGGCACGCTGTCGGCCGGCGGCTACGACTACATGCTGGAGCGGGGCGGCAAGGGCGGCAAGGCTGAAGACTGGTACCTCGTCTCCGCCGCGAAGCCCGAGCCACCGCAGCCGCCCCAGCCGCCCGCGCCCGGCGAGCCCGAGCCGCCCGTGCACCCCGAAACCACACCCCCGCCCCCGACGCGCGCCGTCGCACCGGAGCCTGACGCCTACATGGAGAACGCCGATGCCGCCGCGATGATGGCCATCCATTCGCTGCATCAGCGCGAGGATCGCTCGCTTCGCACCGGCGGCGCCGCAGCGGGCCCGCTCGACGGCGCCGTGTGGCTGCGTACCGAAGGCCAGTTCACGTCGATATCGGGCGGGGGCCGCAGCGTGTCGGGCAACGGCCGGCTGGTGCATGCGGGCGCCGACCTGCTCCGCTTCGACGACGGTCGCGGCGGCAGCATCCGGGCCGGCGTGATGGGGATGTACGGCAGCCAGACGAACTGGTCGACCCGCCCGCTGTGGAATGCCGCCGAGCAGCGCACCGCCGATGCCACCGCGCGCGGCAGCGTCGAAGGCTACAACGCCGGGCTGTACGGCACGTGGTACGGCAATCGCGACATCCTGTCCGGCCCGTACGTCGATGCGTGGTTCATGTACGGCGCGTATGCGAACCGCGTCGGCGGCAGTCTCGCCGGGGATTCGTACCGGTCGCGCACCGTCACCGGGTCGCTCGAAGCCGGCCATTCGTTCCACGTCTACGAGCGCGGCGACACGCGCTTCTTCGTCGAACCCGAGGTACAGCTCGTCGTCTCCGACTACCACGCGGCGGCTCACCGTGCCGCGGGCGGCTACGTCGACGGGCAGGGTTCCACCGACGTGCTGACCCGTGTCGGCGTACGCGTGCATGGCGTCACCGCGATCGCGCCCGGGCGCGAACTGCGGCCGTTCATCGAAGCGAACTGGTGGCACGGCCCCGGCTCGCGATCGCTGACGCTCGACGGCAACTCGTTCTCCTTTAGCGTGCCGCGCGACCGCGCGGCGTTCAGGATCGGCGCGACCGGGCAGGTCGCGAAACGCTTCACGGTGTCGGCCAGCCTCGGCGTGGAAGCGAATATGTCCGACTACGCGGTGGTCAAGGGCGAGTTCACCGCGAAGTACCGCTGGTAGCAGAAAACGGGGCGCGGCGCCGTCGCACGCAGGCAGGCGCGCCGCACCCCGTGCGCGCCACGCGTCGAAACGCGCGTTCCGCGATTTCCGCTATACTTTGCCGACTGCCGCCAGCTGGCGGCAGGTCGGAAGCGCGCCGATTTGCTGACTCGATTGCGGGCGCGCGAACCGGCCGGGCCTTGATGCGTCTTGGTCCCGGCAGGTTCACTACAAATGCGGCTAAAGAGGTCGTCAGCCGCGCACCTTCGCCTCCGCGCATCGCCGACACCGTTTAGCCGCCCAGTCATAAGGCGGAACGAATGGAATCGATCGGCATCGTCGCTCCACAGACCATGCACTTCGCCGAACCACTGCGCTTGCAAAGCGGCAGCGTGATCGGCAACTATCAGCTCGTCGTCGAAACGTACGGCGAGCTCAACGCCGCGCGTTCGAACGCGGTGCTCGTCTGCCACGCGCTCAACGCGTCGCATCACGTCGCCGGCGTCTACGCGGACGATCCGCGCAGCACCGGCTGGTGGGACAACCTGGTCGGCCCGGGCAAGCCGCTCGACACCAACCGCTTCTTCGTGATCGGCGTGAACAACCTCGGCTCGTGCTTCGGCTCGACCGGCCCGATGAGCATCGACCCGTCGAGCGGCAAGCCGTACGGCGCGCGCTTTCCGGTCGTCACCGTCGAGGACTGGGTGCACGCGCAGGCGCGCGTCGCGGATGCCTTCGGCATCGAGCGCTTCGCCGCGGTGATGGGCGGCAGCCTCGGCGGGATGCAGGCGCTCGCGTGGAGCCTGATGTATCCGGAGCGCGTCGCACACTGCATCGACATCGCGTCGACACCGAAGCTGTCCGCGCAGAACATCGCGTTCAACGAAGTCGCGCGCTCGGCGATCCTGTCCGATCCCGACTTCCACGGCGGCGACTATTACGCGCACGGCGTGAAGCCGAAGCGCGGCCTGCGCGTCGCGCGGATGATCGGCCACATCACGTACCTGTCCGACGACGACATGGCCGAGAAATTCGGCCGTGCGCTGCGCCGCGCGGACGGCGCGCTCGACGCGTACAACTTCAGCTTCGACGTCGAGTTCGAGGTCGAGTCGTACCTGCGCTACCAGGGCGACAAGTTTGCCGACTACTTCGACGCGAACACCTACCTGCTGATCACACGCGCGCTCGACTACTTCGATCCAGCCAAGGCGTTCGACGGCAACCTCACCGCCGCGCTCGCGCACACGCAGGCGAAATACCTGATCGCGAGCTTCTCGACCGACTGGCGCTTCGCGCCGGCGCGTTCGCGCGAGATCGTGAAGGCGCTGCTCGACAACAAGCGCACGGTCAGCTACGCGGAGATCGACGCGCCGCACGGCCACGACGCGTTCCTGCTCGACGACGCGCGCTATCACAACCTGCTGCGCGCGTATTACGAACGAATCGCCAACGAGGTAGGCGCATGAACCAGCAAGCCCTGAACTCCCTGTCCGCGCGCGCAGACTTCCGCACGATCGCGCGCTGGGTCGAACCGCGCTCGACGGTGCTCGACCTCGGCTGCGGCGACGGCTCGCTGCTCGCGCTGCTGATGGAAGAACTGGACGTGACCGGCTACGGGATCGAGCTGAACGACGCGGGCGTGCTCGCGAGCGCGAAGAACGGCATCAATGTGATCCAGCAGAACCTGGAAGACGGCCTGCGCCTGTTCGAGGACCACAGCTTCGACATCGCGATCCTGTCGCAGACGCTGCAGACGATTCACCAGACGGCCGCGATCCTGCGCGAAACCGCGCGGGTCGGGCGCGAATGCATCGTGTCGTTCCCGAATTTCGGCTACTGGCCGCATCGGCTGTCGGTACTGAACGGCCGGATGCCGGTGTCGAAGGCGCTGCCTTACCAGTGGCACAACACGCCGAACGTCCGGGTGCTGACGATCGAGGATTTCGAGGCGCTCGCGCCGGAAGTCGGCGTCACGATCCTCGACCGCGTCGTGCTGCACGAAGGCCAGCCGATTCGTTGGGGAGCGAACTGGCGTGGTAGTCTTGCTGTCTATCGCGTCAAGCGCAGCTGAGCCCGGGGGCCGTTGACGGATGATCCGGCCCGCACGCGCGTGCGGCCGCCCCCTTCTGCGCCGCTCGCGCCGCCTGCGCTGCCGCCGCAATCAGTCAACGCTACCCAGTTCCATTCCATGTCGAAAACGCCACACGAGGCGCCCGCGCTCACCGCTCACGAGGATCACCCCGGCTGGCGTGCCTATCTGAACACGCACATGCTGATCTGCGTGTTCCTCGGGTTCACGTCCGGTCTGCCCCTGTTCACGCTCGTCTACCTCGTGCAGGCATGGCTGCGCTCCGAAGGCGTGAACCTGAAGGAAATCGGCCTGTTCGCGCTGATCCAGTTCCCGTATACGTGGAAATTCCTGTGGGCGCCGCTGATGGACCGCTACATCCCGCGCCTGCCCGGCTGGCGGCCGGGCCGCCGGCGCGGCTGGCTGCTGCTCACGCAGCTGCTGGTCGCGGGCGCGATCGCCACGCTCGGCTTCGTGTCGCCGCGCGACTCGATCTGGACGGTCGCCGCGCTCACCACGCTCGTCGCGTTCTTCGGCGCGAGCGCCGACATCGTGATCGACGCGTACCGCCGCGAACTGCTGCGCGACACCGAGCAGGGCCTCGGCAACGCGGTGCACGTGAACGCCTACAAGCTCGCCGCGCTGATTCCCGGCTCGCTGGCGCTGATCCTGTCCGACCACATGCCGTGGGACGCCGTGTTCGCGATCACCGGCGCATTCATGCTGCCGGGCATCCTGATGACGCTCGTCGTGCGCGAGCCCGAAGTGGTCGGCACGCCGCCGCGCAACCTGCGCGACGCGATCGTGCTGCCGTTCCGCGAATTCATCCAGCGTGACGGCTGGGCCGGCGCGCTGCTGGTCATCGCGTTCATCTTCCTGTTCAAGATCGGCGACACGATGGCGACCACGCTGTCGACGTCGTTCTTCCTCGACATCGGTTTCACGCGCACCGAGATCGGCATCGTCGCCAAAACCACCGCGCTGGTCGCGAGCGTCGCCGGCGGCATCATCGGCGGCGTGTGGCTCGTGAAGATCGGGATCGGCCGCGGGCTGTGGATCTTCGGCGCGCTGCAGATGGTGTCGACCCTCGGCTTCGCGTGGCTCGCGCAGCTCGGCCCCGGCTCGCCGGTGCTGGCCGTGCTGTACGACTTCACGGTATCGACGAGCCACGCGATCGCGTCGGCGCTGTCGGTGTTCGGCGTCGTCGTCACGCCGCAGTTCAGCCCGATGACGGTCGCGCTCGCGATCGTCTACGGCGTCGAAACCTTCACCACCGGCCTGACGATGGCCGCGTTCGTCGCGTATATCGCGAGCACGACCGACCCGCGCTACACGGCCACGCAGTTCGCGCTGTTCACGAGCCTCGCGTCCGTGCCGCGCACGCTCGCGTCGGCCGCGAGCGGCTTCATCGTCGCGAAGATCGGCTGGTTCGACTACTTCATCGTGTGCACCGCGCTCGCGATCCCCGGCATGCTGCTGCTGTTCAAGATCGCGCCGTGGAACGGTGTCGCGCGCAACGGCGAGGCAAGCCGTGCGCAATGACCGCCTGCTTCGCGCCGCACGCGTCGCCGCCGCGCTGAGCGTCGGCGTCGCGGCGCTCGGCGCGGCGGCAAGCACGCATCCGACCGACGCCGGGGCAGCCGCGGCCGGCTCCGCGGCGGCTGCGCCGTCCACGCCGGCGACCACCGTCGCGCCGTCCGCCGCCGAAGCCGCGCAGCCGAGCGGCGCGGCCGTGCCGTCGAAAGCCTATGCGCCGACGTCGCAGCAGGTCCGCTACGGCGACGCGATCGCGTTCCGCACGCTGATCCCGTCGCCGCTGCTCGAACAGCTCACCGCGAGCGAATACGCGCAGATCGTGCAAACGGCCGCCGACAGCGACCGCCTGCTGCCGGCGAACCAACCGCGCGTGAAACGCCTGCGCGCCATCGTCATGAAGCTGGCGCCGTATTCGGTGAAGTGGAACGACCGCGTGAAGAGCTGGGCGTGGGACGTCAATGCGATCCGCTCGCGCGATATCCGCATCACGTGCCTGCCGGGCGGCAAGGTGCTCGTGTACGGCGGGATGCTCGATCGCGTCCGCCTGAACGACGACGAGTTCGGCGTGCTGCTCGCGCACGGCATCGCCCATGCGCTGCGCGAACATGCACGCAGCAATCTCAGTACGGCGTCGCAAACGTCGCTGCGCGCGGCCGCGCTGCCGCCGCTGTTCGGCGTCGGCGATCCGCTGCCGCAGGCGCTGAACCTCGGCGCACGTCTGCAGACGCTGCGCTACGACCCGACCGACGAGACGGAAGCCGACGTGATCGGCGGCGACATCGCCGCCCGCGCGGGCTTCGATCCGCGCGCGGCGATCACGCTGTGGGACAAGCTCGCGGCGGCCACCGGCGCGAACAAGACGTCGGGCTTCATCTACACGCATCCGTACGGCGCGACGCGACGGCAGGATCTGCTGAACCGGCTGCAGGACCTGATGCCGCTGTACGCGAAGGCGACGGGCAAGCGCGTCGACACACTGCCCGACTACGCGGGCATCAGCGCGCAGCGGCGCAAGGTCGCGCGGCGCTGAGCCTCGCCGCAGGCCGCGGCTTTCCGTCGGGCATCGCCGGCGCGTGACGCGGCGCTACGCGCCGACGTCCGATTCGACCGGCCGGCTGCCGCTCTCGCGCATCCAGCGCACTTCGTCACCGGGGCTGCGGCCGAACAGCCGCTTGAACTCGCGGCTGAACTGCGACGCGCTCGCATAGCCGACCCGCGCGGCCGCGGCACCCGCGCCGACGCCGTCCTGCACCATCATCAAGCGCGCCTGGTGCAGGCGCGCGGCCTTCACATACTGCATCGGCGACGTCGCCGTCACGTGCTTGAACTGCGCGTGGAACACCGCGAGGCTCATCCCGGCCTCGCGCGCGAGCGTCTCGACATCGAGATCGGCCTTCAGGTCCGCATGGATGCGCCGCAGCGCCTTCGCGACGCGGCCGAAATGATGCTGCTGGGCGAGCGCCGCGCGAATCGCGTCGCCCTGTGCGCCCGTCAGCACGCGGTATGCAATCTCGCGCATGATCGCCGGCCCGAGCACGCACGTGTCGTGCGGCGATGCGAGCGCTTCGAGGAGCCGCACCACCGCGTCGGCGAGCGGCGCATCGAGCGGCGTCGAATAGACGCCGTGCGGCTCGCTGACCGCCGCGCCGAGCGTCTCGTCGAGCAGGATCGCGAGTTCGGCGATCACCGCGAGATCGACGCGGATCGAGATCGCGAGAAACGGCTCGTCCGGGCTCGCGAAGGTTTCGCATTCGAACGGCAGCGGCACCGACAGCACGAGATACTGCTGCGCGTCGTAGACGAACGAGCGGTCGCCGAGATAGCCGAGCTTGCGGCCCTGGCACACGACGATGATGCTCGGCTCGTACAGCACCGGCATGCGTGGCACGGGGCGGCTCACGCGGAAGAAGCGCACGCCGTCGAGCGCCGCGAGCGTATCGCCCTCGTTCGGCGCGAGGCTCGAATGCAGCTCGATCATGCGGCGCCGCACACGGTCGCCCATATCGTCGAAAAGGGGCTGGAAGCTCATCGGCGTCGTCCTGTCCGGCAAGAGAATCTGGCTTGCAATGTAGCACTTTGAAAGCGTTTTGACGGCTGTTGGCGCGCAATTCGAGAGGAATGGGCAAATCTTCCAGACCTTCGTGTATTTCGCCGCGGCCGCTCGCTCCGTACGATGGGCACCTGTCTCGCCGCGTCGCCACATGGCGCGGCGGCAGTCTGTTTCGCCGGATGTTTTCCCGGACAAGGAGCCCCCTGCATGAGCACAACCTACGCTTACGCGGCGACCGATGCGCAATCGCCGCTCGCCCCGTTCGAATTCCAGCGCCGCGCGCTGCGCGACCTCGACGTCCAGATCGAGGTGCTCTACTGCGGCGTCTGCCACTCGGACCTGCACCAGGCCCGCAACGAATGGCGCAACACGATCTACCCGGTCGTGCCGGGCCATGAAATCGTCGGCCGCGTGACCGCGACCGGCCCGCAGGTGTCGCGCTTCAAGGTAGGCGAGCTGGTCGGCGTCGGCTGTCTCGTCGATTCGTGCCGCACCTGCCCGAGCTGCGCGGAAGGTCTCGAACAGTATTGCGAGAACGGCTTCGTCGGCACCTACAACGGCCAGGACCGCGTAACGGGCGACATCACGTACGGCGGCTATTCGACCCAGCTCGTCGTCGACGAGGCGTTCGTGCTGCGCGTGCCCGAGACGCTGGACCCGGCCGGCGCCGCGCCGCTGCTGTGCGCGGGGATCACGACCTACTCGCCGCTGCGCCAGTGGAACGTCGGGCCCGGCAAGAAGGTCGGGATCGTCGGCCTCGGCGGGCTCGGCCACATGGGCGTGAAGCTCGCGCGCGCGATGGGGGCGCACGTCGTGCTGTTCACGACCTCGCCGTCGAAGATCGAGGACGGCAAGCGGCTCGGCGCGCATGAAGTGGTGATCTCGAAGGACGAAGCGCAGATGAACGCGCACCTGAACAGCTTCGACTTCATCCTGAATACGGTGGCCGCGCAGCACGACCTGAACCCGTTCCTGCACCTGCTGAAGCGCGACGGCACGATGACGCTCGTCGGCGCGCCGGAGCACGACCATCCGTCGCCGCAGGTGTTCAACCTGATCTTCAAGCGCCGCCGTCTCGCGGGCTCGCTGATCGGCGGGATCGCGGAAACGCAGGAAATGCTCGATTTCTGCGCGGAGCACGGCATCACGTCGGACATCGAAACGATTCCGATGCAGCAGATCAATGCTGCTTACGAGCGCATGCTCAAGAGCGACGTGAAGTATCGGTTCGTGGTGGACATGGCGTCGCTCAAGCAGTAACGCAGCAAGCGCCGCCCCCAAGCGAAACGGGCCGCATGTTCGACATGCGGCCCGTTTTGCATTCTGCAACCGGTTGGCCCGGCAGCTACGCGCATCGCGTAGCGCCGACGATCACTTCTTGTAGTCGTAATCGACCGTCAGCGGCGCGTGATCGCTGAACTTGATGTCCTTGAAGATCGACGTGCGCTTCGCGGTGCCGGCCACGCCCGGCGTCGCGATCTGGTAATCGATCCGCCACCCGACGTTCTTCGCGTAAGCCTGGCCGCGGTTGCTCCACCACGTGTACTGCTCGGGGCGGGGGTCGAGCGTGCGGAATACGTCGACATAGCCGACATCGTCGAACAGCTGCGTGAGCCACGCGCGCTCTTCCGGCAGGCAGCCCGAGTTCTTCTGGTTGCTCTTCCAGTTCTTGATGTCGATTTCCTTGTGGACGATGTTCACGTCGCCGCACAGGATCACCTCGCGCTTGCTCTTCAGCTCGGCGAGATGCGGCATGAACTCGTCCATGAAGCGGTACTTCGCCTGCTGACGCTCTTCGCCGCTCGAGCCGGACGGCACGTACACCGACACGACCGACAGCTTGCCGTAGCGCGCCTCGACGTAGCGCCCCTCGGGATCGAATTCGCTGCTGCCGAAGCCGATGATCACGTCATCGGGCTCGTGGCGGCTGTACATGCCCGCGCCGCTGTAGCCCTTCTTCTCGGCGTGGTGGAAATAGCTCCTGAAGCCATGCGGCTCGACGAAGTCGGCCGGCAGGTCGTCGGCCGATACCTTGATTTCCTGCACGCATACGCAGTCGGCGTTCTGTTCGCCGAGCCATTCGAAAAAGCCCTTCTTCGCGGCGGAGCGGATGCCGTTCAGGTTGGCGGTAATCACTCGCATCATGTCGGGTTCCGTTGTTCAGTTCAGTTCGATGTGTTTGACAGGATCGCAGCCTAGCGGATCTTCACGCCTTCGAGCTCCGGCTTCGGCGGCGGGAATTCGAGCTTCATGTCGGTCATCGTGCGCAGCAGCAGCTCGGCGATCATCACGTTGCGATGGGTTTTCGAGTTCGCCGGGATCACGTACCACGGCGCATGCTCGGCCGACGTCGCGACGAGCGCGTCGCGGTACGCCGACTGGTATGCATCCCAGTGCTTGCGCGCGTCGAGATCGGAGATGTCGAACTTCCAGTGCTTGGTCGGATCGTCGATGCGCGCCTGCAGCCGCTCGCGCTGCTCGTCCTTCGAGATGTGCAGGAAGCACTTGACGATCGTCGTGCCGTTCTCCGCGAGCATCGTCTCGAAATCGCGGATCTGCCGGTAGCGGCGCTCGCATTCCTTGTCGCTGATGAGCTCCAGCACGCGCGGCACGAGGACGTCCTCGTAGTGGCTGCGGTTGAAGATCGCGAGTTCGCCCGCGGCCGGCACCTGCGCGTGCACGCGCCACAGGAAGTCGTGCGCGGCCTCGATCGGCGTCGGCGCCTTGAACGGCACGATGCGCAGGCCGAGAGGATCGACGTCGCGAAACACCGCGCGCACGGTACCGTCCTTGCCGCTGGTGTCCATCCCCTGCAGCACGAGCAGCACGCGCTTCTTCTGCTGCGTGTGCAGGCGCTCCTGCTGCACGTCGAGCTCCGTCGACACGGCGGTGAGCCGTTCGCGGTCGGCATCCTTCGAGCCCGACGAGAACGGCTTCGCGGCCGGATCGAACGCATCGAGCTTGAATGCGGCAGCTTCCTTGTCACGCGTGCTGTACGGCACGCGGAAATCGTCGAGCGACGGTTGTTTCGCCATTCGTTCCTCCGTTGGACGGTGCGATGCACACGCGCACACGATAACGCATGCACCAAAGCGACGGGCCGCCCCGAACAGGTTCGGCGGCGGCCCGTCGTCAGGCGCGGTTCAGGCGCGCGGCCATGTTCAGCCGAGCTTCTTCTTCAGCAGTTCGTTGACCTGCTGCGGATTGGCCTTGCCCTTGGTCGCCTTCATCGCCTGGCCGATCAGCGCGTTGAACGCCTTTTCCTTGCCCGCGCGGAATTCCTCGACCGACTTCGCGTTCGCGGCGAGCACCTCGTCGATGATCGCTTCCAGCGCGCCGGTGTCGGAGATCTGCTTCAGGCCCTTCGCGTCGATGATGCGGTCGGCCGCGGCTTCGTCGGTCGCCTTCTCGTCCCAGATCGCCGAGAAGATTTCCTTCGCGATCTTGTTCGAGATCGTGCCATCGGCGATGCGCTGCAGCACCAGCGCAAGCTGCGCCGCCGACACCGGAATCGCGTCGATCTCGATGCCGTCGCGGTTCAGTTGCGACGACACGTCGCCCATCAGCCAGTTCGCGGCGATCTTCGCGTTCGCGGCGCCGGCCTTCGCGACCACGGCCTCGAAGTACGCGGCCATCGCCTTGCTCGACGTCAGCACGCCGGCGTCGTACGCGGACACGCCATATTGCTCGACGAAGCGCTGCTGCATCGCGGCCGGCAGTTCGGGCATCCCGGCCTGCACGCGCTCGATCCAGTCCTGGCCGATCACGAGCGGCATCAGGTCGGGGTCGGGGAAGTAACGGTAGTCGTGCGCGTCTTCCTTGCTGCGCATCGAACGCGTCTCGCGCTTGTCCGGATCGTAGAGGCGCGTTTCCTGGACGACTTCGCCGCCGTCCTCGATCAGCTCGATCTGGCGACGCACTTCGTAGTTGATCGCTTCTTCAAGGAACCGGAACGAGTTCAGGTTCTTGATTTCCGCGCGCGTGCCGAACTTTTCCTGGCCGACGGGCCGCACCGACACGTTCGCGTCGCAGCGGAACGAGCCTTCCTGCATGTTGCCGTCGCAGATGCCGAGCCACACGACGAGCGCGTGCAGCGACTTCGCATAGGCCACGGCCTCGGCCGCGCTGCGCATTTCCGGCTCGGTGACGATCTCGAGCAGCGGCGTGCCCGCGCGGTTCAGGTCGATCCCGGTCATGCCGGCGAAGTCTTCATGCAGCGACTTGCCCGCATCTTCCTCGAGGTGCGCGCGGGTCAGGTTGACCGTCTTTTCGTACGCCGGCTTGCCGGCCTTTTCGTTGGCGGGCACCTGGATCGTGATCTGGCCGCCCTGCACGACCGGAATCTCGTACTGGCTGATCTGATAGCCCTTCGGCAGATCGGGGTAGAAATAATTCTTGCGCGCGAAGATGCTGCGCGGCGCGATGGTCGAGCCGATCGCGAGGCCGAAGCGGATCGCCCGCTCGACCGCGCCGCGGTTCAGCACCGGCAACACGCCCGGCAGCGCCAGGTCCACCGGGCATGCCTGCGTGTTCGGCTCGGCGCCGAACTGCGTCGGTGCGCCCGAGAAAATCTTCGAGACGGTCGACAGTTGCGCGTGCGTCTCGAGACCAATAACGACTTCCCATTGAGTAGCCATATGCTTACACCCCTGCCGGAACTTGCTTGTGCCAGTCGGTCGCGCGCTGGAACGCGTCGGCGACCTGCAGCATCCGGGCTTCGTTGAAATAGTTGCCGATGATCTGCAGACCGACCGGGCGCTTCGCGTTCGCGCCCGCGCCGAAGCCGCACGGCACGCTCATGCCGGGCAGGCCCGCGAGGCTCACCGACAGCGTGTAGATATCGGCGAGATACATCTGCACCGGATCGTCGCCCTTCGCGCCGAGATCCCATGCGACCGTCGGCGAGGCCGGGCCCATGATCACGTCGCAGGACTTGAACGCTTCCTGGAAATCCTGCGCGATGATGCGGCGAATCTTCTGCGCCTGCAGGTAGTACGCGTCGTAGTAGCCGTGCGACAGCACGTAAGCGCCGACGAGAATCCGGCGCTTCACCTCGGGGCCGAAGCCTTCGGCGCGCGACTTCTTGTACATGTCGAGCAGGTCGCCGTACTGCGCTGCGCGGTGGCCGAAGCGCACGCCGTCGAAACGCGACAGGTTCGACGACGCCTCGGCCGGCGCGATCACGTAGTACACGGGGATCGACAGTTCGGTTTTCGGCAGCGACACGGGCACGAGCGTCGCGCCGAGCGCCTCGTACTGCTTGAGCGCCGCGTCGATCGACGCACGCACGTCGTCGGCGAGGCCGTCACCGAAATACTCGTTCGGCAGACCGATGCGCAGCCCGGCAAGCGGCTTGCCCGCATCGTTGCCGGCCGCCCACGGCTGGCCGAGGTGGCGCGTGAAATCCTCGTCTTCACGCTCGAGGCTCGTCGAGTCGCGCTCGTCGAAGCCGGACATCGCGTTCAGCAGCAGCGCGCAGTCGGACGCGCTCTGCGCCATCGGGCCGCCCTGGTCGAGCGACGACGCGAACGCGATCATCCCGTAGCGCGACACGCGGCCGTAGGTCGGCTTGATGCCCGTCACGCCCGCGAACGACGCGGGCTGGCGGATCGAGCCGCCGGTGTCGGTGCCGGTCGCGGCCGGCGCGAGGCGCGCGGCGACGGCGGCCGAGCTGCCGCCCGAGCTGCCGCCCGGCACCGCGTTGGTGTCCCACGGGTTCTTCACCGCGCCGAACGCGGAGTTCTCGTTCGACGAGCCCATCGCGAACTCGTCCATGTTGGTCTTGCCGAGCGTGACCATGCCGGCCGCCTGCAGGCGGGCGACGACGGTCGCGTCGAACGGGCTCTCGTAGTTCGCGAGCATCTTCGAGCCGGCGGTCGAGCGCCAGCCGCGCGTGACGAACACGTCCTTGTGCGCGATCGGCAGGCCGGTCAGCGCGCCGCCCGCGCCGCGCGCGAGTTCGGCATCGGCGGCCTTCGCCTGCGCAAGGGTGAGGTCGGCGTCGACGTGGACGAACGCGTTCAGGTCGCGTGCCGCGTCGATCCGTTTCAGGTAGAGCTGCGCGAGCTCGACGGCCGAGCATTCCTTGGCGGCGAGCGCGGCGCGCAGTTCGGTCAGGCTTTTTGCGTGCATTGAGTGGTTTTCCTGGGAATTCTGGGTGGCGCGCGGCGCGGCGCCGGCGCGCTTGTCATCGAATGCTTACTCGATCACCTTCGGCACGAGGTAGAGGCCGTCCTGGACGGCCGGCGCCGGACGCTGGTTGTCGTCGCGATTGACGACCTCCGTCACGGCGTCGTCGCGCAGGCGCTGCGCGACTTCCTGGATCTGTTCGATCGGGTGGGCGAGCGGCGCGATGCCGGCGGTGTCGACCGCCTGCATCTGCTCGACGAGGCCGAAGAATTCATTGAGCTGGCCGAGCATGTGCTCGGCGTCGGCGTCGGCCATTTCGAGTCGCGCCAGGTGCGCGATGCGTTTCACATCGGTCAGGGTCAGGGCCATGCGATCACCGGAAAAAACAAGGCTGCGCGGCGCATCGAAAGCAGCGCTGCGGCGGGGGGTTGGAGGGTGCGATCCCACCCTCAAAAATCGGGGCCGAAGCGGCAAAAATACCGCCCGTTTCGATTCAAATACCGTGAAATTATAAGGTATCATTACGCGTTCGACCCAAACCCGGCAGCCTTTTCCCGCACCGTTTCGCCTCGTTTCGGCAAGCCGTGCGTGCTTCGTGCGATCCCCGGTAGACATCACTCGCAGCTTCGTGCGCCGCGGCGGCCGCTTCCGCCACGCTTCCCGAGGCTGTTATTTTTTCCGCTGCCGCCCTCAGCGCTCGCTATGCAGGGCCGGCCCAGAGCGAAACAGGATTCTGAATGTTCGGTTTTTTGCGCAGCTACTTCTCCAACGATCTCGCGATCGACCTCGGCACCGCAAACACCCTGATCTACATGCGCGGCAAGGGCATCGTGCTCGATGAGCCCTCCGTCGTGTCGATTCGCCAGGAAGGCGGCCCCAACGGCAAGAAGACGATCCAGGCGGTCGGCAAGGAAGCCAAGCAGATGCTCGGCAAGGTGCCGGGCAACATCGAGGCGATCCGCCCGATGAAGGACGGCGTGATCGCCGACTTCACCGTCACCGAGCAGATGATCAAGCAGTTCATCAAGACGGCGCACGAGTCGCGCATGTTCTCGCCTTCGCCGCGCATCATCATCTGCGTGCCGTGCGGCTCGACCCAGGTCGAGCGCCGCGCGATCAAGGAAGCGGCGCACGGCGCCGGCGCATCGCAGGTCTACCTGATCGAGGAGCCGATGGCCGCCGCGATCGGCGCGGGCCTGCCGGTGTCGGAAGCCACCGGCTCGATGGTCGTCGACATCGGCGGCGGCACGACCGAAGTCGGCGTGATCTCGCTCGGCGGCATCGTGTACAAGGGCTCGGTGCGCGTCGGCGGCGACAAGTTCGACGAAGCGATCGTCAACTACATCCGCCGCAATTACGGGATGCTGATCGGCGAGCAAACCGCCGAGGCGATCAAGAAGGAAATCGGCTCCGCGTTCCCGGGCTCCGAAGTCAAGGAAATGGAAGTGAAGGGCCGCAACCTGTCGGAAGGCATTCCGCGCAGCTTCACGATCTCGAGCAACGAAATCCTCGAAGCGCTGACCGATCCGCTGAACCAGATCGTGTCGTCGGTGAAGATCGCCCTCGAGCAGACGCCGCCGGAACTCGGCGCCGACATCGCCGAGCGCGGGATGATGCTGACGGGCGGCGGCGCGCTGCTGCGCGACCTCGATCGCCTGCTCGCGGAAGAAACCGGCCTGCCGGTGCTCGTCGCCGAAGACCCGCTCACCTGCGTCGTGCGCGGCTCGGGCATGGCGCTCGAGCGCATGGACAAGCTGGGCAGCATCTTCTCGTACGAGTGATCGCCGAGTGATCGCCTAAGCAGTCCCGTTTGATATGACGCACCCGCGGCGTGGCCGGATCGCTCGTTCAGAACGAACCGCCACGCCGTTTGCGCGTCTGAGCATTATTTAACCGATCACCACGCGCCCGGCGCCGACCATGGAATACAGTCCGCCGCCCCTCTTCAAGCAAGGTCCGCCCGCGCTCGCGCGGCTCATCTTCTTCGTCGCCCTCGCCATCGCGCTCCTCGTGTCGGACGCGCGCTTCAGCACGCTCGAAATCGTCCGCGGCGTGCTCGGCACCGTGCTGTACCCGCTGCAGCGCGCGGCGCTCGTGCCGCGCGACCTGTTCATGGGCGCGGCCGACATCGCCGTCACGGGCGCATCGCTGCGCCACGACAACGACGCGCTGCGCAAGCGCAACCTGCAACTGTCCACGCAGGCCAACCAGGCCGCCGTGCTCGCGCAGGAAAACATGCATCTGCGCGCGGTGCTCGAACTGCGCCAGCACATCGCGACGCAGTCGACCCCGGTCGAGATCCAGTACGACACGAGCGACCCGTTCACGCAGAAGATCGTGATCGGCCAGGGTTCGCAGCAAGGCATCCAGGACGGCTCGCCGGTCGTCAGTGAAGACGGCGTGGTCGGCCAGGTCACGCGCGTGTTCCCGCTGCAGGCCGAAGTCACGCTGATCACCGACCGCGATCTCGCGATTCCCGTGCAGGTGCTGCGCACCGGCCTGCGCAGCGTGATCTACGGCACGCCGAAGGGCGATTCGCTCGATCTGCGCTTCGTGCCGACCAGCTCGGACCTCGTCGCGGGCGACGAGCTCGTCACGAGCGGCCTCGACGGCGTCTATCCGCCGGGCCTGCCGGTCGCGAAGGTCGTGCACGTCGACAAGCTCGCCGATACCGCGTTCGCCCGCGTGACCTGCGCACCGGTCGCCGCCGTGCGCGGCGCGCGCCAGATGCTCGTGCTGCATTACCAGAACGACGTCCCGCCGCGTCCGGCCGAGCCGGAGCCGGCCGCCGACAAGAAGGGAAAGAAAGGCGCGAAGGCCGCCGCGAAGGGCGAGAAAGCCGAGAAGGCCGACGCGAACGCGAAGCCGGCCGCCGCGGCCGCACCCGGCGCGAAACCCGCGCCGGCGGCGCCCGCCGCGCCGGCCCAGCCCGCTGCCGCGCCCGCGAAGCCCGCGGCCGGGCAACCAGGAGCCCAGCGATGAACCGTCCGCAATACATCCTGCAGCCGGTCAACCCGTACTTCATCGTCTTCAGCCTCGCCGCCGCGTTCCTGCTGAACCTGATGCCGTGGGGCCGCCTGCCCGGCGTGCCCGATTTCGTCGCGCTCGTGCTGCTGTTCTGGAACATCCACCAGCCGCGCAAGGTCGGGATGGGCGTCGCGTTCGTGCTCGGCATCCTGATGGACGTGCACGACGCGGGGCTGCTCGGCGAGCACGCGCTCGCCTATACGCTGCTGTCGTACGGCGCGATCACGATCCACCGCCGCGTGCTGTGGATGCCGATCGGCGTGCAGGTGCTGTATGTCACGCCGCTGCTCGTCGCCGCGCAGCTGGTGCCGTTCGTGATCCGCCTGATGATGGGCGCCGCGTTTCCCGGCTGGCGCTATCTGGTGGACGGCTTCGTCGAGGCCGCGCTGTGGCCGATCGCGAGCCACCTGCTGCTGATGCCGCAACGCCGCCCGGTCGACCCGGACGATACGCGCCCCATCTGAGCCGCACCGGAACCGACCTTGAACACCCGCCGCCCCCACGCCCGCCGCGCGCCGCGCTCCGGGGCGGCCCCTCGCCCGCGCGCGCTCGCCGCGCATGGGCCGGATCAAATGTAACCGCATGACCGAATTCAACGACACCCAACAGCAGCTCTCGAAGTTCCGCCTGCGCGTCGCGGCGGCGGGCGTGTTCGTGTTCGTCTGCTTCGGGCTGCTCGCGAGCCGCTTCTTCTACCTGCAGCTGATGCAGCACGGCAAATATGCGCTGCAGGCCGAGGAAAACCGCATCTCGGTCGCGCCGATCGTGCCGAACCGCGGGATCATCACCGACCGCAACGGCGTGGTCCTCGCGAAGAACTATTCGGCGTACACGCTCGAGATCACGCCGTCGAAGCTCGACGACACGCTCGACAACACGATCGACAAGCTGTCCGAGATCATCCCGATCGACGCGCGCGACCGCCGCCGCTTCAAGAAGCTGCAGGAAGACTCGAAGAACTTCGAGAGCCTGCCGATCCGCACGCGCCTCACCGACGCGGAAGTCGCGCGCTTCACCGCGCAGCGCTTCCGCTTCCCCGGCGTCGACGTGCGCGCGCGGCTGTTCCGCCAGTACCCGCTCGGCATGACGGCCGCGCACGTGATCGGCTACATCGGCCGGATCTCGAAGCGCGACCAGGATCGCATCGATGCGATGAGCGACGAGAACGACAGCGACCAGGAACATTACGATCCGCGTCGCGACGCGAACAACTACAAGGGCACCGACTACATCGGCAAGATCGGCGTCGAGCAGAGCTACGAAGCCGACCTGCATGGCCTCACGGGCTTCGAGGAAGTCGAGGTGACGGCCGGCGGCCGGCCCGTGCGCACGCTGTCGCGCACGCAGGCGACGCCCGGCAACAACCTGGTGCTGTCGCTCGACATCGGGCTGCAGCAGGTCGCCGAGCAGGCGTTCGCCGGCAAGCGCGGCGCGCTCGTCGCGATCGAGCCGAAGACGGGCGACGTGCTCGCGTTCGTGTCGTCGCCGAGCTTCGACCCGAACTCGTTCGTCGACGGCATCGACCAGCAGACCTGGGACGAGCTGAACAACTCGCCCGACAAGCCGCTGCTGAACCGGCCGCTGCACGGCACCTACCCGCCCGGCTCGACGTACAAGCCGTTCATGGCGCTGGCCGGCCTGACGCTCGGCAAGCGCACGCCGGGCTGGGGCTTCCAGGATCCCGGCTACTTCACGTTCGGCGGCCACACGTTCCGCAACGACGTGCGCTCGGGCCAGGGCTGGGTCGACATGAACAAGGCGATCATGGTGTCGAACGACACCTACTTCTACATGCTCGCGCGCGACCTCGGCGTGAACGCGATCGCGAACTTCATGAAGCCGTTCGGCTTCGGCCAGATCACCGGCATCGACATCCAGGGCGAGGCGCGCGGGATCCTGCCGTCGACCGACTGGAAGAAGAAGGCGTTCAAGAAGGCCGCGCAGCAGAAGTGGTTCGACGGCGAAACGATCAGCCTCGGGATCGGCCAGGGCTACAACTCGTACACGATCCTGCAGCTCGCGCATGCCACCGCGACGCTCGCGAACAACGGCGTCGTGATGAAGCCTCACCTCGTGAAGGAAGTCGAGGATCCGATCTCGCGCGCGCGCCACCTGACCGTGCCGAAGGAAAGCGAAGTGATTCCGCTCAAGCAGGGCGACATCGACGTCGTGAAGCGCGGGATGGAAAACGTGATCGAGAATCCGTCCGGCACCGCGTACAAGGTGTTCCGCGGCGCCTCGTACCTCGCGGCCGGCAAGACCGGTACCGCGCAGGTGTTCTCGCTGCAGGGCTCGAACTACAAGGGCCACCTGCTCGCCGAGCACCTGCGCGACCACGCGCTGTTCATCGCGTACGCGCCGGTCGACCATCCGCAGATCGCCGTCGCGCTGGTCGTCGAAAACGGCGGCTGGGGCGCGCAGGCCGCGGGCCCGATCGCGCGCCGCGTGCTCGACTACTACCTCGTCGAACGTCAGAACCCGAACAACGAAGCCGCGGCCGTGGCCGCCGCCGCGTCGGCGACCGAGCCGGTGAGCGCGCCCGTGGTCGGCGACGCATCGAAGCCCGCCGCCGTCGCGGCCGGCTTCACCGCGCTGCCGCAGCCGGTCGTGCCGAGTGCGGCAAGTGCGGCGAGTGCGGCGGACGCCGCGTCGGCGCCCGGCGCGTCGAGCGCGGCGCAGCCGTCCGACGCGAGCGCCGCGGCGCCGATGGCCGCAAGCCTGCCGCCGATCCGGCGCCCGCACCGGCCGCACCGGCCCGCGAGCGGCACACAGCCGGTCGCCACCGCGCCGCGCGACGACAACTTCCGTGCCTCGGCCACCGCGAAAGCGGTGAATGCCGGCACCGCTCATTAACGGAGAAAGGCATGCAATTCGACAAGCGCGCCTGGCTCGACAAGATCAAGCAAATGTTCGCGGGTTTCGACCGCCCGCTCGCCCTCATCGTGTTCCTGCTGCTGTGCGTCGGCATCGTCACGCTGTACAGCGCGGCGATCGACATGCCGGGCCGCGTCGAGGACCAATTGCGCAACATCCTGCTGACGTTCGTGCTGATGTGGGTGATCGCCAACATCCCGCCGACGACGCTGATGCGCTTCGCGGTCCCGCTATACACATTCGGGGTCGCGCTGCTGGTCGCGGTCGCGCTGTTCGGGATGACCAAGAAAGGCGCGAAGCGCTGGCTGAACGTCGGCGTCGTGATCCAGCCGTCCGAAATCCTCAAGATCGCGACACCGCTGATGCTCGCGTGGTACTACCAGCGCCGCGAAGGCGGGCTGCGCTGGTACGACTTCGTCGTCGCGTTCGGGATCCTGCTCGTGCCGGTCGGCCTGATCGCGAAGCAGCCCGACCTCGGCACCGGCCTGCTCGTGTTCGCGGCCGGCCTCTTCGTGATCTACCTCGCCGGCCTGTCGTTCAAGCTGATCGTGCCGGTGCTGGTCGCGGGCGTGATCGCGGTCGGCTCGATCGCCGTGTTCGAGGATCGCATCTGCCAGCCCGAAGTGCAGTGGCCACTGATGCACGACTACCAGAAGCACCGCGTGTGCACGCTGCTCGACCCGACCTCCGACCCGCTCGGCAAGGGCTTCCACACGATCCAGGCCGTGATCGCGATCGGCTCGGGCGGCGCGCTCGGCAAGGGCTACCTGAAGGGCACGCAGGCCCACCTCGAATTCATTCCGGAGAAGCACACCGACTTCATCTTCGCGGTGTTCTCGGAAGAATGGGGGCTCGCCGGCGGCCTCGTGCTGCTGACGCTGTACATGGCGCTGATCGCGCGCGGGCTCTACATCGCCGCGCAGGGCGCGACGCTGTTCGGCCGGCTGCTCGCGGGCTCGCTGACGCTCGCGTTCTTCGTCTACGCGTTCGTCAACATCGGGATGGTGAGCGGCGTGCTGCCCGTCGTCGGCGTGCCGTTGCCGTTCATGAGCTATGGCGGCACCGCGCTGGCGACGCTCGGCGTCGCGATCGGGATGATCATGAGCGTCGGGCGACAGCGGCGGTTGATGAAGAGCTGACGCTGCGGCGTGGCACGCGGCTGGCGAGCAGTCGCAGCAAAGGAAAACGGCGCCGCGGGCGCCGTTTTTCATTGGGCAGGCCGAATCCGGCCGGCCGCCGTCACTGCGGCGTCGCGCGCGGGCTCGCGTGGTCCGCACCGGCGCCTGATGCCGGCTCCTGCGTCTTCAGTCGCGCGCTCAGCTCCTTGAATTTCAGCTCGGCCGTCTCGTCGCCCTGCGCGGCCGCGGCCGCATAGTACGCGCGCGCGATGTTCAGGTTCTGCGTGACGCCGTCGCCGCCGCGCTCGTAGAACGACGCGGTCACGTACTGCGCGGTCGGCTCGCCCGCGTCGGCCGCCTGCTTGTACCACGCGAACGCCTGCCGGTTGTCGCGCGGTGTGCCGCGCCCGTCGAGGAACTGGTTCGCGAGCGACAGCGCGGCCTGCACGTGCCCCTGCTTCGCCGCGCGCAGGAACCAGCGGTGCGCTTCGGCCGGATTGCGCGCGACGAATTCGCCGTCGTCGAACATCCGTCCGTACACGTACTGCGCATGCGACATGTTCGCGTCGGCCGCCCGCTTCAGCCAGCGCAGCCCTTCGTCGACCTTCGCGGTCACGCCGACGCCGGTGAGCAGCATCATCGCGTAGTTGAACTGCGCGAGCCGGTCGCCGCGTTCGGCTGCGTCGTGGAACTGCACCAGCGCCGCGCGATAGTCGCCGGCGTTGTAGGCGGCCACCGCCGCTTGCGTCTCGTGTGCCGGGTCCGGTTTCGCGTGCGGCGCATTCTGCGCCGACGCCGCGACGCACACGCCCCACAGCCCGAGCATCGCGCCGATCCGCCCGCACGCACCGGTCGTGCGCCGCGCGCGGCCCGCCCCCTCGCCGTCATTCATGACCGCACCTCCTGCAGCGCCTGGCGCGTCGCGCGCAGCAGCCAGGTCACGTCGGCCGACAGCGTGATCATCCGATAGCCGGCCTCGCGATACTGGCGCGCGATGGCCGTATCGCTCGCGAAGATGCCGACCGCGACGCCGGCCTGCTTGCCGGCCGCGAGCACGCGCGCCATCGCGGTCTCGACATCCGGGTGGCGGCTGTCGCCGAGATGCCCGAGGCTCGCCGCCAGATCGGCCGGGCCGACGAACAGGCAGTCGACGCCCGGCGTCGCGGCGATCCGCTCGACTTCGTCGATGCCGCGCGCCGATTCGATCTGCACGATCACCGCGATCTGGGCGTTCGCCGTCTGCAGGTAATCGCGGCGCATGCCGAACGCCGCCGCGCGCACCATGCCTGCCACGCCGCGCAGCCCGTCCGGGGAATCCGGCGACGGGAAGCGCGTGAGCCGCACCGCGTGCGCGGCCTCGTCGGCCGTCTCGATGCACGGGAACATCAGCGTGCGCGCGCCGGCGTCGAGCGCGCGCTTCACGAGCCACGGCTCACGCCCCGGCACGCGCACGACAGGCTCGCTCGGCAGGTGCGCGGCGGCCAGCGCGCGCAGTTGCGACGCGACGTCCCGGCTGTCGTTCGGCGCATGCTCCATGTCGATGCAGAGCCAGTCGTAGCCGGCGTGCGCGAGCGCTTCCGCGGCCGAATCGCAGCCGAGCGACAGCCACAGGCCGTACAGCGGCTCGTCGCCGTCGTGCAGACGTTGTTTGAGGGAATTGGTGAGCGTGCTCATCGATACGGCCTCCTGGCGGACAGGCAATCGAACGGAACAGGCAACGGGGGACGGCCGGACGGCAGCAGCCCGATCGCGGGCGCGCAGGCTGCGCCACGCAACGATCATAGCGCGCCATCGGGCGAAATGTGGGGAGACAGGCGAAGCGGGCCCGGTCGGGCACCGCGTGGCGGGCGACCGGCTGCGGGCGACCGGCTGCGGGAGACCGGCTGTGGGGGGGGCCGGCTGCAAGCGACCGGCTGCAAGCGACCGGATTCAGGCGACCGGCTGCGAGCGACCGGCGGCCGGCCGCCGAGCGCACGCTCGGGCCGGCAATGACGCGTCAGCGGGCGGGATCGCGCTCGACGTCGGCCCAGCAGTTCGGCGTTTCGTACAGGCGCACGCGCTCCAGCCGCAGGTTCACGCCGTAGTGCGCGTCGTACACGTTCGCGAGGATGTCGAACGCGATCGCCGCGAGGTTCTCGACCGTCGGGATCCGGTCGAGCACGACCGTCTTGTGGTCGGCCATCTGCTCGAGGAACGAGCGCACGACTTCGTCGCGCGCGTAGACCAGGAACGCGTGGTCCCACTTGTTGACGAGATGCTCGACCGCGAGCGCCTTCACGTCGGCGAAATCCATCACCATGCCGCGGTCCGGCGCCCCCTCGGTATCGACGAGATCGCCGCGCAGCGTGACTTCGAGCACGTAGCGATGGCCGTGCAGATTCCGGCACTGGCTGCGGTGATCGGGAATGCGGTGGCCCGCGTCGAATTCGAGTTTTCGGGTAATCAGCACGATGTCAAAGGCCGTGGCTCAGGGAATGTTCAGGTATTTGTGGGTCTGCATCGACAGCCGCCACTGCGGATGCCGCTTGCACCAGTCGATCGCAAGCTTCGTGTTGAGATCGCGCGACGGGCCGTCCATCGGCTGCACGAGAAAATACTCGAAATCGAGCTTCGCGTAGTCGGCAAGCCGCTGGTTGTCCTGCGGGATCACGACCTTCAGCTCGTTGCCCTTCGTGACGACGAGCGGCGCGTCGGCCTTCGGGCTCACGCAGACCCAGTCGATCGTCTCGAGCACCGGCAGCGAGCCGTTGGTCTCGATCGCGATTTCGAAGCCCGCCGCGTGCAGCGCCTCGACGAGCGGCTGGTCGAGCTGCAGCATCGGCTCGCCGCCCGTGCAGACGACGAAGCGATGCGCTTCGCCGTCGGGCCACAGGCCGGCGATCGTCGCGACGAGGGCTCCGGCGTCCTTGAACTTGCCGCCGTTCTCGCCATCGGTGCCGACGAAGTCCGTATCGCAGAAGCGGCACACGGCCTCCGCACGATCCTCTTCGCGGCCCGACCACAGATTGCAGCCGGCGAACCGGCAGAACACGGCCGGACGGCCCGCGTTCGCGCCCTCGCCCTGCAACGTGTAGAAAATTTCCTTGACCGCGTAAGTCATCGTGCTTCGTCCGGCTCGCGCCGCTCGTTGTCGATCAGAATCCGTTATTCATCAAGCGCCGCCGGCGCACCGCGTCACAGCGGCGCTTCGGTCACGCGCTCGCCCTTCAGGTAGGCCTCGTAGCCGCGCTTGCGCAGCTTGCAGGCCGGGCATTCGCCGCAGCCGAAGCCCCAGTCGTGCAGTTCCGCGCGCTCGCCCACGTAGCACGTGTGCGTCTCGACACGGATCAGCTCGACGAGCGCGTCGCCGCCGAGCTGTTCGGCGAGTTGCCAGGTCTGCGCCTTGTCGAGCCACATCAGCGGCGTCTCGAGCACGATGCGCGTGTCCATCCCGAGATTCAGCGCGACTTGCAGCGCCTTCATCGTGTCGTCGCGGCAGTCGGGGTAGCCCGAGAAATCGGTCTCGCACATCCCGCCGACCAGCACGCGCAGCCCGCGGCGATAGGCGATCGCGGCCGCGATCGTCATGAACAGCAGGTTGCGGCCCGGCACGAACGTGTTCGGCAAGCCATTCGCCGTGGTCTCGATCTCGATCGTGCGCGTCATCGCGGTATCGCTGATCGCGCCGAGCACCGACAGGTCGATCATGTGATCGTCGCCGAGGCGGCCGGCCCAGGCGGGAAACCGATGCTTCAGCGCGTCGCGCACGCCTTCGCGACATTCGAGTTCGACGCGGTGGCGCTGGCCGTAATCGAAGCCGAGGGTCTCGACCGTCTGATAGCGTTCCAGGGCCCAGGCCACGCACGTGGCCGAGTCCTGCCCGCCGGAAAACAGCACGAGCGCGCCGTCTTTAGCGTCTGTCCGAATCACCGTGATACTCCGTGAATGTATAGGCTCGCGTCGCGCTGCGCCCCGGGGCCGGCTGCCGCCGGGCGGCCCGACACGTGCCGGCCTGCGCCGGCTCGACCAGTATAGGCAGCGCGGTTATGCGCGAACGCGGCGGAGCGCTTATACCGCCCATCGCGCGGCATCGGTGCCGCGCGTCACGGCGGCGCCTGCGGGCAGCCCTGCCGTGCGCATGAAGCGATGCGCTAAGTCATTGAGCGGGCACGGATTTTATCACGCCCCGGCGAATGCTGCCGGACACACCACCGATGCCGCGCAAACCCACCACAAACGAAAAACCCCAAGAACCTTCCGATTCTTGGGGTTGGAACTGCTGGTGGCCTGGGACGGAATCGAACCATCGACACGCGGATTTTCAATCCGCTGCTCTACCAACTGAGCTACCGGGCCAACGAAGAAGAGAAAGTATATCCAGCCCTGTTACTTTGCGCAAGTACTTTTCGCAAAATATTTTACGCGGCGCCTTCCGACGGCTTCTTGCCGAGCTCGACGCCCAGCTGCTTGAGCTTGCGATACAGGTGCGTGCGCTCGAGGCCCGTCTTCTCCGCGACGCGCGTCATGCTGCCGTTCTCGCGCGCGAGGTGATATTCGAAGTACGCGCGCTCGAACGCGTCGCGCGCTTCGCGCAACGGAATGTCGAACGGAATCGCGGCCGTCTGGCCCGCGAGGCCCAAGGCCGCGGCCATGTCGTCGCCAAGCGTCGGCAGCGCGGCCGCGGACGCGACCGCCGCCGGGCCCGAAGCCTGCCCGACGCCGGCCTTCGCCGCCGCGTTGACGGACACCGGTGCCGCGCCGCGCACGAGACCGTGCTCGACCGACTTCAGCAGCTTCTGCAGCGCGATCGGCTTCTCGAGGAAATCGAGCGCGCCGATCTTCGTTGCCTCGACGGCCGTGTCGATCGTCGCGTGCCCGGACATCATGATCACGGGCATCGTCAACAGGCCCTGCGCCGCCCATTCCTTGAGCAACGTGACGCCGTCGGTATCGGGCATCCAGATATCGAGCAGCACGAGATCGGGCGCCTGATTCAGACGGTATTCCCGCGCGGCCTGCGCGTTCTCCGCCGCCTCGACGACATGTCCTTCATCGCTGAGGATTTCCGAGAGCAATTCCCGGATGCCCATTTCATCATCTACCACCAGGATGGTTGCCATTTACGCTGCCTTTGTCTGCACACTTGCTTTTGTCTTAGCGGGGGCCGTCCCGACCTGCGCGCCAGGTTCGGCGCCTGGCGTATCGCTCGCCATCTGCAGGAACAGGATCGACACCTGCGCACCCTCGACGGTCTCGCCGTGCATGCGATTGCGCAGATCGATCCGCGCGCCGTGCTCGTCGACGATTTTCTTGACCATGGCCAATCCGAGCCCCGTGCCCTTCGCCTTCGTCGTCACGTAAGGCTCGAACGCACGCGTCAGGATGCGTGCCGGAAAACCGGGCCCGTTGTCGGACACGGTAAGACGTACCGCGACGCGCGTTTTGCCCTCGGCGTCGGGATCGCCATATTCTACTGTCTTGGTTTCGATCAACACACGCGGATGCGCGACTTCCGCCACCGAATCCTGCGCATTCTGCAGCAGGTTGTGAATCACCTGGCGCAGTTGCGTCGCGTCGCCGCGAATCACCGGCAGCGACGGCGCGAGTTCGGCGACGATCGGGCTCTTGCCTTCGCCGACACCATACAGCCCGAGCACCTCGCTCGCCAGTTCGTTCAACTGCAGGTTGCCGAGCACCGCCGGCGGCGTGCGCGCATATTCGCGGAAGTCGTCGACCATCCGCTTCATCGCGGCCACCTGATTGACGATCATCGTCGCGCCGCGCTTGAGCACGTCCGCATCGGGCGGCGCGAGCTTGTCGGACAGCTTCATCTGCAGCCGCTCGGCCGACAGCTGGATCGGCGTCAGCGGGTTCTTGATCTCGTGCGCGAGCCGCCGCGCGACCTCGCCCCATGCGACCGAACGCTGCGCGGAAATCACGTCGGAGATGTCGTCGAACACGACGACGTAGCCGGACGTCTGCGGATCGTCGGCCTCTCCCTCGACCGTCGACACGAGGCGCGTGCCGCGCACGAGCAAGGTCAGCGGATCGGCTTCGCCCGGCACCTCGACCGCGAACTGCTGCTGCCAGTGGCCGCGATCGCCGCTGGCGCCGTCGGAAGCCGCCTCGCGATCGGCGAATGCCTTGCGCACCATCGCGCCGAATTCCGCCACGACGTCGATCCGGTCGAGCGCCGTGCCGATCATCGCGCCGAACGGCTGCCTGAAGATCCGCTCGGCGCCGCGGTTGGCCGTCGTCAGCCGGAACTGGCGGTCGAGCACGAACACGCCGGCGGTGAGGTTCGCGAGGATGCTTTCGAGATATGTTTTCGAGTGCTCGAGCGCGATCCGGTTCTTCTCGACCGCGAGCCGCGCCTCGGACAGCTGGCGCGTCATCGCGTTGAACGACTGCGTGAGGAAGCCGAGCTCGTCGCGCGACTTGATCTCGCGCTTCGGCGTGTAGTCGCCTTCGGTGATCTCCTTCGTGCCCTGCGCGAGCAGGAACAGCGGCCGCGCGAGCTGCTGGCCGAGCGCGAGCGCGAGCATCATCGCGATGAAGGTCGCGAGGAACAGCGCGAGCGTCAGCGTGCCGATGTACATCTTGCGCAGCCCGGTGCGGCCCAGCGCTTTTTCCTGGTACTCGCGATACGCGCGCTGCACCGCGTCGGCGTTGTGCGCGAGCGTGGGCGGCACCGGCTGCGTGAGCTGCAGGAAGCGCTCCGCCGGCTGCAGCAGCGACGTCGTCGCGTCGGGAATCGGCCGCACGACACGCAGCCGCAAGGCGCCCTTCGCGCCGTGCGCGCGCGGGTCGCCGTCGACTTCGCCCTCGATCGCCGCGTAGGCGCCATGCTCGCGCGCCTGGCTCAGCATCAGCGGCGTCGGCAGGTCGTCCGGAATCAGGACGGCGAAATTGCCCGATGCCTGCGCAACGATGTGCAGGTCGGGCGCCGCACCCGAGCCGCCGCGGCTCGGCTCGACGATCGTCGCGTCCTGCACGCCGAACTGATCGCGCAGGCGCAAGAGCGTGAGCGTCGTGCCGTTGGTATTCGCATCGACGCTCGCGAGCTGGTCGGACATCAGGCGCGCCTTCGTCTGCAGGTCGGACAGCGACGCGTCGAGCATTCCGCGGCCGAGGTTCAGGCCGGCCGTCAGCGCGGTCTCGACGTTCACGTCGAACCACGACTCGATGCTGCGCGACACGAACTGGTACGACACGATGTAGATGATCCCGCCCGGCACCACGCCGACGAGCGCGAAGAACACCGCGAGCTTCGCGAGCAGCCGCGTGCCGAACTTGCCCTTCCTCAGGCGCACGACGATCATCCCGATCAGCCCGAGCACCACCAGCAGGAACACGAGCGCGACGATGATGTTCATCGCGTACAGCCACGAGTAGTAGCGATCGAAGAACTCGGTGTTCGCGCTCGCGGCCGCGAGCAGCACGAGCAGCAGCAGCGCGGTGAGCGCGACGGTCGCTACGATGACGCGAACGAGGAGGCTCTTCCCGCTGGCCGCACGGCGCACTTTATTTAGCACGTTCGGTCACCGTGAAGTTGAAGCGCTTCCAGTCCGAACCGAGCGTCCAGTCGCGGTTGTTCACCGCGTCGACCTGGAACGGCTTCGGCATCAGCGCCGTATCGAGCTGCATGCGCACCGAGGCCATGTAGGTTTCGCCACCCCGCACCTGGTTGCGATCGATCACGTGCCACGACGTGATGTGCCGGACGACCGCGAGCGCGTCCTTCAGCGACGGGAAGCCGAGTTGCAGCCCGCCCGTCGACACGCGGTACTCGCGCGTGAGCGGCTGGAACGACAGGCGGATCGTCTGCGACACCGACACCGGCTGCTCGTCGAACCAGTACCAGCGCGCGCGGCTCAGTTCGAAGTCCGTCGTGAAGTACAGCGGGATGCCCTTGTTGACGGCATCCTCGAGGTTCGGGTTCAGCTCGAATTCGAAGCGGGCATCGAGGCTCCAGCCGCTTCCGTCAGCCTGCAGCGATGCGCGCTGCACGGCGATCGACTCGGCGGCGCGCGCCGGCCGAACGACAGTCAGGCACAGCGCCAATGCGACCAGCAGGACGGCCGCAAGCCGAAGTGGAAAAAGGTGTTTGATCGTCACCGTTTCTGAAACCGCGCGTAGAAAAATCCGTCGTGATCGGTGGTCTGGTCGAGTGCGCCGGCCGCTCCGGCGGGCACGCCGCCGGGCAGCAGTTGGCCGGGCGCGTCCAATCGTACCGCATCTTCACAGGCCGCTTCAAACCAGCGGGCCTGCAATTCGCCCTCCTCGGGGAAGATCGAACAGGTCACGTAGAGCAGTTCGCCCCCCGGCTTCACGAGCGGCCACAACGCCGTCAGGATGCGGCGCTGTTCCGCGACGAGTGCCGCGATGTCGGCTTCGCGGCGCAGCCAGCGGATGTCGGGATGACGGCGCACGATGCCCGACGCCGAGCACGGCACGTCGGCGAGGATGCGGTCGAACGGCCGGCCGTCGTACCACGCCTGCGGTGCGCCGGCATCGCCGACGCGCACGTCCGCCGCGAGCGACAGGCGCGCGAGGTTCTCGCCGATGCGCGCCGCGCGGGTCGCGTCGCTTTCGAGCGCGACGACCTCCGCGCCGGCCAGCTCGAGGATATGGCCGGTCTTGCCGCCCGGCGCCGCGCATGCGTCGAGCACGCGCATGCCGTCACGCGCGCCGAGCCATTCGGCGGCGAGCTGCGCGCCGGCATCCTGCACCGACACGACGCCGTCGGCAAAGCCCGGAATGCGATCGACCGGCAGCGCCGATGCGAGCCGCACCGCATGGCGGCCGATCGCGGTCGCGTCGATCCCGTTCGCGCGCAGCGTGTCGAGATATGCGTCGACGCTCGCGCGGCGCGCGTTCACGCGCAGCGTCAGCGGCCCCTGGCGCTCGCCGGCCGCGAGGATCGCCTGCCATGCGTCCGGCCACGCGCGCTTCACCGCATCGATCCACCACGGACGGTAGTTCCAGCGGGCGACCGGATCGTCCCGCAGCGCCGCGACGAGCGCGTCGCGCTCACGCTGGAAACGGCGCAGCACCGCGTTCACCAGCCCCTTCGCAAACGCGAATTCGCGCCGCGCGCCGATCACGGTCACGGCCTGGTCGACGATCGTGAACGCCGGATACGCGGCCGTCTCCTCCGGATCGAGCAGCAGCGCGAGCGCGCCGGCGAGTACTGCCTGCACGTGCGCGGGCGGCGCCTTGCTGACGAGCCGGCCGATCAGCCAGTCCGCGCTGCCGAGGCGCCGCATCGTCCGGTAAGCGACGTCCTGCGTCGCGCCGCGCGCCAGCGCCTGCGCGTCGGCCGGCATCTGCGCGAACACCGCGGCCAGTGCCGCCGGCAGCGCGGTGCCGCGCCGCACCGCATCGACTGCCTGCGCGGCCGCGTCGAGCGCGAAGCCCAGCGAATCGGGCGCGAGACGCAGCGCGGACAGGCGCGCGGGGCGGCCGGAGGAAGACGGAGCGGAGGAACGGGTTCGTGTCATCGGAGCAAAATCGGCAAACGGGCGCCGCGAGCGGCGGGAACCCTGCGGCCGTGCGCGGCCGCCGCGATTCCAAACCGCGCATTGTAGCGTGAGGCCATGCGGCCCCTTTACGGGACACACAAATGAAACGCCCCGCAGCGCGAGGCGTGCGGGGCGAGGTGCGAGTGCGACGCGAGTTAGTCGAAGCGGCCGGTGCGCGCCATCTCCATCAGGCGCGCGATGCGCTCCTCGGTCGCCGGGTGCGTGGAGAACAGATTCTGCAGGCCGCCGCCGTGCAGCGGGTTCATGATCATCATCTGCGCGGTGGCCGGATGCGCTTCGGCCGCCTGGAACGGGATGCCCGCCGCATAGCGATGGATCTTGTCGAGCGCGGTGGCGAGCGACTGCGGATCGCCGGAGATCTGCGCGCCGCCGCGATCGGCCTCGAATTCGCGCGCCCGCGAGATCGCCATCTGGATCAGCGCGCCGGCGATCGGCGCGAGCAGCGCGACCGCAATCCCCGCGATCGGGTTGGCAGGACGGCCGTTTTCGTCGCGGCCGCCGAAGAACATCGCGAAGTTGGCCAGTGCCGAGATCGCGCCCGCCATCGTCGCGGTGATCGTCGAGATCAGGATGTCGCGGTGCTTCACGTGCGCGAGCTCGTGCGCCATCACGCCGCGCATCTCGCGCTCGGACAGCACGCGCAAGATGCCTGTGGTCGCGGCGACCGCCGCGTGCTCCGGGTTGCGGCCCGTGGCGAACGCGTTCGGCGCGTCCTCGTTGATCAGGTAGACGCGCGGCATCGGCAGGTTCGCGCGCGTGGCGAGCTCGCGCACCATCCGGTAGAACTGCGGTGCCGTGTTCTCGTCGACTTCCTGCGCGTTGTACATGCGCAGCACCATCTTGTCGGAGAACCAGTACGAGAAGAAATTCATGGCGAGCGCGAACAGCAGCGCGATCGTCATGCCGCGGGTGCCGCCGATCATGCCGCCGATCACGATGAACAGGGCCGTGATCCCGGCCATCAGCATCGCCGTTTTGACCCAATTGAACATACCCACTCCTTATCCGTCAGGGGACCCGTCGCGCATCAAAGGGCGCGGCGGAAAATTGTAAGCGATTTGTTAGATAAGGTCTTGCGCGAAAAATTCAATCTCAGCGTTGCGATGTTGCAAGACGAAGGCCCAGGCCGACGAAAGCGCTGCCGACCGTACGGTCGAGCCACTTCTGGACGCCCGGCTTGCCGGAAAAGCGCTGCGTGACGCTGCCCGCGACCCACGCGACGAGGCTGGTCCACACCGTGCTCATCGCGACGAATACCGCGCCGAGGGTCAGGAAGGCCCAAGCCTTGTGCGGACTGTCGGCCGACACGAACTGCGGGAAGAACGATACGAAGAACAGCACGACCTTCGGATTCAGCACGTTGGTCCAGAAGCCCTGCATGAACAGCTGGCGCAGCGGCTTTGCGGCCGTGCCCTGCGCGGCTGCGGCGCCCGACGGCTCGGCGGCCTGCCGCGCGACGATCATCCGCACGCCGAGGTAGATCAGGTAGGCGGCGCCGACCAGCTTGATCACCGTGAACGCGGTGGCCGATGCCGCCAGCAGCGCGGTGAGGCCGAATGCGCATGCGAGCGCGTGAACGCAGCAGCCGGCCGAAATGCCGAACGCCGACATCAGCCCCGCGCCACGCCCCTGGGCGACGCTGCGGCCGACGATGTAGGCCGTGTCGGGGCCGGGTGTGATGTTCAGCAGGAACACCGCGAACACGAAGAAGCCGAAATGGGTGATGCCAAACATGAAGACCTCGAAACCGAACTGCGCAGGGAAATTCTACGCGCGCCTGCCGCGCCGTGCGACTCGGCCATTCGGCCGATTGCGCGCGGCCGGCAGGTCGGGTCGAATGACGCTCAGGCCCCGTCGGGCAACGCGAAACGCTGGCCTACGGCGAGCGGCGAGCCGGCCAGGAATTCACGCGCGGGCAACCGCTTGCCGCCCGGCTTCTGCAGTTGCGTGACGCGTAGCGCGCCGCTGCCGCACGCGACGATCACGCCTTCGGGCGCCGCGTCGACGATCGTGCCGGGCGCCGCGTCGCCGCGCCCCGCCACGGGCTCGGCCGCCCACAGCTTGATGGCCGCGCCGTCGAGCGTCGCGACGCCGCCCGGGAACGGGTCGAACGCGCGCACCTGGCGCGCGAGCACGTCGGCCGGCTTGCGCCAGTCGAGCGCCGCCTCGTGCTTGCCGATCTTTTCCGCATAGGTCACGCCGTCGGCCGGCTGCGGGGTGGCGGGCAATGCGCCGTCGCGCTCGAGCCGCACCAGCGCATCGACGATCAGCCGCGCGCCGTCGGCGGCCAGCCGGTCGTGCAGGGTGGCGGTCGTATCGTCGGGCGCGATCGCGACGCGCGCTTCGTCGATCATCGCGCCGGTGTCGAGGCCGACGTCCATCTGCATCAGCGTGACGCCCGTCTCGGCGTCACCGGCCTCGATCGCGCGGTGGATCGGCGCGGCGCCGCGCCAGCGCGGCAGCAGCGACGCATGGATGTTGATGCAGCCGGCGCGCGGAATGTCGAGCACCTCCTGCGGCAGCAGCAGGCCGTATGCGGCGACCACCATCACGTCGTGCGGGGTCGTGCGCAGCAGCTCGATCGCGTCGGCTGCCTCCGCCGGGTACTTGCCCGCGCGGCGCAGCGACGGCGGCTGCGCGACGGGCATCCCGTGCTCGACGGCATAGCGCTTCACGGCGCTCGCCTGCAGTTTCATCCCGCGTCCGGCAGGGCGATCGGGCTGGGTCAACACGAGCGGCACCGGAAAACCGGCCTCGTGGATCGCGGCGAGTGCGGCCGCGGCGAATTCCGGCGTGCCGGCAAAAATCACGCGCAACGTATGGGTCATGAAAGCGTTCGGGAGCGGGCTTGGCGAATACGCGTCACATCGCGCGTTCGAGTTTCTTCATCTTCGTCTTGATGCGCGTCTGCTTCAGCGGCGACAGGTATTCGACGAACACGCGCCCCATCAGGTGATCCATCTCGTGCTGCACGCACACGGCCAGCAGGCCCTCGCAGTCGAGCTCGAAGGTCTCGCCCTGCTCGTTGAGCGCCCGCACGCGCACGTGGTCCGGGCGCTCGACCTCGTCGTAGATGCCGGGCACCGACAGGCAGCCCTCCTCGTAGATCTGCTTCTCGTCGCTCGACCAGATGATCTCGGGATTGATGAACGCGCGCAGCTCGTTCTTCTCCTCGGAGATGTCGATCACGATCACGCGCTCGTGCACGTCGACCTGCGTCGCCGCGAGGCCGATGCCCGGCGCTGCGTACATGGTTTCGGCCATGTCGGCGACAAGCTTGCGGATCCGGTCGTCGACCTTGTCGACGGGCTTGGCGACCTTGTGCAGCCGCTTGTCGGGGTAATGAAGAATGTTCAGCAATGCCATGGTGTTCGGTATTCGGTGGAGCGGCGGGCCGCATCGGCCATCCGGCCGGCTGGCGCCACTGCCGGGATGCAATGAAGATGAGGCGGACGCGCGGCATATCAATGCCGCAGGTCATGCCTCCTGCAAATGGCCGGACGCCGGTGGCGCGCGGCCCTGTCGAGTATTTCGGATGATGAAAATTTTATCATGGCGCCACGCTGTCCGCTGGCCGTCGCATTCGAGGGGAACCTCATGTCGCCGCAAGCGCTGACCCCTTCCGCGCTGCGCGCGTGGCTGCAGCTCGCGCATGCGCCGGGCCTCCCGCCTGCCGTGCTGCACGCGCTGCTCGACGCATTCGGCTCGCCGGCGGCGCTGCTGCGCGCATCCGACGAGGCCATCTGCGCGGCGAGCAGCGCGGCCGCCGCGCGGGCGGTGCGCGCCAGCGAGCGGCACGACCTCGACGCGCGCACCGACGCCGCGCTCGCGTGGCTCGATGCACCGGGCAACGCGATCGTCACGCTCAACGATCCCGCCTATCCGCCGCGGCTGCGCGACCTGCACGATCCGCCGCCGCTGCTATATGTAAAGGGCCGGCTCGACCTGCTGCACGCACGGGGGCTCGCCGTCGTCGGCAGCCGCCACGCGACGCCGCAAGGGCTCGCCGACGCAACGCGCTTCGCGCATGCGCTGTCCGATGCGGGGCTCGCGATCGTCTCGGGCCTCGCGCTCGGCATCGACGGCGCCGCGCATCGCGGCGGGCTCGCCGGCCGCGCCAGCACGATCGCGGTGATCGCGACGGGCGCCGACCTCGTCTATCCGGCGCGGCACCGCACGCTCGCACACGAGATCGCCGCGCGTGGCGCGATCCTGTCCGAATGGCCGCTCGGCACGCCCGCGCGAGCGTCGCATTTCCCGCAGCGCAATCGGCTGATCGCCGCACTCGCGCTTGGCGCGCTCGTCGTCGAAGCCGCGCCGCGCTCCGGCTCGCTGATCACCGCGCGACTCGCAAACGAGCTCGGCCGCGACGTGTTCGCGATGCCGGGCTCGATCCACGCGCCGCTCGCGCAGGGCTGCCACGCGCTGATCCGCGACGGCGCGAAGCTCACCGCTGCGCCGCTCGACGTGCTGGAGGAATACGGGCTGGGCGAAGCGACTGCTCACATCGCGCAGCATTCTGGACCGAGCCCCGATAACGCCGACGCAGCCGGCACCGCGGGGCAACGCATCGGCGAGCCTGCCGCGAAGGCCGGCTCCGCCATTGCGGCCGCCGCGTCCGCCGTAAGCGAAGGCGCACCGCCCGATACCCCCGCCGAACGATCCGTGCTGGCCGCACTGGGATACGGCCCCGTGACCTACGAGTGGCTCGCCGAGCACAGCGGCCTGTCCGACGACGTGCTGCACAGCGCGTTGCTCGCGCTCGAACTGGCCGGCCGCGTCGCCAGCGTGCCCGGCGGACGCTTCGCACGGCTCGACGCGGCGCCCACCCCGCCCCGGTCCGGCGTGCTACATTCCCCCGAATAGGGGCGGCCATGCCGTCGACGTTACCCAAGGAATTCCATGCCCGCGCTGAATCTCGACACCGATGCCGATCGGATCGCCGAGCGCCTCGCCGATCCCGACACGCTGCTGGTCGCCTGCCTGTGCGCCGAATGGTGCGGCACCTGCCGCGACTACCAGACGGCCTTCGACCAGCTCGCCGACGCCCATCCCGACGCCTGCTTCGCGTGGATCGACATCGAAACCCATGCCGACCGGCTCGACGATCTCGACGTCGAGAATTTCCCCACGATCCTGATCGAGGATGCGAACACCGCGCGCTTCTTCGGCACGGTGCTGCCGCACGCGGCGATCGTCGAACGGATGCTGTCCGACCTGAGCGCGGTACCCGGCGCGCCGCACGCACCGAAATTGCGCAATATCCTGAACGTCGAGGCGTAAACCGCGCCCCGGCCAGGCGGCTTCGCGCGACGTTGCGCGTGCCGCCGGGCCGGGCGCTTGCCGCCATTGCGGGCCCCCTCTATGATGAGCCGCTTTTTACACGCCGCGCCGCCGTCGTCGCCGCGTGTGCTATAAAGCCGTCGTAAAAGGGACCCACGCCGGCGAACCCGGTCTACCAACACACACCTGTCATGTCCAAAGCTCTGATCATTGCGGAAAAGCCTTCTGTCGCGAACGACATCGCGCGCGCTTTGGGCGGCTTTACCAAGCATGACGAATACTTCGAAAGCGACGAATTCGTCCTTTCGTCCGCGGTCGGCCACCTGCTGGAAATCGCCGCCCCGGAAGAGTACGAGGTCAAGCGCGGCAAATGGAGCTTCGCTCATCTGCCCGTCATCCCCCCGCATTTTGACCTCAACCCGATCGCAAAAAGCGAATCGCGCCTGAAGGTCCTTACCAAGCTGATGAAGCGCAAGGACGTCGCCCGCCTGATCAACGCATGTGACGCGGGGCGCGAGGGCGAACTGATTTTCCGCCTGATCGTGCAGCACGCGAAGGCGAAGCAGCCGGTCCAGCGCCTCTGGCTGCAGTCAATGACGCCGCAGGCGATTCGCGACGGTTTCGCGCACCTGCGCAGCGACACCGACATGCAGCCGCTCGCCGACGCCGCCCGTTGCCGCTCCGAAGCCGACTGGCTCGTCGGGATCAACGGCACCCGCGCAATGACGGCGTTCAACAGCAAGGGCGGCGGCTTCTTCCTGACGACCGTCGGTCGCGTTCAGACCCCAACGCTGTCGATCGTCGTCGAACGTGAAGAGAAAATCCGCCGCTTCGTCCCGCGCGACTACTGGGAAGTGAAGGCCGCGTTCGCATGCGCGAATGGCTTCTACGAAGGCAAGTGGTACGACCCGAAATTCAAGCGGGACGAGTTCGATCCGGAAAGGCGCGACTCCCGCCTGTGGAGCCTGCCGGCCGCCGAAACCATCGTCGCCGCATGCCGCGACCAGGTCGGTACGGTCTCCGAGGAATCGAAGCCGTCGACCCAGCTGTCGCCGCTGCTGTTCGACCTGACGAGCCTGCAGCGCGAGGCGAACAGCCGCTTCGGCTTCTCCGCGAAGAACACGCTCGGCCTCGCGCAGGCGCTGTATGAAAAGCACAAGGTGCTGACGTACCCGCGTACCGACGCGCGCGCGCTGCCGGAAGACTACATTTCGACGGTGCAGTCCACGCTCGAAATGCTCAAGGAGAGCCACAACTACCTGCCGCATGCGAAGCGGGTGCTCGACCAGGGCTGGGTGAAGCCGAACAAGCGGATCTTCGACAACTCGAAGATCAGCGACCACTTCGCCATCATCCCGACGCTGCAGGCGCCGAAGTCGCTGTCCGAGCCGGAGCAGAAGCTGTACGACATGGTCGTGAAGCGCTTCCTCGCAGTGTTCTTCCCGGCGGCCGAATTCCGTGTCACGACGCGGATCACCGAAGTCGCCGGCCATCACTTCAAGACCGAAGGCAAGGTGCTCGTCGAGCCGGGCTGGCTGCAGGTGTACGGCCGCGACGCCGAAGGTGCGGACGCGAACCTCGTGCCGGTGCAGAAGGACGAGAAGGTGAAGACGGACGAGATCGCCGCCGTCGCGCTCGTGACCAAGCCGCCCGCACGCTACTCGGAAGCGACGCTGCTGTCGGCAATGGAAGGCGCCGGCAAGCTCGTCGAGGACGACGAACTGCGCGAGGCGATGGCCGCGAAGGGCCTCGGCACGCCGGCAACGCGTGCGGCGATCATCGAAGGCCTGCTGGGCGAGAAGTATCTCGTCCGCGAAGGCCGCGAGCTGATCCCGACCGCGAAGGCATTCCAGCTGATGACGCTGCTGCGCGGGCTCGGCGTGAAGGAACTGACCGCGCCCGAGCTCACCGGCGAATGGGAATACAAGCTGTCGCAGATGGAGCGCGGCAACCTCGGGCGCGACGCGTTCATGCAGGAAATCGCCCGCATGACGCAGCAGATCGTCAAGCGCGCGAAGGAATACGATTCCGACACGATCCCCGGCGATTACGCGACGCTCCAGACGCCGTGCCCGAACTGCGGCGGCCAGGTGAAGGAAAACTACCGCCGCTTCGCGTGCACGAAGTGCGAGTTCTCGATCTCGAAGATTCCGGGCAGCCGGCAGTTCGAGATCGCGGAAGTCGAGGAACTGCTGCAGCAGAAGACCATCGGCCCGCTGTCCGGTTTCCGCAGCAAGATGGGCCGTCCGTTCTCGGCGATCCTGAAGCTCTCGTTCGACGACGAAACGAAGAACTACAAGCTCGAGTTCGACTTCGGCCAGGACCAGGGCGGCGAGGAAGGCGAGGCGCCCGACTTCTCCGAGCAGGAACCGGTCGGCGCGTGCCCGAAATGCAACGGCCGCGTGTTCGAGCACGGGATGAGCTATGTGTGCGAGCACTCGGTCGCGAATCCGAAGACCTGCGACTTCCGTTCGGGCAAGGTGATCCTGCAGCAGGAAATCACGCGCGAGCAGATGGCCAAGCTGCTCGCCGACGGTCGGACGGATCTGATGCCGAACTTCAAGTCGTCGCGCACGGGTCGCAACTTCAAGGCGTTCCTCGTGAAGCAGCCGGACGGCAAGATCGGTTTCGAGTTCGAAAAGAAGGAGCCGAAGGCGGCTGCCGCGAAGAAGACGGCAAAATCGGCGACGAAGGATGCCGAAACCGTGACGGAAGGCGCCGACGAAAAACCGGCACCGGCCCGCAAGACCGCCGCCCGCAAGACGACGGCGCGCAAAACGGGCTCGTAACGACCCGGCCGCCGGGGGCTCCCCCGGCGCATTGCACGCCGGTCAAACGGCGATAAAAAACGCGGATCGATCACTCGATCCGCGTTTTTTCTTTGGTGCCGGCCGCGTCAGTGCGCGGCCGCCGCACCGTTACAGCGGCGACGGCACCGCGACGCGCGGGCGCGCCGAGCGCGCGACGCGCGGCTGCAGGTTCGGGTCGGTCGATTCGGGCTGCTCGGCACGCATCTCGACGCCGATCGGCGCCGGCATCGCACTCTGTGCGGCCCATTGTTCGCCAATCACCGCGTCGGTCGCGTGGCTGAAATATTCGACGAGGTGGTCGATGAACGTGCGCACCTTCGCGGGCAGATGGCGCCGGCTCGGGTATGCGATGTTGATCTCGACCTGCGGCAGCCGGAAATCCGGTAGCAACCGCACCAGCGCGCCGCGCGCGATGTCGCCGCCGATCAGGTAGCTCGGCAGGATCGCGACGCCCATCCCGAGCAGCGCGAACTGGCGCAGCATCGCGGTGTTGTTCGCGACGATCACGTTGGTCGGGCGCACGCGCACCTCGCCGTCGGGCCCCGTGAACACACGCTCGTCGCCCCAGTATTCGGTCGGCAGGCTCAGCGCCGGGTGCTCGGCGAGTTGTTCCGGATGAGTCGGCACGCCATGCTTTTCCAGATAGCTCGGCGTCGCGCACACGGTCATGCAGCCCGTGGTCAGGCGCCGCGTGACGATGCTCGCGCTGCGCATCTGGCGCGTGACGACGATGCCGACGTCGAAACCTTCCTCGACGAGATCGACCTGGCGGTCGACCAGCGTCAGATCCGGCACGACTTTCGGGAAATTCTCCGTGTACGACTGCAGGACGGGGGCAAGGTTATGCAGGCCGAACACGACCGGCGCGACGATGCGCAACGTGCCGACCGGCTCGTGATTGCGCGCGACGACCATCTGTTCGACATCCTCGAGCTCATCGAGAATCTGGCGCGCCCGCTCCAGATAGACCTGGCCCGACTCCGTCAGCGAAAGGCTGCGGGTGGTGCGGTTCAGCAACCGTGTGCCGAGGCGGCCCTCCAGATCGGCGACGTGACGCGTCGCGACCGCGTTGGAGATATCCATAGCACTCGCGGCCCGCGCGAAACTGCCGAGATCCGCAACCTTGACGAACACGCGCATCGACTGCAAATGATCCATAAACGACTCCTGCCGCTGTTACAACTTCAAAAAGTTGAAGCCTATGCGTAATTCTCCTACGACAACGGAAATGATGCAGAGTTGCTCAACAAGGTGGCCGTTGACGATAAAAATAGTCAAAAATCCTCACTCATCGCGAACGGATGATCCAATTATTCTGATCGAAGCAACAATTGGGTGAACCTCGGCGGGTAAACGGTCGAATCAGAAAGGACGTATTTGGTGCGACACAACAGCGCACCCCGGCTCCTGGTACGGGAACGGCGCCGCGTCAGCCGGGCGCGATTGCGGCGGAGCGTAACAACCTGTTAAAAAGACACCACGACGGACACCGACGTAGCATCATGTCGGCCCCGGCCGGGCGGGACGGGTGCGCCACACGTGCGCCGCCGCCACCGCCGCCGCTTCCAACGCGCGACTCCCGCTGATCATGAAAATTGCCATTCTCGACGACTACCAGGACGCCGTCCGCAAGCTGAACTGCTTCGAGATGCTCGCCGAGCACGACGTGAAGGTCTTCAACAACACGGTGCGCGGCCTGGGGCAGCTCGCGAGCCGTCTCGCGGAAGTCGAGGCGCTCGTGCTGATTCGCGAGCGCACGCCGATTTCGTCGCAACTGCTCGCCAAGCTGCCGAACCTGCGCATGATCAGCCAGACCGGCCGTATCTCGACCCACATCGACCTCGAAGCGTGTACCGACCGCGGCATCGCGGTGCTCGAGGGGACGGGTTCGCCGGTCGCGCCGGCCGAACTGACCTGGGCGCTCGTGATGGCCGCCCAGCGCCGCATTCCGCAATACGTCGCGAACCTGAAGCAGGGTGCGTGGCAGCAGTCGGGCCTGAAGACGTCGGCCATGCCGCCGAACTTCGGCCTGGGCCAGGTGCTGCGCGGCCAGACGCTCGGCATCTGGGGCTACGGCAAGATCGGCCGGCTGGTCGCCGGCTATGGCAAGGCGTTCGGGATGAACGTGCTGATCTGGGGCCGCGAGCATTCACTCGAGGCCGCGCGCGCCGACGGCTACACGGCCGCCGACAGCCGCGAAGCGCTGTTCGAGCAGAGCGACGTGCTGTCGCTGCACTTGCGCATGCACGACGACACGCGCGGGATCGTCAAGCAGGAAGACCTGATGCGGATGAAGCCGACGTCGCTGCTCGTCAACACGAGCCGCGCGGAGCTGCTCGAGGAAAACGCGCTCGTGAACGCGCTGTCGCACAACCGTCCGGGGATGGTCGCGATCGACGTGTTCGAAAGCGAGCCGATCCTGCAGGGCTACAGCCTGCTGCGGATGGAAAACGTGATCTGCACGCCGCACATCGGCTACGTCGAACGCGAAAGCTACGAGCTCTATTTCAGCGCGGCGTTCCGGAACATCCTCGCGTTCGACCAGGGCGACATGTCGAGCGTGGTCAACCCGGAAGCGCTGACGCCGCGCCGCGTGCGCTGACCGGCGCGGGCCGCGCCCGTCGCGCGGCCCGGTTCTCCCTTCCCGCCTTCAGGCGGCCACACGGCCGCCTGTCATCGCGTCGACGCGCGTGAGGAAATGCTCGCCGTCGCGCCGCCCGAGGTCGTACGCATGCCGCATCTGCGACGGACTCGTGTAATCCCAGCTCGAAATCGGCACCTTGCTCGACGGTTGTACATAGAGCCGCCGCTGGTCGCCGTGCGCGACCGTGAACATCTGCGGGCGCGGATACAGCCGCGTGACGAGCACCAGCACGTCGCCCGGCGACGGGTCGAGCGCGCCGACCGGCACGTTGTCGACCATGCCGCCATCGAGCACCGGGCGGCCGCCGCGACGCAGCACCGGCGTGAACGGCGGTGTGCACGACGACTGCAGGATCAGGTCGGCGAGTTCGTCGACGCTCGTGCACGCCTGCGCGCGCACGAACTCGGCCCGGAAGCCGAGCGTGCGCCCGAGCGTCGGATGCAGCGTCTTGCGCACGTACTTTTCGATGTTGTACGCGACGAGGCCCGCGGCAACCGCGCCGCGCGCGCCGAGCCAGCGCGGCACGTGCGACACGCCGATGCGGATTTCCGGCGCGTCGGCGAGTTGCGCGAACGGCTCGCCGTAGATGTCGAGCAGCGCCTGGCGGTAGATCCGGTAATGCGGAAACACGGGCTCGCGCCCGAACAGGTTGCCCCAGTACGCATTCTTGCGGTTGTGGCGCAGCGCTTCCTCGTAATAGCGCATCACCCACGCGGCGTCGCGCGTATACAGCATGCAGGCGGTCGCCGCGCCGGCCGAGATGCCGGCGATCACGCGCGGGCGCACGCCGAGCGCCGGCTGCGCGACATCCCAGAAGCCGGCCTGCCACCAGCAGCGATTGCCACCTCCCGCGAAGACGATCTGGTCGAACATCGCGCCGCTCAGCTGACGAGCGCGTAGGTCGACGTCGCGTGAACGGCCATCTTGCCGTCCTCGTCGAACAGTTCGACTTCGCCGAATACCAGGTTGCGGCCCATCCGCAGCACGCGCGCGGTGACGAGCACGTCGCCCTTGCGCACCGGACGCATGAAGTTCGTGTTCAGCGATACGGTCGTCATCGGCCGGAATTCACCGAGCGAGACCGAGATCGCGACCACCATCGCGGTGTCGGCGGCGGCCGTGAACACCTGGCCGCAGATGATGCCGCCCGAATGACGGAATTCGCCGGAAAACGGCAGACGCATCGTCACGCTGTCGTCGCCGATCGATACGGGGACCAGACCGAGCGAGCGGACCCACGGGGCCAGCAGGCGATCCAGCAATTCGCGGACTGCGTTTTCGTCCATCTTCGAATGTCCAGAAAACGTTGCGCGACCGCCGCGCAACAGGTGTGGACGTCATCATACCGGGAGCGCGCCAACTGCGATCGCTCGCCGCCGCACGGACGGCCGCCGTCGGGGTGACGAAATATTTTCAGGAAATTCGCAGAAAGGTGTTGCAAAGACCGAAATACCCGTGCATAATCTTTCTTCTGTTGGGGGCGTTAGCTCAGTTGGTAGAGCAGCGGACTCTTAATCCGTAGGTCGAGTGTTCGAGTCACTCACGCCCCACCAGGAATTTCGAAGCCCGGTTAGCGAAAGCTAACCGGGCTTTTTCCATTTCCGGCGCCCGCCCGGCTCTCCCGCATCACGGCATGCGCATACATACATGCCCCGCTCCCGCGCTTTCCCGCTAGAATCGTCCGACAAATATCACACAACCGGACGGTGATCGCCGTATCGCCGCCGGCACTGAGAGAGCATGGGACGTCGAACATGGAATCATGTGAGCGAGACGCGACCATTCAGAGGCCATGGTCACGCCGATATCGGTGCGCACGTCGAGTCGCACCCTCAACCCGATCGCATCCGGATGCATCACACGACGCACGAAGCGAAGCCGGTCATGCTGCGTAAGGACGCACTCGTCGCGTTCGCGCTCGGTATTGCGCTGCTCGTGGCCGCGGCCGCGCTCGCCGTCACCGCGGGCGGCGCGGCCGGCCATCTGGTCCGCGCGCCGGGCACGGTCGTGCGCATCGTGCAGGACAGCGACGCGATGCGTGCATATCGCCCGATCGTCGCCTATCTCGCGAACGACGGCCGGCGCCGCGAAGTCGCCGGCAATACCGCGTCGATGGTGCCGGCTTACGACATCGGCGAAAGCGTCGACGTCCTGGTCGACCCCGACCATCCGAACCGTCCCGCGCTGATCGACGATTTCGCGCAACGCTGGTTTCCCGTCGCGGTGCCTGCCCTGCTCGCGCTCGCGTCGCTTGCGATCGGCAGCCTGTTGTACGTGAACGAGCGCCGCAACCGGCAAGCCGACGCGTTTTCCGCACCGGCCGACCGCAAGACGATCCGGCGCCGCTGGAACATCGCGATCGTGCTGATCCCGATCGCGATCGGCACCGGTTTCCTCGCCGGCGCCGGCGCTGTCGGGCTGCGCCAGTGGCAGATCGACCGCCATTACGCGCGTTCGACCGGCCATGTCGTCGAGATCGCCGAAACGGCCCACTCGCCCCCCGCCCGCACGTCGCTCTACTCGGTGAGCATCGCGTTCAAGACCGACAGCGGCCGCCAGGTCACGTTCGCGCAAGGCTCGGCGTCATCGAATCCCGGGCTGTACGAAGGCGAGATCGTCGACGTGCTGTACGACCCCGTCACGCCCGAGCGCGCGGTCGTCGACCGGTTCTGGGACCGGTGGGCGCTCACGGCGATCCTGTTCGCGATCGGCGCGCCGTTCCTGGCGGCAGGGTTGTTCATTGCCGGCACCCTGTGGCCCGACCATCGGCCGCACGAAATCGCCGAATGACGCACGGCGAACCGGGCCGGCGACGCCGCTGCCCCCGCCTCACCGCTCCCTGAACGCCTCCACCTTCGCGCGGTTTCCGCACGTACGCATGTCGCACCAGCGTCGCCCGACGCCGCGGCCGCGATCGATGAAGAACCACGTACAGCGGCCGCACTGCCGCACGCGCGCGAAATCGTCACCGCGCAGCAGATGCTCGAACCCGAGCGCGGCCGCGTCGATCCAGCGCGACGCGGCGCGCGCATCGGGGCGCCACGCGAAGCGGCCGTCGACGGCCTCGAACGTGCTGCGCCCGATCGCATCGCGAATCGCCACGGCGAGCCGGTCCGCCGCTCGCGCGCCGGCGCTGCCGCCGTCGCCGGCCGTCAGGTACGCGAGCGCCGCATACGCATCCTCGCGAAAGCCGTGCAGCGCAGCCAGCTCGTCGGCGCCGTCCTGCCGGGGATGACGCAGAAACCGCGTCAGATCGGCCGCCGCCAGCAACCCGGATTTCGCGGCCCACGCACGGACGGCCGGCCAGTCGGCGAGCTTGTCCTCGTCGCGCGTCTTGCCCGTGTCGGCCACCGTATTCAGGAAGTCGAGCGCCGGATGGCCACCGACGAAATCGGCCGCGCTCCACGCATTCGCCTGTCGCACAGGCTCGTATCGAGTAACCATTTATTTGCACCTATCGGTTTCATATCCGGACGAACCGGCGTAACCTGTTAACCACCAATATAGGTTAGCACGGAGGTACCGATGCTCGATCTCGCCAATCGCTTCAATTTCGAAGGTCACCGGATCGCCTGGGGCACGCTCGGCGAAGGGCCGCCGCTCGTGCTCGTGCACGGCACGCCGTTCTCATCGCAGGTGTGGCGCCGGATCGCGCCGTGGCTCGCGCGGCGCCATCGCGTGTTCTTCTACGACCTGCTCGGCTACGGCCAGTCGGACATGCCCGACGCGGACGTATCGCTCGGCCGGCAGAACGTGCTGTTCGGCGCGCTGCTCGACGAATGGAAGATTTCGCGCCCGCGCGTGCTGGCGCACGACTACGGCGGCGCGACGGTGCTGCGCGCGCATTTCCTCGACGGCATCGCCTATTCGGACCTGACGCTCGTGAACCCGGTCGCGATCGCGCCGCAGGGCTCGCCGTTCGTGCGGCATGTCGCGCAGCACGAAGCAGCGTTGACCGGGTTGCCGGCCTATGCGCATCACGCGCTCGTGTCGGCCTATATCGGCCAAGGGGTCGCGCAGCCGTTGAGCGACGACGTGCTGTCGATCTACCGCGCGCCATGGCTCACGCCCGCCGGCCAGGCTGCGTTCTATCGGCAAATCGCGCAGATGCGCCAGCGCTACATCGAGGAAGCAGAGGCCCGCTACGCGCCGCCGGACTTTCCGGTGCGCATCGTCTGGGGCGAGGACGACCGGTGGATTCCGCTCGAACAGGGGCAGGCGCTTGCCGATCGCATCGCGAACGGCAAGCTGATCAGGGTGCCGCGCGCGGGTCACCTGGTCCAGGAAGATGCGCCGGAGGCGATCGTCGCCGCCGTGCTCGACCGGTAGGCGCACCGGCGCGGGTGCAACGTGCAGTGCCGCTTACCAGGGCAGCGAATAGGTCTTCGTATTCGTGAAGCTCTTCATCGCTTCCTGCACGCCCTCCTTGTAGCCGAGACCCGAATCCTTCACGCCGCCGAACGGCGTGAGTTCGAGCCGGTAGCCCGGCACCTCGCGCACGTTCACGCTGCCGACTTCGAGCTCCGTGATGAAGCGCGTGATGCTGTCGAAGCGGTTCGTGCAGACCGATGACGACAACGCATAGTCGGTGCTGTTCGACATCCGGATTGCCTCGTCGATGTCGCGAAAGCGCATGATCGGCGACACGGGGCCGAACGTCTCGTACTTCACGAGCGGCATGTCGGGCGTCACGCGATCGACGACGGTCGGCGAATACAGCGCACCGTCGCGCACGTTGCCGACCAGCAGGCGCGCCCCGCGCGCAATCGCATCGTTCACCTGCTGCTCGCAGAACTTCGCGGCCGCCTCGTCGATCACCGTGCCCATGTCGACCGACGGATCGGCCGGGTTCCCGTACGCCCACGCGCGGGTTTTCTCGACGACCAGCTCGGTGAAGCGATCGGCCACCGCCTCGTGCACGAGCATTCGCTTGATCGCGGTGCAGCGCTGCCCGGAGTTCTTGTACGAACCCGACACGGCGAGCGTGCTCGCCTCGTCGAGATCGGCGTCCTCCATCACGATGATCGGATCGTTGCCGCCGAGCTCGAGCACCGCGCGCCGGTAGCCCATCCGCGACGCGATCGACTTGCCGATCGACACGCCGCCGGTAAACGTGATCAGGTCGATCGCCGGGTTCGTGATCAGCTCGTCCGCGATTTCCTTCGGGTCGCCGGTCAGCACCTGCAGCATCTGCGGCGGCAGGCCAGCTTCATACAGGATGTCCGCGAACAGGTAGCACGACAGCGGCACCTTCTCCGACGGCTTCACGACGATCCGGTTGTTGGTCGCGACCGACGGCACGACCTTGTGCGCGACCTGGTTCATCGGATGGTTGAACGGCGTGATCGCGGAAATCACGCCGAGCAGCGGCTCGCGCTGCGTGTACACGCGGCGCTTCTTGCCGTGCGGCGTCAGATCGCACGAGAAGATCTGCCCGTCGTCCTTCAGCACTTCGCCCGCGCCGAACGTGAGCACGTCGGCGACGCGCCCCGCTTCATACGTCGAATCCTTGAGACACAACCCGGCCTCGGCCGTGATCAGCGCCGCGATCTCGGCGGTGCGCGAGCGCACGATGTCGGCCGCGCGGCGGAGGATCGCCGCGCGCTCGTGGCGCGTGAGCGACGGCCGGTAGGCACGCGCGACCGCAAACGCGCGCCGCACGTCGTCGAGCGTCGCCTTCGGCACGGTGCCGACGAGCGCGCCGTCGTACGGGTTGCGCACCTCGATCACCGCGTCGCGATAGATCCTTTCACCATCGATTCGCAGTGCTTCACGATGAAGCGCGCTGACCTCCGTCGATGCTGCAATGGCGTTCATGAGTATCTCCCTGGCGGATGCGTCCGCGTCATTGCAGATGGTTGAGCGCGATGTCGATGATGTCGAAGTTGCGCAGCCGCGCGCGGCCCGTGACCGCGGTCGCGACCGGTTTGCTGAAGATCAGCGGCACGATCTGCTCGGAGATCCCGCCGTGCGAGCGCAGCGGCACGTCGAGCCCCGACAGATCGTGCTTGATGCGGCGCGTACCGAGCACGACGTCCTGCTTCGAGATCACGATCAGGTCGCCCATCCGGTCGGGCGGCAGCTCGAAGCGCGCGCAGCCTTCGGCGCCCGTCAGCACGACCTCGATGCCGTCCACCGCGGCGAGCCGCGCGCGCAGCGCGTCGACCCGGGTGGAATCCGGCACGTAGACGGTCGCGAACGAGCCGAGCGCACCGTGATGCACGACGTACGGGTCGGTGATCGGCAGGATCACGCGCGCCGCGTCGTGGCCGAGCCACGCGTCGAACAGCTCCTGCAGGTAGATCACGTTCGGCTCGCCGGTCTCGCCGTCGTGCTTCGCGTTCATCCCGTGATCGGCCGTGATCGCGACGATCGCGCCGAGTTCGTCGAGCCGCTTCAGATACGTGTCCATCATCTGGTAGAACGCGTTCGCGCCGTCGGTGCCGGGCGCGCACTTGTGCTGCACGTAGTCGGTCGTCGACAGGTACATCAGGTCGATCGGCCGCGTCTCGAGCAGGCGCACGCCGGCCGCGAACACGAATTCCGACAGGTCGGCGCTGTACACGCTCGGCACCGGCTTGCCGACCAGCTCGAGCACGTTGTCGATGCCGTTTTCCGAGAGGCTCGCCTCGTCGGCCTTCTCCGACGAGAAGCAGATGCCCTTGAGCCCCTTGCCGAGCAGGCGGCGCAGCTTGTCCTTCGCGGTGACGACCGCGACGCGCGCGCCCCGCTCGGCGAAAGTGGCGAGCACGGTGGGCGCGACGAGATACTTCGGATCGTTCATCAGCACCTCGGCGCCGGTGTCGCGATCGTAGAAGTAGTTGCCGCTTATCCCGTGGATCGCCGGCGGCACGCCGGTAACAATCGACAGGTTGTTCGGGTTCGTGAAGCTCGGCACCACGCACTCGCCCTTGAGCGCCGTGCCCGGCTTCAGCAGCGTGCGCAGGAACGGCGCGACGCCGGCCTCGGCCGCCATCTCGAGATATTCATACGCACAGCCGTCGACGCAGACCACCACCACGGGGCGGCTCATCCAGTTGTAGCGGCGGCCGTTCACTTCCACGGATACAGGCGTTTCAGTCATGACGTTCATTCCTTTCGGTTCGAAGAGGGGTTGAGTCGTCGGCGCCCGCGCCGCGCCGATGGGGGTGTTTTCCATGCTTGACATTAAAATTGATGATTTGTAGATTGTCAACAACATGCAGAGAACAGAAAGCAAAATACGAAAGCACGAGGAAGCACGAGAAGCACGAAGAGGGCTGGTCTCCACTCATCCGCCGCGTGCCGCGGCGCCACAGTCAAGGGGTCTGAAGATGAACGAAGTGCCGGTACACAAGCGTTTGAATGGATGGGCGACGGGCGCGGCCCGCGTCGCGCTCGCCGCCGCGGTGGCGCTCGGCGCCGCGCAGGCAGCGCACGCGAAGACGTCGCTGCTCGTCTATACCGCGCTGGAAGACGAGGCGATGAAGCCCTACAAGGACGCGTTCGAGAAGGCGAACCCGGACATCGAGATCCGCTGGGTGCGCGACTCGACCGGCTCGGTCACCGCGAAGCTGCTCGCGGAGAAGAACAACCCGCGCGCGGACGTCGTGCTCGGCCTCGCCGCATCGAGCCTGACGCTGCTCGACCTGCAGGGAATGCTGATGCCGTATTCGCCGAAGGGCTTCGACCAGCTCACGCGCAAGTACAGCGATGCGAACACGCCGCCGCACTGGGTCGGCATGGACGTGTGGGGCGCGACCATCTGCTACAACCGCGTCGCCGCGCAGGCGAGGAACATCCCGAAGCCGACGTCGTGGGAAGACCTGACGAAGCCGGTCTACAAGGGCGCAATCGTGATGCCGAGCCCGGTGTCGTCGGGCACCGGCTACCTCGACGTGACCGCGTGGCTGCAGACCTTCGGCGACGACAAGGGGTGGAAGTTCATGGATGCGCTCGACAAGAACGTCGCGCAGTACGTGCACTCGGGCTCGAAGCCGTGCACGCTCGCCGGCACCGGCGAATTCCCGATCGGCATCTCGTTCGAGTTCCGCGGCCACGAACTGCAGGCGCAGGGCGCGCCGATCGACCTCGTGTTCCCGAAGGAAGGGCTCGGCTGGGACATGGAAGGCACGGCGATCATGAAGACGACCCGGCAGCCGGACGCCGCGAAGAAGCTCGCGGACTTCATGGCGAGCAAGGAGGCGAACCAGATCACCGCACGCTGGTGGGCGATCGTCGCGTACCCGGGCGTTGCGCGCAAGCTGGCCGGCATCCCCGACAACTATGCGGACCTGCTCGTGAAGAACGACTTCGTGTGGTCCGCGAAGAACCGCCAGTCGATCCTCGAGACCTGGCAGAAGCGCTACGGGGCGAAAGCACAGCAATGACGCAGCACTAACGCCGCAACCGGCAGCGGGGCTGCGCGACGCGCCGCCCCGCCGCCCTTCCCATCGTCGTATCCGGCCCGCGTGCGGGCCGCCCGCAGCGTGGAGGCGTGCATGGCACCCTATCTGAGCGTAGAACGCATCGAAAAGCGGTACAACGACACACAGGTCCTCACCGACATCAACCTGAGCGTGATGAAGGGCGAGATGATCTGCTTCCTCGGGCCGTCCGGCTGCGGGAAAACCACGCTGCTGCGGATCATCGCGGGGCTCGAGGCGCAAAGCGCCGGCCACATCACGCAGGACGGCCGCGACATCTCGCGGCTGCCGCCGCAATTGCGCGACTACGGCATCGTGTTCCAGTCGTACGCGCTGTTCCCGAACCTCACCGTCTACGACAACGTCGCCTACGGGCTCGTGAACCGCCGGATGAAGCGCGACGAGATCCACGCGCGCGTGCATACGCTGCTCGCGCTGGTCGGCCTGCCCGACAGCCACCGCAAGCATCCGGGGCAGTTGTCCGGCGGTCAGCAGCAGCGCATCGCGCTGGCGCGCGCACTCGCGACGTCGCCCGGCCTGCTGCTGCTCGACGAGCCGCTGTCCGCGCTCGACGCACGCGTGCGCGTGCGGCTGCGCCAGGAAATCCGCGCGCTGCAGCAGCGGCTCGGCGTGACGACGATCATGGTCACGCACGACCAGGAAGAAGCCTTGTCGATGGCCGACCGGATCGTCGTGATGAACCACGGCGTGATCGAGCAGATCGGCACGCCGCTCGAAATCTACCGGCAGCCCGCGTCGCCGTTCGTGGCCGACTTCATCGGCCGCGTCAACACGATCCCCGCCGAAGTCGCCCAGGACGGCACGCTGCGTGCGGGCGGCGTCGGCTTCGACTGCCGCCACGGCACCACCCGGCCGGCCCAGGGCGCGGCCGTGTCGGTCTACGTGCGGCCCGAGGACCTGCGCATCCGCATTCCGGGCGAATCGGCCGACAACGTGCTGGCCGGCCGCGTCGAGAAGCTCGAGTTCCTCGGCGCGTTCTGCCGCGTGAGCTTCCGGATCGACGGGCTCGACGGCCAGGAGATCGTCGCCGACCTGTCGTATCACGACGTCGACCGCACCGGCGTGCAGGCCGGCGCGCGCATCGACCTCGCGCTCGATCGCGAGCATGTCCGCGTGTTCCCGAGCGCGAAGGAGCGACTGCAATGAGCACCGTCCTCACCGAACGCCGCCGCGGCGCGGCCGCCCCCGCCGACGTGCGGCAGATCACGCACTGGCACGACCGACTCGCGCAGCTCGCGCTCGTCGCGATGGCCGCGCTGATGTCGCTGTTCCTGCTGCTGCCGCTCGCGCTCGTCGTGCAGAAGTGCTTCGTCGATGCGGACGGCCATTTCGTCGGCGCGCACAACTTCGTCGACTATCTCGAGGACACCGGCGTGCTGCGCTCGATGCTCCATTCGCTGACGGTCGGCGCGCTCGTCACGTCGATCGTGGTGCCGATGGCGTTCACGTTCGCGTATGGGCTGACGCGCTCGTGCATGCCGCTGAAGAACGCCGCGCGCACGATCGCGTTGCTGCCGCTGCTCGCGCCGACGCTGCTGTCCGCCGTGTCGTTCATCTACTGGTTCGGCAACGCGGGGCTGCTCAAGCCGCTGCTGCACGGCCATTCGATCTACGGGCTGCCGGGGATCGTCGCGAGCATGGTGTACGCCTCGTTCCCGCACGTGCTGATGATCCTCGTCACCGCGCTGTCGCTCGCGGACGGCCGGCTCTACGAGGCCGCCGACGCGATGGGCACGAGCCGCACGCGCAAGTTCTTCACGATCACGCTGCCCGGCGCGAAGTACGGGCTGATCAGCGCGACGATGGTGGCGTTCACGATGTGCATCAACGACTTCGGCGTGCCGGTGGTGATCGGCGGCTCGTACAACGTGCTGTCGACCGACATCTACAAGCTGATCATCGGGCTGCAGGATTTCAACCGCAGCGCGGTCGTGAGCCTGATGCTGCTGTGCCCCGCCCTCGTCGCGTTCGGCGTCGACTTCTTCATCCGCCGCCGCCAGCAGTCGCAGCTCGGCGCGCGCTCGACGCCGTACCAGCCGAAACCGTCGCGGGGTTTCGACGCCGCGATGCTCGCGTACTGCGCGCTCGTGTGCACGTTCTTCATCGCGGTGGTCGGCATCTCGGTGTTCGCGTCGTTCGTGAAGTTCTGGCCGTACCAGATGAGTGTCGGGCTGCAGCACTACAAGATGGGGCTGATCGGCGCCGGCATCTTCGACGCATACAAGAACAGCCTGCGGATGGCCGCGACCGTCGCGCTCGGCGGCACGATCGTCGTGTTCGGCGGCGCCTACCTGATCGAGAAGACCCGCGGCGCGCGCTGGCTGCGCGGCTTCATCGCGCTGTGCGCGATCCTGCCGATGGGCGTGCCGGGTCTCGTGCTCGGCATCAGCTACATCTTCCTGTTCAACGCGCCCGGCAATCCGCTGAACGGGCTGTACGGGTCGCTGTGGCTGCTCGCGATCGTGACCGTGGTCCACTACTACGCGTCGAGCCACCTCACCGCCGTCACCGCGCTGCGGCAGATCGACAGCGAATTCGAGGCCGTGTCGGCGTCGCTGAAGGTGCCGTTCTACAAGACCTTCATGCGCGTCACCGTGCCCGTGTGCCTGCCCGCGATCCTGCTGATCGCGCGCTACCTGTTCGTCAACGGGATGACGACGGTTTCCGCCGTCGCGTTCCTGTACTCGCCGGACACGCAGCCCGCCTCCGTCGCGATCCTGAACCTCGACGACGCGGGCCAGATGGGCCCGGCCGCCGCGATGGCGACGCTCGTGCTCGCGACCTCGTCGTTCGCCTGCGTGCTGTTCGCCTGCATCTCGCACCGCCTGTTGCGCCGCACGCAAGCGTGGCGCACCCCGCACCGCCGTTGATCCCCTAGCCGCATTCACGTGACGTCCCGACCTCACCCAGGAGACACCATGACGCTCGCCCCCCAGCCGATCCTGCTCACCCCCGGCCCGCTGACCACCTCCGACCGCACGCGCGACGCGATGCTGCGCGACTGGGGTTCGTGGGACAGCGACTTCAACGCGATCACCGCGCGACTGCGCGAACGCCTGCTGCAGATCGTGCACGCCGAAGGCACGCACGAATGCGTGCCGCTGCAGGGCAGCGGCACGTTCTCGGTCGAGGCGGCGATCGGCACGCTCGTGCCGCGCGACGGCCACGTGCTCGTGCCGAACAACGGCGCGTACTGCGCGCGGCTCGCGAAGATCTGCCGCGTCCTCGGCCGCACGCTCACGACGATCGACTACAGCGAGGACCGCCGCGTCGATCCGGCCGACGTCGAACGGGCACTCGTCAGCGATCCGGCCATCACGCATGTCGCGCTCGTGCACTGCGAAACGGGCGCCGGCGTGCTGAACCCGCTGCACGACATCGCACAGGTCGTCGCGAAGCATGGCCGCGGGCTGATCGTCGACGCGATGAGCTCGTTCGGCGCGATCGACATCGACGCGCGCACGACGCCGTTCGACGCGGTGATCGCGGCGTCCGGCAAGTGTCTCGAAGGCGTGCCGGGGCTCGGCTTCGTGATCGCGAAGCGCACCGCGCTCGAACGCTGCGAAGGCAACAGCCACTCGCTCGCGATGGATCTGTACGACCAGTGGGTGTACATGCAGCGCACGACGCAATGGCGCTTCACGCCGCCGACGCACGTGGTCGCGGCGCTCGACGCGGCCGTCGCGCAATACGTCGACGAAGGCGGGGTCGCCGCGCGCGGCGGCCGCTACCAGCGCAACTATCGCGCGCTGATCGACGGGATGCTCGCGCTCGGCTTCCGGCCGTTCCTCGATCCGGCGATCCAGGCGCCGATCATCGTCACGTTCCACGCGCCGGACGATCCGAACTACGACTTCAAGCGGTTTTATCAGGAGGTCAAAAAGCGCGGCTACATTCTGTATCCGGGCAAGCTGACCGAAGTCGACACGTTCCGCGTCGGCTGCATCGGCCACTTCGGCGAAGCCGGCATTCCGGGCGCGGTCGCCGCGATCGCCGACACGCTGAAGGCGATGGGCGTGCGCCGCGTGTCCGCCGAAGCGGCGGCCTGACGCGACGCACCCGGCCGCATCGCGGCGCGCGCCTCATCGCCGCGCGCCGCCGTGCGGCGGTTTCGCTTTCGTTTTCCCGCCGTGCGCGGCACGGCAACCCGACTCTTACCGGCACGACACCGATGCGACCCTTCTGGATCGAACAAGCACTGTTCAACGACGGCGACCTCGCCCCCGCGCTGCAGGGCGCGACGCAGGCCGACGTCTGTATCGTCGGCGGCGGCTTCACCGGGCTCTGGACCGCGATCCAGGCGAAGCAGCAGAACCCGGCGCTCGACATCGTGATACTCGAGGCCGACCTGTGCGGCGCCGGCGCGAGCGGACGCAACGGCGGGTGCCTGCTCACGTGGGCCGCGAAATTCCTGACGCTGCGCCGGCTGTTCGGCGAAGCGGAAGCGATCCGGCTCGTGAAGGCGTCGGAGGCGGCCGTCCAGCACATCGCCGACTTCTGCCGTGCGCATCGCATCGATGCCGAACTGCGGCTCGACGGCACGCTGTACACGGCGACGTCGCGCGCGCAGATCGGCACGCTCGCGCCGGTGCTCGACGCGCTCGCCGCGTGCGGCATCCACAGCTACGAACCGCTGCCGGCCGCCGACGTCGCGCGCCGCTCGGGCTCCGCCCGCAATCTCGACGGCGTGTACTCGCCGATCGCCGCGACCGTGCATCCGGGCAAGCTCGTGCGCGGGCTGCGCCGCGTCGCGCTCGACATGGGGATCCGGATCCACGAGCGCACGCCGCTCGTCGACTTCACGCGGGGGCAGCCGGCCGTCGTGCGCACGCCGTCGGGCAGCGTGCGCGCGGGCAAGCTGGTGTTTGCGATCAACGCGTGGATGGCGAGCCGCTTCCCGCAGTTCGAACGCACGATCGCCGTCGTATCGAGCGACATGGTCATCACCGAAAAATGCCCGGAACTGCTCGAGAAAACCGGGCTCGTGGACGGCGTATCGGTGCTCGATTCGCGGATCTTCGTGTACTACTACCGCACGACGGCCGACGGTCGGCTGATGCTCGGCAAGGGCGGCAATACATTCTCCTGGCGCAGCCGCATCGCGCCGGTGTTCGACCGGCGCTCGCCGTACGAGGCGCAGCTCACGCAGAGCCTGCGCGACTTCTTCCCGTCGCTCGCGGGCGTGCCGGTCACCGCGAGCTGGAACGGTCCGTCGGACCGCTCGGTGACGGGCTTCCCGTTCTTCGGCCGCCTCGACGACGCGCCGAACGTGTTCTACGGCTTCGGCTATTCGGGCAACGGCGTCGGGCCGACCTACATGGGCGGGCAGATCCTGTCGTCGCTGGTGCTCGGCCTCGACAACGCGTGGACGCGCAGCCCGATCGTGCGCGGTCCGCTCGGCCATTTCCCGCCGGAGCCGATCCGCTATGTCGGCGCGCACGTCGTGCGCAATGCGATCCGCCGCAAGGAGCGTGCGGAAGACGAGAGCCGGCGGCCGGCGGCCGTCGACACGTGGCTCGCGAAGTTTGCGAGCGCGGCGGGGAAGGCGGACAAGGGGTGACGAGGCGTCGACGTCACGACGCACCGATGCGATGACGCGGCGCGCAAGAAAAAAGGGACGCTGCGAAGCGTCCCTTGGCTTTGGGTACGGCGGGCCGTGCGGCGGCGTTACACGCGCTCGGCTTTCTCGCGCGCCGCCTTGCCCGTCGCGGGCAGCCCCTGCTCGTGCGTGCGGCGCATCCGTGCGAGACCGTGCGCGACGTGCTCGCGCACGAGCGCGACCGCCTTCTCCTCGTCGCCGCTCGCGAGCGCCTGCACGATCTTGTCATGCTCGGCCGCGGACACCGCGATGGCATCCTCTTCCGCCTCGATCGCAGCCTGGCGCAGCAGCCCGAGCTGGCGCACGAGCCGGCGATAGGTATCGGTGAGGTGCGTATTGCCGACGCCGACCACCATCGCGTCGTGGAACTGCACGTTCAGCTCGGTGTAGCGCGTGACGTCGTGCGTCTTCGCGGCGTCCTTCATTGACTGGATGATGCCCTTCAGCACCTTCAGCGTGTCGGGCGAAATGCGCTTCGCGAGCGCACGCGCGACCGACTCGTCGAGCATCGCGCGCACTTCGTAGATTTCCTCGGCCTCGCGCAGCGGCACGACCCGCACCGTCACGCCGCGGTTCTTCTCGTTGCGCAGCAGCCCGGCCTGCTCGAGCGCGCGGAACGCTTCGCGCACGGGACCGCGCGACACGTTCAGCCTGGTCGCGATATCGACTTCGTTGAGCTTCTCGCCGGGTGCGTATTCGCCGGACACGATCGCGCGCTCGAGCATGTCCTGCACGATCATCGCGAGCGACTGGCTTTGCAGGAGTTCGATGGCGTTGAGTGCGGTCGGGGCGGTCATGGTCGGGCAGGCAGCGACGCTGCGGGTGAGAACGAAGGCGCCATATCGGCGAATGATCCCTGTATACCCTCGGCCCTAAATATTGTCAACAGTTTTCAGTTTCCAAAAACCAATCGCGCGGCCGGCGTGAATATGCCGAACCGCGCAATGTTAGCCCGCCGTCAGGCGGTCTGCTTCACCGGCCCCGGGTCGCTCTGGCTCGGCCGGCCCGTCTCGACGTGGCCCGCGAAGCGGCGCACGACCTTGTCGTCGCCGCCGCGCAGCGTCGTCGCGGTCATCGTCAGATCGTACCAGCCGTGGCTCGACGACAGCTCGACGTGATCCTCGATGCGCGCGCCCGGCTCCAGCGTGTAGGTGCGCGCATGCGCGTGGCTGTACGCATTGTCGACGACCACCCGGCACGCCGCGCGGCCGCTGTTGCGCAACTGCAGGTACACGTGGCGGTTGCGCACGTCGTAGCCGATCTTCGCTTCCGGGTTCGCATGACTACCGTCCGCGGCCAGCCGCGTGTTGCCCTGGAACTCGCACAGATAGCCATTCGGGCCATACGCGGCGAGATGGTAGTCGCCGCGCGCGGCCGACGTGCTCCAGGTATCGGCGAAGCGGTCGTGCGACGACACCGCGTAGCGGCGCGGCGGCGTCGCCGGATTGCGGCGGTCGTACACGTAGAACGCGGCGCCCGCGTCACCCGAGTTCGCGAAATCGAGCGACACGCTGTCGTCGCGGCCGTTCACGCGCGCATGCACGAACAGCTCGTACGGCAGCGCGCGCGCCGGACGCGTGCCGGGCTCCTGCGCCGGCATCGACTGCTGCGCGGGCACTTGATACGCGTGGCCGGCGGTGGCGATGTGCTGCGGTACCGTGAAGCTCACCGTGCGCGTATCGGGGCGCGCGGAGAAATCGAACGCCGACGTGAGGTCGCCGCAGACCGACCGGCGCCACGCGCTGATGTTCGGCTCCTTCACGCCGAAACGCGCTTCGAGGAAACGCAGCACCGACGTGTGATCGAACGTCTCCGAGCAGACCCAGCCACCCTTCGTCCACGGCGAGATGATGATCAGCGGCACGCGCGGCCCGAGGCCGATCGGCTGGAGGCCGCCCGGGTCCGCGCCGGGCACCAGCGGGCTCATCTCGCCCGGGTACTTGTTCAGGTCGAGCAGTTCGTCGCCGAGGTTCGACAGCAGGTTCGACGACACGATGCCCTGGCCGCCCACGCCGCTCGTGACCGGCGGCACCGGCGGCACGACGTGGTCGAACAGCCCGTCGTTCTCGTCGTAGTTGAGGATGAACACCGTCTTCGCCCACACCTCGGGGTTCGACGTCAGCGCCTCGAGCACCATGTTGATGTAGAACGCGCCGTCGGTCGGCGACGCCTGCGGATGCTCGCTGTACTTGTACGGCGACACGATCCACGACACCTGCGGCAGCCGGTTCGCCTGCACGTCGGCCTTCAGCTCGGCGAGCGTGTGGTCCGACGCGCCCTTGTCGACCAGCGCGCCGCTCGCGCCTTCCTTCACCTGGAAGCGCTTGAAGAACATCAGCGAATTGTCGGTGTAGTTGTCGGTCGGATCGCCCGGAATGCCGGTGCCGCCCTGGTAGACCTTCCAGCTGATCTTCGCGTCCTCGAGGCGCTCGGCGTAGGTCGTCCACGTGTAGCCGTTCACGTCGTTGCGCTCGCCGATGCCCGGGCCGTTCGGCTGGGTGCCGTAGACGTTGCGCGGGTCGACCGTGCCGGTCCACAGGTAGATGCGGTTCGGTGCCGTGTCCGCGTGCGCGGAGCAGAAGTACGAGTCGCAGATCGTGAACGCGTCGGCGAGCGCGTAGTGATACGTGAGGTCCTGACGCTTCAGGTAGCCCATCGTCAGCACGTCCTGCTTCTGGTTCACCCACTGGTCCCACTGGCCGTTGTTCCAGGACAGGTGGCCGCTGCTCCAGCCGTGGTTGGTGCCCGGCTGGAATTCGGTCGTCTGCTTCGGGTCAAGGTAGAACGGCAGCACGTACGGCGCGGCCGGGTCGAGCCCGCGCGAATGGTAGTTCTTCGTGAACACCGACGCCGGCGGCTGCTGCCACACCGGCGCACCGTTCGGCAGCAGATGCGGACGCGGGTCGTTGAAGCCGCGCACGCCGCGCAGCCCGCCGAAGTAGTGATCGAACGAGCGGTTTTCCTGCATGAAGATCACGACGTGTTCGACGTCGCGAATCGTGCCGGTGCGATACGCGGCCGGCATGGCCAGTGCGTTGCGGATCGCGGGCGGGAAGCCGGCGTAGGCGGCCATCGCGCCGGCCGACTGGGCGGCGAGGCGCAGGAAATCGCGTCGATTGTTGGCGGACATGAAGAGGATCCTGTGGGTCGGTAGAGGTGGCGCCGGTCGAGCGGGGCCGGCGGTCGTGCGTTGCCGCTATTAGTCCGCACCGGCATGTCCCGGCCGTGACCGGATCCAGCAGGTTTCTTGCGCTCACCCCCAGCTTTTTTTCGAAGCGGCGCACGACGCGTCTTTCATCCGGCCGACACATGCATACGGTACGCTGACGCGCGATGAAGACGGGGGAGAAGCCGAGTCGTGTTCGATCAGCTGAAGGCGTTCCACGCGACCGTCCGGCAGGGCAGCATCACGCGCGCCGCGCGCCATCTGGGCGTGAGCCAGCCGACGATCGCCGCGCAGATCCGGCAGGTCGAGCAGTTGTACGGCGTCGAGCTGTTCTACCGCAGCGGCCGCAAGCTCGAGGTCACCGAGACCGGGATCGAGCTGCTGCCGCTCGTCGAGAAGATGATCGCGCTCGAGGCGCAGGCCGACATCATGCTGCGCAACGTCGGCGGCCTGTTCGAAGGCCATCTGCGGATCGGCGCCACGGGGCCGTACTACATCATGGATGCGGTCGGCCGCTTCTCGCACGCGCATCCGTCGATCGCGCTCACGTGCCGGATCGGCAATTCGGAGGAAATCCTGCAGGCGCTGCAGGATTTCCGCATCGACCTCGCGGTGTCGTCGCAGCGCAATGACGCGGACGGCCTCGAACGCAAGGTGATCTCCACCGATCCGCTCGTGCTCGTCGTGCATCGCGACCATCCGCTCGCGCGCTTCGACGCGATCGACGCCGCGCAGCTCGCCGACGTCCGGCTGCTGATCCGCGAGGAAGGGTCGGTCACGCGCCGCTGCACGGAGACGATCCTCGCGGCGGCCGGCGTCGCGGCCACGTCGGTCGCCGAGATCGGCAGCCGCGAAGCGATCCGCGAGGCGATCCTGCATGGCGTGGGCGGGAGCCTGTTTCCGCGCGGCGAGGCCGAGCGCCATCCGGACCTGCGCGTCGTCGCGCTGCGGGGCGTCGACACGACGATCGACGAATACGTGTACTACCTGAAGGCGCGCCGCCAGAGCCCCGCGATCGATGCGTTCCTCGCGTGCATCCTGCGGGCGCAGCCGGCCACGCACGATGCGGCACGCGCGGCGCGGGAGGTGAACGCGCGCTGAGCCGGCGCGCGTTCACCGGTTTCGCGGACTTCCCGTCGCACTTCCCTGCACTTTCCGGCGCTTTCCCTCGTTGTTGTCCTCGTGCCTTCCTTGTGGCTTCGCCGCGCGTTATTTAGGCAGCGCGGGGATCATCCACGTCAGCACGTGCTGCTGCAGGAACACCAGCACGCCGAGCAGCAGCGTGAGGATCACGCTGTGCCAGAAGGTGCGCGCGAACACGACGCCTTCCTGCCCTTTCAAGTCGGTCGTCGACACGCCCGTCGCGATGTTCTGCGGCGAGATCATCTTGCCCATCACGCCGCCCGACGAGTTGGTCGCGGCCATCAGCACCGGATCGAAGCCTAGCTGGCGGGCGGCGACGACCTGCAGGTTGCCGAACAGTGCATTGCCGGACGTGTCGCTGCCGGACAGGAACACCGCGATCCAGCCGAGCGACGCCGACACGAGCGGGAACAACGCGCCGGTCGACGCGACGCCGGTGCCGAGCGTGTAGCTGATCCCCGAGTAGTTCAGCAGGTACGCGAGCCCGACGATCATCATCACCGTGACGATCGCGATCCACGTTTGCCGCCACGTCTTGACCACGCATTCGAAGAACGCGCCGACGCCGGTGCGCGTCAGCGCGGCCGTGATGATCGCCGACAGCAGGATCGCGGTGCCGGTGCCGAGCGGCTGGAAGTCCCAGATCGCCGCATACGGCTTGTGGTACAGCGACACGAATACCGCGTTGTGCAGGCCCGGCCACTTGATCTTCACGTCGCCGATCGCCGCGATGTTCGCGTGCACCCAGACGATCACGACCACTGACACGACGAGCCACGGCAGCCAGCCGCCGAAGCCCGCGCGTGCGGCGCCGGCCGTGGCCGGCACGCTGCGCGCAAGCGCGTACTGCGGATCGGGCTGCGGCTTCCACACCTGCAGGAAGCCGATCGTGACGATCAGCGACGTGAGCGACGACAGCACGTCGGTGAGCTGGTAGCCGAGGAAGTTCGACGTGACGAACTGCGCGATCGCGAAACTGGCGCCCGACACGAGCAGTGCGGGCCACAGCTTCGCGATCGAGCGCATGCCGCCGTATGCGCCGACCACGTAGAACGGCAGCAGCAGCGCGAAGAACGGCAGTTGCCGGCCGACCATCGCGCCGAGCGTCGCGGGCGGCAGCGACGTGACCGCGCCGAGCACGGTGATCGGCACGCCGAGCGCGCCGAACGCGACCGGGGCCGTGTTGAACAGCAGCGTGTAGGTGAGCGCTTCGAGCGCGGGGAAGCCGAGCGCGATCAGCAGCGCGCTGGTGATCGCGACCGGCGTGCCGAAGCCGGAGATCCCTTCGAGCAGACAGCCGAACGAGAACGCGACGACGAGCAGCACGAGGCGGCGGTCGTCGGGCAGGTTGTCGAGCATCCACTGCCGGAACTGGTCGAAGCGGCCCGACTTCACCGCGATGTTGTACAGCAGCAAGGCGTTGAACACGATCCACATCACGGGCACGAGCGCGAGCGCCATGCCGGCGCCGACCGCGTTGAACGCGAGGCCGACCGGCATGCCCCACGCACCGATCGCGACCGCGAGGCCGGCGACGAGCCCGGCCAGCGACGCCTGCCACGCCGGCCGGCGCAGCACGCCGAGCGCGATCAGCGCGACCGCGATCGGGATCACCGCGACGAGGAACGACAGGAGCAGCGAGTTGGCGACGGGCGTCAACGGCTGCGCGAACAGGATGCCGGGCGGCAGGGCTGCGGTGGGATTCATCGTGTCTCGTGTCTCCGTGTCGGCAGGAGTTAGCGCTTTAGCGCTTACTCCTGTCCCATGCTTCGCGGTCGGCAGGAGTTAGCGCTTTAGCGCTTACTGCTGCCCCATGCTTCGCGGTCGATAGGAGTTAGCGCTTCAGTACATTCCACGGCGGCGAAGGCGCCCGACGCTTGCGCATGCAACCATGCCGCGGCGCCGACCGATCAGTCGCTTAAAAGAGGTTAGGAGGCGCATCGCCCTTGTACAAGGAGGGCAAGCCCGATACGCGCGGCGCCGATACACGGCGTCCCCCGCACGCTGACTTGCGGCCGGCAGCCCGCTGACACGTGCGCCAGCAAGCCACCGGGGCGCAATGTTGCTCAACCGGCAAAGGTGACTGATGGCGGGCGGGGTGTTTCGTTTGGCGTCCGAAGCCTAGACTCGCTGCATCGATTCCGCCCGTGCCCACGACGGCGCGGCTCCGGAGACTCACGGAGCAAACACGATGAAAACCATGAAGCTTGCGGCCTGCACGTTACTGCTGATCGGCTCGGCTGTCGCCGCCCAGGCCCAAGCCCACGCCGCGTCCACATTGACGCGCGCGGACGTTCGCCAGGAACTCGTTGAATTGCAGGCCGCCGGCTACCGGGCAAGTCTCGCCAGCAGTCCCGACTTTCCGCAAAACATGCAGGCGATCATGCGGCGTGCCGCACAGGCGCGCGGCGACGCGGCCGGCTACGGCAGCGACGGCCATGCGAACGTGGAATCGGGGAAGCCAGCACTGCCGCACGTGGTCGATCGCGACACGTACGCGCATCACTGAAGCGGATAAACCGGGCCGCTCGTCAACACGCGACCAGCCGGCCCGCAGCCGGCTACCCGCCGCGCGACGCGCAGCGGGTTGCTGCCATCAAACGCTGAAGCGGTTCAGCGTATACGCACGATAGGCCGCGACGAACGCGTCGAATGATCCGGCCTCCTTCGCTTCCAGCTCGGCCTGCTCGGCCAGCGACTTCGCCGCGAGCGCCTGCTCGGCGCGCATCGTCTCCGCCGACGGCGGGTTCGCACGGAAATGCGCGGCATGCGCTTCGCTGCGCGCGAGCGCGAACGCGAGGAACGACTGCCCGTTCTCGCGCATCTCGCGCAGCACGCGCGCCGACGGCGTGCGCTCCGGATCGGCCAGCTTCTCGCGCTGCGCGGCGATCGCACGCGCATGCTCGTCGCCGCCGCGGATCTCGTCGAGACGGCGCCCGACGGTTTCGATATCGGTCATCAGGTCGTCGGCCCATGCCTGCAGCGTGACCGGCTGGCCGTCGCGCATCAGCGTGAGCCCCGGCTTGCGCCCGTCCATCGTCACGCTGGCGAAGTTCGCATTCGCTTCCTTGTACGCGTCGCAGTCGAGCGCGGGGCTCTCGTCGAGCGCGCACGCGAGCAGGAACGCGTCGATGAAGCGGGCGGTCTCGAGCGCGATGCCGGTCGGCTCGAACGGATCGATGTCGAGGCAGCGCACTTCGATGTACTGCACGCCGCGCGACGCGAGCGCATGCAGCGGACGCTCGCCCGAATACGTGATGCGCTTCGGACGGATCGTCGAATAGAACTCGTTCTCGATCTGCAACACGTTCGTGTTGATCTGGATCCATTCGCCGTCGCGATGCGTGCCGATCGCCTCGTACGGCGGATACGGCTCGCTCACGGCCGTCGACAGCGCGTCGAGATAGCCGGACAGCGTGTTGTAGTCGACATGCAGCGCGGCCTGCGCGGTCGTGTTCGAGTAACCGAGGTCGCTCATCCGCAGGCTCGTCGCATACGGCCGGTACAGCGTGTCGGCATCGAACGCGTCGAGCTTGTGCGGCTTGCCACGCAGGAATTTCGTGTCGAGCGCGGGCGATGCGCCGAACAGGTACATCAGCAGCCAGCTGCGACGGCGGAAGTTGCGGATCTGCGCGAGATAGCGCTCCGATTGATAGTCGACGAGCGTGGCCGTCGAGCCTTCGTCCGCATGCAGGCGCCGCCACACCTCCTCGTGCAGCGAGTAGTTGTAGTGGATGCCGGCGATGCACTGCATCGTGCGGCCGTAGCGATGCGCGAGGCCGCGGCGGTACACCGTCTTCAGGCGGCCGATGTTCGACGTGCCGTAGTCGGCGATCGGGATTTCATCGTCGGCCGGCAACAGGCCCGGCATCGATTCGTTCCACAGCATCTCGTCGCCGAGCGACGCATACACGTAGCGGTGCAGATCGTCGAGACGTTCGAGCGTGAGCGACGCGTCGGGTTCCGCCGGCGTGATCAGTTCGATCAGCGCTTCGGAATAGTCGGTCGTCAAGGACGGATGCGTGAGGGCCGAGCCCAGCGCGCGCGGATGCGGCGTAAACGCGATCATCCCGTCGCGCGTCACGCGCAGGCTTTCCTTTTCGATGCCGCGCAGGCCGTCGGGCAGATGCTGCCGCGTCGGGCCCGAGCTCAGCGCTTCGAGACGATTCAGCAGCAGTTCGGACTGGCGGTGAGTCATGGTGTTCGACATGGAGGCGCAAGGGCGTGACGGACGCGCGCGGAACGCCGCGCGCGGCCGGCTGGATTATTGGTCGCTTCGTTGGTAGCGGGCACTTTAACATCTCGCCGAAACACGCGCTTGAGGTGGCTCCGGGCGGTGCGCGCCTCCCGCAGCGGGCCGCCGGGCGGGCCGGTGGCGACGATTGCCGCATGCGCATGCGACGGCCGTCGGCACCGCCGGACGCGGCGATCACGTGAAATTCGTCGGATGGAATGCGAACGGCTTGAATGACTCGGACGGTGCGCGCAGCGGCGCCGACAGGTGCAACCCGTGCCGCCGAATGCGCCGGGCGATATCGTCGACGCCCGGTCGACCGTACGCCGGCGGCGACAGGCAGACAGGCGGCAGAGCGGCTTGATCGCCGTCAGCCGGCGCAACCGTGAGGACGACCGACCGATCGCTGCCGGACCCGGGCCCGCCCCGGCTTGCATCGCGGCGTTGCCCGCTCGCCGCCGGCGGGCAGGCCTACGCGAGCATCATCCGCCCCGCGCGCCGCTAGCCCGGTCCGCCACGTCGTTCCACAGATGAAGCGCCGCATACGCGCGCCACGGCCGCCAGCCTTCGGTACGGTGCTTCTGGCTCGCGAGCCGGTCGAGCGACGGATCGCGCGCCGCGATCGACTGCATCAGCACGAGATCCGACGCCGGCCACGCGTCGGGGTCGCGCCACGCACGCATCGCGATGTATTCGACGGTCCACGGGCCGATGCCGGGCAGATCGAGCCACGCGCGGCGCAAGGTTCCGAGGTCGGCCTGCGCGGGATCGAGCGGCACGTGGCCGGCCGCCACCGCGCGCGCCATGCCCGTCAGCGCCGCGGCTCGCTTGCCGGGCATGCCGATCTTCTCCAGATCGCACGAGGCGAGCGCGTCCGGCGTCGGGAAACGCCAGGCCGGCGCGCCATCCGGCGCCGGCATGTCGTCGTCGTGCACGACGCGCTCGCCGGCCCGCTGGACGAGCCGGCCGACGATCGTCGTCGCCGCCTTCACGCTCACCTGCTGGCCGACGATCGCGCGCACCGCGAGCTCGAACCCCGACCAGGCGCCCGGCACGCGCAGCCCCGGCGCGGCCTCGACGAGCGGCGCGAACCACGGGTCGCGGGCGAGCCCTCCGCCGATCGCGGCCGGATCGGCGCCGAGATCGAACATCGATGCGACGCGGCGCGCGAATGCGTCGTCGACATGGCGCGCGGCCGCCCCTTCGACCGTCGCGATCAGGCAATGCCGGCGCGGATGCTTCGTCACCGTGAGGCGGCCCGCGTCGCCGTTCAGATCGACGATGCGGCGATACACGCCGTCGACGACCTGTTCGACACCCGGAATCGCACGTCCGCTGAAGAAGCGCAGCACGCGCGCCCAGTCGTACGGCGCCTTGAAGCGCAGTTCCATCTGCGCGGACGGCGGCACCTGGCCGCCGTTCGCGATCGACGTAATCGTGGTTGTTTCGATGCTCAAACTACGTTGCCCTCCGCAACGGCTTCGGTTTCATCGTCGCGCACGTGGCGCGCCTCGGACGCGAGCAGCGTCGCCTTGCGGCGCACGCCCCAGCGATATCCGGCAAGCGCGCCGCCCTTCTGCACGACACGATGGCACGGAATCGCGAGCGCGACCGGGTTCGACGCGCAGGCCGATGCGACGGCGCGCACCGCACGCGGCGAACCGAGCGCCTCGGCGATCTCCGAGTAGCTGCGCGTTTCGCCGTACGGGATATGCGTCAGTGCTTCCCAGACGCGCTGCTGGAACGCGGTCGGCGCAATGTCGAGCGGCAGGTCGAACGCGTGCCGCGTGCCGTCGAGGTACGCGCGGATCTGCGCGACGAACGGCGCGAGCCGCGATGGCGCTTCGACCAGCTCGGCGCGCGCGAACGCGTCCTTCAGTTCATCGACGAGCGGCGCCGGTTCGTCGCCGAACGCGATCCGGCAGATGCCCTGTTCGGTCGCGGCGACGAGCACCGTGCCGAGCGGCGTCGACGCGGTCGCATAGTCGATCCGCAGGCCGGCGCCCTGGCGACGGAACGCGGACGGCGCCATCCCCAGCTCGCGCGGCACCGATGCGTAGAGCCGCGACGGTGAATTGAAACCCGCGTCGACGGCCGCCTGCGTCACCGGCTGCCCGCTTTGCAGCGCCTCGCGCAGCGCGGCGCCGCGCTGCGCGGCCTGGTACTGCCGCGGCGACACGCCGACCACGCGCTTGAACAGCCGCTGCAGGTGGAACGGGCTCACGTGCACGGCATCGCTCAGCTGCTGCAGCGTGAGCCGCTCCGGATGCGCGTCCAGCACCGCGCATGCTCGATTGACGATGTCGAGCTCGCGCGGCAGCCCTTCCGGCTGGCAGCGCTTGCACGGGCGAAAGCCTGCCGCGCGCGCCGCGGCCGGATCGGCGAAGAAGGACACATGCTCGCGCCGCGGCAGCCGCGACGCGCAGCTCGGGCGGCAGAACACGCCGGTCGTGCGCACGCCATAGAAGAACGCGCCGTCCGCATGCGGATCGCGGGCGGTCACGGCGCCCCAGCGGGCATCGTCGGTCGGATAGGCGGTTTTCATCTGAACCTCGCACTCTCTAGTGTAGATGGTGCCTACTCTAGACATCGGCATGGGCCGTCGCGCCCTGAATCTTGCTCTGTGATTCGCATTGACAAAACCGGGGACGCATCCAAATCGATCAATCGGACGAAAAGCCGCGCGGATGCTGCCCGAACGCCGCTTTCGTCATCTTCCCGTCACCCTTTTGCTGCAGTGCGGATGCGACAAATCGCCGTCCTGACCATTTTTTACACTCGGAATATTGCAACGCACCATCGCCGTGTGTATAGTTGGAACTGTCTCCTCCATGTCTCCTCCTGATATGGATTAAGCCCGTTCCGCTCTGCGTGAACGGGCTTTTTTTCGTCCGTCGATCGGTGACGCGCTCCGGCATCCCGCGCCGGCGGTCTACACTCGGGGCACGCCATCCATGAAGGAGTGCCTGCTCATGAAACCGACCATCCGCGCGATCGATCACGTCGTGCTGCGCGTGATCGACATGGCTGCGATGACGCGCTTTTACTGCGACGCCGTCGGCTGCCACGTGGAGAAGGAGCAACCCGACCTGGGCCTCGTGCAGCTGCGCGCCGGCGACGCGCTGATCGACCTGCTGTCGGTCGGCGGCCCGATCGACCGTCCCGACAGCGGCCCGCCCGGCACCGGCCGCAATCTCGACCATCTATGCCTGCGCGTCGAGCCGTTCGACCCCGACGCGCTGATCGAGCATTTCGCCGCGCACGGCGCGCGCCCCGGCGCCCCCGCCGAACGCTACGGCGCCGGCGGTTACGGGCCGTCGATCTATCTGTTCGATCCCGAAGGGAACATGCTGGAATTCAAGGGGCCGCCCGCCGCGATCGGCTGAGCGCCGGCCGTCACGCGCCGGCGCGCGCCTTCAGCACGGTCCATTCGACTGCAACCGGATCGTGGTCGGCGCTCGAGATCCATGCGGCGCCGTCCTGCACCGTGCATTGCAGACGCATCGTGCGCTCGGCGAGGCGCCCGAGCGCGGCCGCGACGCCGTCGGCCAGCGACAGCACCTGCACGTTGCGCAGCCGCTCCACCTTGCTGCGCACGCCCTGCCACCAGATGTCCGACGCCTTGCCGCCATATGCGATGACGGTGACCTGCCCGGCGCGGCCGGCCGCCTTCGAGATGCGCCGTTCGTCGGGCTGGCCGGCCTCGATCCAGACGTCGATCGCGCCCGTCAGGTCCTTTTGCCACAGATCGGGCTCGTCGACGTCCGACAGCCCCTTGGAGAATTCGAGACGCTCGTGCGCGAACAGCGCGAACGCGACGATGCGCACCATCATTCGTTCGTCGGTTTCCGACGGGTGACGGGCGACCGTCAGTGCGTGATCGGCGTAGTAGTGCCGATCCATGTCGGCGATTTGCAGCTCGGCTTTGTAGATCGTGGATTTCAGCGCCATGCGGATACGGCCCGGGCGGGCATTCGGTTCGGTGGGTCGTGATGATACCGAATGCACGCGGCCCGGCACGCGACGGGCGCTCCACAGCACGACGGCCCGGCATCGGCCGGGCCGCGTTTTGGCCGCGCCGCCGGCGCATCAGGCCGGCGCGCGGGGGGCGCGAGAGGCGCGCGTGCGGTTACTGCTTGACGAAGCGCGAATCGGTCCAGAGACCTTGCTGATCGCTGTTGTCGGCGCTGACGAACTGAACGTCGCCCTGGTCGACCGACACCACGCGGAAGCGCTGGCCTTCCGGCACCGACAGGCAACGGAAGTCGTCGAAGTACTGCTGCTTCGCCTGCGACTTGCCGTCACGCTCGTGGTTCAGTACGGAGTCCAGATTGTCTTTCGACAGACAACCCCATGCATTCTTCGTCAGCTGGATTTCCTGCTTCGGCTGGACAGCCGCATCGCCGCCTGCCTGGGCGATCGACACCATGGAAAATGCGCCGACAAGGGCAACAAGGACACCGGTTCGCTTCATCATGTTTTTTGTCTCCAGGCTTGCGGGCACCAGGCTGGGTTAGCTATGTGTTTAAAGGTGATCGTGAACCCGCGTTTTTCACTTTAGAAGACCGGTGAGCGATAGCAAGCACATTTGTTGTGCGGTCGCAATAGCGGCGAATTGTCGCACCCTGCGCGCAGCCACTTTTTCACATGTCGCGCATGGACGGCGATGTCCCCCGCCTCGCGGAATGGTGCGCATCCCCGAGCGCAAAGCGTTGCGGAACAAGGCTTTCAGCAAAGTTACAACGAGCCGATTGAACGGTTTGGATAATTCATTTCGATATCCGGATTATTTTGGTGCGCCGCACACAAAGTCATCCGAAACGATATGAATTTACCGCAGTGCGGGATCGCATTTACCTGATACAAGAAAAATGCCAGGTATAAGCGCCTTCGTATTAACCCGTATTTTCCCGAGCGGTTCGGGCGCCCGCGGCAGCGGGGGCCGCGGGGTTTTCACCATGTTTTTTTACCCGGCGTTATTCAGTCTGATTGCGGGCGCTCGAAATAATCGCGCTGGAAAATACACATGCGATATGCGTTGTGATACGCGCCATTGCCGAAAAATTCTTCCTTCAATTCGGCCTCGTGCTGGAATCCGCATTTCTCGTACACGTGGATGGCCGCCGCATTCGACGTATCGACAATCAGGTACAGCTTGCGCATGTTCAGCACCTTGAACGCGTATTCGATCGCAAGGCGCGTCGCCTGCCCGGCATAGCCGCGCCCCTGGCGTTGGGGCGCGATGATGATCTGAAACTCGCCGCGACGATGGATGTAGTCGAGCTCGATCAGCTCGACGAGGCCGACCATTTCGTCCTGCGGATCGACCGCGACGAAGCGGCGCTCGCGCTGGTCGTGCACGTGACGGTCATATAGTTGCGACAGCTCGGAGAAGGTTTCGTATGGTTCCTCGAACCAGTAGCGCATGATCTTCGCGTCGTTGTTCAGTTCGTGAACGAAGCGCAGGTCCTGGCGCTCCAGCGGCCGCAGTGCAAGCGTGTGCTTGTCGTTCTGGAGTTGCATGTTGGTGTCCTTTTTGATGCCCGCGCGTGCGTGAAAACACCCGTGAGGCGCTCCCTCGAACAGGGGTATTCCACGCTGCAAGAAGTTGACCGCGGGCGAAGTTCAGAGCCTAGAATGGGAGCAAGGGTTCCTGCCACCGCAAGGAGGCTATCGTGATCGAGCAAGTCATACTCGGCATCTTCCTCGTGCTGCCACTCGTGATCGTGGCTGCGCTGTTCTCCGACGAACTGTGGCAGGAACATCGGCGCCAGCATCCGCGCGACGAAAACGCACCGCATATCGACTGGAAGCATCCGTGGCGCCGCGTGCGGCGCGGGCACTGAGTCGATCGCCGTCCCCGCAGTGCAGCCGTCCGGGCGGGTCGCCCCGAACGGCGCAGCCTTCCGCTACGAACCGATTCCCGCTCAACCAGCGAGACGCCGACGTGAACGACAAACCCGCTCTCCCCCCGCACGATATCCCCGGCGAAGCGATCGACCTGCAGATCGCCGACGTGCTGGCCGCCGTCCGCTACCCCGCGAACAAGGATGCGATCGTCGACGCCGCGCGCGATGCGGGCGCGAGCAACGAAGTGCTGTCGATGCTCGACGGCCTGCCCGAACAGGACTACGCGGACGTCAATGCCGTCACGCGCTGGGTCGCCGGCAACTTCGGCCCCGGCCTCGGTGTTTGAGCGCACGCCAATAACGAGATAGGATCGGGCCGCACCGATCGCATCGCGGCCGGATGCACGCCGCCCGGCGCCAAGACCGGGCGTTTCCGCACGAGCGCCCGGGGGAGTCCATGGAAGGTATCCTGATCCAGCATACGACGCGTCGTCAGCTGTGGTTCGGCGCGCTCACGGCACTCGTGATCGTGCTCGCGCTCGGGATCGCCGCGCCACACGCGAACGTCGCGCTGCCGGCCGTCGAGCCGTTCATGCCGATGTGCGCGCTGACCGTGTTCACCACCGCGAGCATCGCCGCATTCTTCCTTGGCGCGCAGTTCACCGTGACGCGCCAGCCCGTGCTCGGCGCGCTCGGCGGCGCCTATGCATTCACCGCGCTCGCCGTCGCGCTGCAGCTGCTGACCTTCCCCGGCGTGTTCGCGCCGCATGGGCTGTTCGGCGCACAACCGCAAAGCGCCGCGTGGATGTGGATCTTCTGGCACGCGGGCTTCCCTGGTTTCGTCATGGTCGCGCTGCTCGCGCGTGCTCGGCTGGCGCGCGCGCCGATCGGCGCCCGGCAGACGCGCTGGTGGACGCTCGCGCTGGTCGGCGGGCCCGCTGTCGCCGCCGGCGTGCTGTGCCTATTCGCGCTGAACGTGTCGCTGCCGCCTGCGTTTCGTCCGCCGGGCAACGCGGCCGTGCTGCCCGTCAACGGTGTCGCGCTCGTCGTGTGGATGCTCAATGCGCTGGCGCTCGTCGCGGTGCTGGTCTCCGGCCGGCTACGTACGACCCTCGACCTCTGGCTCGCGATCGCGGTGCTCGCGTGCCTGACCGATACGACGCTGAACCTGTTGAGTACCCATCGGTTCACGATCGGCTGGTATCTCGCGCGCGTGTTCAGCATGTTCACGCCGGGCATACTCGTGTGCGTGCTCGCCTGGGAAGTGACGATGCTGTATCAGCGCCTGTTCGAGGCGCACACGATGCTCATCCGTTCGTCCGCACGCGACGGCCTGACGGGCGCGTTCAACCGCAGCCACTTCAACGATCACTTTCACACGCTGTTCCTGCAGGCGCGGCGACAGGGCGAACCGCTGTCGCTGCTGATGGTCGATGTCGATCACTTCAAGGCATACAACGACGCATTCGGTCACGTGAAGGGCGATGCGTGCCTGATCGCGGTCGCGAATGCGCTGGCCGGCGCCGTGCGGCGGCCGGCGGATATCGTCGCGCGCTACGGCGGCGAGGAGTTTGCGATCGTGCTGCCGAACACCGGCGCGCGCGGTGCGCGGCTCGTCGCCGAGGAAGCGCGCGAAGCCGTGCTGCGGCTCGATCTCGCGATGCCTTCGTCGCCGGCGGGACGCGTGAGCGTCAGCGTCGGCTGCGCGACCGTGTCGGCCGACGAGCTGTCGACGCCCGATGCGTTGATCGAAGCGGCCGATGCCGCGCTGTACCGCGCGAAGGATGGGGGGAGAAACCGCGTCGTCGCGGCGTGAAATCGTCTGCGGATTCGGGATTTGTTACGGTCATTGTGACCGGAATAATCCGCCGTTACCGAATCCGGCACGGGGATACGATCGCTTACACGCCGTGTTGAGCGCGCTCGCTATGCTCGGTTCATCTCGAATCCGAGCAGGTGACCGCGATGAAAAAAACCCTTTTACTGATTGCCGGTGTGGCCGTGCTGTTGAGCGGCTGCATCGTGGTGCCGGATGGCGGCGGGTATTACGGTGGTGGCGGGTATTACCATCATCATCGGCATTGGGATTGATGACGGGTGCGGGTTCGGATGCGTCGGCATGCAGCTGTAGCGAGCAGCGTCGACGGTCCGGGCTGCAACCCGATCAAGCCGACTTGATCGGCTCCGCATGCATCAGAAATACCTGTACCTATAGCGCAGCAAGCGTTTCGCCATGAAGACGTTCGAGCCGCGCATCCTTGCTCCCGTCCTTGACGGGATTACAGGTCGAACAGGGAATGTCCGCACTCTCGGGCTGACATGAGAGCATGCGCTCACTTCCCGATACAGAACCGGCTAAAGATAACCCCCAGTAGATCATCGGAAGTGAATTCCCCGGTAATCGCATTGAGCTGTTCCTGCGCGAGCCGCAGCTCCTCCGCGAACAGATCGAGCGACTGCGCCCGTTGCTCCGCATGATCCGCCGCCTGCGCAAGATGCTCCTGCGCGGCCCGCAGCGCGATCAGATGCCGCTCGCGCGCGAGATACACCCCTTCGGCCCCTGCCTGCCACCCGGCGATCCGCAGCAGCTCCGTGCGCAACATGTCGATCCCGTCGCCGCGCTTCGCCGACAGATGGACCTCGGTCAGATCGCCTTCCGCCGCCGGATGCTCGACGCACGCCGGCACGCCGGTCAGGTCCGTCTTGTTCAGCACGCGCACCACCGGCACGCCGCCCGGAAACCGCGCGGCGATCACCTCGTCGTCCGCCGTCATCCCCGTGCGCGAATCGAGCAGATGCAGCACGACGTCCGCGCGCTCGATCTCGCTCCAGGTGCGCGCGATCCCGATCCGCTCGACTTCGTCCTCCGTCTCGCGCAGCCCGGCCGTATCGATGATGTGCAGCGGAATTCCCTCGACCTGGATCGTCTGCGCGACCTTGTCGCGCGTCGTGCCCGCGATCGGCGTGACGATCGCCAGCTCCGCGCCGGCGAGCGCATTCAGCAGCGACGACTTGCCGACGTTAGGCTGCCCCGCCAGCACGACCGACAGCCCCTCCCGCAGCAGCGCACCCTGCCGCGCGTCGCCGAGCACGTGCGCGAGCTGCTCGCGGATCTTCGCGAGCTTGCCGCGCGCATCGGCCGCTTCCAGGAAGTCGATTTCCTCTTCCGGGAAATCGAGCGTCGCCTCGACCAGCATCCGCAGCGTGATCACGTCCTCGACCAACGCATGAATCTGCCGCGAGAACGCGCCATCGAGCGAGCGCCCGGCCGAGCGCGCCGCCGCTTCGGTGCTCGCCTCGATCAGGTCGGCGACTGCCTCGGCCTGCGCGAGATCGAGCTTGTCGTTCAGGAACGCGCGCCGCGTGAACTCGCCCGGCTGCGCGAGCCGCAGCCCGAAGCCGCGCCCTGCATCCAGGCAGCGCTGCAGCAGCAACTGCATCACGATCGGCCCGCCATGCCCCTGCAGTTCCAGCACGTGCTCGCCGGTGTACGAATGCGGCGCGGGGAAATACAGCGCGATCCCGCGGTCCAGCGGCGCGCCGTGCTCGTCGACGAACGGCACGTAGCTCGCATGGCGCGGCGCGAGCCGCTGCCCGCACAACGCGTCGATCAGCGGCAGCGCGGCCGCCTCGCCGCCGCGCCCGAACGACACGCGGACGACGCCAATGCCGCCCCGGCCGGCAGCAGTGGCAATGGCGACGATCGGATCGGAGTCGGTAGCGAGCATGGGAATCGGACGAATCGGGTAAGCAGACAATGAATGGTGCGCCCGCACAACAGTCGGGCATCGGGACGCCGGCATTGTAGCGCGCCGGCCCGCACGCCACCGGACACCACGCCGGCTTCGAACTCGGCCGAATTTATCCCGACAGAGCTAAGTCGAGTATCAATTCCGGCCCGCCCCATACTGTCCGTTTCGGACGAATATGCCTGTCGGAGTGGCTCGACGCTGGGGCCCTCAAATCCGCCGCACATGCCGTCGCAGGTTGGGATTCATCCGAACAGGCTATGTTTATCTTATACAGTTGTCTGAAACGCGTCGGCGGAATTGCACAATCACCCCCATGCCGACACCCGAAGAAAAAGCAGCGTTCTCGGAACGCCTGAAATTCGCCTTGCGGCGCAGCCCGGAGAAGATCACCGGTGCGACGGAACTGGCGAACCGGTTCAATCTGCGTCACCGCGGTGCGCAGCCGGTTTCGCCGCAAACCGCGCACAAATGGCTGACGGGCCGCACGATTCCAACGCCGGACAAACTCGAAACGCTCGCCAGCTGGTTGCGCGTGGAATTGCACTGGTTGCACTACGGCCCGTCGCCGAGCGTGATCGAGCACACGACGCCGCAACCGCTGCCGCGCGACGAGCGCTATCCGCCGACGCCCGAGACGATCGAACTCGCGTCGAAGATCGAGGCGCTCCCGCCGCATCAGCGTTACCTCGTTCAGGAACTGATCGAGCAGTTCTACGGCGGCGAACCGAAAATCGAAGCGAAGAAGGCCTGAACGGCAGCTACCGACGTACGCGCACGCCAACGCGCCATCGCGCCGCCACGCCACCTGCCGGAAACGAAAAAGCCGCACGGATCGCTCCATGCGGCTTTTTTACGTGCATCGCGGGCGGCTGGCCGCCCGCGTGTGCCACGAGCGTCAGGCCGGCTTCTTCTTGACTCCGCCGAGCTTGCGCGTGATGTAGTACTGCTGCGCGATCGACAGCACGTTGTTCACGACGTAGTACAGCACCAGGCCGGCCGGGAAGAAGAAGAACATCACCGAGAACGCGATCGGCATGAACTTCATCATCTTCGCCTGGACCGGGTCCGGCGGCGTCGGGTTCAGGCTCGTCTGCACGAACATCGAGACGGCCATCAGCACCGGCAGGATGAAGAACGGATCGCGCTGCGACAGGTCGTGAATCCACAGAATCCACGGCGCGCCGCGCATTTCGACCGATGCGAGCAGCACCCAGTACAGCGAGATGAACACCGGGATCTGGATCACGACCGGCAGGCAGCCGCCGAACGGATTGACCTTCTCGGTCTTGTACAGCTCCATCAGCGCGGCGTTCATCTTCTGCGGGTCGCTCTTGAAGCGTTCGCGCAGCGCCTGCATGCGCGGCGTGATTTCCTTCATGCGCGCCATCGACTTGTAGCTCGCGGCCGACAGCGGGAAGAACACGGCCTTGATCAGCACCGTCAGCAGCACGATCGCCCAGCCCCAGTTGCCGACGAAGCCGTGGATCTTCTCGAGCAGCCAGAACAGCGGCTTCGCGATGATCGTCACCCAGCCGTAGTCCTTCACGAGTTCCAGGCCCGGCGCGATGCCTTCGAGCATGCGCTCTTCTTCCGGACCGGCGAACAGGCGTGCCTGCACGTCGACCGACTGGCCCGGAGCAATCGCGGCGACCGGCTGCTTCACGCCGACGCGATACAGCGCCGGATCGATCTTTTCAGCGTAGATGTCGCGCTTCGCGCCCTGCTGCGGAATCCAGGCCGACGCGAAGTAGTGCTGCACCATCGCGACCCAGCCGTTGTCGGCCGCCTTCTCGAAGTTCGCCTTGTTCTTGTCGAGATCGCTGAAATCGATCTTCTGGAAGTGCTTCGCGTCCGTGTAGACCGCCGGCCCGAGGAACGTATGCGAGAACATCGGCGTTTCGACGGCCGTGTTGTCGCGCACCAGTTCCATGTAGACCGTCGGCGTGACCGGTGCCGTGCCGACGTTGTCGATCTTGGTGTCGACGCCGATCACGTAGCTGCCGCGCGTGAACGTGTAGGTCTTCACGACCTTCACGCCGCCCTTCACCGGCGATTCGAACGACAGCTTCAGCGCGTTCTGGTCGCCCGTCAGCGACGTCGGGCCCGCATTGACCTGCGTGTAGACGTCGTTGTGGTTCGGGAAGTCGCCGCCGAGCAGGCCCGTGCGCGCGAGGTACGTGTGGCCGGCCGTGTGGTCGAACAGCGTGATGTAGAGGTCGGGCTGCTTGCCGTCGCCCTGCTTCTTCAGCGTCAGCTTCGCGAGCGTGCCGCCGCGTGTGTCGATTTCGCCGTCATAGACGTCGGTCGAGAACTTCACGAGCTGCGCCTGCGCGGCCGGTGCCGTCGTCGACGGTGCGGTGCCCGCCGCGGCGGCAGGCACTTCACCTGCGGTCGTCGTCGTCGCGCCCGTGCCCGATGCGCCGCCGGCAGCGGCGGGGGCCGTCTGCGTGGCGCTCGGGAAGAACATCGACGGGCGTCCATGGGAGCGCTGCCAGTTGTCGTACAGCATGACAGCTGACATGAAGAAGATCACCCATAGGACGGTGCGTTTGATATCCATGCGTTGTCTCAGAGTCGATGGGACCGCGCGTCGGCTTCGCCGCGAGCGCGAGTGTCGGAGTTGGGCGGCGGGACGAGGTCGATGCCGCCCGCGGAAAACGGATGGCATCGGCACACGCGCCTGACGGCGAGATACGTGCCGCGCGCGGCGCCATGATACTGGATTGCCTCGCGCGCGTAATCCGAACAGGAAGGATAAAAACGGCAACGGTTGCCGAGCATAGGGCTCACGGCAACCTTGTAGAAGCGCAGCAAGGCGATCAATACCGTTTCCATACCTTGGGCGGCGCCGTTCGACGCCGCGTCAAAACCGGCCGGGCAGGCGCGAACGCCGCACCGGGCACGGATGCGTCACTCGGACGCGGGCTTCGACGCCCGGCGCGCGATTTCCCGGACTGCCCTGTCGAGCAGTTCGCGGATTTCGGCCGCGCACATCGCCTCGAGCGGGGCGGAAGCCGCGCTCGGCAGCGCTTTCTTGTCGAAGCGCGTGTGCTGCCGCAGCAGCAGGTCGTAACCGGCGAATTCGGCCCGGCGCAAGCGAAACGCATCGCGCGCCAGCCGCTTCACGAGGTTACGTGTTACTGCACGCGGCGCATACTTCTTGCCGACGACGAGCCCCAGACGGGCAGGCTGACCGGTCGGCTTGCCGTAGATCACGAAGTGCGCGGAACGCCGCCAGGGGCGCAAACGAAAAACGGATGAAAATTCATCCGTTTTCAGAAGTCGCGCAGCTTTCGGGAAGGCGGCTTTCGTCTGCGACGGATTCGCACCCGGCTCGACGGCACCTTCCGCAGGACTGCGGACGGCGGACACAGCGCGCAACCTGCCTTAGATGGCGAGGCGCTTGCGGCCCTTCGCGCGGCGAGCGTTGATGACCTTGCGGCCACCTGCCGTCTTCATGCGGACACGGAAGCCATGGGTGCGCTTGCGGCGCGTCACGGACGGTTGGTAAGTACGTTTCATGATGTTCTCACTTGTTCGAGAATGTCGAAATTCAGGGGACCGCGTGCCCTTAACCGGAGGCATTCGGGCGAACGCAATCGCCGGGAATACAGGATTGGTTTTCGCGGAACCCGCTATTTAAACCGTTTTTCTCTTGGCGGTCAATACTTTACGAGTCGTCCGCCTGTGCCGCCCCCGGCCGATCCGGCCCTGAGGCCCACAACCCCAGCCTGTGGATAAGTCCCGCTGTGGCCGCGTTTGGCGTTAGAATCTCGCCTTATCTCCAAGAATCCCGCACGCCGCTTCGGCCCGCGCCTGCCCCTCCACACTGTGACGCAGGCGTCCGACGCACGCTCGCACGACCGCTTCGGGCCTTGTTGCGCTACCGCGACAAGGGCGCCGGCGAGCCGCGCTGTGCATGCAAAAAACGACAGCTACTTGATGAACGATTTCTGGCAACACTGTTCCGCACTGCTGGAGCGCGAGCTGACGCCCCAGCAGTACGTGACGTGGATCAAACCCTTGGCCCCGGTGGCCTTCGATGCGTCGGCGAACACGCTGTCCATCGCCGCGCCGAACCGCTTCAAGCTGGACTGGGTCAAGAGCCAGTTTTCGGGCCGGATCTCCGATCTGGCCCGGGATTTCTGGAATGCGCCGATCGAAGTCCAGTTCGTCCTCGATCCGAAAGCCGGCATGCGCAGCGCCGCCGCGCACGCCGCGCCGGCCGCCCAACGCGCGCCGCTGACGCCGAACGGCCCCGCCGCGACGGTCGCCGCGATCGCCGCCAATCTGGCCGCGAATGCCGGTGCAGCGCCCAGCGCGCCGGCCGACGTGCCGATGACGGCGTCGGCAGCCGCCGCGCACCACCTGAACGCCGACGACGCCGACATCGACCTGCCGAGCCTGCCCGCGCACGAAGCGGCCGCCGGGCGCCGCACCTGGCGCCCGGGCCCCGGCGCCGCGCCCGCGAACGGCGGTGAAGCCGATTCGATGTACGAACGTTCGAAGCTGAACCCGGTGCTCACGTTCGACAACTTCGTGACCGGTAAAGCGAACCAGCTCGCACGCGCCGCCGCGATCCAGGTCGCGGACAACCCCGGCATCTCGTACAACCCGCTGTTCCTGTACGGCGGCGTCGGCCTCGGCAAGACCCACCTGATCCACGCGATCGGCAACCAGCTGCTGCTCGACAAGGCCGGCGCGCGGATCCGCTACATCCACGCCGAGCAATACGTGTCCGACGTGGTGAAGGCATACCAGCGCAAGGCGTTCGACGACTTCAAGCGCTACTACCACTCGCTCGACCTGCTGCTGATCGACGATATCCAGTTCTTCTCCGGCAAGTCGCGCACGCAAGAGGAATTCTTCTACGCGTTCGAGGCGCTCGTCGCGAACAAGGCGCAGGTGATCATCACCAGCGACACGTATCCGAAGGAGATCTCGGGCATCGACGATCGCCTGATCTCGCGCTTCGACTCCGGCCTCACCGTCGCGATCGAGCCGCCCGAGCTCGAGATGCGCGTCGCGATCCTGATGCGCAAGGCGCAGTCGGAAGGCGTGAACCTGTCGGAAGACGTCGCGTTCTTCGTCGCGAAGCACCTGCGCTCGAACGTGCGCGAACTCGAAGGCGCGCTGCGCAAGATCCTCGCGTATTCGAAGTTCCACGGCCGCGAGATCTCGATCGAGCTGACCAAGGAAGCGCTGAAGGACCTGCTGACCGTGCAGAACCGGCAGATTTCGGTCGAGAACATCCAGAAGACCGTCGCCGACTTCTACAACATCAAGGTCGCCGACATGTATTCGAAGAAGCGCCCCGCGAACATCGCGCGGCCGCGGCAGATCGCGATGTACCTGGCGAAGGAACTCACGCAGAAGAGCCTGCCCGAGATCGGCGAGCTGTTCGGCGGGCGCGACCACACCACCGTGCTGCACGCCGTGCGCAAGATCGCCGACGAGCGCAGCAAGGACGCGCAGCTCAACCACGAGCTGCACGTGCTGGAACAGACGCTGAAGGGCTGAGCGCGCGGCGCGCTTGATAATTCGGCATCCGCCCCAAATTAAGGGGGGCGGTTCGGTTTTGAGGCACAATACAGGTTTGACCGCCCCGGCGGCGGCCGGCCAAGAGCCCGGCTGGCGGGGCGCTGCGTGGCTGCTGCGCTGCAGGCCGTTACTCAACGAAGGAACTCTATGCAACTGGTCAAGACCGAACGAGACACACTCCTCAGGCCGCTGCAAACGGTCAGCGGCATCGTCGAACGCCGCCATACGTTGCCGATCCTCGCCAACCTGCTGATCACCAAGAACGGCCCGGACGTTTCTTTCCTGTCGACCGACCTGGAGCTGCAGATCACCACGCGCGCCGATTTCGGCGTCGGCGGCGACCAGGTGGCCACCACCGTCGCGGCCCGCAAGCTGCTCGACATCCTGCGCGCGATGCCTGACGGCCAGGTCACGCTGTCGCTCGCCGACAAGCGCCTCACCGTTCAATCGGGCAAGAGCCGCTTCGCACTGCAGACGCTCGCGGCCGACGAGTTCCCGACCGTCGCGCAGGCGAAGGATTTCGGCGCGACGCTGACCGTCCCGCAGAAGTCGTTCCGCCAGCTGCTCGGCATGGTGCACTTCGCGATGGCGCAGCAGGACATCCGCTACTACCTGAACGGCATGCTGCTCGTCGTCGACGGCGACCAGCTGATGGCCGTGGCCACCGACGGCCACCGCCTCGCGTTCTCGTCGATGAAGCTCGAAGGCGGCACGTTCGGCCGTCAGGAAGTGATCGTGCCGCGCAAGACGATTCTCGAGCTGCAGCGCCTGCTCGAAGATATCGACGACACCGTCACCATCGACATCGCGCAAACCCAGGCCAAGTTCACGTTCGGCCAGGTCGAGCTCGTGTCGAAGCTGGTCGAGGGCAAGTTCCCCGACTTCCAGCGCGTGATCCCGAAGGCGCACAAGAACACGTTCGAGATTGGCCGTGAAGAGCTGCAGCGTTCGCTGCAACGCGCGGCGATCCTGACGTCCGACAAATTCAAGGGCGTGCGCTGCATCATCGCGCCGGGCCAGCTGAAGATCATGTCGACCAACGCCGATCAGGAAGAGGCGCAGGAAGAACTGGAAATCGCGTACCAGGGCGATACCGTCGACATCGGCTTCAACGTCACGTATCTGCTCGACGTGCTCGCGAACCTGAAGGTCGACACCGTGCAGGTGAGCCTCGGCGACGCCAGCTCGAGCGCGCTGATCACCGTGCCCGAGAACGAAGAGTTCAAGTATGTCGTGATGCCGATGCGCATCTGACGCGCTCGACATCGCAACACACACCAGGGGGCGGCAAGCCCCTTTGGCGTTTTTATGGCGAACCGACAACCCGTCCCTTTGGTGCCTTTTCGGCACCTCGGACGGGCCAGGAAACTGGAGCGGCCCGGCCTGGGCGGCCCCGCGCTTTCTCGCTGAAACGCACCGCGCCGCCACGAGAGTGGCCTCGCAGAACCGGAAGATATCCATGAGTGAACAGCACAATTCGCAACCCGATAACAGCAGCTACGGCGCCTCGTCGATCCAGATCCTCGAAGGTCTGGAAGCGGTGCGCAAGCGCCCCGGGATGTACATCGGCGACACGTCGGATGGCACCGGTCTGCACCACCTCGTGTTCGAGGTGCTCGACAACTCGATCGACGAAGCGCTGGCCGGGTACTGCAACGACATCCACGTGACGATTCACGCCGACAACTCGATTTCCGTGACCGACAACGGCCGCGGGATTCCGACCGACGTGAAGATGAACGACAAGCACGAGCCGAAGCGCAGCGCCGCCGAGATCGTGATGACCGAGCTGCACGCCGGCGGCAAGTTCGACCAGAACAGCTACAAGGTGTCCGGCGGCCTGCACGGCGTGGGCGTGTCGTGCGTGAACGCGCTCTCGAGCTGGCTGCGCCTCACCGTGCGTCGCAACGGCAAGAAGCATTTCATGGAGTTCCATCGCGGCGTCGCGCAGGAGCGCGTGCTCGAGCAGGTGGACGGCGTGGAAGTGTCGCCGATGCTGGTGACCGGCGACACCGAGAACCGCGGCACCGAAGTGCATTTCATGGCCGATCCGACGATCTTCGGCACCGTTGAATACCACTACGACATCCTCGCAAAGCGGATGCGCGAGCTTTCGTTCCTGAACAACGGCGTGCGGATTCGTCTCACCGACCTGCGTTCGGGCAAGGAAGACGATTTCGCGTTCGCCGGCGGTGTGAAGGGTTTCGTCGAGTACATCAACAAGACGAAGACCAACCTGCACCCGACTATTTTCCACGCCAACGGCGAGAAGGATGGCGTGGGCGTCGAAGTCGCGATGCAGTGGAACGACAGCTACAACGAGAACGTGCTGTGCTTCACGAACAACATTCCGCAGCGCGACGGCGGCACGCACCTGACCGGCCTGCGGGCCGCGATGACGCGCGTCATCAACAAGTACATCACCGATAACGAAATCGCGAAGAAGGCGAAGGTCGAGACGACCGGCGACGACATGCGCGAAGGGTTGTCGTGCGTGCTTTCCGTGAAGGTGCCGGAGCCGAAGTTCAGCTCGCAGACGAAGGACAAGCTGGTGTCGTCCGAAGTGCGGGCGCCGGTTGAAGAAGTCGTCGCGAAGGCGCTGGAAGAGTTCCTGCTCGAAACGCCGCTCGATGCGAAGATCATCTGCGGGAAGATCGTCGAAGCCGCGCGTGCGCGCGATGCGGCACGCAAGGCGCGTGAGATGACGCGCCGCAAGGGCGTGCTCGACGGCGTCGGCCTGCCGGGCAAGCTCGCGGACTGCCAGGAGAAAGACCCGGCGAAGTGCGAAATCTACATCGTCGAGGGCGACTCGGCAGGCGGCTCGGCCAAGCAAGGGCGCGACCGTAAGTTCCAGGCAATCCTGCCGCTGCGCGGCAAGGTGCTGAACGTCGAGAAGGCGCGCTACGACAAGCTGCTGTCGTCGGAACAGATCGTCACGCTCGTGACCGCGCTTGGGTGCGGGATCGGCAAGGACGATTACAACCTCGACAAGCTGCGCTATCACCGCATCATCATCATGACCGACGCGGACGTCGACGGTGCGCACATCCGCACGCTGCTGCTCACGTTCCTCTATCGCCAGATGCCGGACATGATCGAGCGCGGGTATGTGTATATCGCGCAGCCGCCGCTTTACAAGATCAAGGCAGGCAAGGACGAGCGGTATCTGAAGGACGATACGGAGCTGAACGCGCATATGCTGCGGTTGGCGCTGCAGGGGTCGGAGCTGGTGCCTGGCGAGAATGCGGCGGCGATTTCCGGCGATGCGCTCGGGGAGTTGGCGCGGTCGTACCTGCTGTCGAAGAGCGTGATCGAGCGGTTGAGCCGGTTGTATGACCCGGCCGCGCTCGAGGCGGTCATGGATGGGGTTGCGATCGACCTCTCCAATGAGGCTTCGACGGAGGCTTCCGCGAAGGCGCTGCATGCGGCGTTGCATGATGACGCGCTCAAGAACGACGTGCGTGTTGTGCCTTCGTATGACCCGGTTCGTGAGCAACGGTCGCTGCATGTCGAGCGGACGCATCACGGGAATGTGCGGGTTTCGGTCATCGACCAGGAATTCCAGCACACGGCGGATTATCAGCAACTTGTGACTACTGCGGATACGTTCAAGGGGCTCATTGGGGAAGGTGCGGTCATCAAGCGCGGTGAGCGCAGTATGGCTGTGAGCGACTTCAAGAGTGCGATGAAGTGGTTGCTGGCGGATGCAGAGCGGAACGTGTCGAAGCAGCGGTATAAGGGGCTGGGGGAGATGAACCCCGGGCAGCTGTGGGAAACGACGATGGATCCGGCGGTGCGAAGACTGCTGCGGGTGCAGATCGAGGATGCGATTGCGGCGGACGGGATCTTTACTACCCTCATGGGGGATGAGGTCGAGCCGCGGCGAGCGTTTATTGAGAGCAATGCGTTGCGGGCGGGGAATATTGATGTTTGATTCCCTTTCGTAAATAGGACGGGAAAGTGCCATAGGCCGCACAATTCTCCAATTGTGCAGCTAATAAGTTATCGCGCCCTCGTATGGGCTCGGTGACCACATATCTATCTCATCTGCGAACTCTTGATCCGTAGGTCGGGCGTTCGGACCAATCCCGCCGCGCCAAATAAATCAAGAACTTAGTCCACCCTCGCGGTGGACTTTTTGCTTTCTGGTCGTTGACCGTTGCAACTCTGTTGCCCCAAATTTCACGAGCCTATCCGAACCTTTGTGTGTGAGGCATAAACTGATGGCCAAGGAGCCACTTTATGCCACGCAAACGCAAGGA
>NZ_JAWRXS010000512.1:0-258 GCF_046534915.1 Burkholderia sp. SIMBA_051 | reverse complement strand
CCCGATGGCCACGCGTACTGAACGACCTGCTGGCTTACATGTCGCCGGGAGTAAAAAGGCGTACCGCGATAAACGCCGTTCGCTACTCGGCACTTCGTCGAGCAGATGAGCGTTTTTGCACGCATAGCCGCCATCGCCCCAGTTGTAGCTGCACGTCGCACTGCCGATCGTTGGCCATATTTGCTCGATACTGGTCGGCCTCGGCACGCCGAGGAACGGTTCGATGCCGTTCAGGCTTGCCTTGATCAGATCCCGGTC
>NZ_JAWRXS010000511.1:0-258 GCF_046534915.1 Burkholderia sp. SIMBA_051 | reverse complement strand
CAAGCCGCGCGTCGCGTGCTCGATCTGACGGTGGAGCGCGGCAACTACATGCCGATCGGGCACGTGATCGACGAGAAGGCGATCGTCAACGGCATCGTCGCGTTGCTGGCCACGGGCGGTTCGACCAATCACACGCTGCACCTAGTGGCGATTGCGCGCGCGGCGGGCATCGTGATCGACTGGGACGACTTCGACACGCTGTCGCAAGCGGTGCCGCTGCTCGCCAAGATTTATCCGAACGGCAAGGCCGACGTGAAC
>NZ_JAWRXS010000510.1:0-258 GCF_046534915.1 Burkholderia sp. SIMBA_051 | reverse complement strand
CATGCGATCGAAGCGGAAGCGCTTGCGGATCTGGGTTTTGCCAGCCGGCACGATCCCGTGATGCTTGGGTTGTTTCAACGGCCCGACGACTTTCAGTTTCCCGAGACCGATGATCCCGTCGACTTTGGCCGGTCCAATGCGTTGCCGGCTGTGTTTGCGTTCGCCGTCGCGGCTTATGACGCTGCGGAGAAGTCGAAGGCTTCAACGACCCGAAGTCGCGTTGCGAACGATGAGCGCGGCGCCGGGCGAGCATGGGGC
>NZ_JAWRXS010000509.1:0-258 GCF_046534915.1 Burkholderia sp. SIMBA_051 | reverse complement strand
GCGCGCGCTACATCGACGGCGTGTTCTTCAACGTTTTCGGCGTGTTCTCGATCTCGTACCTGACCCAGACATTGCAGATCACGCGCACGGAAGCGCTGACCGGGGTGATGGCGGCGGCGCTGGTGATGTGCTTCACCATCCCCTACTTCGGCCGGCTGTCCGACCGCATCGGGCGCACGCGGGTGTATTTCTGGGGCTCGCTGGTCACGGCGGTGGCCGCCTTCCCCGGCTTCTGGCTGATGCTCAACAGCCAGGGCA
>NZ_JAWRXS010000075.1:0-395 GCF_046534915.1 Burkholderia sp. SIMBA_051 | reverse complement strand
GTCACGGACAACATCGGCGTTGCCACACTCATCGGACTTCCCCTGACAGTGAATCTGGTTGGTGATGGCACGCTCGGAAAATACGGCACCCTCGGGACGACGCGACCGATGCCCCCCGCCATCGTTCTGCGATACCACCTGTTTGGCGCGCAGTCGAAATTCCGTCCTTTCGTCGGGGTAGGGGTGAACTATACGTGGTTCACCCAGGTTCGCACGACTAATAGTCAGTTCGTCACGGATAACCTTGGTCCAGGCGGATCAGCGCACGCGTCACTCAGTTCATCGTGGAATCCGGTATTCGAGATCGGGGTGAATTACGCAATGACAAAGCACTGGTCTGTCGGAGCCGCTGTCGGTTACGTTCCATTGAAGAGTCACCTTACGCTGGATGGGAC
>NZ_JAWRXS010000508.1:0-258 GCF_046534915.1 Burkholderia sp. SIMBA_051 | reverse complement strand
GACCTGTTCAGGTCGCAGGGAATGCGGCATCCGTTGCCGCGCATCCGGATGCTCGACGGCTTCAACGAAGGCTGGATCGATTTCGCGGCGCCGGAGCAGACGGTCAAGGGGACGGTCACGCTGGAAGCGGTGTTGCGCGGGTTGATCGAGCGCGCGGCGTGAACGAACTCAGGCACGATCGTGGCGACCGCAGAGCAACGCGCTCGCCGCGATCCATGCCGCGAATCACAGGAGAGAAAGGATGAGAGTGTTGATCAC
>NZ_JAWRXS010000507.1:0-258 GCF_046534915.1 Burkholderia sp. SIMBA_051 | reverse complement strand
GGTGAGGTAATGGCTCACCAAGGCGACGATCCGTAACTGGTCTGAGAGGATGATCAGTCACACTGGAACTGAGACACGGTCCAGACTCCTACGGGAGGCAGCAGTGGGGAATATTGGACAATGGGCGAAAGCCTGATCCAGCCATGCCGCGTGTGTGAAGAAGGTCTTCGGATTGTAAAGCACTTTAAGTTGGGAGGAAGGGCATTAACCTAATACGTTAGTGTTTTGACGTTACCGACAGAATAAGCACCGGCTAAC
>NZ_JAWRXS010000506.1:0-259 GCF_046534915.1 Burkholderia sp. SIMBA_051 | reverse complement strand
GATACGTCCAGAATGTCCCCGAGCATCACCGCGATGATCCGCCTCGATCACATGCACGCGCTTGCCGCGTTCCATCGTTATCACGCGACGAGTCCCTGGTGGCGCAAGCAGGCGATCGTCACTTCAACTTGTGCGGCGCTGGAGATTCACGCGCAACTGGAGGAAGAAATTTTCTACCCGGCCCTGGCGGCCGTGATGGGCGACGACGAAACGCTCGCCAAAAGCGCCCCGGAACACAACGAAATGCGCGCGACGATCA
>NZ_JAWRXS010000505.1:0-259 GCF_046534915.1 Burkholderia sp. SIMBA_051 | reverse complement strand
TGGACGGGCTGGTCGAGGCGGACCGCGCGCCTTAACAGGCGCCACCGAGGTCCGGTTGCCGGGTGGCGGCGTGGAGGCGGCAGTGGCGTGGTGTCGGAAGTATGGGGCGGGGGGGTTCGGCGTTGCCGCTGAAACCCGGTTATTGCATCGGCAGATCAGATTCGGCGCCGAGCTGAGGCGACAGCGATGAAACGACAGCGCGCGTGCCTGCTCGTGATCGCGTCGGTACTGGCGATGCTTGTGCTGGTGCCGTTGTCAT
>NZ_JAWRXS010000504.1:0-259 GCF_046534915.1 Burkholderia sp. SIMBA_051 | reverse complement strand
ACGCGCAGCTTCTTGCCGGTCTCGCGGCAGTGGCGCGCCACCGCGCTGATCGAGCCGATGCCCAGGCAATGGTCGCCGCCCAGCAGGATCGGCAGCGACCCCTGCGTCAGGGCCTCGTACATGGCGTCGTGCACGGCCTGGTTCCAGGCGGCCACTTCGTCCAGGTGGCGGTAGCCGTCCACGGGCGGCTGCCAGGGGTTGGGCGGGCCGTAGAGGTTGCCGCGATCGGCGACCTGAAATCCCTGTGCCTCGATGACCG
>NZ_JAWRXS010000503.1:0-259 GCF_046534915.1 Burkholderia sp. SIMBA_051 | reverse complement strand
GCCCGTCGCGGCGCGCGCCGCGCGAGTAGCCGGCGCGCGCCATGGACGCTTCAATGAGAGCGAGCGCCTTGCGGCTGCCGCTCGCGTTGGTGTCTTTCGCGACCTGCGCGCTGTCGAGCAGCCCGGTCGCGAACCCGTCGGATACAGCCTGCTCGGCACCGATCCACGTTTCCTTGTCCATCAGCGCGACCGCGTCGGCCTGGCTGATGCCGGCGCGCTTCGCATAGAGGCTCGCCATCGCGGTGTCGAACGGTTCGAG
>NZ_JAWRXS010000502.1:0-259 GCF_046534915.1 Burkholderia sp. SIMBA_051 | reverse complement strand
AAGACGCGCGCGGCAGCCGCGGGAGTGAATTATCGTTATAGGGATATGTGGGGAAGCTGGACCAAGACCGAGTGAACGATGCAATTCCCGATGGCAAGTTGGCATATCTTTGCGAATCGCAGTTCGGCACAGGTGGGACGCTTATTCCTCCCCGAAGACCGTATCCAAGTGGCTACGCTGTATACGTGATCGCGGGCTGAGACCTTTGGCCCTCCTCTCGCGAAGACGCCTCATGCCGGTCGATATGCGCAAAAGGGCG
>NZ_JAWRXS010000501.1:0-259 GCF_046534915.1 Burkholderia sp. SIMBA_051 | reverse complement strand
AGCCTGATGAAGCGCGACGGCGACGGCAAGTATCGCGTCGACACCGTGAACATGCGGACCAAGCTGCTCGTTCATACGGTCGTCGATGAAGCGGGCCGCGCGCTCTTTGACGGCGACGCCGACGTGCGTGAGCTTGCAGGCAAGAGTTCGGCGGCAATCGAACGGCTGTTCACCGTCGCGCAACGCCTGAACGGTCTTGCGGCCGACAGCGTGGAGAACGCAGAAAAAAACTCCGTGAGCGGCCCGAGCGACGTTTCTA
>NZ_JAWRXS010000500.1:0-259 GCF_046534915.1 Burkholderia sp. SIMBA_051 | reverse complement strand
CAGATCAGCGACGAGACCTTGTTGATCAGCGTCGTGAAGATCGACGACAGCCCCGAGCTGCCGCTGAGCACCGTGCCGACGGCCGCGAGCGCGACCACGACGATGCCGGCCAGAACCGCGTATTCGAGCGAGCTGACGCCCCGTTCATCGCGCAACAAGGTCTTGACGTATTGCAGCATGACAACCTCCGTATGACCGGGCCGCTGATCGACCGTTGATATATTGGCGCTGCACTGCTTCGGGTGGCGCATGACATTCG
>NZ_JAWRXS010000499.1:0-259 GCF_046534915.1 Burkholderia sp. SIMBA_051 | reverse complement strand
CTTTCGGACATCCCCTTTCCGATCTGTCCGAAAGTAAGGGTTGAAGTATTTTGGACAGGCATTTATATTCGGACATCTATTTCGTACAGATTGGGTGCCCGATATGTCCCGAACCTTCGCTTATGCCCGCGTCAGTACGTCCGACCAGACCACCACGAACCAGTTACGCGAGATCGAGGCGGCCGGCTTCTCGGTCGACAAGCGCCGCGTCGTGTCGGAAAGCATCTCAGGGAGCGTGAGCGCCGATCAGCGGCCGGGC
>NZ_JAWRXS010000074.1:0-397 GCF_046534915.1 Burkholderia sp. SIMBA_051 | reverse complement strand
CGAGCTGCGAGTTGGGCTGCGTGTTGGCGCTGTATCGGGTCCCGGCGAGTTGCCGGAGCAAAATGCTGGCGCAGTCGTTCGTCATGTGCCGACGCGTTGGGGCGGCTATTGGGAGGTGCTTATGGACTCTGGTGCAATTGAGTCCCTCTCCTGCAGCGTAACGAGCGAAATGGGCATCGGCTGGTACGCTTTGGGGGAATTGTCGTGAAGGCCTTCTTTTCAGATACCGAAATAGAGGCGTTGCCGCACGAGCAGCGCATCCGCGCGAAGGCGGCGCTCTGTATAGCTCGACTTTCGCCAGGCCTAACCCCGGAATTCATCTTTACGCACGGTATCCAGGAGCCAGCAGCCTGCGCGGAATGGCTCGGCCAGATGGTCGAATACTACGAGGGAATAG
>NZ_JAWRXS010000498.1:0-259 GCF_046534915.1 Burkholderia sp. SIMBA_051 | reverse complement strand
CAGGATCTGTTGCCACGGGTTCTCTTGTGCTTGTGCTTGTGCCTGCGTGAATTGCTGGAACCGCTTCGCGTACTTCATCGATTCGTGGATGTTTCCGCCGGACATCATCGTGTTCCAGAGGCCCCATAGCGCGCGGGCATGAAACGCTTCGTCGCCGCACGCCAGCGCGAGCGCGAGCACGTCGCGCCACAATTCGGCCGACCGCCCAACCGCGCCGTGAATGTAGGGCAAGGCCGACGCCAACGCCGCGCGCACGCGC
>NZ_JAWRXS010000497.1:0-259 GCF_046534915.1 Burkholderia sp. SIMBA_051 | reverse complement strand
CTTCATGACCCGCCGCCGACAGAATGCGCCGCATGTAGTCACGCAGATCGGCGTTGTCGTCGACGACGAGCAGCTTGCCCGTCGCTTCGCCCGTCATCCCGGTAGATGGCGTATCGCTGGTGCCGGGCAGCATGCTCAGGTCGTCGGCACTGGCGGCCGTGTATGCATTGGGCAGCCAGCGCAGCGCCGCGTCGGCGTAGCTATGCGCGTTCGCGCTCGTCGTTGCGCGCGCGCCGTCGCTCGACGCAGGGTCCATCGA
>NZ_JAWRXS010000496.1:0-259 GCF_046534915.1 Burkholderia sp. SIMBA_051 | reverse complement strand
ACCGCCGCCAGCTTGACCCGTCCGGAGACGCTTTCGGCGATCTCCAGGAAGTGGTCCAGCGGCGGCGTGGCCAGCCCTGGCACCTTGGCCATGTCGTCCCAGCGCCTCAGGCGGATCGCATCTGGCGCGCCCGGCATGCTGGCGAAATCCACCGCCTGGCCCGCATCGAAGCTGCCCCCCTGAAGCGCCAGGCTGCGTTTCGAATCCTCCGAAAGCGACGCTTCATACTGCGGCTCCACATAGCAGAGGTAGCGCTTGG
>NZ_JAWRXS010000495.1:0-259 GCF_046534915.1 Burkholderia sp. SIMBA_051 | reverse complement strand
CGCCATGGCGCGCGTTCCGCTCAGAGAAAGAATCGTTCGGTGTTGATGAAGCCGCGCGCGTTTTCATCGCATGACGTGCGGCAGATTTCGGCGACCTGGCTGTCGGCGGCGCGCAGTGTGAGCTTTACGGGTTTCGGCGCGTATTCGGGGTTCGTGTCGAGCGGATGCTGGATCGCCGTCAGCACGACGAGCGTGTTCATCGGTGCATACAGCTCGATGTAGTCGCCCGCTTTCGAGTTGCCTTCGACGAAGCTGAGCG
>NZ_JAWRXS010000494.1:0-259 GCF_046534915.1 Burkholderia sp. SIMBA_051 | reverse complement strand
GTAGAGGTGAAAATTCTTTCAGGAGAAGGATGGGAAGGACTTAGACGTGAAAGGCTGCTTATTGATGGTATAGAGGCTATGAGCGCTGGTCCGCTCTCTGAATGCCGGGAAGATGCAATTTTGGAAAGAGACTTATATGGTCCATCGGATTTTGCTGGAATACTTGAGGCCTTTCTAAGGGAGCATCAAGGTAAAAAGGTCAGATTTATTTATGAGGAGGATACGGATGAGTAATCAGAATCAATTGGCACACGTACAA
>NZ_JAWRXS010000073.1:0-399 GCF_046534915.1 Burkholderia sp. SIMBA_051 | reverse complement strand
GCTGTCTCCGGTATGAAGCGCGGATGTGCCGCCACATACTCCAGATGCTGTTTGATATCAGAGCGGAATGCGGCAGACTGCTTGCCGAGCTTCAGATGGTCGTACAAAATCTGCTGCTTTTCGAGGTCGGACAGATTGTGAACGTCGATCACGACCTGGCTTTCGCTTAGGAGAGGAAAGGCACTTTCCTTGAGGTCATGGCGAGCGCGGCTGTAGATGTAGTCCCGTGAGGTCATGACGATCTTGGCCCCTTGGCGCAACATCATCCTTACGTGTACCAGAGAATGGTTCCAGCCATGTACCAAAGGCGATTCGTACTGAGTCACGCCGAATGCGTCATCGATCCAGAAAAACTGCGAGGGCTCATCCGCATTCCAGCGCTCGACGACCTTTGCCGGG
>NZ_JAWRXS010000493.1:0-259 GCF_046534915.1 Burkholderia sp. SIMBA_051 | reverse complement strand
GCAGCAAGCGCGCCATCGAAGACCACTTCGATAAATCGTATGAAATCGAGGCCGAGCTCGAAGCGCGCAACAAGCAGAAGCTGCTCGACCTCGTGCGCAGCATCAAACCGGCCAACGTCGACTGCTTTTACGTGCGCCAGGCCGAGGCGCTCGGTCTGGGCCATGCGGTGCTGTGCGCCGAGAAACTGGTGGGCGACAGCCCGTTCGCCGTGATCCTCGCCGACGACTTGCTGCATAGCTCGAAGCCGGTGATGAGCCA
>NZ_JAWRXS010000492.1:0-259 GCF_046534915.1 Burkholderia sp. SIMBA_051 | reverse complement strand
CGGCGGCTGCGAAGCATGGCAGACACAGATGGAGGTTGACCGCCTGGGGTGGGCGCTGCAACAGGTGCCGGGTGTGCAAACCACGGTGTCGCTGGCGGGCGCTGTCAGCCGGCTGTCTTCGGCGCTTTTCGAAGCATCGCCGAAGTGGATCACCATCAGCCATAACCAGGCCTTGGTCAACACCTCCGTGCTGCGTGCGCAGGAGGCCAACCCGGACCTGGTCAACTCGGACTGTTCGCTGGTGCCCGTTATCGCTTAC
>NZ_JAWRXS010000491.1:0-259 GCF_046534915.1 Burkholderia sp. SIMBA_051 | reverse complement strand
AGGACCGCTGCAGCACGGCGGGCCGGCTGATCGTCACCTCGCTCGATCCGATGTACCACCACGGCAGTTATTTCATGCCGGCCACCAGCCGCTTCCTGCGCGGCTTCCTGCCGTGGCTGAAAGATTCCACGCCCGCCGCCTGAGGCGGCTTCCTTCCGGCCTCCGGGCTATTGCGCTTTGTTCGTATGACTCATTCCTTCCCGTCCTCGCCCTTCGTCCGCGCCATCCTGCTGGCAGCCGCCAGCCTCGGCGCGCCCGC
>NZ_JAWRXS010000072.1:0-401 GCF_046534915.1 Burkholderia sp. SIMBA_051 | reverse complement strand
CTGGTCGCGAATCTGATCGTGATGCTCACTTACTACCGGGTTCTGGAACGCAAGTACACCAGAAGCCTGGGTTAATTCATCGGCCCGCCGAGTGAGAACATCATGGGAAAGAACGGACCCATCGCGCTGATTTTCCACACGCTCGTCATTGCGTTCGTGCTCGCGCCGCTCGTGAGCCAACTGGTTGCCGCGCATCAGGCGCAGCAGCCCGACGCCGCGCTGTGCTCGGCGCTGCAACCCGCATCGGCGGCGCCGCATCTTTCGCACGACGACGCATTCGGCGCCTGCGGCTATTGCAACCTGCTCGAACATCATGTGGCGATGCCGTCTATCGCGGTGCCCGCGCTCACGCTCGGCTTCGCGATCGCCGGCAACTTCGAGGATGCGATCTACGCGTGGCG
>NZ_JAWRXS010000490.1:0-259 GCF_046534915.1 Burkholderia sp. SIMBA_051 | reverse complement strand
CGGGAAACCCGGCCATGCGCACCAGTGTTTGCCGCGAACGAACTTGCCTCGTCTCTCGTTCGTGCGCGAGCGCGTTCTCGAGGAAGTCGAGGAACCTCCATTGCTTGGCCGCCGCGTCGCTGGCCAGAGCGACGTATCGGTGCATGAGTCCCTCGAGCTTCAGGCTTTGGCAGTGCCCGTCGATGCGTTCCTGCTGCAAGTTCATGCGCGCACCTCGGTCAGTAATTGCTGGTAGACGGACAACGGGTGCTGGATCGAC
>NZ_JAWRXS010000489.1:0-259 GCF_046534915.1 Burkholderia sp. SIMBA_051 | reverse complement strand
GCTCGTTTGGATGCAGAATCGCGATCCCGATTGTAAGCGCTAGTAGGCGCTAATCAGGGCTAAGCCGGGCGCCGGTCAGTCGACCCGCTCGGTGAAGCGCGACGTGATCGGATAGCGCCAGTCGCGTCCGAATGCCCGGTGCGTGACGCGAATGCCGATCGGCGCCTGGCGGCGCTTGTATTCGTTGATCTTGATGAGCCGCGTCACCCGCGCGACGTCGGCCTCGGCGTAGCCGGCCGCGACGATCTCGCCGAGCGGC
>NZ_JAWRXS010000488.1:0-260 GCF_046534915.1 Burkholderia sp. SIMBA_051 | reverse complement strand
TGAAAGCCAGCAAGACAGCGTCGTATTCGCACGAGGATTTTCACAATTTCGTCAGCGACCCCAACACCGGGCGCGCGATTGAGGCGCTGAAAAGGGCGAATGATGTTTTCGACATCCTGACGCCTTCAGAAACCCAGCATTCGCAGATGTTGCAGTGGCTGCTCAATCCGCGTGAGGGACATGGGCAAGGCGACGCCATCCTCAAGGACTTCCTCATTGCCGCTTGGAAGTCCGTGCAGAATTCCGACGTCATCGGCAAC
>NZ_JAWRXS010000487.1:0-260 GCF_046534915.1 Burkholderia sp. SIMBA_051 | reverse complement strand
TGATAATGAAACGGTCGAGCTGGGCTTCGGGCAGCTTGTAGGTTACGGCCTGCTCGACGGGGTTCTGCGTGGCGATGACCATGAAGGGGCGGCCGACCGGGTAGCTCTCGCCGTCGCCCGTGACTTTGCCCTCCTCCATGACCTCGAGCAGCGCGCTCTGCGTTTTCGGCGACGCGCGGTTGATCTCGTCGGCCAGCACCACGGAGGCGAAGATCGGTCCCTTGTGGAACTCGAACTGGTTGAGCGACTGGTTGTAGAGG
>NZ_JAWRXS010000486.1:0-260 GCF_046534915.1 Burkholderia sp. SIMBA_051 | reverse complement strand
AGAGCACGATCAGCGCCGCGAGGCATGCGGCCGCGGCCAGCGCGTAGCCCGGCCGGGCCGCGACCGCGGCGGGTGCGGGCGTGGGCCCGCTCATGCGGCCTCGGCGGCGGCCAGGGCCGCGGCTGCGCGGGCCAGCCTCACGCCGAGCGACGCCGCGAGCGTCTTCTCGTCGGCCGACAGCCCCCCGGCGGCGCTGCGCTCGTGCGGCGACACGTGCGACGCGCCGTACGGCGTGCCGCCGGTGCGCGTCGTGCTGAGGG
>NZ_JAWRXS010000071.1:0-403 GCF_046534915.1 Burkholderia sp. SIMBA_051 | reverse complement strand
CTCCGCGACGGGGCGACATCTTGGGGCGGCCCGGCGTTTTCTTTTGAGGCCATCATGAGCGGACTGACCCCCGATACACCGGTGCCGACCGGCGTCGTCCTGCATTCGAAATCGCGCGTGCTCGAATTGCAGTATGCAAACGGCGAATCGTATCGCCTGCCGTTCGAACTGCTGCGCGTGTATTCGCCTTCGGCGGAAGTGCAGGGTCACGGGCCCGGCCAGGAAACGCTGCAAACCGGCAAGCGCGAGGTGACGATCACGATGCTCGAAGGCGTCGGCAACTATGCGTTGCAGCCGACTTTCTCGGACGGCCACGCCACCGGCATCTATTCGTGGGATTTGCTGTACGACATGGCGGTCCGCCAGGATGAACTCTGGCGAGCCTACCTCGCCAAACTGGAAG
>NZ_JAWRXS010000485.1:0-260 GCF_046534915.1 Burkholderia sp. SIMBA_051 | reverse complement strand
CTCGGAGATGAACTCGGGCCTTTTGTGCTCCCCTTTGTAAAGGTCGACCATCACGAACTCGACGCGCGATCGCAGCCCCTTCTCGGCCAGGGCGATACGGACGCGTGTCGGATAGGGTCCTTTGGGGAAATCGTAGATCGTCATGATCGGAAGTTTGGTTACGTCGAAGTTCATGCTGCTGGAAGCCATGCGTGCCTCTCGCTAAGCGCTCTGTCACACGGGGGCCGGACGATCTCCGGCCTGTCACCTACATCCAGCCC
>NZ_JAWRXS010000484.1:0-260 GCF_046534915.1 Burkholderia sp. SIMBA_051 | reverse complement strand
AAACCATCGAAAAAAGGGCTCGTCGCCACGACGAGCCCTTTCCTTTTTTCAATCCCCTCGCGCACTCGCGCTCGCCTTTCTCCTCCTCCATAGGCCATCCGGCCAAGTGGCATTAGTCCGCCGCAAGCGATCAAATCTTCCTTTTCCCCAACGAGGTTTTTGCTGCACCAGCGGTGGCACTTGCGCCCGGTTTCCAGGCGCCGTCACCCACAGCAGCAAATTCCACTCTAGCGAGGTTGTGTAATCGTGTGTATGATACG
>NZ_JAWRXS010000483.1:0-260 GCF_046534915.1 Burkholderia sp. SIMBA_051 | reverse complement strand
ACCTTGGCGACCGGCAGCCCCGGCGGATAAATGCCGTCGAGTCCGCTGGTGACGAGTTCGTCGCCGGTTTGCACGTCGGCGCTGATCGGCACGAAACGCAGATCGAGCGTATCGCCCTTCGGCGTACCGTAAATCACGCTGCGCAAACCGGTGCGCACGATCTGCACGGGCACCGCCTGATCCTTGTCGGTGAGGAGCGTCACCTCCGCCTGCAAGGGGAACACACGCGTGACCTGGCCGACCACGCCGTCTTCATTGAC
>NZ_JAWRXS010000482.1:0-260 GCF_046534915.1 Burkholderia sp. SIMBA_051 | reverse complement strand
CGAAGCGTTTGCGGTCTTCGGAGAGATAGCCAATGCTGTGCGCGACGGCATTGCAGGGTCTCTTGATAAGCGCCTTTACGCCTTTCACGAATATTTCGCCTGACTCGATCGGGTCCGCGCCGAATACCGCGCGCGCGACTTCCGTGCGGCCCGCGCCCATCAGGCCTGCAAAGCCCAATATCTCGCCTTTGCGCAGCGTGAAGCTTACGTCCTTGACGAGTGGACCGGCGTTCAGATGCTTCACTTCGAGCGCGATGTCG
>NZ_JAWRXS010000481.1:0-260 GCF_046534915.1 Burkholderia sp. SIMBA_051 | reverse complement strand
GACGGCACGTTCGCGTTGATCGAGCCCGACAGCGGCCCTTCGTCGTTGACTGCCAGCACGCCGTCGCGCGGCACGAGCGTCGTGTGCGCGGACGCGTCGACCACGCCGATGCGGCTCGCCTGCGCATGCACGGTCGCGTTCAACTGGTTGCCGCCGCTGAAGTCCGCGCGCGCATTGACGTCGGTGATGCCGAGCGGCGCGAAGCCGCGTCCCACTTCGATCGTGATGTCGCCGCCGCGCCGCTTCAGCTCGATATGGCC
>NZ_JAWRXS010000480.1:0-260 GCF_046534915.1 Burkholderia sp. SIMBA_051 | reverse complement strand
CGTGGTGCAGGTGGATTGGGCAATGCGTCTCGCCGCCGATCATCTGCCGGCCGTCAGCGCGGTTGCGTCGATCGACCGCCTGAAGTTCATGGCGCCGGTGCCGCCCGGCGCGGTGCTCGATCTCACGCTGGCTCACGACGCCGCGCGCCGGCGTGTGCAGTTCAGTTATCGGCTGAGCGGCCGCGACTGCGCGTCCGGTGTGATCGTGTATCGGGAGCCCGCGTGATGAGCTTCGCTCCGTGCATCGTCATTCCGATCTA
>NZ_JAWRXS010000479.1:0-260 GCF_046534915.1 Burkholderia sp. SIMBA_051 | reverse complement strand
CCATCACGCCGACGCAGCTATTTACAGCGTCCTATCCGATGACACTGCTGGCTGCTTTTTGCTCATGGCATCTGGTCGAGAAGCGTGCGATCGCCGCAAAGGGAAGTCGACCATTCCAAGCGCTTGTCGGGGCATGGTCGGCGATAGGCATACGACATAAGCGGTCGTTGCGCCGATAAGCTAAAGCGCCCCACTTCAATCCTCCGGATATGGAGGGAGTGGGGGGCAACGGCACCGAAGGATCGCCGCTCAACGCGCCC
>NZ_JAWRXS010000478.1:0-260 GCF_046534915.1 Burkholderia sp. SIMBA_051 | reverse complement strand
CATCGGGCGGCTGATCGAGATCAATCAGCGCCATCACGAAGCACGCGTGGCGCTCGAAGAGCAACTCGCACAACTTCAAGCGCAATGCGAAGCCACGCGCACGGAACTCGAGCAGGTGCGCGAAGAGCGTAACGCGCTGCAGGCCGAACGCGATGGGCTGTCGGCGAAGATCGACGACGCACAGGTGCGCCTGAACGCGATCCTCGAAAAGCTGCCGCGCGCACGCGCCGGCGCCGATCGCGACAATCAGCTCGACCTGC
>NZ_JAWRXS010000477.1:0-260 GCF_046534915.1 Burkholderia sp. SIMBA_051 | reverse complement strand
GCGGCTGCCCCACATTGCGCATGCACACTTGGCTGTGTGCGACGTTGCTCACCTTGCCGCCGCGCGCGAGCAGTCGCTTGCGTAATTCGAGGAAACGGGCTTCCCACTGGTAAACCCGCCTAGTCGTTCCTAAACAGCGTGGACTCAATGTCGAAGAAAGAGGCACCTAAGCCCATTCCATTACACACAAGTCTGTTGCTCAACCTCGCGCATGTACCTGATGCCAGCAACGAAGTCCACTATTCGCTGCATGCCTAGCC
>NZ_JAWRXS010000476.1:0-260 GCF_046534915.1 Burkholderia sp. SIMBA_051 | reverse complement strand
AGCACCAGTTGGATCGTGCCGCCGCAAGGCAGGCCGAAGCGATGCGCCTCTTCCGCCGTGATGCCGTACTTCACCGCCTCGGGGCGCGTCTGTTCGATGCCCCTTTGCCGCACGCGGTCGATCAGATCGTCTTCGATGCAACCGCCCGATACCGACCCCACCACGAGTCCATCGTCGCGCACCGCGAGCATCGCGCCCTCGGGACGCGGCGACGAGCCCCACGTCTTCACCACCGTCACCAGTAGCGCGCGATGTCCCTC
>NZ_JAWRXS010000475.1:0-260 GCF_046534915.1 Burkholderia sp. SIMBA_051 | reverse complement strand
CAGCGGCAGCAGCACGATCAACGGCCACAGCGTGCGCAGCGCGACGTCGGCCGCAAGCCGGTTGCGCACGGAAAGCGGCTGCGCCAGTTGCACGACGTTATCGCCGACGATCGCGCCGTACACCCGCCACTCGCCGCGTTCCGTACGTTCGGTCGAAAAGCCGAGTTCGGCGCGCGGCGCAAGCGGCGCACGCGGACGCGAGTAATACATCAATACGCCGTTGCGATTCCAGATTTGCAGCACGATGCCTTCGTCGCCGG
>NZ_JAWRXS010000474.1:0-260 GCF_046534915.1 Burkholderia sp. SIMBA_051 | reverse complement strand
ATTTTTGGATCGTAGGGTCGTCGCATCAGCATCGTGCCGTCGCTCAGCATCAACGCCATCGAGCCGCCCGGGCCGAGATTCATATCGGCGAACAGGCCGCGGAAATAACTCAGGCGCATGGTGCCGACGACCACGCCGCCGAAGCTGCCGTCCGGCCGGGAGATACGCCGGCTCAACGCGATGCTGACTTCCTTGCCGGCGATCTTCGGCAAAAATGGACGGCTGACGTACAGGCCCACGTCGGGAGAATCCCGCTGCAC
>NZ_JAWRXS010000473.1:0-260 GCF_046534915.1 Burkholderia sp. SIMBA_051 | reverse complement strand
CTGTGGATCTCCCATGCGATTGGAGCCAGCTTCGCATCCGTCTGTTCGACGGCGACGTCGCTTGTCGTTGTTATTGTGGCACTCGCCATCCTTTGGCGATTTCTGGACGCCTTCGGCCTACAGATTCTTGCCGCCTTTCCCGCGATTGGCTGGCCGACTATCTGGCCTGTCCTGACCAGCATCGCGAACGGCGGCAGCGATTCTGAATCTTCGTTCCGGCAGTGGCATGAGCAGTCTTTCATTGACAGCGCGTGGATGAC
>NZ_JAWRXS010000472.1:0-260 GCF_046534915.1 Burkholderia sp. SIMBA_051 | reverse complement strand
CGGGCATTCGGTAGCGCAGGTCGCGAAAGATCTCGGTTATCGCAGCGCGAGCGCGTTTATCGTCATGTTCCGCCAGGTGACGGGCGAATCGCCGCAACGCTATCTGGCGTCGAGTTGACGGCGCGCGGATGATTGACTCACGTCGCCTTCACTGACCCGAAGGCTTGCCCCACACGATCGATTCCGGATGGCGCTGGAGATAATCGGCCAGCGCGTTCACGCTCGCGAGCGTCCGGCGCAGTTGCGCCGTGGCCGTGCGC
>NZ_JAWRXS010000471.1:0-260 GCF_046534915.1 Burkholderia sp. SIMBA_051 | reverse complement strand
AGTAAGACGTTTGCATAATCTGACACGCTTTCTGAATGGTACAGAATATCGTTTAATGCGGACATTCGAATGGTACTCTTTTCAAATGCGATTGATTTTAATAGCGATTTAACCTTTTCTTCTATTTCTTTTTGCGCTCCTTCAAGGGTCCAGTCCATTTGAAGTTCGACTGCCACTTCTATGTCGATATCCAGCCACTTGGCGCTTTCAACAGTTGCTTTTGAACCAATAGGAGCTTGCCCTTCTCCTTCTCCTTCTCC
>NZ_JAWRXS010000470.1:0-260 GCF_046534915.1 Burkholderia sp. SIMBA_051 | reverse complement strand
AGGTCAAGCACAAGGCCTATCCTGTGCAGGAATGGGGCGGCATGGTGTGGGCGTACATGGGCCCGCAAGACGCCATCCCCGCGTTCGTGCCGCCAGCCTGGGCGCCGACCGCCGATACCCGCGTGAGCATCGCGAAGGCGCTGCTGCCGTGCAACTGGGCGCAGATTCTCGAAGGCGCGATCGATTCCGCGCACAGCTCGAGCCTGCATTCGTCCGACTTCGTGCCGGCGCGCGTCGGCGGCGCCGAAGCGACCGGGAAG
>NZ_JAWRXS010000469.1:0-260 GCF_046534915.1 Burkholderia sp. SIMBA_051 | reverse complement strand
GGAACTGGCGCCGCTCGTCGGCCTCGCCGACGCGATCGTCGACCTGGTGAGCACCGGCGGCACGCTGCGCGCCAACAATCTGGCCGAAGTCGAAGAGATCATGCCGATCTCGTCGCGCCTCGTCGTCAATCAGGCGGCGCTCAAGCTCAAGCGCGCCGCGCTGCGGCCGTTCCTCGACGCGTTCGAACGCGCGTCGCGCGGCGAGCAGGCCGCATAAGTAGTCCGCGCGCCGCGCGCCTCGTGTGAGGCGCCGCGCGCAC
>NZ_JAWRXS010000468.1:0-260 GCF_046534915.1 Burkholderia sp. SIMBA_051 | reverse complement strand
GGACCGCTGGCCCGGTCGCGGCACCGTCGATCGTGATGGCGCGTCCCATGTTGACAATATGCTTCGGCTGGTAGAAGTAAAATTTCCCGGCGATACATGGAATGAAGGCCAAGAAGATGCATATCAGAAAATTGCGGGTGACTATAAAAATCGCATGACAGTTATTGATGTAAGCGATTGCAATGGGGAACTCAAGAAAGTGCCGGTACCAGTGCCTCTACCAGCGCCACAAACTGACGACGAGAAGCAACGACAGCGTG
>NZ_JAWRXS010000467.1:0-260 GCF_046534915.1 Burkholderia sp. SIMBA_051 | reverse complement strand
ATCACCGGGAACGCGGCGAAGCCGTTGCCCATCACCATCGTGAAGAGCGCCATGCCGATGCAGTAGACGGCCACCGCGATCAGCCGGTAGTCGAGGCTGATGTAAGCCGTCGTCACGTGCGCGACTGCCTTGCCGACGCCCGCGTCCGAGAACACGAGGCCGAGCATGCCGAGCATCTGCGGCAGCACGGCCGCCCACGACAGTGCATCCACGAGACGCCGCGCTTCCTTCATCGACTGGCCGACGGTGTCGCGCGTCAT
>NZ_JAWRXS010000466.1:0-260 GCF_046534915.1 Burkholderia sp. SIMBA_051 | reverse complement strand
CACAGGATCCGCAACAAAAGGATTCGTCTCATCCCACGCATAACCGGCCAGCACGGCGCTGATCATGCGCCGAATCCCCGGCGTCTGCTCGGGATAAAAGATGATGTCCTGCAACTCACCGGTATACCAGCGCTCGACGAAAGCACGAAACGTATCGATCCCCTTCCGCAGCGGCACATCATAAGCAGACAGCCAGTCAACACTCTCACCAGCAAACTGACGCTCAAGCGTCCCAACAGCAAGATGCGCAGAGCGCAAAG
>NZ_JAWRXS010000465.1:0-260 GCF_046534915.1 Burkholderia sp. SIMBA_051 | reverse complement strand
CCCAGGTGTGGGATCTGCAGAGCCTGCTCGTCGCGCGCTTTCTCACGGGCCTCGGCCTCGGCGCGGCGATGCCGAACCTGATCGCCTTGTGCGCGGAGGCAGCGCCGCCCCGACAGCGCAGCACGGCGGTCGGCGCAATGTACTGCGGCATGCCTTTCGGCGCGGCGCTCGCGGCCGTGATCGGCATCGTCAGCCCGGGCGCCGAGGGCTGGCGGCAGATCTTCTATGTCGGCGGGATCGGGCCGCTGCTGACCTTGCCG
>NZ_JAWRXS010000464.1:0-261 GCF_046534915.1 Burkholderia sp. SIMBA_051 | reverse complement strand
CGAAGCGGCCGCAGCCGGTGTCGCAGGCAATGCGGGCGAGGTGGCGCAACATCTGTTTGCCCGCGCCGCTGCCGCGCGAGGTCGGCGACACGTACAGGTCTTCCAGATAAAGCCCTTGCTTGCCGAGCCACGTCGAATAGGAGAAGAAGTAGACGCAAAAGCCGATCGGCTCGCCGTTCATCTCGCAGATCAAAGCCTTGGCGCTTGAACTTGCGGAGAACAGACTGGCCTCGATGTCTCGAACGGTTGCGACGACTTCAT
>NZ_JAWRXS010000463.1:0-261 GCF_046534915.1 Burkholderia sp. SIMBA_051 | reverse complement strand
CGGAGGATCAGCAGGCCATGCTTGCTTTACACCGGATGCGCCAGCAACTCGTGAGATTCCGCGTGATGCAGGTGAACCAGTTGCGCGGCCTGCTGTACGAGTTTGGCGTGATCCTGCCGCAAGGCCGGCGTGCCTCAATTGACGCGGCCAAAGCATCGCTCGCATCGATCGCCGATCAAGAGCCAGCCATGTTAATCGACAGGCTGCAAGATCAGCTATCAAGGCTGTTAGCCCTCGACGAGCAGATCCTGCACATCGAAC